>CP119326.1:1318712-1978068 GCA_029202665.1 Candidatus Brevundimonas colombiensis
GGCCCTCGACGCCGGCCAGATCGGCGGCGTTCGAGATCAGAAGCACGTCGCCGCGCGGCAGGCCCATACGCTCCAGCGAGCGGCGGGCGCGGGCCTCGACCCGGTCCAGACCTTCGCTCAGCGGCACGGTCCGCACGGTCACCTGGAAGGGCGAGGGGAAGGGCCAGGCCTGACCCAGCAGGCGTTCGCCGTCGCCCTCGGGGCGGGTGGCGATCAGTTTGACGCCGGCGTCGGCCCCCGTTTGCAGCAGGAAGCGCATGGCGTCTTCGCGGGCGCCGGAGGGCGCGGTCATGAAGGCGCCGGGCGCGCGCTCGGGCGTGGTCACCACGGCCAGGGCCAGGCGATGGATGGGCGACGACGCCGAAGGTGTGGCGGGGGAATACGACACTCCCGCACTTTGACGCGCAATGCTTAAGGGACGCTGAGCGAGACCTTAAGCGAACCCTACTTATCCACCGCTGATATGCGCAGGCCGGCGCCGATCAGGCATCGGCGTCGGGCTGTCGATCCGGGTGGGCCGAGGCGAAGGCGACGTGGGCGCGCGCGGCCTCTTCGACATCCAGAAGATGGGGCCAGGGCGACAGGTCCATGTTGAAGCGACGCGCCGAATACATCTGAGGAATCAGATAGCAGTCCGCCAGCGTCGGGGCGTCGCCGAAGCTCCAGCCGGCGCCGTGGCGGGCGATCAGGGCCTCAAGCGCATCGAAGCCCGGCGCGATCCATCCCGCGGCCCAGGCGTCCACGGCGGACGGATCGGCGCCGAAGGTCGAGCGGATCGCCTTCAACACGCGAAGATTGTTCAATGGATGGATGTCGCAACCGATCAGGGCGGCCATGGCGCGCACCGCCGCCCGGTCGTTCGCCGCCCGAGGCAACAGGGCCGGTTCTGGATGCGTCTCCTCCAACCACTCCAGAATGGCCGGACTCTGGGTGACGATCAGGTCGCCGTCCTGAAGCGCCGGAACCATGCCCTGCGGGTTCAGCGCCAGATAATCGGCCGCCTTCTGCTCGCCCTTGCGCAGGTCGTGGGCGGCGCTGTCGTAACCCAGGCCCTTCAGATTCAGGGCGATCCGGACGCGGTAGCTGGCCCCCGAGCGCCAGTAGCCATGCAGGATCACGGCTGGACCTCGAAACTCAGCGTCTCCAGACCGTCGATGGTCGCCACCACCCGGTCGCCCGGCTGGACCGGACCGACGCCGGACGGGGTGCCGGTGAAGATCAGGTCGCCGGGCTGAAGCGACCACAGGGCGCCGGCCGCCTCGACGATGCGATCGGGATTCAGGATCATGTCGTCCAGCACGCTGTCCTGACGGGGCTGGCCATTGACGGTCAGGCGGATGGCGCCGGCGGGATCGGGCAGGGCGCCCAGGGTGATGGGGCCGCACGGCGCCGACTGATCAAACCCCTTGGCCGCATCCCACGGCCGGCCGGCCTTCTTGGCCTCGGCCTGCAGATCGCGGCGGGTCAGGTCGCAACCGACCGCCCAGCCGACGACGCCGATCCGGCCGTCGGCCAGCGGGCCGATGGCCGCGACCAGTTCGGCCTCATAATGCAGGTTCGCGGTCGCCGACGGATAGGTCGGGTCCGCGCCGTCCGACACCAGGGCGTCGCCGGGCTTGGAAAAGAAGAAGGGCGTCTGCTTGTCCGGGTCCGACCCCATTTCGCGCGCATGGGCGGCGTAGTTCTGACCCACGCACAGGATGCGGCGAACGGGAAACCTCTGGTCCGATCCGACGATCGGCAGCGACGGGACAGGGCGGGGCGCAAACAGCCATTGGGTCATGCGAACCTTCTAGTGCGGCGAAAAGCCCGTGGCGAGGGCATGGGCGGGCGCCCATCTGGTGGAACCTCGTCAGGAGTGTGGCGTTGCCAGACGGGGTTCTCTATTCTACCGCCAAGCTTTCAACGGAGCGCGCATCATGGCCAGCACCAAGGCCCGAGAAGACATCAAGGCCGATCTGAAAACCCTCAAGGAGGATCTGAAGACCGGCGCCCGCGAGGAAACCCAGCGCCTGCGCGAAAAGGCGGCCGAGGCCGAGGCCAAGCTGCGCGCCAAGGGCGAGGAAGTGCGCGAACAGGCCCGCGGCTATTACGACGAAGCCCGCACGCGCGGTCGCGAGTATTACGACGACGCCGCCGAACGCCTGGACGAGGCGCAACGCTATGTGGTCGAACGGGTCCAGGAACGTCCGCTGCAGTCGACCGCCGTGGCGCTGGGCGTCGGCGTCATTCTGGGCATGCTGCTGGCCGGTCGTCGCCGCTGATGTTCAAGGGCCTCGTCAAAAAGCTGGTTGCGACGGCCGTCGTCGCGGCCAGCGCCTTTCTGGCCGTCATCTTCCTGGGGCTGTCCATCTTCTATGGGCTCAGCCTCAAACTGACGCCGCTGGGCGCCGCCGCCGTGACCTTCGGCCTGTTCGCCCTGGTCGCCCTGATCGTGATCCTGGTCTTCCTGCGCAGCGGCGCGGACGACGAGGAAGAGGATGAGGACGAACCGTCGGGCCTGCTGGGCAAGGTGATCCATATTGTTCGCGAACGCCCCATCGTCGGCGCGGTCGGCGGTCTGGGCGCAGCCTTCCTGTTGCTGCGCAATCCCGCGCTTGCGGCCATCGTCGCCAGCATGGTGGCCGACCGCAAAATGGACCAGGGCGGCTATTCGCGCCGTCGCCGTCGCTAGGGGAATCTGAGCCAGCAAGGGAACGGCCAAGACGCCACGACGTTGATGCAGCGGACCGACAAACGGCCCTAAGGGTCGCCGACGGAAACATCAACGCAGGAGAGCTAACCCCATGATGCGCTGGGCAATTATCTTCCTGGTCGTGGCCTTGGTCGCGGCCGTTCTCGGCTTCGGAGGCATTGCGAACTTCTCGTTCGAAATCGCCAAATTCGTCGCCGTCGTCGCCATTATCCTGTTCGTCATCGCCCTGGTGGCCGGCGGACTTCGCGGACGCGGCGGCACGCCCCGACTATAGGGCGCGACCGATCAGAAATCAGGGGACGAGGCTTCGGCTTCGTCCCCTTTTTTCATGCCTGCGAAGGGTGCGTAGAAAGAACTTTACATTTCAAAGTTTGCGGGCGATCCTTCCTCATCGATTTAGGGAGGAGACCCTCATGACCCGCGACACCCAGGCCATTCAGGACGACATCGCCTATCTGCGCGGCTTGGCGCATGAAGGGCGCCAAGCGCCTTTGTTGGCGGGACCGATCCTGGTCACGGCAGGCGTGATTTTTGGATCGACCAGCCTGATCCACTGGGCCATTCAATCGGGCGTGCTGCGGCTGAATCCCTGGTTCCAGCTTTGGATCTGGGTCGTCGCAGGCGCGGTGTTCGCCGTCGCCCTGACCATTCTGATCGGCCGTATCAAAACCAAGCCCGGCGTGCGTTCGGCGGGCAACAAGGCGGTCGGCGCGGCCTGGGAAGCGGTCGGCTACGGCATCTTCGTCACCTGGCTGGCCCTGGTCGCCATGGCGTTGAAGACCGGAAACTGGTCGTGGATGTCGGTGATGCCGACGGCGGTGCTAGTCGCCTATGGCTCGGCCTGGATGATCGGGGCGGCGATGACGCGGACGCGGTGGATGTCGATGACGGCGCTGGCCGCCTATGTCGGCGCCGTGGCCGTGGCCTGGTTCGTCGGCAGTCCGTTGATCTATCCGGTGTACGCCGTCGTCCTGTTCGCCGTCGCCCTGGTTCCCGGCCTCATCCTCATGCGCCAGGAACCGGCGGAGATCGTCTAAGCATGGCCGACGACTTCGACATCGGCCGCATCGACGACGTCATTCACGGCCGCATTCGTCTGGGGATCATGGCCTTTCTGTCGGGGGCCGACACGGCGGACTTCGCCACCCTGAAGGCGCGATTGCAGACCACGGACGGCAATCTGTCGGTTCATCTGCGCAAGCTGGAAGAGGCGGGCTTCGTCGCCGTGACCAAGAGCTTTCGGGGCCGAAAGCCCTTGACGGAGGCCAGTCTGACCGAAGAAGGGCGCACCGCCTTCGTGGCCTATCTGGATGCGATGTCGGATCTGCTGCCCACGCGATAAAAACAGGCTAGAAGGCGGCGCATGAGCGACCGTCTTCACGCCTTCGAGGCCATCGATAACTTTCGCGACTATGGCGACTACGCCACGACGGCGGGGCGCCGGGTGCGGCCCGGCCGACTGTTCCGCTCGGCCCACCATGCGCGGGCCAGCGAGGCGGACCTGGCGCGAGTGGCGGCGCTGGATCTCGGTGCGGTGGTCGATCTGCGCCGCCCCGGCGAACGCCGCGACCAGCCGTCGCGACGGCCCGATGGCTGGTCCGGCCTGGTGATCGCGGGCGGGATCGATGACGGCGTCGAGGCGCCCCACATCACCTTTTTGAAGACCCAGGACCTGACGCCGGATTCGGGGCGACGGTTCATGCAGGGCACCTATCGTCGCCTGCCGTTCGATGCGGCGCACAGGGAGGTGTTCGGCCGCTATTTCCAGGCCTTGGCCGATCAGGATCGACCGGTCCTGATCCATTGCGCGGCGGGAAAGGATCGGACCGGTTTCCTGGCCGCCCTGACCCATCACCTGCTGGGGGTGTCGCGCGACGACATGGTCGAGGACTATCTGCTGACCAATACGGCGGTGGACCTTGAGGGGCGGGCGCCGTCGATCGCGCGCCAGTTGCACAAGATGACCGGCCGCCTCGCCGCCGACGACGCGGTGGTGGCCTTCCTGGGCGTCGAAGCCGCCTATCTGGAGGCCGCCCTGGCCGAAGTCGAGGCCCGGCACGGTTCGATCGACGCCTATCTGCGCGACGCCCTGGGAATCGATAGCGCGCGGCGCGAACGGATCGTGGAGCGGCTGTCGGCGTGAGCGACGTGCTGCGCCATCGGGCGGTGCGCGACGCCGCCTGGGTCGAGCCGGCGACGGTGGCGGCGGGGCTGGCGGTGGACGGCGGGGACGGGCTGTTGGCCCTGGTGTCGGACGGGGCGTCGGGTGAACGCTGGTCGCACGTCGCGACCCAGCCGGACCGGGTTCAGGTCGGGCCGGTCAAGGGTGCGGCGCTGTTCGACCCGCTGCGCGATCCCGCGTTCGCGGCCGGGACGGTGGGGCTGGCCGCCTACGACCCCGGGGCGCGACCGGCGACGGGACGGCGCGAGACGGTGTGGCCGGATCTGATGCTGGCCCGCTATCCGGCCATGCTGACCTTCGACCATCAGGCGCGCCGGGTTCAGGCGATCGGGCGAGGGGCGACGGTCGCCCGAGCCGAGGCGGCGGCGGATCGCGCCCTGGGCTGGCTGACGACGGCGCGTCCCCTCGCCATGCCCGCCCCACCGGCCGAAGTCTTTCAGGCCGAGGCGCCAGCGGCAGCCTATCGCGCGGCGGTGGCGGACGTCGTGGACCGGATCGCGGCGGGCGAGTTGTTTCAGGCCAATGTGGCGCGCGCCTGGTCGGGCCGACTGAGGCCCGAGGCCGATCCGTTCGATGTCTTCGTGCGGCTGCAACAGACGCGGGCCTCGCCCTTCGGCGCCTATTGGCGGATCGGGGACCGGGCGCTGGCCTCCAACTCGCCCGAACTGTTCCTGAGCTTCAAGGGGGCCAGCCGCCGGATCGAGGCGCGGCCGATCAAGGGCACCCGGCCGCGCGACGCCGATCCGGCGCGGGACGCGGCCCTGGCGGGCGACCTGGTGGCCAGCCCCAAGGACCGGGCCGAGAACCTGATGATCGTGGACCTGATGCGAAACGATCTGGCGCGCGCGTCAGAGCCCGGCTCGGTGCGGGTGGAGCGGCTGTTCGCGGTCGAACGACATCCGACCGTGCATCATCTGGTCTCGACCGTGACGGCGACGGCGCGGAAGGGCGTGGGGGCCGCCGAGCTGATGGAGGCGACCTTTCCGCCCGGCTCGATCACCGGCGCGCCCAAGCACCAGGCCATGAAGGTGATCGCCGATCATGAACCGCCGCGCGGCCCGTGGTGCGGGTCGCTGTTCCTGATCGGGGAGGGGGGAGACCTGACCGCCTCGGTGCTGATCCGCACGGCCGGGTTCGAGCGGGCGGACGGGCTGTGGCGCTATCGCAGCCTGGCCGGGGCCGGCATCGTCGCCGACAGTGATCCGGCCGCCGAAGAGGCCGAGACAGACGTCAAGATCTCTGCGATGCGCGAGGCCCTGATCGGACGCTGAGGGCGGATCAGCAGCTGGAACAGGCGATCAGATTGACCGCGCGCGGCCGCAGATAGGCCATCCGTTCGAACCGGGTGAAATAGGGCGCGACCATATCGAACGGCGACGCGTAGTCGTAGTTCGCCTCGGCCACGATCACGGATTCGCCGGCCGCCAGCATGTCCGACGGGATTTTCGCATCCGCCACGGTCAGCTTGGCCGATATGCCCCGCCCCACGCTCCAGTCGACCCTGTAGGTGGTGGCGTTGACGCGGGTGACGCTGCTGACCCGCTGAGACAGCGGCGCATTGGGGAACGGCCTTATGATCTGATCGCCGATGGCGAAGATGTCGTCGAGCTCGGTCTTGGTCACAGTGTTGTTCTGCGACACCAGGTCGGCGACCATGGAAGCCACATGGCCGGTGCGCTTCAGCGCCATATAGCCCTGACAATATTCGACCATGCCGAAGTACAGCAGGATCAGGATGGGGGCGAGGAAGGCGAACTCCACGGCGGCGGCGCCGCGTGCGTCCTTCGCCAGGGTGCGGAGCCGCATCATGACTTCGACGTCGTCGATGTCGTCGACTTGGTCCACGGCTCGTTTCGGAATGCCGTCGCCGACACCAGCAGGACCTTGCCATTTCCCACGCGTGACGTGGCCTGGTTCAGCAGGGGCGTGACCAGCGGGTGGACGTACCAGACGCGCACCAGGATCAGATCGCCCGGATTGCCCCCCTCAAAGATCGCCTTGGTCGGGTCGATCTGGCCGTCGGTGATGGGGTCGAGCGGATCGGGCGCAGAGAACTGGGGAATGACGCGCACATCGACGGTGGCGCGACTGGCGCAATCGCTCTTGAACAGCGTCATCCGGTCGCAAAGCTCGGTCTTGAACCGGGCTGCTGTGAACTTCTGCTGATCGGCCAGCCCTGTCCGGATCAGGCGGCCCGCCTGCGTCGTCGCCGTCTCCAGCATGGAATCGATCACGAAGACCATGCCCAGTTCCAGAATGGCGAAGATCATCAGAAGAAAGGGGATCGCCACCATGGCGAACTCGATCGCGGCGACGCCGTCACGCCCCTGGCGGCGGCGTGCGCTCCGCATCCAGGCGGCCAGAAGGGTGTGCGCGATCATGGTCGGCGGATCAGGGCGCGGTCGTGGCGGGGGCGGGCAGGCTGCGAACGCTGGGCGAGCAGGAGGCGCCGCAGGTCATTTCCGTCGCCTGGGCGCCGCGCCAGACCCGGACCGAGCCGGTCGCGCCGCCCGACACCACGATCTCGCGCTGGAACAGGGTGCGGCCCACGCCGTCGACGGCGACCACCTCGGTCACGCCATAGCCCTTGCCGACGATGAACAGGGTGTTGGCGTCCACCATGGAGACGTCGGCGATCTGAGGATTGGCGACGATGATGGAGGCGGCGGCCCCGCGCAACTGGACACGGGCGGACCGATCGATCTCGACGTTCAGCGCGCCGTCCTGGGCCTTGGCGACGACAGGGCCGGCCAACAGGGCGGCGGCCAGGAGAACGGCGGGGATGCGGGACATCGGCGGCTCTGAATAACGGCGCGTGCGGACGCGGACACGCGCATGATGGCCCGGCGATCCTCAACAAAGGCTGAAGCCCGAAAATGAGAATTATCTTTGGTGAATCCGCGCGTAACCACACCTCGTGACTCCGATTTAACGGGGGCGCGGCATTGTCATCCTGCGTTTGGGGGTCAAGCGGGCTACCGGCTCCCCCCGCCAAGTTGCTCGCTAGACCATTTGAAAAAGGACTATCCCAATGACCAAGTTCATCTCGCGCTTCGCCAAAGACGAATCGGGCGCCACCGCCATCGAATACGGCCTGATCGCCGCCCTGATCGCTGTCGCCCTGATCACCGTTCTCGGCACCATGAGCGGTCAACTGCAGAAGACGTTCCAGAAGGTCGAAGACTCGCTGACGGCGGCCAACAAGTAAGTCGACGACAACTACAATGGGAAGGGCCGGGGCAAGCGCCTCGGCCCTTTCTTATTGGCGGAAACCCAACCTTAAGTCCTGCCCGAGAATATGACCGACATGGACATCTTTCTGCTCATCATGCTGGGCGTGTTTCCCGCTCTGGTCATCGTCGGCGGTCTGAACGACCTGACCACGATGAAGATTCCCAACTGGATTTCGCTGGCCCTGGTCGGCGCCTTCTTTCCAGCCGCCCTGTTGGTCGGCGCCGCGCCGATCGACATCGCCATTCACGTGGGTATCGGTCTGGCCGCCCTGCTGGCGGGTATGGGCATGTTCGCCTTTGGCTGGATCGGTGGCGGCGACGCCAAGCTGTTGGCCGCAGGCTGCCTGTGGATGGGATTGAGCGGCGTGGCGCCTTTCCTTCTGTGGACGGGCGTAGCTGGCGGCGCCTTCTGCCTATTGCTGATGGCCGCGCGTCAGCACTTCTCGGCGGTTTCGCCCTTCGTGACCCAGGGCTGGGTGGTCAATCTGATGCAACCCAAAGGCGACATTCCCTATGGCGTCGCCATCGCCATCGGCGCCCTGATGGCCTTGCCCGAGAGCGGACTGGTCATGGCTTTCGCCTCTGGGCGTTAAGGCCAGGCTGACCGACGTTCGGCGTGCTTAGGAAGCGTTAACCGATAGGCGGCATGATCGTTAACGGTAGGCGTCGGGGACTGAATCCGTGATCAGAACGCCCGCCGGAGACAGTCTGGATGAAGCCCGCCCGTATCGTCGTTCTGTGCATCGCCGCCGTTTCCGCCATTGGACTGGCCCTGGTGGTCCGGGCCATGGGATCGTCGTCTCACGAACCCGTCGCTCCGGCCGCCGCCGCACCCGTCGAAGTCCGTCCGATGGCCAAGGTTCTGGTCGCGGCCAAAGATCTGCAGCCCGGAAAACGGATCACCGAGGCCGATCTGTCCTGGAAGGACTGGCCCGTCGACGAGGTCGCGCCGGTCTTCATCACCGACGGCTCGACCCCAAGACCCGCAAAGCCCGTCCAGGATAGCCCTGCCGAGAAGGCCGCCGGTGCGGCAGAGCGGGTGGCCAAGGCGGCGACCGAGATCGCCGGAACCGGCGCCAAGTCCGACTATATCGGCGCCGTCGTGCGCGAATCCATTCTGGCGGGGGAGCCGATCCTGGCGCGCAAGATCGTGCGGGCGGGCGACAGCGGCTATATGGCCGCCTATCTTGAGCCGGGGATGCGGGCCATGGCCATCGCGGTCACGGTGGAATCCGCCGCCGGCGGCTTCATCCTGCCGGGCGACCGGGTCGATGTCGTCATGACCGCCGAAACCAACCGCGACGGCGCGATCGAAGGCGGGCTTAAGTCCAAATACGTGTCGGGCGTGGTTCTGCAGAACATCAAGGTTCTGGCCATCGACCAGGCCACGCGGGTCGGGGACGACGCCCAGGCCGTGGTCGGCGCGACCGCCACCCTGGAGGTTCGTCCGCAGGACGCCGTCCTGGTGGCGCAGGCCAAGTCGGAAGGCGAACTGTCCCTGTCGCTGCGCTCCTATGCCGACACGGCCGGGCCGTCCGGCGCCACGCGCAGACCCACAGCCGGCCAGTCCCGCCCGCAAGCGGTGCGTATCTATCGCGGCGGCGCGCCCGAAGTGGTGGCCGTGCCATGAAAGCCGATCCGATGCGCCCGCCCTTGTTGAAAAAGACCGTCGCCATCGCCTGCGCGCTGCTGGCCGGCCTGGCCGTCGCGCCCGCCGGCGCAGCCCAGACCCGCGCCGCCGTGTCGACGGGCGCGGCCCCTCGACTGATCAACCTGCCGCGCGGCACGTCGTTCGCCGTGGATCTGCCGGCCGACGCGCGCGACGTGATCGTCTCCAACCCGCAGGTGGCCGAGGCCATGCTGCATTCCCCGCGCCGCATCACCGTCATCGGCGTGGCGCCGGGCGAGACCGACGCGGTCTTCCTGGACGGCGTCGGCCGCACCATCCTGAGCCTGCGGGTGCGGGTGGACGCGGGCACCAGCGCGCTTCAGGACACCTTGAACCGGATGATCCCCGGCGGTCAGGTCAAGGCCGAGGCCGTCAACGACAGCATCATCCTGAGCGGCGTGGCGGACAATCCGGCCGCATCGGCCCAGGCGACGCGCATCGCCACGGCCTTCGTTTCCGCGCCCGAGAAGGTGTTGAACCTGATCACCGTGCCGGGTTCGGACCAGGTGACCCTGAAGGTCCGCGTGGTCGAGGTTCAGCGCAACGTCATCAAACAACTGGGCTTCAACACCTCGGCGGTGGTCGGACGGCTGGGCGACACCCAATGGCTGTTGAGCAACGCCGCCACCTGGGGAGTCAACGGCGCGCTGCTGGGAGGCATCAGCGCCGGTTCGTCGATCGACACGACCAAGAACTATCAGATGCAGGCGCCTTGCGTCGGGGCGGGCTGGCAGCCCGGCGCATTGTGCCCCTACACGGTGCATGGCGGCGCGCCTGGCGATCCCTCGAACTGGGACACCGCCCAGCCCGGCACGGGCCCCGGCTCCAATGGCCTGAACAAGGGCGAGGCCATGGTGAAGGCGTTCGAGCGGGTCGGCCTGCTGCGCACCCTGGCCGAGCCGAACCTGACCTCGGTCAACGGCGAGTCCGCCAGCTTCCTGGCCGGGGGCGAGTTCCCCGTGCCGGCCAGCCGCGACGCCCAGGGCCAGATCACCGTTCAATACAAACCCTACGGCGTTGGTCTGGCCTTCCGTCCGATCGTTCTGTCGGGCGGCCGCATCAGCCTGCAGGTCAAGGTGGAGGTGTCGGAACTGTCGTCCCAGGGCGGCCTGACCATCGGCGCCGGCACGGCCTCGTCCATCACCCTGCCGGGCCTGACCGTGCGCCGCAGCGAGAACACCATCGAAATCCCCTCCGGCGGCTCGATGATGATCGCCGGCCTGCTGCAGGAAAACAGCCGCCAGGCCGTCGATTCCTTGCCCGGCGTCACCAATCTGCCGGTGTTGGGCCAGTTGTTCCGGTCGCGTGACTATCTGATGGGCGAGACCGAACTGGTGGTGATCGTGGAGCCCTATATCGTCGGCCCGACCTCGCCTGATCGGATGCAGACGCCGGCGGACGGCCTGCGCATCGCCTCCGACAGCCAGACCATTCTCTTTGGCCAGTTGAACCAGGTCTATGGCCTGCCGAACGCGCCCCCGGCCGGCTCGGTCGGCTATGTGATCGAGTGAGCGCCCCCATGATCCGCACCCCGATTGTCGCCGTTCTGGTTGTCGCCGCCCTGGGCTTGAGCGCCTGCGTCGGCGGGCCGGCCAGCCTGGGCGGCGAGCCGCCGCTGACGCCGACATCGCGCTATGCGCTGCAGGTCGAACCAAACCTGGACCGGATCGCCCTGGCGGTTCATGACGCCGGCCTGTCGCCTGCCCAGAATGCGGCCCTTCAGGCCCTGATCGGCCGCTACGCCCAGGTCGAGGGCGGGCCGCTGGTGATCGAGGCGCCGGCCGGCGCCGATCCGGTCGCCCTCAACCAGGCCTACGCCGTCCAGGCCGCCCTGTCCGCCTGGGGCGTGCCGGCCGAACGCATCCGTCTGGTCAGCTATGCCGCGCCCGATCCGCGCGCGCCGGTGGTCGTGGGCTTCGAGACCCTGCACGCCGTGGTGCCCCAGTGCGGGCGCAACTGGGGCAATCTGAGCCGTTCGGGCGACAACCAGTCCGCCTCAAACTTCGGCTGCGCGGTCACGGCCAATCTGGCCGCCCAGATCGCCGATCCGCGCGACATCCAGCGTCCGCGCGCCATGACCCCCGCCGACGCCAGTCGTCGCACCGTGGTCTTCGACCAGTACCGCGCCGGCAAACAGACCGCGGCCGAGGCGGAAACCCTGGTGCGGGAGACCGCCGTTTCCCGCGCGGTGAACTAAGTCATGAGCACAGCGCCCGCCCCCCGATCCTTCGAAGCCTTCGACGAAGGTTTCGACGTGGACATGGAGTTCGACGACGCGCCGGCGGTCCGTACAGCCGGTCCGGCGCGCGGCCCCATGCCGTTCATGGATGCGGCGGACGCGGCGTCGGCCGGCGGATACAATCCCGTGGGCGAGGTCGTGGCCCAGGCCGAGGCCAGCCTGGCCGAACCCTATCCGGCGACGACGGAACTGGCGCCTGCGGCCCTGACGCCGACCGGTCTGGCGCCCGCCGCCGCCATCGGCGAGGTGTCGGTGCCGCGCATCGCCATCCACGTCTTCGCCGAGCGTCAAGACACCCTGGCGGCCGCCGAGCGCGCGGCCCAGGATCGCCGCCTGTCGCGCGCCACCACCCAGATCCGCATCGGCGGCGTGGCCGCGGCGGTCGAGACCTATCAGCACGAGCCGACGCCGCCGCTGATCATCGTGGAATGCCTGAAGGATCCGCAGACCCTGTTGTGGGAGGTCGATCAACTGGCCGAGGTCTGCGACGCCGGCACCAAGGTCATCGTGGTCGGGGCGACCAACGACATCATCCTGTTCCGCGAACTGATGCGGCGCGGGGTCAGCGAATATCTGGTCGCGCCGCTTCAGCCGCTGCAGTTGATCGCGGCCATCGGCGGCCTGTTCAACGACCCGGCCCAGCCCTTCGTCGGCCGCACCATCGCCTTCGTCGGCGCGCGAGGCGGGGCGGGGGCCTCGGCCGTGGCGCACAACACCGCCTATGCGATCTCGGAGCGGATCGGCGCCAACACCGTCATCGTCGACTATGACCTGCCGTTCGGCACGGCGGGACTGGACTTCAACCAGGATCCGCTGAGCGGCGTCGCCGACGCCCTGGGCCAGCCCGACCGGCTGGACGCAACGCTGCTGGATCGGATGATGGTCCGCTGCACCGACAAGCTGAGCCTGTTCGCCGCGCCCGCCAGTCTGGACACGGACTGGGACATCTCCACCGAGGCGTTCGAGGAGGTGACGAACCAGATCCGCGCCACCGCGCCTTTTGTGGTTTTGGACCTGCCGCATCTGTGGTCGCCGTGGATGCGCCGCACCCTGATCAGCGCCGACGAGGTGGTGGTGGTGGCCACGCCCGACCTGGCGTCCCTGCGCAACGCCAAGAACATGATCGACCTGATCCGCCAGGGGCGGCCCAATGATGCGCCGCCGCGTCTGGTGCTGAATCAGATCGGCGTGCCGGGACGGCCCGAGATTCCGGCCAAGGACTTCGGCGCCGCCCTGGGCGTCCACGCCAGCCTGATGATCCCGTTCGACGCCAAGACTTTCGGTGCGGCGGCCAACAATGGTCAGATGATCCTGGACGCCGGGTCCAAGACCAAGGCCGCCGAGGCTTTCCAGACCCTGGCCCAGATCGTGTCGCGCCGTGAACTGCCCGCCGTCGCCGGTCCCAAGGGTCGGACGGCCAAGCCAGGCAAGGCGGAAAAGGCGGCCAAGCCCGTCGATGGCGCGTCCAAGTCGCTGTTCGCAAACATGTTCAAGAAGCGCTGACGGATGTTCGGCAAGCGCACAGGCCAGCCCGGCGTCGCCCCGGCGCCCCCGCGACCCGCCCCGGCGGCCGCGGCCGAGCCTGTGTCGGTGTTCAAGACGGAGGCCGCGCCCGCCGCCAAGCCGGCGCCTGACTACGCCTTCGCCGACGAGGCGTTCGAACCGGCGGCCGAGGCCTTCGCCCGCGCCGATGCGCCGCCTGTGTCAAGCGGACCCGCGACGGCCTCGATCGACCGGCTGGACGCCTTGGCGTCGCGTCCGCGTTCCAAGCCAGAGGCGCCGCGTCCGGCCGCTGGCGGCGCGGGTCCCAAGCCCACCGCCGGGCTGGAACAGCTGAAGAAGGCCCAGGCGGTCGCCGAGATCGTCCGCGAACAGAGCGATTACTATCACGCCACGAAGACGACCATCTTCAACGCGCTGATGAACACCATCGACCTGGCCCAACTGGCGCATCTGGATCAGAAGGCCGCGTCGGAGGAAATCCGCGACATCGTCTCCGAACTGGTGGCGATCAAGAACGTCTCCATGTCGGTCGCCGAGCAGGAGCATCTGGTTCAGGACATCGTCAACGACGTCCTGGGCTATGGTCCGCTGGAACCGCTGCTGGCGCGCGACGACATCGCCGACATCATGGTCAATGGCGCGGGGCGGGTCTTCATCGAAGTCGCGGGCAAGGTCCAGCTGACGAACGTCCGTTTCCGCGACAACTCCCAGCTGATGAACATCTGTCAGCGGATCGTGTCGCAGGTCGGCCGCCGCGTCGATGAATCCAGTCCCATCTGCGACGCCCGTCTGCCGGACGGGTCGCGCGTCAACGTCATCGCGCCGCCCCTGGCCATCGATGGTCCGACCCTGACCATTCGTAAGTTCAAGAAGGACAAGCTGACGATGAAGAATCTGGTGGAGTACGCCTCCATCAGTCCCGAGGGCGCGCGCGTCCTGGGCGTCATCGGCGCGTCGCGATGCAATCTGGTCATCTCGGGCGGCACAGGCTCGGGCAAGACGACGCTGCTGAACACCCTGACGGCCTTCATCGATCCGACCGAGCGCGTCATCACCTGCGAGGACGCCGCCGAACTGCAGTTACAGCAGCCGCACGTCGTGCGTCTGGAAACCCGCCCGCCGAACCTGGAAGGCCAGGGCACCATCACCATGCGTGATCTGGTCAAGAACTGCCTTCGGATGCGTCCCGAACGGATCATCGTCGGCGAGGTGCGCGGACCCGAAGCCTTCGACCTGTTGCAGGCGATGAACACCGGCCACGACGGTTCCATGGGCACCCTGCACGCCAACAGCCCACGCGAAGCCATCAGCCGAATGGAGTCCATGATCACCATGGGCGGATACGGCCTGCCGTCACGCACCATCCGCGAGATGATCGTGGGGTCGGTCGATGTCATCATCCAGGCCGCCCGTCTGCGCGACGGCTCGCGCCGGATCACCCACATCACCGAGGTCGTGGGCCTGGAAGGCGACGTGATCGTGACCCAGGACCTGTTCGTCTACGACATCACCGGCGAGGACGAGAACGGCAAGATCGTCGGCCGTCACCGTTCCACCGGCATCGCCCGCCCGCGCTTCTGGGACCGCGCCCGCTACTATGGACTGGAGCGCGAACTGGCCGACGCCCTGGACGCGGCGGAATAGATCATGCTGCCGATCCTCGCCGCCGTTCTGGCCTTCATCACCATCGGCGGCCTGGGCTGGGTCTTCGTCGGCGGCGAGGATTCCTCGTCCCAGGCGCTCAAGCGCGCCCAGACCCTGGCCGAAGGCAAGAAGAACCCCGCCGTCGCCCGCAAGGCCGCCGTCGCCAACACGCCCGAAGCGCGTCGCAAGCAGATCCTGGTTCAGCTGCAGGAGGCGGATCGGCGCGAGCGCAAGGCGCGGACCACATTGGACTCGCGCCTGAAACAGGCGGGGTTGAGCGCGGGCGTGCGGGCCTTCTACATCGTCTCGGCCGTGGTCGGCATGATCGCCCTGCTGGTCGCCCTGGTGCTGGGCCTGCCGATCCTGGTGGTGATCGGCGTAGGGCTGATCTTCGGCCTGGGCGCGCCGCGCTGGGTCGTCGGCTTCCTGGCCAGCCGGCGGATGAAGAAGTTCTCGCTGGAGTTTCCCAACGCCGTCGACATCATCGTGCGCGGCATCAAGTCGGGCCTGCCGGTCCACGAGTGTTTCAAGATCATCGGCCGTGAAAGCCCCCTGCCGCTGGGACCGGAGTTCCAGAGGCTGGTCGAGGGACTGGGCGTGGGCATGACCCTGGAGCAGGCGCTGGACCGGATGTACCAGCGGATGCCGACGCCCGAACTGCGGTTCTTCACCATCGTCATCGCCATTCAACAGAAGACGGGCGGCAATCTGGCCGAGGCGCTGAGCAATCTGTCGACCGTGTTGCGCGCGCGCCGGATGATGGGCGAGAAGATCAAGGCCCTGTCGTCCGAGGCCCTGGCCTCGGCCGGCATCATCGCCTCCCTGCCGCCGGCGGTCATGCTGATGGTGATGCTGACGACCCCGGCCTATATGATGCCGCTGTTCAACGACATCCGGGGCAACTTCATGCTGCTGGTGGCGGCGGCGCTGATGGCCACAGGCGTCTTCGTGATGAAGCGCATGATCTCGTTCAAGTTCTGAGGCAGGCGGCATGGAAGGCTTCATCCGTTTCATCACCGATCCGCAGAACCTGCTCAGCATCGGCGTGGGCGTGCTGGTCTTTGCAACCGTCCTGACCCTGATGTCGTCGATGACCGGCGGGGTGAAGCTGGACAAGCGGATGAAGGCGGTCGCGGAACGCCGCGACGATCTGAAACGCCGGTCGCGCGCCAGTATGAGCGCTGGCCCGGGCGCGCTGCGTCACACCGACGAAGGGTTCAAGAAACGGGTGGTCGACCGGCTGAACCTGACCAAGCTGCTGGAAGACCCCAAGGTCGCCGGCCAGATGGTGCAGGCCGGTTTTCGCGGGCCAAAGCCGCTGACCACCTTCTACTTCTTCCGTTTCGCCTCGCCCTTCATCTTCATGATCGTGGCGGCCTTCTACATGTTCGTCATCAAGGTCGTGGACTGGCCCACGATGAACAAGCTGACGCTGGTGATGGCGGCGGCGGTAGCGGGCTTCTATGCGCCCAACCTGTATCTGAAGAACCGCATCGACAAGCGCCGCGCCTCCATCATGCAGGCGTTCCCGGACGCCCTGGATCTGATGCTGATCTGTGTGGAGGCCGGGATGTCCATCGAGGCGGCGATCACCAAGGTCAGCCAGGAGATGGGGCCGTCGTCCATCGACCTGGCCGAGGAATTGTCGCTGCTGTCGGCCGAACTGTCCTATCTGCCGGACCGTCGCGTGGCCTATGAAAACCTGGGCAAGCGCACCAACCATCCGGGGGTCAAGGCGGTGGCGACGGCCATGACCCAGGCGGAAACCTATGGCACGCCGCTGGCCAATGCGCTGCGCGTGATGGCCAAGGAAAACCGTGACCTGCGCCTGTCGGCGGCGGAGAAGAAGGCGGCCGCCCTGCCGGCCAAACTGACCGTGCCGATGATCCTGTTCTTCCTGCCGGTGCTGTTCATCGTCATCCTGGGGCCGGCGATCCTGAACGTCATCGACATGATGAAGGCGGGCAACTAGGCCGCTTCGGCGGCGGCTTTAAGCCCTTCCGCGATGGCGTCGTGGGCCTTGCGGATCGCAGGGCGATGTTTGTCATGGAACAGTTCGCCGCGCAGGCCTGAAAAGCGGACGCCGGCGGCGACGATGCAGTTGCCCGGCGCCAGTTCGTCGATCTGGATGTAACGCAGGCTCTGGAACAGGAACCCGCGTCGTTCGGCCCAGACCAGCCGTCCGCGCGGCTGCCATTCGACGATCTGGGCCAGGGCCTGATGCGGCGCCATCTCGGGCCAGGCCTCGGTCATGGTCAGGCGGCCGCCGAAGGCGATGACGCCTTCGACCTCGGCGTCGACCGGGTTCCAGGCGCCCCAGCCGGCCAGGTCCGCGACCAGATCCCAAATCCGGTCCGAGGTCGCCTGAACCCCGACGCGCTTTTCGATGCGAGTGTCATCCATGATTTCGCTCTGGCACGGCTGGCCGCTGGAAGGAAGGCGCCAGCGCTCAGTCCGCGGCGTCGATCCGCTTCAGCCGCCGCCCGTCGTCCAGCCCCAGCCGGGTCTTGACCTCGAACAGGTCCGCCCCGGCCGGCACAATCAGCAGCTTCTTCGGCTGGGCGGCATTGACCGCCACCACCGCCCCCTTGGGGCAGACATCGAAACAGTCGGCCCCGGTGACGACCAGTTCACCCTGGCGCCCCGACTTGCCCTTCTTGAGGCGCAGATATTTCCGCAGCGCCTTCTTCAGCGTCAGATCGCCGTCGGGGCCAAAGCCGCCGTCCAGCTTCTTGGAGCATTTGCGGCAGACCAGAACGACGTCCCGCCACTGCGTCTTCGCGCTCTTGAAGTCCTTGTCGACCATGCCGCAAGAGATCGCCGTTCGCGACGACTTGCACAAGCGGTCGTGAAGACGTCATGCGCGGACGGATCGAAATTTCACGCCAGCTTCACAGACGCCGACAGGGCGACCCCGTTCGATCAGCCGTTGGCGATCATCGTCTGGATATCCTTGGGCTTGGGCAGGGCGGCGCCCTGGGTCGTATAGGTGGTCAGCTTGCCGTTTTCCCACAGCCCGACCTCCATGCCTCTCTGCGTCGGGTCGATCAGGATATAGGCTGCGTTGATCCCGCCCTCGTGCGCCTTGTTGCCCGAGGTGTAGAGGACCGACCCCTCGCGCTCCAGCGGCGACTGCGTCTGCATATTGGCCCGCAGCGTCTCGTATTTGTCCCCGAGCAGGGCCTTCAGGTGGGGCGTGACGACGCTGTCCTCGATCAGCTTGCTGGCGTTGGGATCCTGGCCGACCAGGGCGTTCAGCGAGGTCCAGTCCGTCGCGGCCGGAACGGCGGGCGGGGCGCTCTGGGCCGCAGGCGCGGGCGCGGCCGGCGCCTCCGATCGCTCGGGCGAGCCGCAGGCGGCGATCGAAACCGTCAAGGCGGAGACAAGGACGACAGGGGCGGCGCGCAGCGACATGACGATGATCCTTTCACGAGTTTCAAATCGAACGTAGAGAGCGGCCCGGCTGTTCCCTCAGCCGGCCAGTCGCGCCATGACCGTCTCGATGACCTGGCGATAGACGGCCGTCAGCATCTCCAACTCCATGACCGGCACGCGCTCGTCGATCTGGTGCATGGTCTGGCCGACCAGTCCCAGCTCAAGCACCGGGCACAGAGCGCGGATGAAGCGGGCGTCTGAGGTGCCGCCGGTGGTGGAGGCTTCGGGGCGACGGCCGACGACGGCCTCGACCGCGTCCTGCACCGCCGCGACGAAGGCGCCGGGTTCGGTCAGGAAGGCCTCGCCCGAGCACAGGTGTTCGAGCGTGATCTGCAGACCTGTTTCAGCCTGGACGGCGCCCGCCTCGCGGTTCAGCCAGTCGATCAGGCTGTCGCCGGTGTGGCTGGGGTTGAAGCGGATGTTCAGCCGCCCCTTGGCCTCGGCCGGGATGATGTTGGTCGCCGGATTGCCGATGTCGATGGTGGTGATTTCAAGGTTCGACGGGGGGAAACCCTTATAGCCGTCGTCCAGCACATGGTCGTTCAGCCGCGTCATCAGCCGGGCGATGACCGGGGCGGGGTTGGCCGCGCGTTCGGGATAGGCGACGTGGCCCTGTTTGCCGTGAACCGTGATCCAGGTGTTCAGCGAGCCGCGCCGCCCGACCTTGATCATGTCGCCCAGCTGTTGCGACGAGGACGGTTCGCCGACCACGCAGGCGTCGATGACTTCGCCCTCGGCGGCCAGGGCCTCGACCACCCGTTTGGTGCCGTGCAGGGCCGGGCCTTCCTCGTCGCCGGTGATGAGAAAGGAGAGGGAGCCGTCCGGTTCGCCCTCGGCCAGCACCTGCGACACGGCCGCGACCCAGGCGGCGATCCCGCCCTTCATGTCCACCGCGCCCCGGCCATACAGGACGCCGTCCCTGACCTCGGCCTCGAACGGCTGGGCCGACCACTGGTCCGCGGGGCCGGTCGGGACCACGTCCGTATGACCCGCGAAACACAGATTGGGCGAGGCGGTCCCGCGCCGGGCGTACAGATTCTCGATCCGCGCATGGACGCCCTGTCCCCCCGGCCCCTCGAAGGCCAGGCGGCGGCAGGTGAAGCCCAGGTCCGTCAGATGCCGCTCCAGCACCGCCATCGCCCCCTCGTCGGCCGGGGTGACGGAGGGGCGGCGGATCAGGGCCTGGGTCAGTTCGACGGGATCAACAGGTGCACGGCTCATGCGCCTATGCTTTAGGGATGTTCCGCGCTCGCGAGAAGTCCACGCCGCCCCCGCAATCCGAAGACCGTGACCACAGAATCAGTCTCTGCCGCCCCCGCCGCCCCGCCCGTTCCGCCTGCTCCGCCAGACGGCCCCTCCAGCCCGTGGGGCATTCGCGACTTCCGCCTCTTGTGGTTCGGACGGGTGGTGGCGGTGCTGGCCATCCAGATCCAGTCCTCGGCCCTGTTGTGGCAGGTCTATGAGATCGCCCGGCGGGATCACCCGATCGAGGAGGCCAGCCTGTATCTGGGGCTGGTCGGCCTGTGTCAGTTCCTGCCGCTGCTGGCGTTTACGCTGCCTGCGGGCGCCATGGCGGATCGGCGCGACCGCAAGACGACGGTGTGGATCTCCATCCTGGTCGAGGCGGCCTGCGCGGGATCGTTCCTGGCCATGGCGCTGCATGGCGCTCCGCCGCTGTGGGGGCTGCTGGCGGTCGCGGCCGTGTTCGGGGCGGCGCGGGCGTTCCTGGCCCCCGCCAGCCAGGCCTTCCTGCCGATGGTGGTGGGGCGAAAGGCCCTGCCGCCGGCCATCGCCGCCCAGTCCATCGCCTTTCAGACCGGCGCCATCGCCGGCCCGGCCCTGGGCGGGGTGATTGTGGGGGTCAATGTGCCCCTGGCCTATGCGGTGTCTTTGGGCATGTTCCTGATGGCCGTCGCCGCCTTCATCCTGATCCGAACCAGCGGGCGGCCTGCGCCCCAGGCCAATCCCCTGTCGCCGGTCGAGTCCGTGAAGGAGGGGCTGGCCTATGTGTGGAAGACCAAGATCGTTCTGGGCGCCATTTCGCTGGATCTGGTGGTGGTGCTCCTGGCGGGCGTCGCCTTGCTGACGCCGATCTTCGCGCGCGACATCCTGCATGTGGGGCCGCAAGGCTTCGGCCTGCTGCGCGCCGCCTTCGGCGTGGGGGCGATGGGGATGGCCATCTATCTGAGCCGCTATCCGATCGTGCGACATGGCGGCGTCTGGATGTTCGCGGCGGTGGCGGTGTTCGGCGCCTGCACCATCACCTTCGGCCTGTCCAGGATCGTCTGGCTGTCGGGCGTGGCCCTGTTCATCGGCGGGGCAGCGGACATGATCAGCGTCAATGTGCGCCAGACCCTGATCCAGCTGGCCACGCCCGATCACATGCGTGGACGGGTGTCGTCGGTGTCCATGCTGTTCATCGGCGCCTCGAATGAACTGGGCGAGGCCTATTCCGGCCTGATGGTGCGCCTGCTGGGCGCCGTCGGCGCAGCGGTGTTCGGCGGCGTCGGCGCCCTGGCGGCGACCGGCGCATGGTCGGCGATGTTCCCGGGGCTGCGGAAGGCGGATCGACTAAGTTGAGTGGTTAGTGGCGAGTGACGAAATGGCGAGGCGAATGCGGCCAACTCGCCACTCGTCACTAACCACTCGTCACTTTTGGCCTCACCACACCCTGAAATGCTTCGACAGCTTCAGGCCCTGGTTCTGATAGTGGCTGCCGCTTTCGCCATACAGGCGGCTGGGGCGTTCGGTCAGGGGTTCATAGACCAGGCGGGCGACGATCTGGCCGTGTTCCAGAAGGAAGGGGGTGTCGTGGGTGCGGACCTCCAGCACGCCCTTCGATCCCGCGCCGTGCGCCTCATCGGTGCCGAAACCGGGATCGAAGAAACCGGCGTAGTGGACGCGGAACTCGCCGACTGACGGATCGATCGGGGTCATTTCGGCGGCCTGATCGACCGGGATCTCCACGTCGTCGGACGAGGCCAGGATGTAGAACTCGCCCGGATCCAGCAGCAGTTCGCCGCGACGCAAGGACAGCGGCTCCCAGAAATCGCGCGGGTCATGGCCGTCGATGTGGTCCAGATCGACCACGCCCGCATGGCGGCGGCCGCGGAAGCCGACGATGTCGCCGCCCTGCAGATCGACGCCGACCGAACGGGTCTCCAGCTTGGGCGGATCGCCCGCCTTTAGGCGCAACTGGTTCAGGCGTGTGCCGGGGCGGACCAGGATGGAGAAGGTCTGGGGCGCGACCTCCATATAGAGCGGACCGTCATAGCCTTCGGCCACGTCGTCGAAACTGGCGCCCTGATCGGTCAGCAGGCGCACGAAGACGTCGACCCGGCCGGTCGAGCTTTTGGGATTGGCCCGCGCGATCAGACCCTGGGGCAGCTTCAGCCGCTCCTGCAGACGCACGATATAGACGCAGCCCTTTTCCAGAACGACGCCGGCGTCGGTGATCTCGATGGCGTGCATGGCCACGTCGGCGATCCGTTCCTCGACCTTGCGTCGGCCGGGCAGGAAGGAGGCGCGGACGCGCCAGGCCTGGTCCGACAGGCGCAGGTCCAGACTGGCGGGCTGGACCTGATCGTGATCGAAAGCGGTATCGGACGTGATGGCGCCGGTGGCGATCAGCGTCTCGATGGATTGGGCGGGAAGGATGCCGGGGCGCGGCGCCTGGAAAATGCTCATGGCGTCTGTCTCACACGGATTTCACGACTTGTCTTCAAGTCGCGCTTGCAGCCCGCGCGCGGCGGGGCGAGCATATAGCCCATGCACGATGGTCCTGCCTATAGCGCCGAAACGAACGGCATCCTGATCCGGGTGCGGCCCTCCTATCTGGCGGGCCAGTCGGACCCCGAGGCGGGGCGCTGGGTCTGGGCCTATCAGGTCGAGATCGTGAACCTGTCGGGATCGACGGTGCAGCTGATGGCGCGCCGCTGGACCATCACCGACGCCCACGGCCATGTCGAGGAGGTGCGCGGCCCCGGCGTGATCGGCGAACAGCCGGTGATCGCGGCGGGCGCCAGCTATTCCTACGCCTCGGGCTGTCCGCTGCCGACCGACAGCGGCTCCATGGTCGGCGCCTATTTCATGACGGATGCGGAAGGCCGCAGTTTCGAGGCGGATATTCCGGCGTTTTCGCTGGACACCCCGGATGCGCGGCGAGTGTTGAACTAGCCCAGATCGCTTTGGGGCGTCATTCCGGGTCCGAGCGTAGCGAGGAACCCGGAAACCAGGGCCTCGGTAGCGCTGCTGAACGCATCCAGTGTCGGATGCACGCCTCCTGGGTTCCGGGGTCGTCCTTCGGACGTCCCGGAAGGACGTTGTCGGTCGAAGGCGGATGGGGCTGCGTCAACCCGGATGAACCGCAGCCCCGCCCCCTGAAGTCTCGCCGGTCGTTTGCGCGAGCCGGCGAGGGGGATCTGCGCGAAGCGCCGCGCTCAAGTCGCGCGAAGCGCGGTAGCGCCCTTTGGATATGCCGCGCTCAAGTCGCGCGAAGCGCGGTAGCGCCTCTTAAATATACCTACGCAGGCTGCGGGCCAGGTCGGACGAGCCGTCCTTGCCGCGCTTGACCTGGGGCTGATAGGCGACGCGGGCGTGTTCGACGCAATAGACGCCTTCCGAGGCGCGGCGGCCGCAGAAGCTGAACTCGCGCGAGGACGGGTCGCCGATCGGCCATTTGCACATGTGGGCGCCCAGGGTCATGACCGTGGCGGTGCCCGGCAGGTCCGGCATCGGGGCGGGAACGGGCGCGGCCGGCTGGACCGGCTTGGGCTGGACGGCTTCCAGGCGGCGCGGGGCCGAAGGCTGGGCCGGCGCCGGGGCGGGCGTGGCGGCCGGGCGCGGGCGGCTGGTGCGGAAGGTGGCGGCGACGGTGCGCGCCGGCTGCGAAGGCGCGGCGCGGCCCGACAGGCCCAGGCGGTGCACCTTGCCGATCACGGCGTTGCGGGTGACCCCGCCGCCCAGTTGTTTGGCGATCTGGCTCGCGGACTGGCCTTCCAGCCAGAGCTTCTTCAGCGCGCCTACGCGGTCGTCGGTCCAGCCTGCGGTCATGCCACCCTCCAGCGAGTTTGGATTCAATATCTAGGCCTAGGCGCCCCCTCCGGGGTCTTGACCTACAACTAATCGTAAACCAGCCGTTAAGAGACGCAAGATGTGCGAATCATCCTGTCCACAGAAACCAGATATTGAATCATCGTTAAGGTTAAGGCGGCTTCGAGTGGCGAGTGAGCAAGGGGTGAGCGCGAGACGCCGGTTTTGACCCCGCCGTTCGCTGTGGTTCGCACTTTCGAGCGCCCGCGCCTGCTCGGCGCTCGCCACTAACCACCCGCCACTCCCTTGCGAAGCAAGGCCTCAAAGCGCATCTGGCGGCCCATGACCGATACGCCCGCCTTGATCTCCACCCGCCCCGCCGGCCTGCCGCAGCCGCGCCGCTATCCGGGGATCAACTGGATCGGGGTGCAGACCCTGTATCTGCGCGAGGTGCGGCGCTTCTGGAAGGTGGGGGCCCAGACGGTGGCCGCGCCGGTGGTGACGACCCTGCTCTATATGCTGGTCTTCGTGGTGGCGTTGCAGAACGCGCGGCCCCCGCTGCACGGCACGCCCTTCGCCCTGTTCGTCGCGCCCGGCCTGATCATGATG
This sequence comes from Candidatus Brevundimonas colombiensis, assembly GCA_029202665.1. Classification (NCBI taxonomy): domain Bacteria; kingdom Pseudomonadati; phylum Pseudomonadota; class Alphaproteobacteria; order Caulobacterales; family Caulobacteraceae; genus Brevundimonas; species Candidatus Brevundimonas colombiensis. Next base: position 1,342,953 of record CP119326.1, read on the forward strand.
GCCATGCTGAACAACGCCTTCGCCAACGCCTCGTCCAGTCTGATCCAGGCCAAGATCATGGGCACGGCGACCGACTTCCTGACGCCGCCGCTCAGCCCGCTGGAGCTGACGCTGGGCTTTACGCTGGGCGCCGCGACGCGTGGGCTGGCGGTCGGCCTGGTCACGGCGATCTGCGTCCTGCCGTTCGCCCCCCTGCATATCGCCAACCTGTTTGCGGTGATCTGGTTCGCCCTGGCGGCCAGCTTCATCATGGGCATGGTCGGGGTGCTGGCCGGGCTGTGGAGCGAGAAGTTCGACCATCTGGCGGCGGTCCAGAACTTCATCGTCATGCCGATGACCTTCCTGTCCGGCACCTTCTATCTGGTCGACAACCTGCCCGAACCGTTCCGCGCGATCAGCCATTTCAACCCCTTCTTCTATCTGATCGACGGCTTCCGCTATGGCTTCATCGGTCACGCCGAGAGCGATCTGACGGTGGGGGTGATCGGTTCGGCGGTGCTGATGATCGCCCTGGGCGCGGTCTGCTGGCTGGTGTTCCGCTCGGGGTGGCGTCTGAAGAGCTAGATCGCTACCTGTTGCGGATCGCTCCTCCCCGGAAAGGTCCGTCATGCTGTTCCGTTCGCTCGTCGCCGCCGCGGCCCTGTTGGCCGCCGCCCCTGTTTCTGGCCCCGCCTTCGCCCAGGAAGCCACGCCCCAGGCCGGCGACCGACCCGACATCGCCGCCGGCGCCGCCCAGTTCATCAAGCCGACGAACGCCGAACGGACCCAGGTCCTGGTCGGCTTCCTGACCACCCTGGGCTTCACGCCCGAGGTTCAGACCTTCGAGGGCGGCAATCGCGCCAGCGGACCCATGCAGGGCTCCAACGTCGTCGTCACCGTGGGCCAGGGCGACAAGGACATCGTGATGACCGCCCACTATGACGCGGTCAAACTGCGTGACGGAACCCTGTCGCAGGGCATCGTCGACAACGTCGGTTCGGTCATGGCGATGATGGAGGCGGCCAAGACGCTGGACATGGCGCTGGAGGGTCAGCCGGTCGCCCACCGCTTCGTCTTCGTCTTCACCGACCAGGAGGAACTGGGCCTGCTGGGCGCCAAGGCCTTCCTAGCCAGCCACGGCAAGGACCGCATCGCCGCCGTCGTCAACGCCGATGTCGCCGCCTATGGCCAGACCGTCATGTACGGCGAGAACAACGGCGAGCAGTCGCGCTTCGTGCTGGAGACGCTGCGCAGCCTGTGCGCCGAGCGTAACTTCGACTGCATGCCCTATCCGACCTATCCGCCCAGCGACGACCGCGCCTTCTCGGCCGCCGGCGTGCCGGTGGTGTCGCTGGGAACCCAGGATGCGATCGGCGCCCACCAGATGTGGCTGGCCTTTAACGGCGGCGAGAACAACGGCCTGAAGGAGGGCTTCGTCCCGCCGGTGTTCCAACGCATCCACTCGACCGAAGACAGGCTGTCGTATCTGAAGGGCGTGGACGTCGCCCGGTTCGGCCTGTTCATCGCCGACCTGGGCCTGGCCCTGGACAAGCGGCTGGTCGAGAACCAGGCCCAGGCCGACGCCGTCGCCGCCGAAACCGCGCCGGCGCCGGGTGGCGAAGACTGATGATTGTCGTCGAGGCCGTAAGGCCGACGGCAAAGGAGTTGCGCCCGCTTCAGTCTGGATGGGGCGCTTTGCATTGGGTCGCCTGTGTGCCGCTTTACATCGGCTTCGTGGGGTTTCTGGTGTTCGGGCTGGTGGCGCTGGGACCGAACGGCGACGCCTATCCGCCAGGCCTGCTGTTCGTTTTCTTCGCGGGCACATTTCTCGTCTGGGCCGCGTCTTATCGTTTGTCCGCATGGGTGAACGCCAAGGCGACGATGGCGGCGCCTGCCGGAAGTCTGGATTGGCGATGGTCCATTTCGGAAGCAGGATTGACCTTCGATACGCCTCTTCAGGCCAACCGGACCGACTGGAAGGCGATCAAGGCCATGAAGGAAGAGCGGGATCGCTTCGTCTTCCTTGTGCTGCCGGGTCATAATCCGGTCCTGCCCAAACGGCTGCTTACGGATGAGCAGGCGCAGGACCTGCGAACTCTCGTCGATGATCTTGACCGAAGGGGCGTCCTCGGCGCCGGTGTTGACTAACACCGTCGCTCATCCGACAACGCCTGTCCGTATCAATCCGGCTCCGTCGCGCTCGCGCCGGGGCCGTCTCGCTTTTGGAGGTCTTGGTCCCGTGTCCACTGAACATCTGATGGGTGTCTACAATCGCGCGCCGCTGGAAGTGGAACGCGGCCGAGGCGCGCGTCTGTGGGCGACCGACGGGACCGAATATCTCGATTGCGTCGCCGGCATCTCGACCAACGGCCTGGGCCACGCCCACCCCGAACTGGTCCAGGCGGTCAAGGATCAGGCCGAGAAGCTGTGGCATGTGTCCAACATCTTCCGCATTCCGGGGCAGGAAGCCCTGGCCGACGCCCTGTGCGCCAGCAGCTTCGCCGACGTGGTCTTCTTCACCAACTCGGGCACGGAAGCGGTCGAGTGCGCGCTGAAGACGGCGCGCAAATATCACTCGGCCAACGGCCAGCCTGAGCGGATCGACATCTACGGCTTCGACGGCTCGTTCCACGGCCGGACCTATGGCGCCATCAACGCCGCCGCCAACCCCAGCTATACCGAGGGCTTCGGCCCGCCGATGCAGGGCTTTCACCAGCTGACCTGGGGCGACAAGGAGGCGCTGAAGGCCGCCTTCGAGAATCCGACCACGGCGGCCGTGATCCTTGAGCCGGTTCAGGGCGAGGGCGGTTGCCGCGAGACGCCGGTCGAGGACCTGCGCTGGATGCGCGAACAGGCCGACGCCAATGGCGTGCTGCTGATCTTCGACGAGGTCCAGTGCGGCATGGGCCGGACCGGCAGGCTGTGGGCGCACGAATGGGCCGGCATGGCGCCGGACATCATGGCGGTGGCCAAGGCGTTGGGCGGCGGCTTCCCCATCGGCGCCTGCCTGGCCTCGGCCAAGGCGGCCAAGGGCATGACGGTCGGCGTCCATGGCTCCACCTTCGGCGGCAATCCGCTGGCCATGGCGGTGGGTCAGAAGGCCCTGTCGCTGATCAACAGCCCCGAGACGCTGAACAATGTCGCCGAGATCGCCGGCTATCTGAAGCAGCAGTTGGCGGGGCTCCAGGCGCGCTTCCCCGACGTGATCGTGGACGTGCGCGGCAAGGGTCTGCTGATCGGGGTCAAGCTGGTCCCGAACAATCGCGAGTTCATGGCCCTGGCGCGCGACACGCAGCAGCTGCTGGTCGCCGGCGGCGGCGACAACTGCGTGCGCCTGCTGCCGCCGCTGAACCTGACGCTGGAAGAGGCGCGCGAGGCCATCGCCCGTTTCGAAGGCGCCTGCGAGGCGGCGCGCGAAAACCTGGCGGGCTGATCTCAAACTCCGCTGATCCCCGCGAAGGCGGGGACCCAGTTTTTCCACGCGAAGGACGCTGGATCGGCGGATGAACCTCATAACGGGCGCCCGTCGCCCAAAGCACCAGGTCCCCGCTTTCGCGGGGATGAGCGGAGTTAGGCAATGGTCCGGCACTTCCTCGACATCCATCGGCTCGACGCGGCCGACCTGCGCGCCATTCTGGACGACGCCCATGCCCGCAAGGCCGCCCGCAAGGGTTGGCCACAGGGGCGGGCCGACGCCGATGCGCCGGGCCGGGATCGGGTTCTGGCCATGATCTTCGAGAAGAACTCGACCCGCACGCGCTTCAGCTTCGACGCCGCAATCCGTCAGCTGGGCGGCGCCTCGATCATCGCCACGGCCTCGGACATGCAGCTGGGCCGGGGCGAGCCGGTCGAGGACACCGCCCGCGTCCTGTCGCGCATGGTCGATGCGGTGATGATCCGCGCCAACGACCACGAGGATGTCGAACGCTTCGCCCGCGTCTCGACCGTGCCGGTCATCAACGGCCTGACCGACCGTTCGCACCCGTGCCAGATCCTGGCCGACCTGCAGACGATCGAGGAACATTCCGGGCCGATCGCCGGCAAGACCATCGCCTGGATCGGCGACGGCAACAATGTCTGCCACAGCTTCATGCACGCGGCGCCCAAGTTCGGTTTCCACCTGAATGTCGCCTGCCCGGCGGAATATCATCCCGACCTGCGCGACCTGGCCAAGGGCGGCGACGCCGTCACCCTGACCAGCGACCCCCGCGAGGCCGTCAAGGGCGCCGATGTCGTCGTCACCGATACCTGGGTCTCGATGGGCGATCAGGATTATGAGGCGCGCCTGGCCGCGTTCGAGTCCTATTCGGTGGACGAGGCTCTGATGGAGCTTGCCGATCCCGACGCCGTCTTCCTGCACTGCCTGCCCGCACACCGCGGCGAGGAAGTCACCGACGCCGTCATCGACGGCCCGCGCTCGCTGGTCTGGGACGAGGCCGAAAACCGCATCCACGCCCAGAAGGCCGTCCTGGCCTGGTGCTTCGGCGGCTGATCGCGCCTCAGGGTCCGACATTAAGCGGTGGAGACGCGGTCCAAGGCCCGAGCGCCAGAACGCCGTCGTAGCCGCCGTCTTCCGGTGGCGTCATGATCACGCCGCGCGCATTCGTATCATAGCTGGCGTGAGACGGATTGACCCCGCACGCATCATTGGAACAGTTCCAAGCTTCGCCGCCTTGCTGGGCGATCTTGAGGCTGATGGTTTCCCGCGAGGGCAGGTGACCGGCGGCGGGCATGCCCAGATCGGGATAGCGATCAATCGGTGTCTTTCGGGCGTGGATATTGCCCGCCAGACCGATGACGCGGGCGTCTGGGTGCAGTTGGCGCGCGCGCCCTATCAGAAACCCCATGTTCAACTCGTACCAAGCCTGATCCAAGCTGTCGCCACGACCCAGGCTCGACGGCTGGAAGAGATGCAAACTGATGTCGCGGCCTGCCGCCTTTAACTCTCGCACCCTGGTCAGCAGGTCCAGAAGCGCCTGACTGGTGCGGCCGTCCTGCACCGCGCGGTTCGTCAATGATGATCCGTTCAAGGTGGCCAAGGCCGAGGCTTGGTCGGGCGCCGCGATGAAGGCGTCGAGGGTCGGTTGAAGCGTGTCTTCAAGCTCAAGCGCGACGACGACCGGCCCTCGTTCCGCGGCGGCGCAGGCGATTTCGCCGACTGCGTGCGGCGCCTGCGCCGTGCCATGCAACTCGCCGATCATGACGACCCGCTCGGGTCGATCCAGCAAACCCGTCACGCCTTCCGGCGGCGCGCAGACGGCGGCGGCGGCGGTCAACAGTCCCAGCATCAACATAACCCTTCTGACTTGTCTGGATTGCAAATCGCGCAACCCAAGACGGCGGAATTGTGGTCAAGCTGGGACTGTGGTCGTTCGACGTCAGCTTATAGTTTCACGTCCGACACGCCGCCGGCGTCGGGGATGGACTTGGTCATATTGGCCTTGAGGACTTCGTAGGCGAAGCCGATGGCGCCCTTGTCGGAGACCCAGACGCGGCCGTCGTCGGCGTCGAAGCGGATCATGGTCAGGTGGGGGTCGTCCTTGCCGTCCGGGTACCAGGCGGCAACGACGGGGTTCCAGTATTTGTCGATCCGGGCACGGTCCTGATCGATGCTGAGGCCGCCGTGGATGCAGGCCTGAACCTTCTGGTCCTTGGCCTGATAGCAGAACATCCCCTTCTGACCGCCCGAGGCGACGTCGCGGGCGAAGTCGGTGTCGTCGCGGGTGAAGAACCAGATCGTGCCGGTGTCGTCTTCGCCATAGCCGGTCATCGGCTGGTGGTGATAGCCGGGGCGGTCCAGGCCCAACATGCCGGTGTTGGATTCCTTCAGGCTCTTCCAGAATTCCTTCTCGGCCTCGGCAGGGGTCAGTTGGTCGCTCATGCGGCGTCTCCGTTGATGTGTCGCACCATCAACCGTCCGGCGTATGTCGGGTTCCTAAGGTCCAGCTTCCCGGGTCAGCGGCCGGGAATCCACGGCGGCCGCTCGGCCCCGAACAGAGTCGCCAGATGGATCAGCAGCAACAGGGCCGCGGCGGCGGCCCCGATCATCAGGAACCGCCACGGCATCAGGCGCGGCCCCTTCATCGGATCGGGGGGCAGGGCGCCGCGCCAGCCGGTGAAGACCATGACGGCCAGGGCCAGGCCCAGCAGGATGACGGTGACGGTCAGGCTCATGATTTCGCAGGTGGCGAAAGCCGCCGCGCTTGGCAAGCGAAACCCTTGCCCGGAGGTTAATCTTCACCATGGATTAACCCTGATGTTTCAGTAATCCGAGACTCTTGCGGCCCTGTCCACAGGATTGGCGGACCGCTGCTAGATATTGCGGTTAACCATCAGTTTACACCCTCGATATTGACGGTATAGCCTTCGTCGCATGGGCCGGGAGACGAATCAGTGAGCGCAGCGGCGCCGTGGAGCGTTAAGGGGATTGATCTGAAGGCGCGAGAAGTCGCCAAGGATCTCGCGCGTCGTTCCGGCATGACGCTGGGCGAGTGGCTCAACTCCATGATCATGGAAGACGAGGACGAGGGCTACGCCACCCTGCCGCGTCGCGGCGGCGCCGCCGACAGCTATGAGCGCCGCAGCCGCAGCCGCCGTCTGGACGACGCCTATGATTTTCCCGAACCCGACGGTCATCGCATCAGCGCCTCCATCGACGTGATCGCCGCGCGGCTGGAAGCCGCCGAGCGCCGTTCGACCGCCGCCATTCAGGGCGTGGACCAGGCCGTCGCCGGCCTGATGCGCCGTCTGGACGGCCAGGACGTCGAAACCCAAGGCCACGCCCGCCGCATCGACGACATCGCCGAGGAACTGCGCGAGGGCCATCGCCGCCTGCGCGCCTTCGAACGCGACACCGGCCCGGTGACGCAGGAGGGCTTCGCCAAGGTCGAGACCGCGTTGGGCGCCCTGTCGGGGCGGCTGTACGAGATCGAGGAGCGCCAGCGCCTGGGCGTCAACGACCTGCGCGAACGGATGGAGGCGGTCGAAAAGGCCGCCGGTCCCGGCGTCGGCTCGGAACTGATGGCCCAGGTCGGGGCGCGTCTTGATGCGGCTCAGAACCGTACGACCGACGCCTTGAAGACGCTGGAACGCTCGTTCGCCGAGCTGGACCTGCGGATGCGGACGGCCGAGAGCCGGGTCGAACCGGAAGGCGCGCGCGACGCCGCCCGTTTCGAGAAGCTGGCTGAAAGCCTGTCGCGCCAGATCGAGACCAACCGCGCCGAAATGATGCAGCGGCTGGACGCCGCCGAGACCGGCGCGCGGATCGACCGCATCGAACGCGCGGTCCAGGCCGTGGGCGATCAGTTGAAGGTCTCGGAACAGAAGTCGGCCGTGGGCCTGGAGGCCATGGGCCGCGAGGTCATGCGCATCGCCCGCAATCTGAGCGCCCGCGTTCAGAAGGTGGAGGGCGACGCCGCAGGCCGCGCCGACGTGATCGGCCGCGCCGTGACCGATGCGGTCGGCCAGAACATCGAGACCGAGGTCGCGCGCCGCGCCGCCCGCCTGGATCAGGATTTCGCCCGCCATCTGGACCGCGTCGATCAGCGGCTGACGGCCAGCGACGACCGCCACGCCCTGGCGCTGGAGAAGCTGGGCGGCGAGATCACCCGCATCTCGGACCAGCTGAGCGATCGCATCGCCCAGTCCGAACGGCGTTCCCAGCAGGCGCTGGAAGACATCGGCCGTCGCCTGTCGGAAAGCTCGGACAAGATCGAGCAGCGCTACGACCGCGCCTCGGGCGAACTGGCCGAGCGGATGCGGATGAGCGAGGAGCGCACCGCCCGCCTGCTGGCCGAAGCGCGCGAAAGCATCGAGACTCGCGGACCGACGCCGATCCGCGACAAGCCGCTGGACAGCGCCCAGTCGCGCGCCACAGCCGAACGGGCGGCGCCTGCGCCGATCCAGTCCGCGGCTATCGAAAGCGACTGGCGCGCCGCCGCCTTTCCCGATGAGACCTTCGTCGAATCGGGCGACTGGTCCAGCGATCCGGTGACCCCGGCCGTCGCCGACGCCGCGCCCTTCCCGGCGAGCATGTTCCTGGAGCCCAAGGCTGAAGCCGAAGCGGTCGAGGCTCCGGTCGCCGAGAGCGAACCCGTCATCCAGCCGTTCAGCGGCTTTGGCGGCGCCGATGTGGACGATGCGCTGGAGGCGACCTCGCCCGGGTTCTCCGCTTCGCCGACCGCGCCGGAGCTCCGCCCAACGACGGGGCTGGACGTCGACGATGACGATTTCGGCGCCGAGACCGAGTTCGTTGATCCGCGCCAGCTGCGCGCCAGCATGGGTGCGGCGGCCGCGGCCGGACGCGCCGCCTCGACCCGCTCCACCATCGACGCCGCCCGCGCCGCCATCACCGCTCCAGCCGAGCCGGAACCGGCGCCGCGTCAGGGCTTCGGCCTGAAGCGCGGCGGCAAGTCCAAGCTGCAGGAGCGGCTGGACCGACAGGCGGCCCGCGACGGCTCCACCGTCAAGAAGACCTTCCTGGCCTCGGTCACGGCCGTCGCCCTGACCGGGGGCGTCTATGGCTATCTGTCGCTGACGGACGGCGGGACGCCCGGTTTCGAACTGCCCAACCTGGGCGGGGGATCGGCGACGGCGGGCGATCAGAAGACGCCGGCGACGCCGCTGGCCGCCTCGGCCGTGACGCCGACCGGACCGCGCGCCGCCTTCGACATCGCGGGCCCGGGCGCCGCCGACTACGAGGCCGCGATCGGCAAGCTGGACGGCGGCGACATGTCGGGTCTGGCGGGCATGAACCGCGCCGCCGACCTGGGTTACGCCCCGGCCCAGACCTATCTGGGCCAGCTGTATCTGGACGGCGCCGCCGGGGTGCCGGCCGATCCCGCCAAGAGCCGCCAGTGGGGCCGCCGCGCGGCCGAGGGCGGCGATCCGCGCGGGATGCATCTGTATGGGATGCAGCTTTATGAAGGCGACGGCGGCGCGACCAATCAGTCCGAGGCCCTGTCGTGGCTGCTGAAGGCGGCCCAGGGCGGTCTGCCCGACAGCCAGTACAACGTCGCCCGCATCTATGAGACCGGGGCCGACGGCGTCGCCAAGAACCCGACCGAGGCGCTGAAGTGGTACATGATCGCCGCGCGTGGCGGGGATTCAGAGGCCCAGGCCGCCGTGACACGGTTGCGCCCGCAGGCCAGCGCTGTGGATCAGCGCGCCGCCCGCACCGCCGCCGATGCTTTTGTGGCCCAAACCCGGCCTGCGCCGCAGACAGCGTCGCAGGCTTCGGGCTAAGACACCGCCTCCGCCCCGCCTGACGGCGAACCTGTAACCGCTCCAGCCGAAGGCCCGTCCTTTGGACATCTATCTGCCGATCGCCGAGGTTTCGGTGAACTGGCCGACCCTGGTGATCCTGGGGGCGGTGGTCGGGTTCGTCTCGGGCCTGTTCGGCATCGGCGGCGGCTTCCTGATGGCGCCGATCCTGGTGTTCCTGGGGATCCCCCCGACCGTGGCCGTGGCCAGCCAGGCCAGCCACGTCGTGGCCTCCTCGACCTCGGGCGTGATCCGCTACGCCGGGCAGGGCGCGGTCGATTTCAAGATGGGGACGGTGATGGCGACCGGGGGGGCGGTCGGCGCCCTGGCCGGTGTGGAGCTGTTCCGCTACCTGCGCCTGCTGGGCCAGGCCGATCTGGTCGTGGCCCTGTCCTATCTGGTCTTCCTGGGCGCCATCGGCTGTCTGATGCTGAACGAGAGCCTGACGGAGATTCTGCGTCGTCGTCGGGGCGTGGCGGCGCCGCGCAAGGAACGTCGTCGGCCCATGTGGCTTTACGGCCTGCCGCTGCGGATGAAATTCCCCAAGTCGGGCCTGTATATCAGCGCCCTGCCGCCGTTCGGCCTGGGCGTCTTCGCCGGGGTGCTGTCGGCCATCATGGGGGTGGGGGGCGGCTTCATCCTGGTGCCGGCCATGCTGTATATCCTCAGGATGCGGGCGGGCGCGGTGGTGGGCACCAGCCTGTTTCAGATCATCATCACCACCGCCATCACCACCATCCTGCAGGCCGGGCGCAACCAGACGGTCGATATCGTCCTGTCCACAATCCTGCTGCTGGGCGGGGTGGTCGGGGCTCAGATCGGCGCCCGATTCGCCGGCCGGTTCCGCGCCGAGGAACTGAGGGCGGCTCTGGGGCTGATCGTGCTGCTGGTCGGAATACAGATGGGACTGGAGCTGTTCGTGCGGCCGGCCGACATCTTCATGCTGGCGCCGGGGATACCGGAATGATCCAGGCCCTGCCGCCGCCCGCCTCGGTCCCGGCCGCCGTCGTCGCACCCGCCTCCGACCGCTCGGAGGCGACCACCGGCGCCCTGCGTGTCGCCGCCGCCCTGACCGACGCCCAGGTCCATGTCGATTCCGGCTTTCGGGGCGCGTCCATCGTTCTTTACGGCGCCGTGTTCAACCCAACCCCCGATCCGACCGATGTGGTCGTTGTGGTGCGCGGGCCGGACGCCCCGATTCGTCTGGTCAAGAAGACGCGCACCTCGGGCGTCTGGCTGAACAGCCGGCCGGTGCTGTTCGAGGGGGCGCCCGGCTTCTACATGACCGCCTCGACCCGTCCGCTCAGCGACATCGCCGACTTCGGCCAGTTGCGTCGTCTGGGCGTCGGTGTCGACCACCTGCGCATCGACGCGCCGCAGGAAAGTCGCACAGTCTCGCGCTACGGCGTGCGCGATGTGGTGGTCAGCCGTCTGGGCGACGACTATCTGGACTGGCGCCGCGCCGTGATCCGGCTGAAGGAGGCCGCCGCCCTCTATGACACCGATTCCCAGGGGGTCGAGTTCGTGGACAAGGGGCTGTTCCGCGCCGAGGTCAAACTGCCGACCGTCGCGCCCACGGGCAAATACTACGCCGAGGTCTGGCTGTTCCAGGACGGCGAGCCGCAGTCGGTCTCCAACCTGACGCTGACGGTCGAGAAGGTGGGGCTGGAGCGCGACATCTATGAGTTCGCCCATCGGCGGCCGTGGCTTTACGGGGTGCTGTGCGTCGTGCTGGCGGCCCTGACCGGTTATGGCGCCTCGCGCATCTTCAGCCGCCGCAGCTGAAGCCCAGTTCGTCGCGCAAGGCTTCGGCCGTCAATCCGCCGGCCCGCAGTTCGGCCAGAGTGACCGAGCGGTCCCGCTTGGCGTAGCGCCGCCCGTCCGGTCCCGCCAGCAGCCGATGATGGCGATAGGTCGGGGCGGGCCATCCCATCAGCGTCTGGATCAGCCGCTGCACATGGGTCGCCGCGAACAGGTCCTGACCCCGGATCACATGGGTCACGCCCTGCAGGGCGTCGTCATGGGTCACGGCCAGATGATAGGCGACGCCCGTATCCTTTCGCGCCAGCACCACGTCGCCCGCCGCCATCGGATCGACGGGCAGGACGCCGGTCTCGCCGTCGGGGCCTTCGCCCTCTTCGACGAATGTCATCCCCTGCCAGACCGCCTCTCCCAGCGCCTCGCGCGCCCGGTCCAGCGACAGCCGCCAGGCGAAGGCCGCGCCCGAGGCCAGCAGTCGCGCCTCTTCGTCCGCGGGATGAGGGCCGGGCCGCACCGCCTCCATCGCCCCGTGCGGCGCGTCGCCAATGGCGTTCAGGATAGCCTTGCGCGTGCGAAAGCAGCGATAGAGCAATCCGCGCGCCCGTAGGCGTTCGATCACGGCGGCGTAGTCGCCCAGATAATCGGATTGCCGCCGGACCGGCGTCTCCCAGTCCAGCCCCAGCCAGGCCAGGTCCTCCAGAATCCCGGCCTCGTATTCGGGCCGGCAGCGGGTCGGATCGATGTCCTCGATCCGCAGCAGAAACCGCCCGCCGGCCGCCTTCGCCGCCGACCAGGCGGTCAGGGCCGAATAGGCATGGCCCCTGTGCAGACGGCCGGTGGGAGAGGGGGCGAAACGGGTGGCGAACACGGCTCAGTCGTCGCTCGACGCCAGCAGTTGCGTCCAGTCGCGGGCCGCATGAAGAATGCGGACGACTTCGACCTCGCCCGCCACCCTGTAGAAAATCAGATAGGCGCCTTCTGGGCGCTTTCGCAGATCGGCGATGCCGGCCTCTGGATAGCGCCGGGAATTTCGGGCGAGAGTTTCGCACCGTTCGAAAAGCGTTCTGACCAATCGCCGCGCCGCGTTCGGGTTGTCCAAAGCGACATGGGTCTCGATGGCGGTCAGGTCGCGCAGGGCGGCGTCGGCGAGCCGAACCCTCATTCGCCTTCGGCTGCCCAGCGCGCCTCAAACGCCGCGCGGGCGTCTTCGAGGGGCGTCAACCGGCCGGCGTCGGCGTCGGCGATCCCCTCTTCCAGCTTGCCCAACAGCACCGCCAGCCGCGCCTCATGCTCCTGAACCAGACGAACGCCGGTGCGCAGCACTTCGCTCTTGGAGCCATAGCGTCCGTCGCGGACCAGTCGGTCCACCACCTGTTCCAAGGCGCCCAGTTCGACGGTCATGGTCATGGCGATCTCCTCGATGCAGCGACCAATAATAGTTATTGGTGCGCTCTGTCGCCAGCCGAAATCCGCCATCGCCCGCATTTCCATGAGCGCGCTGTCGCGTCATAGGTAGGTCATGCCGCTTCAACCCACGCCCGATGACATCGCCGCCGCGCGCGAGGCGCTGGTCGCCGCCGATCCCGCCCTGGCGCAGGTGCACGCCCGGACGCCGCCGTTCGAATGGCGGCTGCGGGTCGGCGGGTTCGAGGGCCTGTTCCGCATGATCGTGGAGCAGCAGGTGTCGGTGGCTTCGGCCGCCTCGGTCTGGGCGCGGCTGCGCGAAGGGATGGGCGAGATCACCCCCGAACGCCTGTTGGCCCATGACCTGGATCAGTTGCGCGCCATGGGTCTGTCGCGCCAGAAGGCGACCTATGGTCAGGGCATGGCCCGCGCCCAGATGGCCGGCGAGATCGACCTGGAGCATCTGTCCAACCTGGACGACGCGGCGGCCATCGCGGCCCTGACCGCGCTGAAGGGGGTCGGGCTGTGGACGGCCGAGGCCTATCTGCTGATGTGCGAGGGGCGGCTGGACGTGTTTCCGGGCGGGGATGTGGCCCTGCAGGAGGCGATCCGCTGGGCCGACGGCGCCGAGGTCCGGCCCGATCAGAAGGCGGCCTACGCCCGCGCCGAGGTCTGGCGGCCCTATCGCGCGGTGGCGACCCATCTGCTGTGGGCTTGGTACACGGGCGTCAAGCGCGGCGAGATCGTGCTGGATGCGCCGCAATGACCCCGCTTGATCCCGTCCTGACCGAACCGCTTCGCAATCCGCAGACCGTGCTCACGGCGCTGGATTTCGCGGGCGTGGCCGTCTTCGCCGCCACCGGCGCCCTGGCCGCCGCGCGCGAAAAGCACGACGTCGTCACCTTCGCCTTCTTCGGCGCCATCACCGGGGTCGGGGGCGGGACGTTGCGCGACCTGTTGCTGGGCCTGCCGGTGTTCTGGGTTCAGGACTGGCGCTATCTGGCCGTCTGCCTGTTCGCCTCGACGGCCTTGTGGCTGGTGGGCCAGCGCGACTGGCGTTTCCGCGCGCTGCTTTGGCTGGATGCGACCGGCCTTGCGGCCTATGGCGTCATGGGGGCGGCCAAGGCCGAGGCGGCGGGCGCGCCCGCCCTGATCTGCATCGTCATGGGCGTGCTGACCGCGTGTTTCGGCGGGGTGGTGCGCGACACCCTAGCGGGCCAGCCCTCCATTCTGCTGCGGCGAGAGATCAACGTCACGGCGGCCATATTGGCGGCGACCGTCTATATGGCGCTGCGGGCGCCGGGCGTCGGCGTGTGGCCCGCCGCGATCGCCGCCGCCCTGTGCGGCTTCCTGTTGCGGGCGGCGGCCCTGCGGTGGGGGTGGACCCTGCCGGGGTTCCCGACGCACGCCGCGCGCGGCTGAAGCGCGGCGTCACGAAAACGCTGCACGTCGGTCATGGCGATGAACGGGAATCACGCGTAGGCTAACGACGTAAGACTAGGGAAGGAGACGTGTCCTCACCTCTGTCGCCTCAAAATCCCCCCGTCCGCGCGGGAGGGCCTGATGCAGGTTCTCCATCGACCACCCTCAGGCTTTCCGGCCCTGGTCCTGAACGCCGATTTCCGGCCTCTGTCCTACTACCCCCTGTCGCTCTGGCCGTGGGAGGAGGCGGTCAAGGCGGTCTATCAGGACCGCGTCGATGTCGTGTCTCTGTACGACAAGGTCGTGCGCTCTCCTTCGATGGAGATGCAGCTGCCCAGCGTGATCGCGCTGAAATCCTATGTCGATCAGGATCGCAGCCCGGCCTTCACCCGTTTCAACGTCTTTCTGCGCGACGGTTTCGCCTGTCAGTACTGCGGACAGTCAACCGAACTGACCTTCGACCATGTCGTCCCCCGTTCCCAGGGCGGCCGCACGACCTGGGACAATATCGTCGCCGCCTGCAGCCCCTGCAACCTGGCCAAGGGCGGCCGCACGCCGCGCCAGGCCATGATGCCGATCCGCCGCGAGCCCTATCGCCCCAATGCCTGGCAGCTCCAGGACGCCGGCCGCCGCTTCCCGCCCCACTATCTGCACCAGAGTTGGCTCGACTATCTGTACTGGGACATCGAGCTGGAGCCGTGAGGGGTCGTGCAGCGCGATGACGCACGGTCGGCGCGGGCGGGCGGTGAACCATTTCGCGGCAGGATTGTTAGCCTTTTCTGAGACAGGAAGAGGGCAGGGATGAACACCCACGAGATTTCCGGGGCGGTGATCCGGCCGCTGCACAGGCTGTTGCTGGCGTTTCCGATCGCCCTGTTCACCTTCGCCCTGTTCACCGACATCGCCTATCTGCGGACGGCGGAGATGCAGTGGTCGAACTTCTCGGCTTGGTCGATCGCGCTGGCGCTGGTGTTCGGCGGGGTTGCGGGCGTGTTTTCGATCGTCGACCTGGTGCTGTCTCTGCGTCATGGACGGTCGAACTGGCGGATCATCCACGTCGTCAGCCTGGCGCTGGCCTGGATCCTGGGCCTGATGAACGCCTTCAAACACAGCCAGGACGCTTGGAGTTCGGTCGGCGCCTTCGGCCTGATCCTGTCGCTTCTTTGCACGCTGCTGGTCCTGGTCGCCGGCTGGACCGCCTATGCCGCGCGGGAGATCGTCCGATGAACAAGAACCTCCTGGCTGCCAGCGCCGCGACCCTGGCCATGGCCCTGACGGTGGCGTCATGCGGATCCTCCAGCGATCCCAAGCTGAACCAGCAGGGCGCGACGCCCGATCTGCCCCGGATCAACCAGACCCTGGTTCCGGCGATGAAGATCAGCCCCCCGACCGCCTGGAACGGCGAGACGCCGAGCGTGCCCGAAGGCTTCACCATCAACGCCTTCGCCACCGACCTGAAGATTCCGCGCCAGATGCTGGTGCTGCCCAACGGCGACGTTCTGGTCGCCGAAGGCCGCGGCGGCGGGGCGCCGGCCGTTCGGCCCAAGGATGTGATCGCCGGCGTCATCAAGAAACAGGGCAACACCAAGATCGACGGCGGAAACCGCATCACCCTGTTGCGCGACGCCAACAACGACGGCGTGCCGGAACTGCGCACCGTTCTGGTCGAGAATCTGAACGCCCCCTACGGCCTGGCCTGGGTGGACGGCTATCTCTATGTCGCCGAACAGGACGCCCTGGTCCGCTTCCCATTCCAGCCCGGTCAGACCGGCATCGCGACGCCGCCCGAACGGGTCACCGAACTGCCGTCGCGGGTGAACCACCACTGGACCAAGTCCCTGACGGCCAGTGCGGACGGGACCAAACTGTATGTCGGCATAGGCTCCAACTCAAACATCGGCGAGCGGGGTATGGAGGTCGAGGAGGAACGCGCCGTGGTGTGGGAGATCGACCGCGCGACCGGCGCGCGGCGCACCATCGCGACCGGCATCCGCAATCCGACCGCCCTGGCCATCGAACCGGGCACCAGCCTGTTGTGGTCGGTGGTCAATGAGCGCGACGAACTGGGTCCTCAACTGGTCCCCGACTATCTGACCCAGGTGCGGGACGGCGCCTTCTACGGCTGGCCCTACAGCTATTGGGGCCAGAACCTGGACCCGCGCGTGATGCCGCAAAAGCCGGATCTGGCGGCGCGCGCCCTCAAGCCCGACTACGCTCTGGGTTCGCACGTGGCGGCGCTGGGCCTGGACTTCGCGCGCAACGGCGGCTTCGGCGGGCCGTTCGCCAATGGCGCCTTCATCGGCATGCACGGCAGCTGGAACCGGCAGGATCCCTCCGGCTACAAGGTCGTGTTCGTGCCGTTCAACAATGGTCGACCCAGCGGCCAGCCGATCGATTTCGCAACCGGCTTCCTGAAGGACGGCGAGGCGCGCGGTCGTCCGGTAGGCGTGTCGTTCGACCAGAACAAGCGCATCCTGCTGGTCGCCGACGACCTGTCCAACACCATCTGGCGGATCGCCCCGCGCGGCTGAAGTCGTTCAGTCACGCCCGGTCAGGGCGGGCGACGGACGGGGGCCTGCATCCACTCCCTGACGCCGACGGCGTTCGACGCGGGCGATCTCGCCCAACGTCAGGTCGGGCGCGCGGCGGAAGGCGTCGCGCAGCTGTTCGATGCGGCCCGGCGCCCAGGCGGCGGCGACACCGGCCGATCCGGCCAGAAAGTCGATGATCGAGACGCTGCGGCCTGTCAGCCCCTGCAACAGTTCGGCGGCGAAGGCGGCGGCGATGACGAACAGGGCCAGGTCGTCGCGACGCTGGCGCGGGGCGATCAGGAACAGGCCGCTGGCCATGCCATAGAAGGCGATGACATGGGCGGCCTTGTCGTTCAGGCCGAACATCTGCTCCGCGCCCTGGAACGGCCCCAGCATCAGCAACGCCATGCCCAGGCTGGCGAACACGAAGACCAGGCGGGCGGCCAGGACGATGCGGCGCGGCGTGAGCATGTGTCGAGGCGTCCCTGATGTCGATCCGCCGTCATCCTGCACAGACCCCGCAAAGACGCGGTGAAGCGACGTGCTGAACGCTTTACGAACGGCCGGAGGATCATGCGCTCAGCGCAGCACCGACCAGGCCAGGGCGTGAACCCGGTCGCGGCCCAGGGCGGCGGCCAGTGGCGGCGTCGCGAACAGGTCGGCGATGGCCGGGTCGCGCACGTTCAGTCCGCCGGTGAAGGCCCCGAACGCGGGTAGGACGATGCGCCGCCCGTCGGTGACGAAACAGGGCCGGCGCACGCCGCGACCATAGGCGGCGACGCGGGCGGCCGGATGCAGGTGGCCCGCCACCTCGCCATGACGGTCGTCGTCGGCCGACAGGGGTTCCGGTTCGTGCGTCAGCCGCAGCGCGCCCAGGATCATGTCGCCGACGATCCGGCCGGGCAGGCGGGCGGCGCTTTCGGCGTCGCGCTTCAGAGCCTCGCGGTCGTGATTGCCCTCCAGCCACAACCAGTCGCGCCCCGCCGCCAGCCGATCCAGCCGCGCCCGATCCTGGGCCGCCATGCGCGGGACCGCCCGCGTGTCATGAAAGCTGTCGCCCAACAGGATGACGCGGTCGGGCGCCAAGTCCTCGATCTCGGCCTCCAGCCGATCCAGGGTTGCGCGGCTGTCATAGGGGGGCAGCATCTGGCCGCGCACGGCGAAGGCCGATCCTTTTTCCAGGTGCAGGTCGGCGACGATCAGGGCGCGATGGGCCGGAACCCACATGGCCCCGGAACAGCGCAGCACGCACATCTCGCCCGCCACCTGTACGCTGAGCGCGCCGCAGGTCCGACGCGCCGGGGCCAGGGTCTGGCGCAGGGCCGCGTTCATGCGCCGCCGCCGACGTGGGTTTCCGGTTCGTCGTCGTCCATCACCTCGGCGATCAGCATTTCAGCGCTTTCGTCCAGGATCATCTCGGCGGCGTCGCCGCCCACCCGCTCGCGCCCGATCTGGACCAGCACCGGCACGCAGAAGGGCGACGGACGCGTCAGGGGCTGATGGCGGATGCGCCCCTCGATCCGCGCCAGCATCTGGCCCAGGCGCGACACGTCCAGCAGGCCCGAGGCCGCGTCGGCGCGGGCGGTCTTCAGCAGCAGGTGGTCGGGTTGGTGGCGGCGCAGCACGTCGTAGATCAGGTCGGTGGAGAAGGTCACCTGGCGGCCGGTCTTCTCGGCGCCCGGCTGGCGGCGTTCGATCAAGCCCGAGATCAGGGCGCAATTGCGGAAGGACCGCTTCATCATGAAGCTTTCCTCCAGCCATGCCTCCAGATCGTCGCCCAGCATGTCGGACTGGAACAGGGCGTCCAGGTCGATCCCGTCCATGGGCCGGATCGACCAGATGGCCAGGGCATAGTCGGTGACGACGAACCCCAGCGGCCCGACGCCCAGCCGGTCCAGCCGCCGCGTCAGCAACATGCACAGGGTGGTGTGCGCCAGATTGCCCTCGAACGGATAGGCGACCAGGAAATGGCGGCTGCCGCGCGGGAAGGTCTCGACCAGCATGGACTCGGCGTCGGGAATGACCGAGCGGGTTTCCTGCAACTCCATCCATTCCTGCACGTCGGGCGGCAGGACGCGCCAGTGATCGCGGTCGTGGATCATGGTGCGGACACGGTCGGCCAGAGAGGTGGACAGCGGGAACTTCGACCCGCCCCAGGACGGAATCTTCGGATCGCTGTCGGTGGCGTGTGTGACCAGGGCGTCGGTCCCGGTGATGCCCTGAAACGCCCAGACTTGACCGGCGAACAGGAAGGTGTCGCCGGGGGTCAGCTGTTCGAAATACCACTCCTCGGCCTCGCCCACCTTGCGCCCGCCGATCAGCTGGCGCGACGCCCCGCCGCGTCGGCTGGCGACCCGCACGTTCAGGGTTCCGGCCGAGACGATGGCGCCGACGTTCATCCGGTGCCGCTGGGCGATGTGCTGGTTTCTGACCTTCCAGCGGCCGTCGGGCGTCCGCACGATGCGGGCGAAACGGTCATAGGTCCGCAGGGCGTATCCGCCGGTGGCGACGAAATCGACCACCTCCTCGAACTGCTCCCACATCAGGCCGCGATAGGGGCCGCAGCCGATGATTTCGTCATACAGGGCCTGCATGTCGAAGGCCTCGGAACAGGCGACCCCCATGACGTGCTGGGCCAAGGTGTCCAGAGTGCCGATGTGAATCGGCTCCCAGTCGAAGGCGTTGGCGGCGACCGCCTCGCGCGCGGCCTGGCATTCCAGCATCTCGAACCGGCTCGCGGGGACCAGAAGGGCGCGCGACGGCTCGTCCAGGCGGTGGTTGGCGCGGCCGATGCGCTGGACCAGGCGGCTGGAGCCCTTCGGGGCCGCCATCTGGATGACCAGGTCCACGTCGCCCCAGTCGATGCCGAGATCAAGGGTCGAGGTGCAGACCACGGCGCGCAGATCGCCCCGCGCCATCGCCGCCTCGATCTTGCGCCGCTGCTCGGCCGCCAACGAGCCATGGTGCAGACCGATGGGTAAATTATCGTCGTTGATCGCCCACAGCTGCTGGAACACGAACTCGGACTGCCAGCGGGTGTTGACGAAGATTAGGGCCAGGGTCGCGCGCTGGATGGCGGCATAGACCTCGGGTATGGCGTGCTGGCCGGTATGGCCCGCCCACGGCACCTTGCCCTCCGAGATCAGCACGTCGATGACGGCGGGCGCGCCGGGGTCGCCCTTGACCAGATCGACATCTGCGATGCGTGGCGACGGGCTCAGCCACCCCCGGATCAGGTCCGGGTCTTCGATGGTGGCGCTGAGGCCAACGCGCCGCATCCCCGGAGAAAACTGTTGCAGCCGCCCCAGACCCAGCGACAGCAGATCGCCGCGCTTGCCGCTCCAGATCGCGTGGACCTCGTCCAGCACGACGCATTTCAGGTCGGCGAAATAGGCCCGCGCCCCTTCCCAGGCGCAGAACAGGGCCAACTGCTCGGGGGTGGTCAGCAGGATGTCGGGCGGAAAGTCCCGCTGCCTCTGGCGCTTGGACTGTTTGGTGTCGCCGGTGCGCGTCTCGACATGGATGTTCAGCCCGATCTCGCGGATCGGCGTCATCAGATTGCGCTCGACGTCGGTAGTCAGAGCCTTCAGCGGCGACAGATAGAGGGTATGCACCCCCGACCCCGGCCCGGTCTGCGGCCTCGGCCCCCGTTCGGCCAGGTCGATCAGACTGGGCAGAAACCCCGCCAGCGTCTTGCCCCCGCCGGTCGGCGCGACCAGCAGGGCGTGCCGACCCGCCTGGCCCGCCGCGACCATCTCCAGCTGATGCCGCCGAGGCGACCAACCACGGCTGGCGAACCAGTCGGCGAAGAGCGGGGGAAGCGGCGTCATTCGCTCCAAGGCGACAGCAGCTTGCACCCGGAATGTTCGAAGTGCCGAATGTTGCGTGTGACCAGGGTCAGATCATTGGCGAGGGCGGTCGCAGCGATCAACTCGTCGATCAATCCAACTGTGATCCCGCTTCGCTTATAATGTTCGGCCAGTATGGCCCATTGTTCTCCGACCGCGAGATTCACGGTTAGAAGCCGATCATTGTAATCTTCGACCATCCCCGCAATGCGCCGTTCGATCTCCTCGCGTCGTGGGCTGGACGGCAGCTTCAGAGCGCCGCGTCGCATTTCGGCCAACGACAGAACGCTGACGTATAGGGTGTCGTCGAGTTCTTCAGGCAGCGAGACGACCGTGTCCAGCCAGTCGAGAAACCCCTCATTGGGTCGGGACTTCAACGTTTCGCTGATGGCGTTCGTGTCGAGCAGATATTTCAAAAAGAAAAGTCTCGGCTGGGACGTGGATCGCGCTCGATTTCAACGTCGTCGAGCCTGGGGCCTGTCAGAAGCCATTCCTTGAAACTCGGCTTTCTTTCTCTCAATCGCCGGAATTCGGTCTCGGCGATCAAGGTCACACGACCGTGGCCGGCGACCTCGATCGTCTGAGGGCCTTCGGTCTCGATCTTTTCGGCCATCGCAACCAGCCAGTTCGTAGGATCAATCGGTTTGTTCACGGCGATCTCCTCGTTCGCCCGACATATAGAGCCGTATGACAACCGAAACCAGATGTTCCCGTTCCGTTTCGATGTTCGGCTCGCTATGTTGCCGACGTGTCCGACGAATCCGTCATCGCTGAAACCCGCCCGACGGGCGCCGAGCCCTGGGCCGATCTGCCGCCTGCGCTGGCGACGCCGCCGGGGGCGGGGGCGGTGTGCGATGGGGCGGGGGCCAGGAAGATCGGGCGGGGGGCGGCCGAGGGGGTGTTTTCGACCGGGCCGGTGCTGGTCGCCCATGCGTCGCTGACGGCGCGGCGGCTGGGACTGACGCCGCCTGGGCGATCGTCCGATCTGATGGATGTGCTGGAGCTGTACGCCTTCGTGCGTCCAGCGCGGTTCTGCGCCCCGTCGCCGACGGGCTTGGCGCTGGCGTTGGGGCGAGCCGAGCCGAAATCGCCCGAGGATCAGGCGGCGGCGCTGCGAGAAGCGGCGCAGGCCCTTCTGGGCGAACTGGCCCAGCCGGCCTATCCGGAACGCGAGGCCGCCTATGTTCTGGCTCTGACCATGCAGCGCGCCGGTTGGGCCTGGGGGGATCGGGTGGTTCAGGCGCTGGAGGCGGGCGGGGTGCGGGCGCGCCAGCATCGTGGATCGGGGCTGGATGCGTGGTCGCGCCTGACCGAATGGGAGGACGAGGCGCCGCGCGGCGAGGCGGGGTCGGCGCCGGTCGACAGCGAGAGCGCGCGCATCCGGCTGGAGAAACTGCTTCAGGCCTCGGGTCTGGATGAGACGCGGCCGACGCAATCGGATTACGCCGCCGAGGCCGCCTTCGCCTTTTCGCCGAGGAATGAAGAAGGTCGCCCGCGCGTGCTGCTGGCCGAGGCGGGGACCGGCACGGGCAAGACCCTGGGCTATCTGGCGCCCGCCTCCCTGTGGGCCGAGCGGAACCAGGGGGCGGCGTGGATTTCCACCTACACCCGCGCCCTGCAACGCCAGATCGACCGCGAGAGCCATTCGCTGTGGCCCGACCCGGCCGAACGCAAGAAGAAGGCGGTGATCCGAAAGGGGCGCGAGAACTATCTGTGCGTCCTGAACCTGCAGGATATGGTTCAGGCGGCCCAGCTGGGGAACGGCGACCTGATCGGCCTGGCCCTGGCCGGTCGCTGGGCGCTGCACACGCGCGACGGCGACATGACCGGCGGGGATTTTCCCGGCTGGCTGCCCGGCCTGTTCGCGACGCCCCCGGCCCATGCGGCAGGGGCGGCCAATCTGGTGGATCGGCGCGGCGAATGCGTCCACGCCGCCTGTCCGCACTACCGCACCTGTTTCGTGGAGAAGACCATCCGCGCCAGCCGCAAGGCCGACATCGTGGTGGCCAATCATGCGCTGGTCCTGACCCAGGCCGCGTTCGACGGGGCGCGGTCGGCGCGGGGCCAGCAGCAGGACGGCGAGACGGCGGCGCTGAAGCGGATCGTCTTCGACGAGGGCCACCACCTGTTCGACGCCGCCGACAGCGCCTTTTCCGCCTGTCTGTCCGGTCAGGAGGCGGCCGAACTGCGCCGCTGGATACGCGGGCCGGAGGGGCGGGGCCGTCGCGGGCGCGGGCTGGAGCAGCGTCTGGGCGACATGGTCAACGACAACGAGGCGGCGCTGAAATCGCTTCAGGACGCCATCCGCGCCTCGGCCGCCCTGCCGGGCGAGGGGGTGTCGGGTCGGGTCGCCCCGGCCTCAGGCGAGGTCAATCCCATCGGGCCGATCGAGGCGTTTCTGGCCGCCGCGCTTGATCAGCTGAGGGCGCGAACGGCCGAGACGAACACCTATGGCGGGCCGGAGTTCGGCATGGAATGCGCGCTGAAGCCGGTGACCGATCAGGTGGCGGAGGCTGCGCGTGCGGCGGCGCAGTCGCTGGCGGCCATAGAGGCGCCGCTGCTGGCCCTGTCGCGGCATCTGGAGGACATTCTGGACGATGAGGCGGCCGAGCTGGACGGGTCGCAGCGGTCGCGGATCGAGGGGGCCTTGCGCGGGCTGGACCGGCGCGCGCGCATGACCCTGCCGGGGTGGCGATCCATGCTGGCGGCGCTGGAGGACGGCGGCGACCAGCCCGATCCCGATTTCGTCGACTGGCTGTCGGCCGAGACCGCGTTCGGCCGCATCCACGACGTGGCCCTGCGCCGTCACTGGATCGACCCGACCGTGCCGCTGGAGGCCGCCGTGATCGCGCCGTCGCACGGGGTGCT
This sequence comes from Candidatus Brevundimonas colombiensis, assembly GCA_029202665.1. Classification (NCBI taxonomy): domain Bacteria; kingdom Pseudomonadati; phylum Pseudomonadota; class Alphaproteobacteria; order Caulobacterales; family Caulobacteraceae; genus Brevundimonas; species Candidatus Brevundimonas colombiensis. The sequence continues at coordinate 1,366,027 of CP119326.1, forward strand.
GGTCACGTCCGCCACCCTGTCCGATCCCTTGCAGGACGACCCGTTCGATCTGGCGCGGATGCGGACGGGATCGGCGCGCCTGATCGAGCCGCCGCGCACCCTGAAGGTCGAAAGCCCGTTCGACTATGCGGCCAACAGCCGGGTCATCGTCGTCAACGACCTGGTCAAGGATGATCCGCGCCAGACGGCGGCGGCGATGCGCGAACTGTTCCTGGCGGCGGGCGGCGGGGGCTTGGGCCTGTTCACCGCCATCCGTCGTCTGAAGGCGGTCTATGAACGGCTGGGGCCGGACCTGGCCCGATCGGGCGTGCCGCTGTACGCCCAGCACGTCGATCCGCTGGAGGTCGGGGCGCTGGTCGACATGTTCCGGGTGGAGGAGAACTCGTGCCTTCTGGGCACCGACGCCGTGCGCGACGGGGTGGACGTGCCGGGCCGGTCCCTTCGCGTCCTGGCCTTCGACCGCGTGCCGTGGCCGCGCCCGGACCTGCTGCACAAGGCGCGGCGCGAGCGGCTGGGAGGAAAAGGCTACGACGACGCCCTGGCCCGCGCCCGCATCGCCCAGGCCTTCGGGCGGCTGATCCGGCGCGGCGACGACAAGGGGGTGTTTCTGATGCTGGACGCCGCCACCCCCACCCGCCTGTTCGCCAGCCTGCCGCCGGGGACCGAGGTCCAGCGCATGGGTCTGGCCGATGCGGTCGAACTGACGAAAAGCTTCCTCAATTCCGAGACGACCTGAAATGTCGAAGACCACGCCCGCGACCGTCGCCCTGAGCAAGGGTGGGATCGCCTTCAACCTGCACCCTTACGACTACGATCCCGACGCGCCGCGCACGGGGTTGCAGGCGGCCGAGGCCCTGGGCTGGGCGCCGGAACAGGTGTTCAAGACCCTGATGACCCTGGTCGACGGCGCGCCCGCCTGCGTCGTCGTTCCCTCCGACTGCGAGGTCAGCATGAAGAAGCTGGCGGCCGTGTTCGGGGGCAAGTCGGCCCAGATGATGAAGCCCGCCGACGCCGAGCGGCTGACCGGCTTCAAGGTCGGCGGGGTCAGCCCGTTCGGTCAGCGAAAGGCCGTCAGGACCGCCCTTGACGAGACGGCGATCCTGTTCGACCGCATCCTGATCAATGCGGGACAACGGGGCCTTCTGCTGGAGATCGCGCCCGAGGACGCGCGGCGCGCCGCCGACGCCGTCATGGCCGATCTGACCGCCTAGAAACCCATCGCCCGACTGCGGTATAGGGCGTCGAACACCGGAGCCTGCATGACCGAAACCCCGCCGAAACGACACAGCCGCAAGGGCCTGTATTCGCCCTTCATCCTGGTGCTGATCGTCCTGGCGGGCTGGACCGGCTGGTGGTTCTATCTGACGCGCCAGATCGACACGCGGCTGGAGGCCCAGGTCCAGACCCTGCGCCAGGGCGGCTGGACCGTGCGCTATGACGACAAGACCATCACCGGCTGGCCGTTCCGCACCCATGTCATGCTGGACAGGCTGGTGATCGGCATGCCGTCGGGCCACGCTTTGGCCGCGCCCGAACTGACCGCCGAGGCCAACGCCTATCAGCCGACCAAATGGGTGGTCGTGGCGCCGCAAGGGCTGGTCCTGACCCGCGCCGGCAAGGGCGAGGTGGCGGTCAAGGGCGACGCCATCCGCATGAGCGCGAGCGGCATCGATCAGCGCTGGCCCAATCTGGCGCTGGAGATGGTCAATCCGATCTTCACGACCCAGACGGGGGCCGAGCCCTTTCCCATCGCCCGCGCCGAACGGATCGAACTATACGCCCGGCCGCATCTGGAGGGCTCGACCGCGCCGGCCGACGATGTCGATGTGATGTTCCGTCTGGTCGGTGGTCAGGGGCGCGCCGACGGGCCGGTCGAGGGCTTCGCCCAGGACGGCTATCTGACCACCCAGCTGGAGGCCGTGATCGGCCGGGCCAGCCTGTTGAAGACCGGCGGGGACGCCGCCGGGGTCTTTTCCGCCTGGACCCGGGCGGGTGGCGCCTTTCGCGACGTGCGCGGCGATCTTCAGGCAGGCGACAGCCGCGCCACCCTGACCAGCGACCTGTTGAAGGCGGATGCGAACGGGCGGCTGACGGGACAGGTGTCGCTTCAGGCGCAAAAGCCTCTGCCGGCACTGTCAGGCCTGATGGCGACGCGGCAGGGGACGGTCAACCGCATCGGCGCGGCGGGCGCGGCGGCCGCCGCCGGGGCCGCCGAGGCGGCGGGGCAGGAGCAGTTGCCCCTGACGCTGGTGTTCCGCGACGGTCGAACCTGGCTGGGGCCCTTCCCCCTGGCCCCGGCGCCGAAGCTGTTCTGATGACCCTGCTGGACGAACCGCAGATGGACCGCGACCTGCTGGCGCTGGACCGGGCGGTGGTCCGCGCCGTGGCCGCACGCATCGCGGCCGGGCCGCGCGACCGGCCGGACGCCGCCGCCATCGCCCTGCGCGCGCTGCTGGAGGGCCTGTCGCCCACCGAGGCCGCCGTGATCCGGACGGTCTGGGGCCGGCTGGATGCGGCGACCGGCCCGGCCCTGGTCGCCAGCGGCGGTCTGGCCCAGGCCCTGGCCACGGACCGGTTCGGCCTGGGCGTCCGCCCCCTGTCCGCCGAGGACGCGCTGAAGGCGGCGGATTCGGGATCGCGCGCCGTGATCGACCTGACGTCCGATCGGCCATGGTGGGGGCGGCTGCTGGCGCGGCCGGACCTTCGGATCGTCGCCGCCCTGCCCGACGACCGGCGCGGGCGGCCCCAGGCCTTTGTCGTGTCCAGGGAGCCGTCCGGCCCCAGCGGCGACGACCGCAGCTTCTGGGTCACCGACAGCGGCTGGTCCGAGGTCAAGATCGCGGACGCGCTGAGTGGAGCGGGGCTGATCGCCGACCCCCTGGCGGCGGCGGGCGGGTTGAAGCTGTTCGTGCTGACGGGTTATGTGCAGGCCGACGACGGGCGGCTGAAGACCGCGCCCGGCCGATTGAACGGCGTCATCGGCGCCGCCCCCATCTTCTGAGATCAAGGCTTTTCATGACCGACGCGACCGCACCCCAAGGCCCCGTGGCGAAGCCCGGCATCCTCGATATCGCGCCCTATGTGGGCGGCAAGTCGTCCATCGCCGGCGTCGCCGAGCCGATGAAGCTGTCGTCCAACGAGAATATGCTGGGCGCCGGGGAAAAGGCGCGCGCCGCCTATGAGGCCGCCGTAAAGAACATCCACATCTATCCCGACGGCCGCGCGACGAAGCTGCGCGACGCGGTCGCCGAACTGCATGGGCTGGAGCCCGAGCGGCTGATTTTCGGCAATGGTTCGGACGAGGTCTTCGCCCTGTTGAACCAGACCTATCTGACGGCGGGCGACAACATCGTCTGCGGCCAGTACGGCTTCCTGGCCTACCGCATCAGCGCCCTGGGCTGCGAAGCCCAGGTCAAGCTGGCGCCCGAGCCGAACTTCAAGGCCGAGGTCGACGCCCTGCTGGCCCAGGTCGATGAGCGGACCAGGATCGTCTATGTCTCCAATCCGTCGAACCCGACCGGCAGCTACAACACGGCCGAGGAAATCCGCCGTCTGCACGCCGCCCTGCCCAGCCGCGTCATCCTGGTCGTGGACGAGGCCTATGCGGAATATGTGACCGAGGCCGACTGGGAGACCGCCTTCCCGCTGGCCAGGGACGCATCGAACGTCGTCGTCACCCGCACCTTCTCCAAAATCCACGGCTTGGGCGGTTTGCGCATCGGCTTCGGCTATGCGCCGGTCGCGGTGGCCGAGGCCATCGACCGCATCCGCCTGCCGTTCAACGTCTCGGTTCCGGGGCTGGAGGCGGCGACGGCCGCCCTGTCCGACACGGCGCACCAGGAAGCCTCGCGCGAACTGATCACGACATGGAAGCCGCGCCTGACCCAGGCCCTGCGCGGCTTCGGCTTCGAGGTCCTGCCCAGCGCGGGCAACTTCGTGCTGGTGGTGTTCAAGGGGGCGGATGAAGCCACCGCCGCCAACGACTATCTGAACCTCAAGGGCATCATCGTCCGCCCCGTCGGCGGCTATGGCCTGCCGCAGGCCCTGCGCATCACCATCGGCACGGAAGACCAGAACCGGGCCGTGATCGACGCTCTGAGCGAGTTTGCGGCGCAATAGACCATGATTGTTCGCCGGTTGGGGATGGTCTGCGGTGCGGCATTAGGTCTGTCAGCCTGTGCCGCACGCTTGCAGCCTTTGCCGACTGATCCGTCTCAACGATGCGAAGCCATGGGTGGATTGGCTATCGAAGGACCGCCTATCTTGGATGCGAACGGCAGGACCATGCCGGGACAGTTTTACGGGTGTAACATCGATCCGCACGCTAGCGAGGCCGATGTACGCCGCTCTCGCCAGACATGGCAGGAGCGGCATCCAAAGGGTGCTTGAGCTTCAATCCGCGCTGGAGAACCGCACCACGCCGATCAGGCCGGCGCGCCAGACGTGGTCGTCGCTGACCAGAGGGCTGTCCTTGGTGTCGCCCAGGCGCTGTTCGTAGTTGACGAAGCCGCCGACGCCGAACCGTTTGCCGATCGGAATGGCCAGGAAGGCGACGGCGCCCGCACCTGACAGGCCGCCGGACGGATTATAGGGCTGAAAGCCGCTGCCGGGCGCCTGTTCGGCGGTGACGCCGTAATAGCGCTGGATACGCTCGTCGCTGCCGCCGACGACATAGCCGGTGACGCGCAGCAGGCCCACGGGCGTGACGCGCTGGTGTCCGACCGAGGCGAAATACTGGGTTCCCGCGTGGTCGCCCGAAACGTCCTGGGCGATGCGGCCGCCGACCACGATCCCGCCGAACCGCTTGTAGGCGTAAAGGGCCGCATCGGCGCCCAGGCCCGGCCGATCCAGGCTGGAGCCCTCGATGTCGCCGGCGGCGAATCGCGGGCGGATCTGCACGCCCGCGCGCAGGTCGTCGGTCTTCACCGCATTCCACCCCACGCCGTCCAGGCCGTTGGCGTAGACGATGTCCTTGTAGGTCGCCGAACCCCAGGCGGTGTAGTTGATGTCGTCGCCCGTATTGCCCGTGGCGCTGAAGCCGTGGGTGATGCCGCCGCCGACATCCACGCGCCAGGTCTTGGGCGTTTCGACCTCCTCATAGGGCTGGGATTGGGCCAAGGCCGAACCGGCGATGGCGGCGAAGGCGACGGACAGAAGAAGGGGACGAAGCACGGGCGTTTCCATTTCACTGCGACTGAGCGGGGAGTTCAGGCCGGGTCGGAATGCGTAAGCGTCGCTTTTGGCTCCAACAAGGCCAATGATGCCGTCTCGATGCGACTTTCCAGCAACGCCATCATGGCCCCGCGCTTCAGCCCGGCGGGGATCGGCTCCAGAAAGTCGAACACCACCACGCCGGGGCGGCGACGGAAGCCGTGCGCCGGCCAGTGGACGCCCGAGTTGGTGGCCACGGGCCAGCAGGGCCCCTCCAGATCGCGATAGATGGCCGCGACGCCGGGCTTGTAATCGCCGGGCGCGCCGGGATCGTTGCGTGTGCCTTCGGGGAAGATGACGATCTGGCGGCCTTCGCTCAGGCGGTCCCTGGCCTGGCGGGTCATGTCCTTCAACGCCTTGGCGTGACCGGCGCGGTCCACGGCGATCATCCTGGCCTTCCAGGCGAACCAGCCGAAGAAGGGCAGGGGCATCAGCTCTTTCTTCATGACGAAACAGGCGTCGGGCAACACCGCCAGCAGGGCCACGATGTCCAGCATCCCCTGATGCTTGGATGCGACCAGGGCGGCGCCGGAGGGACAGTTCTCCAGACCCCGGAACTCCACCTTCACGCCCGCGATCCAGCGCAGGCCGAACAGGACGATCCTGGCCCACAACCTGACCACGCCCATGGCGAAGCGGTGCGGCAGGAGCAGGGCGGGCGACAGGCCGACGGCGACGACCGGCATCGACAGATAAAGCCAGGCCGTGAAGAGGAGGGACCGAAGGATGTTCACTTAGGCGGGGCCTTTTCTTCGGCTGCGGAAATGGGCGTGGCGGCGGCTGCGGGCCGGTCGCGGGTCAGGCGACGCACGCCCTCGCGTCCCAGGACAGCCAGGTATTTCATATATTCCAGCGTCATGCGCCGCGCCGTGACCGCCGCCCGCCACCAGCGCGTATTGTCCAGCGACGGGGTCGCGACGGCGTAGGGCGTCAGCTTGACCCCCGGAAGCTGACCCCGGATCTCCACCAGCGAGCGCGGCATATGATAGTCGGATGTCACCACGATCAGGCTGCGATAGCCCTTGGACCGCGCCCAGGCGGCGATCTCCTGGGCGTTGCCGACCGTGTCCTCGGCCTCGAACCCCAGGTCGACGCAGCAGTTGAACAGGCGGCTGGAGCCGGGGGTCAGTTCGCGCAGTTCGCGGCGACGGACCTCGCGGTTGACGCCGGAAATCAGCACCCGTTCGCCCTTGCCCTGTTCCAGCAGGCGGATGGCGGCGTTGACGCGCTCGGCCGACGGGCCGGTCAGGGCCACAATGGCGTCGGCGCGCGCGGGATCGTCGGGCGGCGTCAGTTCGCGCACCCGGTGGGCGAAGGCGAACAGGCCGACCAGCCAGATCAGACCGGCGATGAAGACGACGCTCAACAGTCTCATGCGTCCCTCCAGCTCGCGGCCGCGCCTGAGGCCAAAACCCGCATGGCGGCGAATCTCGCGGCCAGAACCGCAACCGTAGCCGCCAGCAGCGGGCATGGCGAGAGCAGCACAAGGTCGCCCCACGCCACCGGCAGGGCCGCCGTCAGCCCGCCCGATCCGCCCAGCAGCCGCATCAAGGCGACCAGGATCGCCGCCAGCCCCGCACCGATCGCGCCGGCGCCCGCCGCCAGAAGGCCGAACCGGCGCTGGAACAGGCCGGCGATCAGACCGTCCGTCGCGCCGTTCAGGCTCAGGGTCTCGATCACGCCCTGCCCGGCGGCCAGGCCCGCGCGGGTGGCGTAGGCAATGGCGGCGGCGGCGGCCAGGGCTGTCGCCAGGAAGGCCGCCCCGGCCAGGGCGGTGATCAGATTGGCCGAACGTTCGACCTCGCCGCGCCACAGACTGTGGTCGTCGACCGTGGCGTCCAGCCCCGCCTCGGCGAGCGCCCGGCTCAGGGTCACGGCGCTGGCGGGCGCCTGCGGGTCCAGCCGCACCGTGACCAGATGGGGCAGGGGCAGGTCGGGCAGGACCGCGTCGCCCAGCCAAGGCCGCAGCAGATCCTCGGCCGCCTTGCGGTCCAGGGCGGCGGCCTCCTCGACCCCCGCGACGCCCGACAGGGTCTCGGCCGCGCGGGCGGCGGCGGTGTCGCCGGTCTCGCCGACGCGGGGGCGCACCTGCACGGTGGCCTCGGCGCCCAGCTGCCGCGCCCAGCCGTGGGCGGCGCGGTCGGCGGCGGAGGCGGCCACGGCGGCGAGACAGGCCAGGAAGCACAGCACGGCGATCACCGTCATCAGCCACGGCTCTCCGGCGGCGGCGGGCGGCAACAGGCCGGCGCGGCGGCTGGACAGGCTGAAATCGGACAGGCGGATCATGCGGCGGCCCGCCCCGGCTCATGCAACTGCCCGCCCTCCAGCCTCAGGACGCGCGCGCCGGAGCGTTCGGCCAGCCCCTGGTCGTGACTGGCGATCAGGACGGTGGCGCCCAGTTTGTTCAGCGACTGAAACAGGCGCAGCAGCTTGTCGGCCATCACCGCATCGACGCTGCCGGTCGGTTCGTCGGCCAGGATCAGGCCGGGCCGGGCGATCACGGCGCGCGCGATGGCCAGCCGCTGCTTCTCGCCGCCGGACAGGGCCGGGGGGCGGGCGTCCATGCGCCGGCCCAGCCCCACCCATTTCAGCATCTCCTCCACATCGGCGGCGTAATCGGCCTCGGCGCCTCCCGCCAGCCGCAGCGGCAGGGCGGCGTTGTCGAAGGCCGACAGATGGTCCAGCAGACGAAAATCCTGGAACACCACCCCCATGCGCCGACGAAAGGCGGGGATGTCGCGCCGATCGATATGGGTGACATCGGCGCCGAACAGGCGAAGGCTTCCCTTCAGCGGACGGTCCGCCAGGGTCAGCAGGCGCAGCAGCGAGGACTTGCCAGCCCCCGACGGGCCGGTAAGAAAGTGGAAAGAGCCGCGCGGCAGAATGAGGTTAACGTCCCGCAGCACGTCGGGCGCGCCCGCATAGCCGAAGCCGACGCCCGACAGGCGCACGGTCTCGGTCATGGTCTCGGTCATGAGGGCGGGTTCGGCGGACGGCATGCGATGACGGGTTCAGGAACAGGGGCGCGACGTCGCGCCTTATGGGAGGGGGCGACAGCCTCGCAGTCAGCCACATGATACTGACCTGCCCGGCCTGCGCCACCAGCTATTTCATTCGCGACGACGCCGTGGGCCCGGAAGGGCGCAAGGTGCGCTGCCAGTCCTGCGGCGAGGTGTGGCGCGCGACCCCCGACGAACCGCTGGAACTGACCCTGACGCCCGAGCCGGCGGCCGCTGCGTCTGTGGCCCCCGCCATATCCCCCGAGCCGGAGCCCGAGGCCGCCAGCCTGGCCGAGACCCCGGCGCCGGAGCTGCCCCGCGCCTTTCGCGCCCGCGCCGAACGCCAGAAGAAGCTGCGGCGGGCCGCCGCCCACGGCGTGGTCTGGGCCGGACTGGCGGCGATCTTCATCGGCCTGATCGCGGCCGCCTTCGTGTTCCGGGTCCAGATCGTTCAGGCCTTCCCCCGCGCGGCCTCCGCCTATGCGATGATCGGCGCCCCGGTGAACCTGGTGGGTCTGGACTTCGAGGCCCTGACCGCCAAGTCCGCCCCGAACCGGACGGGCATGGTCCTGGTTTCCGGCGCGGTGCGGAATGTGCGCGACGTCGAGATCGTGGCCCCCCCGATCCGCGTCGCCCTGCTGGATGCGCAAGGGGCCGAGGTCGGCTCAAAGATCGTCAAGATCGACGGACCGCCCGTCCTGCCCGGCAAGGTGCAGGGGTTCGCCGCCCTGATCCCCGATCCCGGCGGACACGGCGCGGGCATCGGCGTGGATTTCGCGCCCCCGCCGCCTGCCCCCGCCCCGGCCCAGCCCCACACGACGACCCAGCCCCCGGCGTCCCAGCCGGCGGCTTCGCCCGCGCCATCCTCGGCCTCGCACGGCCTGCGTTCGGCGACCGCGCCCGGCGCCGATGCGCCGCACGCCGCGCCGGTCGAGGCGCGTCCGGCCGGCGCGGCCGCGGACACGCCGGCGGTGGACAAGCCCCATGGCCAGGCGGTATCGGCCTCGCATCATGGCTGATCCCTCCCCGACGCCGACCGTCCTTTTGCCCGAGGCCGATGTCGCCCGCATCGTCGCCGAACTGGCAGCGCGAATCGCACCCGTGATCGACGACGAGACGGTTGCGGCCGTCCTTTTGACCGGCGGCCTGTGGTTCGCCGCCGACCTGACCCGCGCCCTGGCCCGCGTCGGCCGCAACGTCCGCTTCGACGCCCTGTGGCTGGCTTCCTACGGCGACGAACAGACCAGCCGGGGCCGGATCGACATCTATGCCCCGTTCCAGCGTCCCATCGCGGGGCGGCGCGTCCTTATACTGGACGACGTGTTCGACACCGGCCTGTCCCTGGCCGAGGCCGTCCGTATCGCCAGGCAGGCCGGGGCGTCCGAGGTTTTGACCTGCGTCTTCGCCCGCAAGCCCTGGCCCAGGCCTCGCGCGCCCGAACCCGACTTCGTCGGCTGGGAGGCCCCGAACCGCTTCCTGGTCGGCTACGGCCTGGACCACGCGGGCGCCCTGCGCGGCCTGCCCGACATCTGCGCCCTGGACTGAGCACGGGCTGGCGCACGGCGGGGGGATAATCCGGCCAGGGCTGAATTTCCGCCGGGTTCGGCGTTGACTCTCGGACGCCCTTCCGTATATGTCGCCGCTCTTCGCCGCCGGGGGTATCTCCGGGGGGCGTATCTTTTTTTGCGTTTGCGCTGAGGCTTCAACATGTACGCGGTGATCAAGACCGGCGGCAAGCAGTACCGGGTCCAACCGGGCGACACCATCGTCGTCGAAAAGCTCGACGGCGACGCCGGCGCGGAGCTGAAGTTCGACAGCGTCCTGATGCTGGGCGGCGACAAGGGCGTGACCCTGGGCGCCCCGCTGATCGACGGCGCCTTCGTCGGCGCGACCCTGGTCGAAACCCGCAAGGGCGAGAAGATCAAGATCTTCAAGAAGACCCGCCGTCAGGGCTATCGCCGCACCAACGGCCACCGTCAGATGGAATCGGTCCTGCGCATCACCGGCATCGAAGGCGCCGGCGAGACCGCCAAGTGGGACGGCACGGTCGACCTGACCACCAAGGCCGAGATCAATCTGCGGGCCCGCAATCTGGCCGCCCGCGGCGCCGCCGAGCCGGTCGCTGCTGAGACCGAAGTCGAAGCCGCTCCCGCCAAGAAGGCGCCGGCCAAGAAGAAGGCTGCGCCCAAGGCTGAAGCCGCAGGCGACGAAGCTTAAGAATTTCTGCGGCACCCGCAGCGGCGCCCAGGTGTTGGAACAAGAACTGCGCTGAGCCCCGTGGGCCCGGCCATAGGAACGGAGCGATCAAATGGCTCACAAGAAATCCGGTGGTTCGTCGCGTAACGGTCGCGACTCCCAGTCCAAGCGCCTCGGCGTGAAGAAGTTCGGCGGCGAGCGCGTGCTGGCCGGCAACATCATCGTGCGTCAGCGCGGCACCACCTTCCATCCGGGTGACAACATCGGCATGGGCCGCGACCACACCCTGTTCGCCCTGACCCAGGGCGCGGTGAAGTTCACCACCAAACGTGGCGGCCGTTGTTACGTATCGATTCTCGCGGCGAATGACGACGCCGCACAGGCGCTCGCCGCCGAGTAACGCAGTCTGGAATTGACCGGATCGCGTTGCTCACAAAGCAGCCGATCCGGACCAGGGAAAATATTCCGCGGGGAGTCTGGATCACCAGGCTCCCCGTTTGCGTTCCCCGCCTCGAAGACCGTCCGAGCCCTTCAAGGAGATGGTCGATAGAATCGAGGCGATCGCCATGTGCGTCATTGAAACCTCCCCCGTCGTCGAGACGCGGCGTCTGATGCTGCGCGCGCCAGCGCCCCAGGACGCGCCGCGCATCGCCGCCCTGGCGAACGACCTGGACATCGCGCGCATGACCAAGCGGATGCCGCACCCGTTTCAGGTTCGCGACGCCGACGACTTCGTGCTGCAGGTCGCGTCCCAGGACCCGGCGCGGGCCAACACCTTTGTCATCGACCACGAGGACGTCGGCCCCATCGGCGTGATCGGCCTGTTCGAGGGCGAGGATCGGGCGCCCGAGGTCGGCTACTGGATCGGGCGGGAGTATTGGGGTCGGGGCTTCGCCACCGAAGCGCTGGACGCCGCCCTGGTCTGGGCCAGCCGCAAGTGGAAGCGCCGGGCGCTGGTCGCCGGCCACTTCGCCGACAACCCCGCCTCGGGCCGGGTGCTGGAGAAGGCCGGCTTCCTCTACACCGGCGAAACGCGCCGCGCCTGGAGCCGGGCGCGGGCGGCCGAGGCGGATACGCGGATGATGGTCTGGCTGGCCTGACGCGACCGCCCCGCCTGGGCCGGCGTCAGCTGGCCAGGGCGGGGCCGTAGATGGCCGCCGCGGCGATCAGTCCGGCCGTCAGCATCGCGGCGGCCCCGGCGATGAAGGTGGTCACCGTCTTGGCGCGTCTGCGGCGCAGCCCGCCGGACTTGTATTTGCGGATGATGACCGAGGGGCCGCGCGTAAAGGCCTCGGATCCGATGATATTGTGTTGGGACAAGAAACGCTCCCCCGACTGGCGCATAGAAGCCTGGATCAGTCCGCGGCGCTCGCGGCCAGAAGATGGCGACCCGCGTTACCGGGGTCGCATCTTCGTGACACGCGGTGCCGGCGCCACAGCCCGGACCTTGATCCGATGGCGCTAGAGGGTCAGCGAAACCACCCGTCCGGCCCGCGTCTGGACGTGGCGCATCAGGACGATGGGATCGCCGTCGGCCTTGACCGGCGCGATCACGAACCAGCCGCCATCCGGCAGGCCGTCGAACTGGAAACGGCCGTCCCGGCACTGTTCTGAGCGGACATAGGACGAATAGTTGGCGTTGGCGTCCGCCACGGTGCGGGCGCGGACCACGGCGGCCGGGATGGCGGCGCGCTCGGTCGAGCCGTACAGGGTGCGGAAGCGGGCGCGGGTGTAGGGGGTGTCGGGCGTCAGGCCGATGTTGCCGACGCAGGCGAAGGTCTTGCCGTCCTGGGCGAAGGCGATCTGGCCCTGGATGGCGTTGCGGCCGGGAACCTGAGACCAGGCGAAATCCGATTCGATGAAGGCGCCCGGCGCGGCGCGGCCGGGCAGGCCGCCGCCGACGGTGGGGGCGCAGGCGGCGAGCGCCGTCAGGGTCAGGCCAGCGATGGCGGTCGCGGCGAGGGTGAGGCGGCGGGACATGGGCTTTTCCTCCGAAAGCAGACGGGCCGCGGGGGACGACCCGCGCCACTATCGCACGACCGCGGGGCCGACTTCCACGGTCAAGATCGCGCGGCTCTGGACCGGGGCGCGACAACGCGCGAAACAGGCCCCCGTGAACTCGCCCCCCTTCGAGGCGAACGCCTGGAAACCGCCCGTATGACCGTCACCTTCGCCGACATCGAAGCCGCCCGCGCCCGCATCGCCGGTTCTGTCGACCACACCCCGACCCGCCATTCCCGCCGGCTGTCGCAGCTGACCGGGGCCGAGGTCTGGGTCAAGTTCGACAATCTGCACTTCACCGGCAGCTTCAAGGAGCGCGGCGCCCTGAACCGGTTGCTGCTGCTGAGCCCGGACGAGCGCCGGCGCGGCGTGGTGGCGGCCAGCGCCGGCAACCACGCCCAGGCCCTGGCCTATCACGGCGGGCGGTTGGGCGTGCCGGTGACCATCGTCATGCCCGAGGGCACCCCCTTCGCCAAGATCAACGGCACCCGCCAGCACGGGGCGACGGTGGTGATCCACGGCCTGGACTTCACCGGCGCGACCGAGGAGGCCAAGCGGCTGGAGGCCCAGAACGGCTATGTCTTCGTCTCGGCCTTCGACGACGAGGGGATCGTGGCGGGCCAGGGCGTCTGCGCCATCGAGTTCCTGGAGGACGCGCCCGAGATCGAGGCCCTGATCGTGCCGATCGGCGGCGGGGGCCTGATCGCCGGCTGCGCCATCGCGGCCAAGGCGATGCGGCCGGACATCAAGGTCTATGGCGTCGAGGCGGCCCGCTATCCGTCCTTCACCGCCAAACGGGCGGGCCAGCCGCCGGTCTGCACCGGCCAGACCATCGCCGAGGGCATCGCCATCAAGGCGGTGGGCGACATCCCCTTCGGCCTGGCGGACCGGCTGATCGACGAGGTCTTCGTGGTGGACGAGGCCGATTTCGAACGCGGCGTCTCCTATATGGCGACGATGGAGAAGACGGTGTGCGAGGGCGCCGGGGCCGGCGGTCTGGCGGCGTTGCTGCGCTATCCCGAGCGGTTCAAGGGGATGAAGGTCGGCATCGAGCTGACCGGCGGCAATATCGACGCACGGATGCTGGCGGTGGTGCTGAACCGTGAGATGGTCCGTGAACGGAGATTGCTGGTCTATCGCATCCTGGGCGACGACCGGCCGGGGATGCTGTCGGCCATGGCGGCGGTGATCGGGGGGCTGGGCGGCAATATCATCGACGTAGTCCACAACCGTCTGGCCCTGGACGTTCCGGCCAAGGGCGCCGAGTTCGACATCATGGTCGAAACGCGCGATAGCGCCCACGCCGACGAGATCGGCGAGGCCTTGAAGGAACGCGGCTATGAACTTCGGATGGGGTAGGGCGGCGCTGCTCGCTGCTGTGCTGCTGGCGGGCTGTGGCCAGGCCGCGCCGGTCGATCCGAACGTGGGCAAGGCCGAGGCGGCCGCCTTCATGGCCAGGAACGCCAAGGAAGAGGGTGTGGTCACGCTGCCCAGCGGGCTGCAATACAAGGTGGTGCAGGCGGGACCGGCGGGCGGCGTCAGCCCGGACCGCAACGATCTGGTCAAGGTCGATTACGAGGGCAAGCTGGTCGACAATACGGTGTTCGACAGCTCGTTCGCGCGCGGCGCCCCGGCGGTGTTCACGCCCGAGGAGGTGGTCAAGGGCTGGACCGAAGCCTTGCAGAAGATGCGGGTCGGCGACGAATGGCTGCTCTATGTGCCGCCCGAGCTGGGCTATGGCGAGCAGGGCAATCCCAAGATTCCGGCCAATTCGGTGCTGATCTTCCGGCTGAAGCTGCTGGACGTGGCCAAGGTGCCCGGCGGCGGATCGGGCGCCGGAATCGGCATGGGGTGACGGCCGCCGTCTCCTCCCCATTTGTGGGGAGGCGGCACGGAGCGATGCGGAGAGACGGAGGGGCGCTCATCGCATCGCAGGCGCCTGTGGGACTTGAACAGCCCCTCCACCGCTTCGCGGTCCCCCTCCCCACAAGTGGGGAGGAGACGAAAAGTGCACTTTGAATTTTTAGAGTGCACTCTCGTGCAGATTTTTGCGAGCGGCTTGCAACTCTGTCGTTCGGCGAATGTCAAAGACCAGGCGAGCACTATAGACCGACGTGCAGGGCCGGTAGGGTAACGGTCGCTGGTCGTCGTCAAGGCATTGAAATCGCCAGGGTTCGTTACGGCGGTTATGCGGGCTGGGGCCGTCGCCACTCCGTCAGGACCTTGGCGTCGGTCTCGGTCGTCGCGGCGGACAGAGCCGCGAACGCCTGCGCCGTCATCAGCCGCGACAAGGCCCAGACGGCGGCGCCGCGCACCAGGGGCGACGGGTCGGCCAGCAGCCCCTGGGTTGGGGCGATCAGGCTGGCGTCGCCCGAATTGCCGACGGCGTAGAGGACGTTGCGCAGGAAGCGGTCGCGGCCGATCCGCTTGACCGGGCTCTTGGTGAACAGGGCGCGGAAGGCGGCGTCGTCCAGCGCCAGGAGGTCGTGAAGCCGGGGGCTTTCGAAGGCCTCGCGTGGCAAAAGCCGGATCTCGCGGGCTTCCTGGGCGAACTTGTTCCATGGACAGACCGCCAGACAGTCGTCGCAGCCATAGATTCGCGGGCCCGTCGCGACGCGAAACTCGACCGGCCAGGGGTCGGCGAACTCAATGGTCAGATAGGACAGGCAGCGCCGGGCGTCGAGCTGGAACGGGGCGGGGAAGGCCTGGGTCGGACAGGCGTCGATACAGGCGGTGCAGCGGCCGCAGTGTTCGGTTTCGGCGTCGTCCGGCGCGATCTCGGCGGCGGTCAGGATGGTTCCCAGAAACAGCCAGTTGCCGTGGGTGCGGCTGAGCAGATTGGTGTGTTTGCCCTGCCAGCCCAGGCCCGCGCGCTGGGCCAGGGGCTTTTCCATCAGGGGGGCGGTGTCGACGAAGACCTTGATGTCGGCGCCGTTGCGGGCCGCGATCTGACCCGCCAGCTGTTTCAGCCGCCCCTTGATGACCTCGTGATAATCGTCCCCGCGCGCATAGACCGAGATGTATCCCGCAGAACGGTCGGCCAGCTGATCCAGCGGGTTCTCCTCGGGACCATAGTTCATGCCCAGGACGATGGCGGTTTTCGCCTCGTCCCACATGGCTGTGGGGTGCTGGCGGCGATCCAGCGTCGTCTGCATCCATTCCATGTCGCCATGCCGGCCCTCGTCCACGAAATGGCGCAGCCGCTCGCCCGCCGGCCAGGCGTCGGCCGCCGAGGCGAAGCGGCAGACATCGAAGCCCAGCTCGGCCGCGCGCTGGCGGATGAAGGTTTTCAGGCGGTCGGACACGGGGCGGGGGATAGCATTAAGTCTCCGCCCTGCGGAGCGGGGAGGTGGCGCGGCGCGTCTTCGCGCCGTGACGGAGGGGCCGTCCCCGCATCGCAGGCGTCCGGGGGACTTCAAGAGTCCCTCCACCACGCTACGCGCCGTCGAACAGTTCGAGAATCTGCGCCCGGACATCCGTGGGCCAGGGCGCGATCAGGGCGATCAGGCGCGCACGGTCGGCGGCGAACAGGGCGCGGCTGGCCTCTTCGAAGTCGGGGGCGTCGCCGGCCATTTCGACCATGAAGCCATAGGCGGCCTCCGTGCGGCGGCGACGGTCATCGTCGGCTGAGCCGGTCTTTCGCGCCTGGTCCACCAGACGGCGCAGGGCGGCCGAGGCGCCGCCCGGCTGGGTCGCCAGCCAGTCCCAATGCCGGGGCAGCAGGGTCACTTCGCGGGCGGCGACGCCCAGGCGCGGGCGGCCGCGTCGCGGCGGGGGCGCAGGCCGCAGATCGAGATCGACCGGACGGCCGGTCGCCAGGTCGAAGACACGCAGCATCGCCTGGGGCGAGGCCGACAGGGCGGCCTGGAAGGCGCCTGATACGACCGTCTCCGACCCCTTGGCGATCCGATCCGAGCCATCGAACAGGACCAGTTCGCGAATTTCGTCGCCCATATATTTACCCGGATAAATTTAACGCCTATGATAATACCCGGATATTAAGGAAAACCGCCATGACCACAAGCCGCAAGGCCCTGATCGCCGAATACAAGGAGCGACCGACCATCGCCGGCATCTATGCCGTGATCTGCAGCGCGACGGGCCAGGTCTGGGTCGGCAAGAGCCGCCACATCGACACCGAACAGAACGGTCTTTGGTTCGCGTTGCGCCATGGCGGCAGCCCGTATCGGTCGCTTCAGGCGGCGTGGACGGCGCACGGGCCCGAGGATTTCAGGTTCGAGCAGCTGGACCGTCTGCCAGAGGATATCTCGGACCTGAGACGCAAGGACGAACTGGCGGGGCGCGCCAAACTGTGGATCGCGCGGCTGGGCGCGGAGGCGCTCTAGCGTCTCAGAAATCCAGATCCGCATACCACCCCGAGGGCGGCACGCCGACGAAGCGGTCAGCCAGCAGGGGGCGGAAGCAGGGGCGGGATTTCAGCTTGGAATACCAGGTCTTCAGCGCGGGCCAGGACTTCCACTGGATCTCGCCGAAATAGTCCAGCACCGACAGGTGGGCGGCGGCGATCAGATCGGCCTGCGACAGGCGGCGGCCGGCCAGCCAGTCGCGCGCGGCCACCAGGTCCTCCAGCATGGCCAGGTGGGACTTCAGGGCGTCGCGGCCGTCGCGCAGGGCGCGGGCCTCGGGCGGGCCCAGCTTGAGCAGGGGCTTCTCCATCCGCTCGTGCAGCAGGACGGCGTCGACGTCATCGGTGAAGCGACGCTCGAACCAGCCGGTCAGGCGCCGCGCCTCGGCCCGTTCGGCGGCGTCGGCGGGCAGCAGCAGCGGCCCCTTCTGCTGATCCTCGATCCAGCCCAGGACGGCGGGCAGTTCGCACAGGGTCAGGGGGCGGCCCCGGTCGGTCGTCTGCACCACGGGCGGCAGGCCCGAGGGGTTGAAGTCGTTGACCGGGCAGTCCTCTTCCCACGGCCGGACGGGCGTGTCGGTCCAGTCGATCCGCGCCTCGCCCAGCGCCAGACGCGCGGCGCGCGAGGCGGGCTGGAAGGCGAAGTGGAAGAGAACGCAAGGATCGGCCATCACGGCTTGATGCGCCCAGACCCGTTAAATCGCCGTTTACCGCTTCAGGACCACGGGCCCTTGGCGACCGGCGCGGCCGGGGACGCTTCGGAGGGCTCCGGCGACGGCGGGCGGGTCGGATCGACGGGAGCGGACGCGGGGGGCAGAGGGTGGCCGCGCGGATCAGCGTGGATCAGGATGTCGGCATCGGGGAACCGCGCCAGAACCCGGCGCTCGGCCTCGACCACGATGGCGTGGGCGGCGTCCAGCGTCAGGTCGCCGTCCAGATCGACGTGCATCTGGATCATCATCACCGGGCCGACCATGCGGGTGCGAAGCTGATGAACCCCGGTGACGCGGGGGTCGGCCAACACGGCCTGGGTGACGGCGGCGCGGTCGGTCTGGGGCGCGGCGCGGTCCAGCAGGTGGTCGGCGGCGGCCCGCAACATGCCGGTCGCGCCCCAGAACAGCCAGACCGCGACGACGATCCCGGCCGCCGCATCCAGACCCGGCGCGCCAAGGAAGGCGCCGGACGCCACCCCGATCAGCACCACGGCGTTGGCCGCCAGGTCGGCGGCGTAGTGGGCGCGGTCCCCGGCGACGGCCAGGGAGCCGGTCTTCTTCAGGGCCTGGGTCTGCATCCACACCAGCCAGCCGGTGATGACAATGGCCGCGATCATGACCCCGACGGCCCAGGCGCCGGCGGTGACCGGGCGCGGGTCGAAGATGCGCTGAAGCCCCTCCCAGCCGATGAAGACGGCCGAGGCGAACACCAGCCCGGCCTGGACCAGGGCGGCCAGGGCCTCGCCCTTGCCGTGGCCGTAGCGGTGATCCTCGTCCGGCGGGGCGGCGGCCCAGCGCACGGCGAAGAAGGTGGTCAGGGACGCCGCCAGATCCAGCGCCGAATCCGCCAGGCTGGCCAGGATGGAGACCGAGCCGGAGGCGCCCAGGGCGAAGGCCTTCAGCGCGATCAGCACCACCGCGACCCCGACCGACAGCCGGGTGATGCGCCGCGTGGCGAGATGGGCGTCTTCGAGGGGGGCGGGGGCGGGCGTCGTCATTGTCGGCTTCTTTTCGCGCAATCGTGGCGGAAAGCCAACCGCTGGCCCAAACGGGTCGTTCCGTCCAAACCGATCATGCTCTAAGGGGAAATCATTCGGGCGCGCGGCGTTCCGGGCGCATCCGTTTTCGAGGGCCTTATGGCTGACTGGCTTGCAGCGATCATCCTGGGTCTGGTCGAGGGGCTGACCGAGTTCATACCCGTGTCCTCCACCGGCCATATGCTGCTGCTGGGCCATTTCATGGGCTTCGAAAGCGCGGGCAAGACCTTCGAGATCGTGATCCAGCTGGGCGCCCTGCTGGCCATCATCAGCGTCTATTTCAAACGGCTGTGGGCGCTGGCGACGCGCTGGCCGTTCGATCCGGAGGCGCGGCGTTTCCTGATCGGGCTGCTGGTCGCGTTTGCGCCCGCCGTGGTGATCGGCTTCCTGGCCTATGACTTCATCAAGACCGTGCTGTTCGAGACGCCGGTCGTCATCTGCATCGCCCTGATCGTCGGGGGGGTGATCCTGCTGGCGCTGGACCGGATGGACAAGCGGCCCCAGTGGCTGAACGCCGAGACCTATCCGATGCGGGTCTATTTCCTGATCGGCCTGTTCCAGTGCCTGGCCATGATCCCCGGGGTGTCGCGATCCGGCGCCACCATAGCGGGCGGCCTGCTGCTGAAGACGGACAAGCGTTCGGCGGCCGAGTTCAGCTTCTTCCTGGCGCTTCCGACCATGGGGGCGGCGGTCGCCTATGACCTGCTGAAGAACCACAAGACCCTGGATTTCAGCGACATCGGCCTGATCGCCATCGGCTTTGTCGTGGCCTTCCTCTCAGCGCTGGCGGTGGTGCGGTTCCTGCTGGACTTCGTGTCCAGGCGCGGGTTCGGCGTCTTCGCCTGGTGGCGGATCGCGGTCGGGGTGGTCGGTCTGGTCCTGCTGCAGATGGGGTTCTGAAGACTGGCCCGCGCCGCCTTGCGGCGTTAAGGGGCGGGCATGACCACGCTTCTCTATGGCCGCCCGCCGGTCGTCTTCGATCCGCCCGGCGATGCGACCCAGACCTCGCCGCTGATTCCTGATTCCGCCGCGCTGGAGGTCCAGCCTGTCGGTTCGGCCGACAGCATCATGATCTACGCCCCGCCCGGCGTGCTTGAGCGGCGCTATGTCCTGGCCCTGGCGCTGAAGGCGCTCAAAGTCGGCGGGCGGCTGGACGTGATGGCGCCCAAAGACAAGGGCGGTTCGCGCCTGGGCAAGGAGTTGAAGGCGTTCGGGGTGGAGGTCGCCGAAACGGCCAAGGCCCACCACCGCCGCTGCACCGTCATCCGGCCCGAGACGGTCGAGGGGATCGAGGCGGCCATCGCCGCGGGCGGGCCGCAGAGGGTGGCGGGTCTGGACGCCTGGTCCCAGCCCGGAATCTTCGCCTGGGACCGGATCGATCCGGGTTCGGCGCTGCTGGCCGAACATCTGCCGCCGATGAAGGGCGAGGGGGTCGATCTGGGCTGCGGCTATGGCGCGCTGGCGACCGTGGTGCTGCGTTCGCCGGCGGTGACGAAGCTGAAGCTGGTCGATCTGGACCGCCGCGCCATCCGGGCCGCGCGCGAGAACATCACCGACGACCGGGCCAAGGTCTGGTGGTCGGACGCCCGCACGCTGGAGGCCAGGGGCGACAAGGATTTCGTGGTCTCCAACCCGCCCTTCCACGATGGCGGCGCCGAGGATCGTCGGCTGGGCCAGGCCTTTATCAGGAAGGCCGCCGAACTGCTGAAGAAGGGCGGCGTCGCCTGGATCGTCGCCAACCGGCACCTGCCCTATGAGGCGGAGCTGGACGCGGCGTTCAAGCGCGTGCGGCTGGTCGCGGAAGCGGGCGGATACAAGCTGTTCGAGGCGGTGAAGTGAGTTTCCTTTCGGCCTCGTCATCCTCCGGCAAGCCGCTTGCGGCGCAGACCGGGGGACCCAGCGGCGCCGAAGGCGAAATCCATCCGCCGCACGATGTTCAAGAACCGGGCGCGCGACAGGTTCGCGCTCGCGCGCGCCGCTGGGTCCCCCGGTCGCTTCGCGCCGGAGGATGACGAAAGCTATGGCGAAAACCCCAACATCCCGCGTCGACCGTCTGCTGGGGTCGATGGGCTATGGCTCGCGGGCCGAGATGGCGCGGATGGCGCGGGCGGGCGGCATCGTGCTGGACGGCGCGGACCTGACGGATGTGTCGAAACGCATTCCGGTGACGCCCGACCTGCCCGGCCGGATGGAGATCGACGGAGAGCCGCTGGACCCTGTGCCGGGGCTGGTCCTGATGCTGAACAAGCCGCTGGGCATGACCTGTTCGCACAAGGAAGAGGGGGCGCTGGTCTATGACATCCTGCCCGACCGCTGGCGTCGGCGCGATCCGGCCATCTCGACCATCGGGCGGCTGGACAAGCAGACGACGGGCCTGTTGCTGCTGACCGACGACGGCGACCTGCTGCACCGGGTCATCAGCCCCAAACGCCATGTGGCCAAGGTCTATCGCGCCGGCCTGGCGCGGCCGCTGACCGGGACCGAAGGCGATCTGTTCGCCGCCGGAGACCTGGTGCTGGAGGGCGAGGACAAGCCCCTGGCGCCGGCCCGGCTGGAGGTCGTGACGCCGACCGAGGCCCTGCTGACCGTAACCGAAGGCCGCTATCATCAGGTGCGGCGGATGTTCGCCGCCGTCGGCAACCACGTCGAGACCCTGCATCGCGAGCGGATGGGCGGGCTGGTTTTGCCGCCCGATCTGGCGCCCGGCGAATGGCGGCTGCTGAACCCCGAAGAGATCGCGTCGATCTTCGGCTGATTGGACATTAGGCGGCCAGATGGCTATCTTGATGGCCATGTCCAGCTATTCCGTCGCCGAGGCCAAGAACAACCTGCCCAAGCTGCTGGATCGCATGCTGGCGGGCGAAGCCGTGACCATCACCCGGCGCGGGGTGCCCGTGGCGCGGCTGGAGCCGGCGCAAGATAGCGTTCCAGCGCCTCAAACTGTCGATCTGGATTGGTTCAGACGCGTGCGCGTAAAGCCCACAGATGGACTGAACGCTGTCGATCTGGTTCGTCAGATGCGCGACGACGACTGATCTTGGCCCTCTATCTGGATACGAGCGTCCTGGTTTCCGCCTTCGTGCAGGACGACCATTCCGAATGGGCGGCGGCGTTGCTTATCCGTCGAACGGATGTCGTGGTCAGCCGTTGGGCCGAAACAGAGTTCAGTTCGGCTCTGGGGTTGCGGGTCAGGTCCGGCGCCTTGAAGGCCGACAAGCGCGCCCAAATCGAAGACCTGTTCGATGGATGGCGCAGAGGTCGCGGGGAATGCCGCATGGACGATCAGGATTTTTCGCGCTGTCGGCTGCTGTTGCGCCAAGGGGTTCGCCTGAGGACGCCAGACGCCCTGCACCTCGCCGTGGTCTTGCGGCATGGCTGCGATATGGCGACGCTCGACAAGGATCTGGCTGCGGCCGCGCGTCTGGAAGGCGTTGAGGTCGTTTCCCTATGACCACCAAGATCAAGATTTGCGGCCTGACCACGCCGGACACGCTGGATGCGGCGTTGGACGGCGGGGCGGACTTTGTCGGCTTCGTCATGGTGAAGGCCAGTCCGCGTTACGCCGGACCGGCATTGGCGAAGCGGCTGGTTGATCGGGCGCGTGGCCGGGCCAAAACTGTGCTGCTGTTTGCGGATGGGGTCGGTCCTGAAATGGACGTTTTGGTTCACGATCTCCGACCAGACATTATCCAACTGCACGGTCGAGAGACTGCGTTAGAAATTAGCAATGCGCGGATCGACTACGATATTCCGGTGATCAAGGCGGTGGGGGTATCCGACGCAAAGGACCTGATCGGATCAGAAGCGATAGAGGCAGCGGCCGACCATCTGCTGCTGGACGCCAAGCCGCCCAAGGGGGCGGCCTACAGCGGCGGACATGGGGTGGCTTTCGACTGGACCCTGTTGGCGGACCAGGCGTTTCGTCATCCCTGGTTCCTGGCGGGTGGTCTGAACCCGGACAATGTGGCCGAGGCGCTGCGGATCACGGGCGCGCCGATGGTGGACGTCTCCTCTGGCGTCGAAAGCGCGCCGGGTGTTAAGGACGCGGGCCGGATCGCGGCCTTCATCGAGGCCGTGCGCCGGTCGTAATTCCGACGCCGCCTTGCGTGAAAGCTGACCTCGTGACCGAAACGACGCTTACGAACACCTATGCCTGGCCTGATGCGCAGGGGCGTTTCGGCCCCTATGGCGGCCGGTTCGTGGCCGAGACCCTGATGCCGCTGATCCACGAACTGGACGCGGCCTATAAGGCGGCCAAGGCAGACCCCAGTTTCCAGGCCGAGTTGGACGGCTTCCTGACCCACTATGTCGGCCGGGAAAGCCCGCTGTATTTCGCCGAACGTCTGACCGAGCATTTCGGCGGGGCGAACATCTGGCTGAAGCGCGAGGACTTGAACCACACGGGCGCGCACAAGATCAACAACTGCATGGGCCAGATTCTGCTGGCCCGGCGCATGGGCAAGACCCGCATCATCGCCGAGACCGGCGCGGGCCAGCACGGCGTGGCCTCCGCCACCGTCGCCGCGCGGTTCGGCCTGCCCTGCACCGTCTATATGGGGGCGGTGGACGTGGAGCGGCAGCAGCCGAACGTCTTCCGCATGCGCCTGTTGGGAACCGAGGTCTTTCCGGTCACGGCGGGCGCCGCGACCCTGAAGGACGCGATGAACGAGGCGATGCGCGACTGGGTCACCAATGTCGCCGACACTTATTACATCATCGGCACGGCGGCGGGTCCGCACCCCTATCCGGCCATGGTGCGCGATTTCCAGTCGGTGATCGGCAAGGAGATCAAGACCCAGTCGCGCGCCCAGATGGGCAAGTTGCCCGAAGCGGTGGTCGCCTGCATCGGCGGCGGCTCGAACGCCATCGGCGCCTTCCACCCCTTCATCGAGGACGGGGCGGTGCGCCTGATCGGCGTCGAAGCGGCGGGTCATGGGCTGGATACGCCCGATCACGCCGCGTCGCTGAAAGGCGGGCGACCCGGCGTGTTGCACGGCAACCGGACCTATCTGCTGCAGGACGACGACGGCAATATCGTCGAGGGGCATTCGATCTCGGCCGGTCTGGACTATCCGGGCATCGGGCCGGAACACGCTTGGCTGCACGACATCGGCCGGGCCGAATACCGCTCGGCGACCGACAACGAGGCGCTGGAGGCGTTTCAGCTGTGTTCGAAACTGGAAGGCATCATTCCGGCGCTGGAACCGGCCCACGCCCTGGCGCGGACCGGCGAGATCGCAAAGGAAGTCGGCAAGGGCGGCGACGTCGTCCTGCTGATGTCGGGCCGTGGCGACAAGGACATCTTCCAGGTCGCCAAACATCTGGGAGTGGAACTGTGATCCGTACTCTGATGGTTGCGGGCGCCACGCTCGTCCTGTCCGCCGCCGCCGTCCAGGCCCAGACGTCGGCCGCGCCCCCGACGCCGCCGCAGGGCGGACCGGCCGATGTCGGCCTGCTGCCCGGCGCAGAGCTTTCATCCGATTGCGGGGCGTTGAACAATCTGGCGGGCCGCGCCTGGTGCGTCACGGCCCAACTAGGCCAGATCGGCGCCCTGGCCGACGCCTATATCGCCGACCTGGCGTCCAAGGGTTGGCTGACGGCGGGCGGCGATGAGAACCGCGTCGTCCTTATCAAACGCCGCGAGGCCGGCGGCTGCGACGGGATGCAGATGGTCGCCTTCTACGACACGACCAAGACCGCCGTCGCCGAACTGCCCGCCTATCTGGGCTTCGCCACCATTCCCGGCGACGTGTGCGCCGCGCGATCGGCCGCCCCGCCATCTGTGGAGCAGGCTCCGGCGCAGCCGCGATGAACCGCATTGCCATCGTAGGTTTGATGGGACTGCTGGTTTCTTGTGCGTCACCAGCAACCGACAATTCGGTGGAAGCGGTGACTCGAATTGTCGCTCGTTCGCCTGATCTTGTTGCTTGTGGCAAGGATGGACATATCCGAACTATTGAACGTGCGTTTGTCCGCGATCTGATGGTGTGTGATCGGCACCTGATCCCATCAGCATTTGATGTCGCGCATGGCTCTCGGTGCTATCCAGTCACAGACTTCCAATGGTTCGCAGCATCTCTAAAGACGTCGCGAGAATCTTGTCAGGCAACCCAATGACCACCGCCCGTATCGATGCGCGCTTCACGGCGCTGAAGGCCCAGGGCCGTGCGGCCTTCATTCCCTATGTGATGGGGGGCGATCCGTCGCGTGAGGAGGCGCTGGCGATCCTGAAAGGCCTGCCTTCCGCCGGCGCCGACATCATCGAACTGGGCTTTCCGTTCAGCGATCCGATGGCCGAGGGGCCGCCGATCCAGAAGGCGGCGATCCGGGGTCTGGCGGCCGGTTTCGGCCTGCGTTCGACGATGGATCTGGCCAAGGAGTTCCGCAAAGGCGACGACGCCACGCCCATCGTGCTGATGGGCTATCTGAATCCGATCGAGAGCCTGGGGTATGACGCCTTCGCCGACTATGCGGCGGCGTCGGGCGTGGACGGCCTGATTGTGGTGGACTGCCCGCCGGAAGAGGCCGCGCCCCTGATCGAGGCTCTGGACAAGGTGTCGATCTCGCTGATCCGCCTGGCCACGCCGACGTCCGATGACGAGCGGTTGAAGGTGGTGGTCCAGGGCACCTCGGGCTTCGTCTATTATGTCGCCGTTGCGGGCGTGACCGGGGTCAAGGAAGCCGACGCCGATGTGGTGGCGCCCGCCGTCGCGCGGGTGCGGGCGGCCTCGGGCCTGCCGGTCGCGGTCGGCTTCGGCATCAAGACGCCGGAACGCGCCGCCGCCATCGCCAGGGTCGCGGACGCCGTGGTGGTCGGATCGGCCCTGGTCGAGGAGGTCGCCGCCGCCGTCGCTGCGAACGAACCGGCCGCGCCGCGCGTTCTGGCCCAGGTGAAGCGGCTGAGCGACGCGGTGCGATCCGTCGCTAGTGCTTCCGTGGCGGAAACCGTCTAAGAGCGCGCGGATGAACGACAAGACCAAGCCTCAGGAAAAGCGCGTCGGCTGGCTCAGCCGTTTTGCGCCCGGCGTGCGCAAGATCGTCTCGCGCCGCGACACCCCGGACAATCTGTGGGTCAAGGACCCCGACAGCGGCGAGATGCTGTATCGGTCGGATCTGGAGGCCGCCCTGTGGGTCACGCCGTCGGGCCGCCATATGCGGATCGACGCGCCGACGCGGCTGAAGGCCACCTTCGATGGCGGCGTCTATGAAACCATCGACAGCCCCGACGTGCCTGAAGACCCGCTGAAATTCTCGGACGGCAAGTCCTACAAGGACCGGCTGAACGCGGCGCGCAAGGCGGCGGGGCGCAAGGACACCATGGCCATCGGCGTCGGCCCGGTGGGCGGCCAGACGGCGGTGGTGATCGTCCAGGACTTCACCTTCATGGGCGGGTCGCTGGGCATGGCGGCGGGCGAGGCCTTCATCAAGGCCGCGCGCGAGGCCGTGGCCCGCAAGGTTCCGCTGGTCTGTTTCACCGCCGCCGGCGGCGCGCGGATGCAGGAAGGCGCCCTGTCGCTGATGCAGATGGCGCGCACCACCCTGGCCATCGAGGAGCTGAAACAGGCGAAACTGCCCTATGCTGTGGTCCTGACCGACCCGACGACCGGCGGGGTGACGGCCTCCTACGCCATGCTGGGCGACGTGCATCTGGCCGAACCCGGCGCCCTGATCGGCTTCGCCGGCCCGCGCGTGATCGAGGCCACCATCCGCGAGAAACTGCCGCCGGGCTTCCAGCGCGCCGAATATCTGCAGGAAAAGGGCATGGTCGATCGGGTCGTGGCCCGCGCCGACCTGCCGCGCACCCTGGGCCAGATCCTGTCCATGCTGATGGGCGGAAACCGCCAGGCGGCCTGACCGCCTTGGACCCGATCTCCGAGCGTCTTCGGGCGCGGCATCCGCAACGGATCGACCTGTCGCTGGATCGGATGAGGGCGCTGTGCGCGGCGCTGGGCGATCCTCAGCATCGACTGCCGCCGGTGGTGCATGTGGCGGGCACCAACGGCAAGGGATCGACCGTGGCGATGATCCGCGCCATCGCCGAGGCGGCGGGTTTGCGGGTCCACGCCTACACCTCGCCCCATCTTGTGCGGTTCAACGAGCGGATCAGGCTGGCCGGAAAACTGATCGAGGATCAGGCGCTGAACGCCATCCTGGACCGGATCGAGGCGGCGATGGCCGAGACCGGCAGCGAGGCGACGGTGTTCGAAAGCACCACCGCCGCCGCCTTCCTGGCCATGTCGGAAACGCCCGCCGACCTGGCCGTCATCGAGGTGGGCTTAGGCGGGGTTCTGGACGCGACCAATGTGATCGAGCGGCCGCTGCTGAGCGTGATCGCGCCGGTCGATTATGACCACGCCGAATTCCTGGGGACCGATCTGGCGGGCATCGCGGCGGAAAAGGCCGGGGTGCTGAAGGCCGGGGCCCCGGCGGTGATCGCGCGTCAGCGGGAAGAGGCGATGGCCGCCATCGAACGCCGCGCCGCCGACGTCCACGCGCGCCTTACGGTGCTGGGCGTGGATTTCGACGCCTGGCCCGAGCGGGGCGGCATGGCCTTCCAGACCGCCGAACTGTTCATGGACCTGCCCGCGCCGGCCCTGGCGGGCGCGCACCAGATCGACAATGCGGCCCTGGCCGTGGCGGCGGCGATCGAGCTGGACCTGCCCGAGGCCGCGATCGCCGAGGGGCTGAAGGCCGTGCGCTGGCCCGCGCGGCTGCAACGGATTTCGGCCGGTCCCTATGGCGAGGCGGCCAGGGCGGCCGAGGCCGAACTGTGGTTGGACGGGGGGCATAATCCCCATGCCGGGCGGGCGCTGGCCGCGTTTCTGGCCGAGCGTCAGGCGCGGGCGCCGCGTCCGCTGGCCCTGATCTGCGGCATGTTGGCGAACAAGGACGCGGGCGGTTTCTTCGCCGCCCTGAAGGACAGCCACGCCACCGTCTTCACCGTCGGCTTCGACGGCGCGGCGGCCGATCCTGCGGCCCTGGCCGCCGTGGCGCGCGGCCATGGCCTGGCCGCCACGCCCGTCGGATCGGTCGATGAAGCCTTGAGGCTGGCCCTGCGGTTAGGCGCCGGCCGCGTGGCCATCTGCGGCTCGCTGTATCTGGCGGGCGAGGTGCTGGGGGCCAGCCGAGAGACCTGGCCGGACTGAGCATCGCCAGACCCTCTCCCTCCCCCTGCGGGGGAGGGTGGCCGAGCATAGCGAGGTCGGGCGGGGGCGGCCGTGCAACGCTTCGCAAATCCGTAAAGCGCGCCCCTGGCGACCCGCCCACGCCCGGTCGCTGGCGCGACCACCCTCCCCGGGACGGGGAGGGCGATCGACAACTACCGCGTCATCCAGGGCTTGGATTTGCCGGCGGCGACGCGGGCGGCCTGTTCGCGCTGGAAACGGCCGCCGCGCGGGGGCTTGGGCCGGGCGTCCAGCCTGGCGGTCTTCAGGCGCAGGGCCTTCTGGACCGGGGTTTCGCCGGGGATGTCGTCGGCGTCCGCCGGCTTGATGATGGGGTCTTCGTCGCTCATGGCGGCATGCCTAGCACGGCCAGCGCAACCGCGCAGCCGCGCAGCCGATGGCTAGGGCGCAGGTGAAGTGATCTTTACGGTTTCAACCACACGGCGGAAGGTCCGCATGTCTTCATCCAACCTTGAGGGCGTACTCTCCAAATAGGCGTAATAGTTGATCCACGGCGCCCTATCTTCCCCCGTATCGCCCGACGGCGCGGGCTGAGGCCAAGCCTGGGTGGCCACTGTCGCCAAGATTGCGCCATCCGGGCGGTGTTCAAGGCAGGTCGCTGACCGATGGCCGAGGAACGCCAGATCGACGCCGCCGCGCTTGGCGCGGGCGCCTTTGCAGTCGGTTATGGCGTCAGGCGAGGTCTGGAAGGCGGCGTTATAGCTGGCCAGAACGATGACACGTCGCGTCGCACCGTTGCAGTCGCCCTCTAGCGGCAGAAACCAGCCGACCTTGTGGTCGCCCGAGACGGCGTCGCACACCGTCGCATGGGTAGGAAAACTGACATTAAAGCCATATTCCGACTGGACCCATTCGGCGGCTTGCGCACAGGCCGAAACCGGGGTGAACAACAGCAGGACGGATGCGCTCAGCGAGGCCTGTAGTTTCATCGTCTGACGGTCGCGCGATTGTGACGGGCGGTCAATCCGGTCCAAGCCAAAGAAAACGCCCGCCGGTCGGGACCGGCGGGCGATTGAATCTTCAACGGCGGCGAAGGATCAGGCGTCGGTCTTGACGCCGGCCTCGGCCAGCCATTCGACGATCTTGCCCTTGGGCATGGCGCCGACCTTCATCGAGGTCATCTGGCCGTCCTTGAACAGCATCAGGGTCGGGATGCCCTTCACGCCCAGTTTGGACGGGGTCATGGGGCTGTCGTCGATGTTGATCTTGGCCACCGTGACCTGGCCGCCCAGTTCGTCGGCGATCTGTTCCAGCGCCGGACCGATCTGTTTGCAGGGGCCGCACCATTCGGCCCAGAAATCGACCAGCACGGGGGTCGAGGCTTTCAGGACGTCGGCGTCAAAGCTTTCGTCGGTGACTTTTACAGTCGCCATGAATGGCTCCTTGGGGCGCTATCGCTCGGCCCGCGGGGCCTCGCTGCTTGAGCGCGTGTTGTGGGCTCCGGGACCAACCCCGGCGTTGGGGCAGATGTGGGAGCGAATCGCGGGCAATTCAACTCTTCCCTTCATCCGCCGTCACCCTCGGGCTCGACCCGAGGGCCGGGTCTTGATCGGGCGGTGCGTGGCCCGTTCGCATGAGCGGCGGTGCGCCCGATCCTCGGGTCGAGCCCGAGGATGACGGGGGAGGGCGAGGATGACGAGGCGAGCCTGAAGATGACGCGGGTCAGGGCGTGAGCGCCGCCTCCAGCATCGCCTGCGGGATCGGCATCAGTTGCGGGCCGTCGGTCCAGACCAGGGCGGCCTCGACCGGGCGGTCGGGATAGAGGCGTTTCAGGACGGCGACATAGACCGCCGCCTGAAGCACATAGGCCGGATCGACGGCGTCGAGGGCGGCGGGGGCGGGACGGTTGGTCTTGTAGTCCACGACCAGAACCCGTTCCGGCATGACCACCAGCCGGTCGATGCGGCCGTTGATGGCGACGCCGGGCGGCAGGTCGGGCGCGGACCCGGTCAGGGCGACCTCGGCGCGTGACCCTGTGCCGAAGACGGGGGCGAACCGGGCGTCGTCCAGCACCGAGAAGGCGGCGGCGATCATCTCGGCGCGCTGGGCCGCGTCCAGATCGGTCTCTCGCGACAACAGGCGCGCGGCCGCGTCCGCCCGGTCGGCGGGGGCGATGTCGGGCAGCCGCTCCAGCAGCCGGTGGATCAGGTCGCCGCGCCTGAACCGGCCCAGGGACGCGCCGCCGGATTCGCTGCGGGCCAGGGGCGAAGGGGCGGGGATGCGGACCTGCCCCTCCATCCGCGACGGCGAGGCGAAGCGGGCGGCGGCGTCGGCGGGCGGGGCGGCGGCGGCCCAGACGGGCAGGACGGCGGCCGATCCGGCCGGGGCGGCCGTGACCGGCCGACGTTCGGGATCGACGCCGAAGCGGCGCACGCCGTTCTCGACCTCGCGCACCCGCTCGCCCAGCCGGTCGAAGGTGTCCGCGATGATCGACCACCAGCTGCCGGCCTCGGCGCCCCGGCTGGAGGCGCGGCCCATGACGATGACCCGATCCCGCGCGCGGGTCAGGGCGACATAGAGCAGGCGCAGGGTCTCGTCGTCCGTGCGCGTCTGACGGGCGGCGCGGGCGTCGGCCGAGGCGGGGCAGTCGTCCTTTGCCGAGCCGGGGGCCATCAGCCAGGCCTCGCCTTCGTCCTCCGGGGTGACGGCGGGCATCAGGGACGGGCCCTGCGCCTTGGCCTTCATGGTCGTGTCGGGCAGGATGACGATGGGCGCCTCCAGCCCCTTGGCGCCGTGGACGGTCATGACGCGGACCTCGCCGCGCGCGCCCTCCAGCTCGCGCTTCACCTCGACGTCGGCGGCCTCCAGCTGGGCCAGACAGGTCTCCAGATCGACGGCGCCGCGGTTCTCGGCGGCCAGAACCTGGTTCAGCGTCTCGTCTATGGCCTCCTCCGCCTCGCGGCCCAGCCGGGCCAGGATGCGGGCGCGACCCGAAACCCCTGAGTCGTCCACCCGGTTCAAGACCTGGGAGAAGAAGGCGAAGGGATCGCCGCCGCGCGCGCCGATGGCGGCCTGAAGCGCGTCGCGGGCGCGGGTCCATTCGGGGCGTTCGCCGGCCCGGTCGCGCAGGTCGCGCCACAACTGGCCCGGCTTGCGGTTCTCGCGCCCGGCCAGGGCGTAGAGGCCGTCCTCGTCCACGTCGCACAGGGGGCTGCGCAGCACCTCGGCCAGGGACAGGTCGTCGTCGGGGAAGAGGGCGAACCGGGCCAGGGAGATCAGGTCGTCGAACACGACATGGCTGGACAGTTTCAGCCGGTCTGCGCCCGCGACGGGGACGCCTTCCGTCTTCAGGGCGCGGATGATCTCCTCGAAGGTCGCATCGCGGCGGCGGACCAGGACGATATAGTCGCCGTATCCCGCCGGGCGCAGGTCGCGGGTGGTGCGGTCGAAGACGGCGACGCCGCTTTCGACCTGGCGGCGGATTTCGCGGGCCAGGTCGCGGGCCAGGCGTTTTCTGGCGCTGCCGGCGCCTTCCTGATCGACCGGATCGTCCCAGGCGTCGGTCTCGGGCGCGGGCTCGTCCAGGAACAGGGGCCACAGGTCGATGGCGCCGTGCTGGCCCGTGCGCGCGGGGATGTGGCGGGCGATGTCGCCCTGCGGGCCGGTCAGGGCGCGGGTGCGGTCGGGATCGGCGAAGACGGCGTCGACGAAGGCCAGCACCTCCTCCGTCGAACGGTAGGAGGTGTTCAGTTCCGGCCCGGCGAAGGGCTCGCCCGCGCCCTCGGCCAGGGCCAGGAAGGCGCCGCTTTCCTGACGCAGCCGCTCGGGCCGGGCGCCCTGGAAGGAATAGATCGACTGTTTCTCGTCGCCGACGGCGAAGACGGTGCGGCCGGATTTCTCGCCGGAATAGAATTCGCCGGTCAGGGCGCGGACGATGGCCCATTGTTCGGGGGCGGTGTCCTGAGCCTCGTCGATCAGGACATGATCGACCCCGCCGTCCAGCTTGTACAGCACCCAGGCGGCGGCCCC
Source organism: Candidatus Brevundimonas colombiensis (assembly GCA_029202665.1). Lineage (NCBI taxonomy): Bacteria > Pseudomonadati > Pseudomonadota > Alphaproteobacteria > Caulobacterales > Caulobacteraceae > Brevundimonas > Candidatus Brevundimonas colombiensis. The sequence continues at coordinate 1,397,704 of CP119326.1, forward strand.
GCTCCGGGTCAGCAGGGCGGCGGCGCGGGCGACCAGATCGGGGAAGTCCAGCGCCCCGCGCTGGGCCTTGGCGGTCTCGTAGAAGGCGGAGTGGGCGCGGGCCAGGGTCAGGACCTTGACCGTGTCGTCGGCGACCTTGGCCTTGCGCAGGGCGTCGCGCGTGGCGAGGAATTTGGCCTGCATGTCCAGCAGCCACCCGACCGACCCCTGCGGCGCCGACTTGGTGCCCATGCTCTTTCGCGGTTCGCCCGCCTGGGTGCAGAAGACCCCGGCCAGGGCCGCGAAACCGGCGTAGGGCGGGGCGGCCACGCTCATGGCGTCGGCGATCTTCCTGTCGTTGGCCGAGCCGGTTTCCATGGCCTCGGCCATGCGGTTCCATTCGCCGGGGTCGATGAAGGCGACGAAATCCCGCTCCAGATCCTCTGGCGCGCGGTCGCGCTCGGCGCCGGTCAGGGACCAGGGATCGGGCGCGGTTCCGGCCTCGGCCCGGTCGATATAGTCCAAGAGGTCGGCGCGGCGGGCCTCGATCATCGACAGCAGGGCCTGGAACCTCTGCCAGTCCAGTTCGACGGCGAAATGGCTGTAGGCCAGACCGATGGGACCGTCCGGGTCGGCGACGGCGGCGCGGGCCAGATCCTCGCGCGCCGAATGGCTGAGGGCGGTCGCGGCCTGGTCTTCCAGCACGGTGAAGCGGGGCGAGACCCCGGCCTCCAGCGGGAACCGACGCAGCAGTTTTTCGCAGAAGGCGTGGATGGTCTGGATCTTCAGCCCGCCGGGCGTCTCCAGCGCGCGGGCGAACAGCTTGCGGGCGCGCGAAAGGGCGGCATGGTCCATCGCCTGCGGGTCGCCGTCGTCCAGCCGGGCCAGTTCGCGCGACAGGGCCGCGTCGTCCAGCACGGCCCAGCCGCCCAGCTGGTCGAACAGCCGGGCCTGCATCTCGGCGGCGGCGGCCTTGGTGTAGGTGACGCACAGGATGGCGCCGGGATCGACCTGATCCAGCAGCAGCCGCGCCACCCGGTTGACCAGGGTGGTGGTCTTGCCCGAGCCGGCATTGGCGGTGACGAAGACGGTCAGGCGCGGGTCGGCCGCGACGGTCTGGGGGGAGATGCTCATTCGCCGTCGTCCCCGTCGCCGATGACCGACCATTCCCAGACGCGGGCCAGATGGTCGTAGTTGCCGCCCTGATTGCCCATGAACTGGGGCGCGGCCCAGGAGACGTAGGGGGTGTTTTCGTCGTCGAACCGGGCGACGCGGCGCTTCAGCCCGTCCAGCGCCGCCTGGGCCAGGTCGGCGGCTTCGAGGCCCGAGGCGCGGGTGATGACCTCGCCCGCCGTCTTGCGCCCCACCACGCGCACATAGGTCAGTTCGTCGGGCGTGACCGGGCCGTTGGTGCGTTCGAATCCGCCGTCGGCCAGGATGGCGGCGGTCAGGGTCAGTTGCGGGGCGAAGCCGGATTTGACCTGTTTGGCGGATGGCGCCGCGCCGGTCTTGAAGTCCATCACCGCCGCTCCGTCGGATGCCAGCTCGATCCGGTCGGCGAAGGCCTTGACGGTGAAGGGAGCGGCGGGGGCGTCGAAGGTCATCGTTCCCTGCTGTTCGACCAGAATGTCGATGCCGCGCGCGCGACGCCGACGCTCGAACTCGGTCAGCCAGCGGGCGCAGTTGCGGGCCAGGGGCGCCTCGCGCGCCATGGCCGCGTCCTCGAACCCGCGCGCGCCCAGTTCGCGCAGCAGATGGTCGTGCAGGATAGATTCGCAATCGTCGGGCAGGGCGTTGGGCCAGTCCAGCGTCATCCGTTCAACGGCGGCGTGGACGGCGTTGCCGCGCGCCAGCGCTTCGGCCGAGGCGCCGGGCCGCTCCATCGCCTCCAGCCCCAGCACCCACAGGGCGTAGATGGCGTAGGGGTCGCGCACCCAGCGTTCGATGCGGGTGACATACAGGCTGCGCGGGCGGCGATGGACCGGCGGGCGCGGCTCGGGCCGTTTGGCGAAGCGCGGCGGGCCGGGCGGGGGGGCGTCCAGCGCGCGGGCCCAGTCCAGCACGGTCGTCGGGCGCGACAGGGCGACGGGCGTCTCCTTCGCATCGGCGCCGCGCGTCAGCATCTCCAGCCGCCAAAGCCAGCGCGAGCGGACGGCGGGCTGGCCGCCGCGTCGTTCGCTGTGGACCAGGATCACCTCGTCGGCGCAGGCGGCCTGGACGAAGTCCTGCGCCGTCTGGCCCAGGCGGCGTTCGGGCGGCGGCAGGCCCAGTGCCTTGCGCATCGGGCGCGACAGGAAGGGATCGGTCGGGGCGGCCTGGGGCCAGACGCCTTCCTCCAGCCCGGCCAGGATCATCCGGTCGGCGCGGACCAGCCGCGCCTCTATGGCGCCCAGAATCCGCAGCGAGGGATGGGTGGCCCCGCCGGTCCGCACCACCGTCTCCTTGACCAGGGCGGCGACCAGTTCGGCCAGCTCCGCGCGCCGGACCCGGCCCAGCGACGCCCCGCCCTCGATCAGGCCGGACAACAGGCCGGCGGCGGCCTCTCCGTCCGGACCGGCCCAGGCGTTCTGGCCCGCCAGGGTCTCGATCAGCCGGGTCAGGACCGAGGCGGCGAGGTTCAGGTCGGCCGTGGGCGTAAAGACGGCGGTCGCCGCCTCGACGGCGGCTTGCAGATGGTCGACCAGTCGGGCGGCGGCGGACAGCCGGGCCTGTTTCCACTCGGGCGGGGCCTTGCCGCGCCGGTCGGGCTGGACCGCCTCCAGCAGGCGGCGATGCAGGGCGGAAAAGTCGCGCGGGCGGGGACCGCGCAGGGCGTGCTCCTCCAGCGCGGCGACCGCCGCCGCCTGAGACGCATCGCCGAGGTCGAACCGGACCAGCGGATGTTTGACCACGGCCAGCAGCAGATGCGGCTGGACCGGATCGGCGATCCAACGCGCACACAGATCGACCAGGGCGCCGGCGGGCAGGCGCGACAGGGGGCTGCCGGCCGAGGAATCCGGGATGACGCCCCAGCGTTCCAGCCGGGCAGCGACGCGGCGACCCAGGGCCTGATCCGGCGTGACGAGGGCGCAGGTCCTGCCCGTTCCATCAGGATTGGGCGTCGCCAGGGCCTCGCGCATCATCAGGGCGATGGCGGCGGCGGCCTCTTCCTCGGCGCGGACGGTCAGCAGCGACAGACCTTGCAAGCCCTCGGCGATGGGGTCGCGGGCCTCGCCGCGCACGACAGCGGCGGCGCGGATGTCGCGGATGGCGCCGCGCCAGTCGTCGGTGGCCTCGGCCGGACGCAGGGCCTCGTTGACCACCCGCTGGCGGGCCAGACCCCGCGCCTCGACGGCGGCGGATGTCGCGGGGCGGAACCAGGGACGGACGCTACCGCGCGCGATCTCGCAGCGATCCAGCAGCCGTTTCATCGCGCTCTGCGGATGCTGCTCGTCCAGCCGGTCCCAGACGTCCGCGTCCAGATCGAGGTCCAGACCGGGCAGGACAACGCAACCCAGCGGCGCCTTGGCCACCGCCTTCAGTACCTGGCCGGCGGCGGGGACGGTGCCGGTAGAACCGGCGGCGATCACGGCCTGGGTCGGAGGCGTCTGGTCCCACAGTTCGGCGAGGCGTTTCAGCAGGGTCGCGCGGCGCCAGGCCGGATCGACCAGACCCAGTTCCGCGAGCCGTCTGGGCCAGGCCTCGACCGCCAGACCCAGGAACTTCGCCGACCGTTCCCAGTGTTCGGCCATTTCGCCGTCGACCAGGGTGGCGATCCGCTCAGGGTTGGGAACCTCCTCCAGCTGGCAGGAATCGAGGAAGCCGCCCAGCGCATCGGCCAAGTCCAGCGCGCGCAGCGGCGTCAGCGCGGGATCGAACCGTTCGACGATCATCCGCGCCATCTCGAACCGGCGCGTCAGGGCGGGGATGGCGGGCGGCAGGTCCAGGCCCAGGGCGCCGGGGGTGAAGGGCGGCTCGTCCTCCTCCAGATCGCCCAGCGGACGCACCTGCGGCAGCAGAACGGGTCGGTCGCCCGACAGTTTCGACAGGGCGCCGGTGAAGGCGCGCGCGGCACGGCGATTGGGCAGCAGGATCGTCGCGTCCGACAGCGTCTCGGGCGGCAGGTCGCCCAGCCACGCCAGCACCCCCGCCGCCAGGTCTTCGAGGAAGGGCCGGTGCGCGGGGATGGCGTACCAGCGCGGGGGCATTCCTGTTTCCCTAGCGCCGACCGCGCGGCGGTCGGCTGCTTGAGTGGCGTCCGAAAAGGGATCGAACAGGCTCACGCCGCTCCCGCCAGTTTCGCCTCGGCGTCGTCCCGCGCCTGCGGGTCGCCGACGTGCATCCAGTCGCCGTTCAGAACGCAGCCGAACAGGCGACCCTCGGCGGCCGACTTGCGCCACAGGGGGCTGAGGGAGAAGGCGCCCTCGGGGCCGGCGTCGGCGTATCCGGGGCGGGTGATGTGGACGCCCATATAGGCGAAGGGGGCGGACGGGGCGTCGCCGCGGAAGGTCAGGCGGCCATCGTCAGAAAGGAAGACATCGCCGTCGCCCTCGAAGCCGATGGAGCCTTCGCGGCGGGCCAGCAGCAGGGCGGCGTCCATCGTTTCGGGGTTCCACAGGCGGATCAGGTCCGCGAGCGCATCGCCCCGGTCGATCCAGACGCTGTCGATATTGGCGACGAAGACCGGCGCGTCGCCCAGCAGGGGACGGGCCTTCTTCAGGCCGCCGCCGGTCTCCAGCAGTTCGGCCCGTTCGTCGGAGATGAGGATGTCGGGGCCGCGACCGCGCGCCGCCAGATGGCTTTCCAGCCGGTCGGCGAACCAGTGGACGTTGACCACCGCCCGTTCGACCCCGGCCTCGGCCAGCCGGTCCAGGACATGGTCGATCAGGGCGCGGCCGCCGACCTCGACCAGAGCCTTTGGCCGGTCGTCCGTCAGGGGACGCATCCGGGTGCCCAAGCCAGCGGCCAGCACCATGGCCGTTTTGGGCGCGATCTTCGGGGCGGTCATGCGCGAACCTCGGCAGGGACGTGGCGGTCGAACCAGCGGGCGACGGGCGCCAGCGACGGCTGGTCCAGATTGGCGTTCAGATGCCGCCACATCCGGGGCAGGAACTGGCGGTAGCGCGGCTTGCCGTCGCGGGCGATCAGACGGGCGAAGATGCCGATGATCCGCGCCTGGTTCAGCGCCGCCAGCCCCGCGTAATCGGCCATGAAGCCCGCGCGGTCCACGCCCGGACGCAGGGCGAAATAGCGGTCCAGCGCTTCGGCCTCCAGCGCGGGCGAAACGTCCCGCCGCGCGTCCTGAAGCAGAGAGTGCAGGTCCCAGGACGGGTGGGCGCGCACCGCGTCCTGAAAATCGATCATGCCGACGCGCGCGGCGCCGTCGCGCTCGGGCAGCCAGATCAGGTTCTCGGCGTGATAGTCGCGGTGGGCCATGACCGAGGCCCCGGCCGCGCCCGAGGCGACGAGGGGCGCCCAGGCGGCGCGCCAGTCGGCGATGGCGGCGGCGTCGAAGCGGACACGCTCGTCCAGCTTCGGCAGCCAGTCGACGAACAGGTCGGCCCCGCCCTGAAGCGCCGTCTCGTCATAGGTCAGCAGGGGCCAGTCGCCGCCGGGGCCGTGCAGGGTCTCGGGCGGATCGCCCGCCGCGTGCAGGACGGCCAGGGCTTCGATGGCGGCCAGATAAAGCGGTGTCTCGTCCGCGCCTTTCTCGATGACGCGGGCGAACAGGGCGTCGCCGAAATCCTCCAGCACGGCCAGACCGTTCGGCGCATCGAGGGCCGGGATTTCGGGGGCGGATAGGCCCAGGGACTTCAGATGGGCGGCGACGGCGGCGAAGGCCTCGATCCGTCCGGCCGACAGGCGGGCGACGGCGTTCCAGCCCGCCGCGCGACGCTGGTCCGGCGTCCACGACGGATCGCAGGGCGGGCTTTCGGCGGCGGGCGCCTGGTCCATCAGCATCAGGGTCGGGCCGGTCGCGGGCGTCAGCCGTTCGTACCGCCGCGTGGAGGCGTCGCCGGGCAGGGGGGCGCGCACGGCCTCGGACAGGCCGGCGGCCTTCAGGACGTCGAGACGGAGGGTTTCGCGGTCAGGGACGGACATGGTCGATCAGGGTTTCCCACCGGCCTGCGCCGGAAACGGTCGCAAGGCGGCCGTCGCCCTGCTCGGAAAGGACGACGACCAGCCGGTCGGGCCCCAGGAAGGGGCCGGGATCGTCGCCCAGCCGTTCGGGCCATTCGATGACGGCGCAGCCTTCGTCCAGCGCCTCGTCCAGCCCGATCTCGAACGCCTCTTCGGACCGGGTCAGGCGATAGAGGTCGAAATGGGCGACGGGCGGATCGCTGTCGTAGAACTGGACCAGGGTGAAGGTCGGCGACGGCACATCCTCGTCCGGCGTGGTCAGGGCGCGGATCAGGCCGCGCGCCAGGGTCGACTTGCCCATGCCCAGCGGGCCGTACAGCAGGACGCTGTCGCCGGGCGCCAGCAGGGGCGCGATGATCTGACCCAGACGGGTCGTGGCCTCGGCGTCGGGCAGGGCGATCTTCATGCGAACACCGCGTCAGGATCGGCGGCCAGGGTGCGTTCGGTGAAGGTCTTCAACGCCTCGGTGGCCCTGGCGGCGTCCACGTCCAGCCGGTCGGCGGGGATGGGCAGGCCGACATCGACGCCGAACGGCTTGCCCGCCTTGTTCAGCAACTCGTGAAACAGGGTCACGTCGCGCAACTCCTGCGAGACCTTGTCGAACAGGTGGAACAGGCGGCTGTAGGGGCCGGTGACGTGCATCGGCACGACCGGCGCATCGTATTTGCGCGCCATCGACGCGGCGGTCGGCGCCCACTCGGGATCGGTCAGGACGCCGTTCTGCTCGCGCGCCAGACGACCGGCGGGGAACATGACGACGCAGCGTTCGGACTCGAACGCCGCCTTGGCTGCGTTCAGGGTGGCGCGGGTCTTTTCCCGGGTGCGTTTGTCGGTCACCCATTCGACGGGGATGATGGTCTCGTCCAGCCGGGGCGAGACGCGGATGGCGTCGGCGTTGGCGAAAAAGATCATGTCCTTGCGCCGCTGTTTGATTGCATCGAAGACGGCGACCCCGTCGGCGATGCCGGTGGGATGGTTGCACACCACGACGCAGCGGCCGGTCGCGGGCAGGCGGTCCAAATGGGTCGTCGTCACCTTCAGCCTCAGCAGGTCGGACACATGGTCGAAGGTCCCGGCCCCCGACAGCGGCTGTATCGCGTCGGCCATCCGCACCGCCGCCCCGTAGCCCAGCACCCCGTAAAGCGCCGGACGCACCACGGGCCACAGCGGCGAGGCGGTCAGCCGCGGCGCCCGCTCGGCGATCAGCACATCGACGATGTGCGGCTGACGTCGGACGGGGAGGGAGACTGAATCCATGGAAGACCGCTTGTCGCCGGTTCGGTCCAAAGGGGCAAGATGCGCGATCTCCACCTCCGTTCACGGCAACTTTCGCCCGAGGTGCGGCGGTGCTACGCCTTGCCGCAGCAAGATTTCCGAGGAAGAGCTTGATGCGCCACCGTTCCCTTCTGTCCGCCGCCTGCGCGAGCATCGCCTTGTCGGGCGCCCTGATGGCCGCCGCGCCTGTTTTGGCGCAGGTTCCGGCCGCGCCGCAGCCGGCGGTTCCGGCGACGTCGGACGCCTTCACCTATCAGGACATGATCTCGGCCAACCGGCTGGGCGATCCGCAGGTTTCGCCGGACGGGCGCTATGTCGTCTATTCGGTGACGACGACGGACGTGGCGGCCAACAGCCGTTCGGGCAGCCTGTGGATGCTGGACCTGAACACGCCGGACGCCGCGCCGCGCCGGCTGGCCATCTCGGACCAGGGCGCCAACACCGCGCGCTGGGGCGGGGACGGCAATCTGTATTTCCTGTCGGGCAAGTCGGGGGCCAGCCAGGTCTGGCGCGTCGCCTCGCCCACGGCGGCGCCGGTTCAGGTGACCAATCTGCCGCTGGACGTGAACGCCTATCGCGTCAGCCCGACCGGCGACAAGGTGGCGGCGTCCCTGGCCGTCTATCCGAACGCGGCCGACCTGAACGCCTCGGTCGAGATGGGCAAGGCGATGGCCGACCGGAAGTCGACCGGCCAGGTCTATGACCGCATGTTCGTTCGCCACTGGGATACGTGGAACGACCACACCCAGAACCATCTGTTCGTCCAGTCCATCGGCCGCGACGGTAAGGCGACGGGAACCCCGGCCTGGGTGACCAAGGGTTTCGACGGCGACACACCCTCCAAGCCGTTCGGCGACGAGAGCGATTTCGTCTTCACCCCGGCGGGCGACGCCGTGGTCTTTTCCGCGCGTCTGGCGGGCCAGACCGAGCCGTGGAGCACCAACTTCGACCTGTGGAAGACCAATGGCCTGTCTGGCGACGGGACTTTCACCAATCTGACGGCGGACAACAAGGCCTGGGACGCCGGTCCGGTGTTTTCGCCCGATGGACGCACCCTGGCCTATCGCGCCATGGCGCGGCCGGGCTTTGAAGCGGACCGCTATCAGATCGTGCTGATGGACGTGGCGACGGGCCAGAAGCGCGAGATCGCCTCCAACTGGGATCGGTCGGCCGATACGCTGCAATGGTCGCGCGACGGCCAGACCCTGTACACGACCGCCGGCGACGTCGGCTCGACCAGACTGTTCGCGGTGGACACGCGCAACGGCGTGGTGACGCCGATCACGGGGCCGGGCCACGTCTCGGCCTTCCAGCAGACGGCCTCGGGCTTCGTCTTCGCCCAGGACAGCCTGCGCGAGCCGGGCGACCTGTATTTCAAGACCTATCTGGGTCGCGAGACGCCCCGTCGCCTGACGCAGTCGAACCCCGCCCTCGCCGCCAAGGCGTTCGGCGACTATGAGCAGTTCAGCTTCCCCGGCTGGAACAATGAGACGGTCCACGGCTATGTCATCAAGCCGGTCGGCTATGTCGAGGGCCGCAAATATCCGGTCGCCTTCCTGATCCACGGCGGGCCGCAGGGCTCGTTCGGCGACGGCTGGTCCTATCGCTGGAACCCCGAAACCTATGCGGGCGCTGGCTATGCGGTGGTGATGATCGATTTTCACGGCTCGACCGGCTACGGCCAGGCCTTCACCGACGCGATCAGCCAGCACTGGGGCGATCGCCCGCTGGAGGACCTGAAGAAGGGCTGGTCGGCGGCGCAGGCCAAATACGGCTTCCTGGACGGCCAGAACGCCTGCGCGCTCGGCGCCTCGTATGGCGGCTATATGATCAACTGGATCGCCGGCAACTGGCCCGACGGGTTCAAGTGCCTGGTCAACCATGACGGTGTCTTCGACACCTTCGCCATGGGGTATTCCAGCGAGGAGCTGTGGTTCACCGAGTGGGAATACGGCGGCGCGCCGTGGCGCAATCCCGAGGGCTATCAGAAGTTCAACCCGGCCAATCACGTCGACAATTGGAAGACGCCGATGCTGGTGGTTCAGGGCGATCGCGACTTCCGCATCCCGACCGCGCAGGGGCTGTCGACCTTCACCGCCCTGCAGGGCCGCAACATCGACAGCCGCCTGATCGTCTTCCCCAACGAGAACCACTGGGTGCTGAAGCCGGCCAACAGCCTGCAATGGCACAATGAGGTGTTCGGCTGGCTGAACAAATATCTGACGCCGGCGCGCTGATCCGGCTTTTGAGCGGACAAGGAAAGAGGGGCGCGGTCGGCCGACCGCGCCCCTCTTTTTTCGCCTCGAAACGAACGGCCTAGAGCGCGGCGCGCTGGACCGGCGGGCCGGCGAGGCGATTGTATTGATGGGCGGTCATGCAGCGCGGCGTGGCCCAGCGCTGGCCCGTCTGGCGCGCGGCCAGGGCCTCTTGGGCCGTGACGAACGACGGCGTCGCCCCATAGGTCTGTTGGTAGGCGCGACGCGCCTGCGTATCGCCGGCGCAGACCATGACGGTCTGAAGCGTCTCGGCGCGCAGGGTCTGGCGCGACACCTCGCGCGGCGAATGGGCCAGAGCCGGGGCGGCCGAAGCCATCAGGGCGGCGGCGATCAAGGCGGGCGTAGCGAAACGGATCATCGGAAACCTCCTCCATTTCCCGAATTAACATCAGGACTCGGATGAAATATGCGCCGATATTTTCAATTGTAAAGAATATACGACAGATAAGCGTCAAATCCGCGACGTGGGACGCCTTGTTGACGTTGCGGCGCCAAACCGCCGGTGGTGCGTTTGCTCCTCAGGTTGGAGGCGGGCGCTTGGTGAAACCCCTGAATTGGCGAGACTTTGGATCGGGCGTTCACCGTCGCGCCGTGGCCCCGGCCGCCGCGAGGGCGCGGGCCTGGCGCGATTGGGTGCGTCAGAACGATCCGGTCTATGCGGCGGCCCGCCATCCCGGCGCGGCCGAGAAATGGGCGTTGGGATTGGTTCTGGGGCTGATGCTGGCGGTCGCGCTGTTCCTGGCTCTGTTCGACTGGAACATGCTGCGCGGACCGATCGGCCGCTGGGCCTCGGCCAAATACGACCGCCAGATCGCCCTGACCGGCGACCTGGACGTCAATCTGTTCAGTTGGACCCCTTCGGCGGTGGTGCGCGGCCTGAAGATCGGCGGCCCGGACTGGGCGCGCCAGCAGGACACGGCCGATGTGGACGAGATCCACGCCTCCGTACGGCTGAGAAAACTGTTGGCGGGCCAGATCGAGATGCCGCTGCTCCGCTTCACCCGGCCCAAGGTGGTGCTGATCGCCAGCCGGGACGGCCGCAAGAGCTGGGACCTGAACCCGAACAAGCCCGATACCGGCGAGGGGCTGAAACTGCCGGTCATCCAGCAACTGGTCATCACCGACGGTCAGCTGTCCTTCAACGAACAGAGGCGGGAGATGACGCTGCAGGCCGCCGTCAACGCCCATGAGGCGACGAGCGGGGTGGCGGGCTTCCTGCTGGAGGGGCGCGGCACGGTCCACGGATCGCCGCTGACGCTGAAGATCGAGGGCGGTCCCTTCATCAACATCCGCCGCAACCGGCCCTATCGGTTCGAGGCCGAGGTCAGCGGGGCGGGATCGTCCCTGACGGCCAAGGGGGCGATCACGCGGCCGTTCGATCTGGGCCGGTTCGACGCGACCCTGACGATGCAGGGACGCGATCTGTCGGACCTGTATCTGCTGACCGGGCTGACCCTGCCCAACACCCCGCCCTATCGACTGTCGGGGGCGCTGAACCGCAACGAGAGGGTCTGGACCTTCAAGGATTTCGACGGCCGGGTCGGGGCGTCGGACCTGTCGGGCGAGGTGCGGGTGGACGCCGCCCAGCGCCTGAGGGTGGACGCAGACCTGCGCTCGCGGCGGCTGGATATCGACGATCTGGCCGCCGTCCTGGGCGCGCGGACCCGCACCAATGCGGCGGGCACCAATACAGAGGCCCCGGTCGTGGCAGGGGGCAGGCTGCTGCCCGACGCCAAGCTGCAGACCGAGCGGCTGCGCACCATGGACGGGTCGCTGACCTATCGCGCGGCGGCGGTGAAGGCGAATGCGTTCGACGTGCGCGCGGTCGATCTGGGCGCCGATCTCAAGGACGGCGTTCTGAAGCTGGATCCCATCAGCTTCAACTTCAATCGCGGCGCATTGAACGGCACGGCGCGAATCAATGCGACCCGGGACACCCCCTACAGCGCCGTCGATCTGCGGCTGGCCGGCTATCCGCTGGAATCGATCATCCCCGCGCGCAACGGCTCGGTTCCGCTGAGCGGGCGCGCCCTCGGCCGGGCGCGGCTGGAGGGGCCGGGCGCCTCGATCCACGACTTCGCCGCCGCGTCCAAGGGGTCGATGAGCCTGGTGGTCCCCAATGGGCGGATGCGCGCGGCCTTCGCCGAACTGTTGGGCATCAACGCCAGCGCGGGCCTGCTGAAGCTGCTCAGCGGCGATCAGTCCGAGAGTCAGATTCGCTGCGCCGTGGCCGATTTCAACGTCAGCGGCGGCACGGCGACGGCCCGCACCTTCGTCATCGACACCGACGTCGTCCTGGCCCAGGGCAAGGGGTCGATCGACCTGGGGGCCGAGACGCTGAACCTGCGTATCGAAGGCGAATCCAAGAAGCCGCGCCTGCTGCGCCTGTGGGCGCCGATCACCGTGTCCGGGGCCTTGAGCGCTCCCAGGGTCGGGGTCGATGTCGGCAGCGTGGCGGGCCAGGGCGGGTTGGCGGGTCTGCTCGGCGCCGTGGTGGCGCCGGTGACGGCCCTGTTCGCCTTCGTCGATCCCGGTCTGGCCGAGGACGCCGACTGCGGTCGTCTGATCGCCGGCGCACGATAGGATGCCGCTTCGCATGACGACCGAATCGGCGCGCCGGACGTATTGAGGCCTATGGACCATCACGCATGACCCGCCGCGGCCTGTTCGCACCCGCCCTGGGGTTCGTCGCCGCGGCCTGTTCGCCGCTGAACCTGTTGAACGCCCTGGGGCCGCGCGATCCCGGCGTGCGGCGCGTCGCGCGCGACATCGCCTATGGCGACGATCCCCGCCAGCGCATGGACCTCTACGCCCCCACGGCGCCGGGGTCATATCCGACCCTGGTCTTCTTTTATGGCGGCGGCTGGGATTCCGGCTCGCGAGACCAGTATGGCTGGGCCGCCCAGGCCCTGGCGGCCCGGGGATTCGTTGTGGCCTTGCCGGACTACCGGATCGTGCCCCAAGTCGTCTTCCCGGCCTTCATAGAGGATGCGGCGGCGGCCACGGCCAGGGCGGCCGAGGTCGTGGGCCAGTACAGCGGCGATCCCGCCCGGCTGGGCGTTCTCGGCCATTCCGCCGGGGCGCATCTGGCGATGATGATCGCCCTGGACCGACGCTATATGGCCGCCGTCGGCCAACCCGGCCTGATCAAGGCGGCGGCGGGCCTGGCCGGACCCTATGACTTCCTACCTCTGGATGTGGCGGCGTCCAGGAACGCCTTCGGCCGCGCCCCGGACCCCACATTGACCCAGCCCGTGACCTTCGTGCGGGCCGACGCCCCGCCGATCTGGCTGGGCCACGGCACGGCCGACACGGTGGTCCACGATGAGGACACGATCATCCTGGACGAACGGATGCGGGCCGTCGGCGGACGCTCGGAGGCCAAGCTGTATCCCGGCCTGGACCACGCCGACCTGATCGCGACCTTCTCGCCCCTGTTCCGCAAGAAGGCGACGGTCCTGGCCGATGTGACGGGGTTCTTCCATCGGCAGCTGGGCTGAACCGACGACGAGTGGTGCGGGCGGCCGGGGTCGAACCGGCACTCCTTTCGGAACTGGATTTTGAATCCAGCGCGTCTACCAATTCCACCACGCCCGCAGCGGAAGGACCGCCTCATGCCACAAGGGCCGAGGCCGCGTCCAGCGCAACCTTACGCCACGACCTCGACATGGCTGTCCAGGCGGCCGGCCTGGACGCGGCGGGCGCGGATGTACATTTCGACGCGCTGCATGACGATCAACGCCATGGCGAAGACCAGGAAGGCGTCGGTGACGGCCATGGCGTTCAGATGCCACTGGGCGGCGTGGCCCTCGATCAGGTCGCGCAGCAGCGACCGGCCGGCGAACAGGGCGACCAGCAGGATCAGGCCCAGGGGCGAGGCCTGGGCCATCAGCACGCCGTTCGGCTCGCGCTCGATGGTGACGGTCTTGCCGCGATACCAGCCGACTATCCCGCCCAGCACGCCGCCGACGGCCAGAACCGCCCAGGCGTCGGGCCCGAACGGCGCATGCGTCGTGTTGGGGTTCTGCGTCATGCCCCACAGGCCCAGACCGATCAGAGGCAGGACGATGGCCGGCATGATCCACAGGAACTGCGGCTTCAACACCCGCTTCCTGCGGTTCTTCAGCAGCACCACCACCAGCATGATCGGGATCATGAGCAGCGGGATCAGTTTTTCAGGCGGCACGACGTCTCTCCCCAAAGACCTTTTCGGCCCCTTCAGGCCGCTGCGATCAGCCTAGCGCCGTCAGCCCGCACTGGAAAGCGGGGCCACGGTCTGTTCGATGGCGCCGAAGATCGTGTGGTTGCGGTCGTCCAGCATTTCGATCCGCACGGTGTCGCCGTGCTTCAGGAAGGGGGTTTCGGCGGCGCCGCGCAGGATCGTCTCGACGGTGCGGACCTCGGCGATGCAGGAATATCCCAGACCGCCTTCGCTGACCGGCTTGCCGGGGCCGCCATCGGCGTCCTTGTTCGACACGGTGCCCGAACCGATGATCGTGCCGGCGCCCAGCGACCGGGTCTTGGCCAGGTGGGCGATCAGGGTTCCGAAGTCGAAGGTCATGTCGACGCCGGCGTCGGCCTTGCCGAAGTCTTCGCCGTTCAGCTGGACCGTCAGTTCGCCGTGCAGCTTGCCGTCTTTCCAGCGGTCGCCCAGCGCCTCGGGCGTGACCAGGACGGGCGACAGGGCGCTGGCGGGCTTGGACTGGACAAAGCCGAAGCCCTTGGCCAGTTCGGCCGGGATCAGATTGCGCAATGACACGTCGTTGACCAGGCCGACCAGGCGGATGGCCGCCAGCGCCTCCTCGCGCGTCGCCCCTTGCGGCACGTCGCCGACGACCACGACGATCTCGGCCTCCAGGTCGCAGCCCCAGGCCTCGTCGGCCAGGGGGATGGCGTCGCGGGGCGACAGGAAGCCGTCGGAGCCGCCCTGATACATCAAGGGGTCGGTCCAGAAGCTGGCGGGCATTTCCGCCCCACGCGCCTTACGAACCAGCTCGACATGGTTCACATAGGCCGAGCCGTCGGCCCACTGATAGGCGCGAGGCAGGGGCGAGGCGGCGTCGCGTTCGTGAAAACGACCGCGCGGCACGCCCTCATGCTCCAGGCTTTCTGCCAGGGCCTGAAGCCGGGGGCCGCAGGTGTCCCAGTCATCCAGCGCCGCCTGCAGCGTCGGGGCGATCAGGAAGGCGTCGGTGAACCAGTTCAGGTCCTGAGAGACGACCACGAGGCGGCCGTCGCGGCCGTGCTTGAGCGAGGCGAGTTTCATGACCAAGGCCTAGACCGGATTTGCGGGATTGGGAACCGGCCGGATCAATCGGCCGCCGTCAGCAGGGCGCGGGCTTCGGCCCCCGCCGCTGAGCCTGGGCGGGCGGCCCGGTCACGCACCTCGACCTCCACGATCACCCCGCCTTCCGGCTCTATCGCCCAGAGGTAGCGCCGCTCGATCTCGACCGTGCGGCCGGAGGGGGCGAACCCTTCGTAACTGTCGCCCCAGGGCGTGATCTTCTTCACCTCGACGAAGGGCATGGCGCAGGCCGCGTCCAGCTCCTCATTGGCCATCAGGGTCAGTTCATCGTCGGGTGCGGGCATGGGATCAGCTTAAAGAAAATCAGAGTGGGCGCTATTGCGCGGCGCCGCAAAATGAGGCGGTCCGGCGCTCATATTGCATCTGGCGGGGGGCTGGACGGCGACGTCTTTGTTCAGCAGGCGCGCGCTTTCACTGCCCCGGCTTCAGCTTCGATGATGCAGCCGCTTCCACACCTGATAGCCGATGATCGGGGCGAAGCCGCAGAGGAGGGCGGCGATCAGGACCAGCCAGAAGCCGCCGCCCAGCCAGTATTCGCCCGCCAGGGCCCCGGCGCCGGCCGCGAGGACCGGGCCGAGCCAGGGCAGCCATGTCGGCGGCCGCATCCGCATTCAGGCGTCGACCTTGATGACGCCGCGACGGATCTGGTCCAGTTCGATCGAGTCGAACAGGGCCTGGAAGTTGCCGTTGCCGAAGCCCTCGTTGCCCTTGCGCTGGATGATCTCGAAGAAGATCGGGCCGAAGGCGTCCTGGGTGAAGATCTGCAGCAGCAGGCCCTCTTCGTCCGAACCGTCGATCAGGATGCGGTTCTTGCGCATCCGCTCCACGTCCTCGCCGTGGTTGGGCAGGCGTTTGTCGATCAGTTCGAAATAGGTCTCGATGGTGTCCTGGAAGTCCACGCCGCGCTCGCGCATGGCCTCGACCGTCTCGAAGATATTCTGGGTGGTCAGGGCGATGTGCTGGATGCCCTCGCCGTTGTAGCGCCGAATGAACTCCTCGATCTGGGAGTTCTCGTCCTGGCTCTCGTTCAGGGGGATGCGGATGGCGCGGTCGGGCGCAATCATGGCCTGGGAAAACAGGCCCGTCGCCTTGCCCTTGATGTCGAAATACTTCTGCTCCTCGAAGTTGAACACCGAGCCGTAGAAGCCCGACCAGGTGCGCATCTGGCCGCGACGGACGTTGTGGGTCAGGTGGTCCAGCACTTCCAGCCCGACGTTGTTCTTGCGCTCGGCCTCTTCCCAGCCCTCGATCTCGTCCCAGGCGTCATACAAGGAGCCGGCGTCGCCATACTGGTCGATGACATAGAGCAGCGAACCGCCGATGCCTTCCAGGATATAGGGATAGTCGTCGCCCAGCGCCCCGCCGTCGACGCCCTGGGCCGGCTTTGCGCCGCGCTCGACCGCGCCCTCATAGGCGGCCTTGGCGTCGGTGGTGCGGAAGGCCATGCCGTTGGCCGACGGACCATGGTCGCGGGCGAAGTCGGCGGCGTGGGCCGCTGGCGAACGATGCACCAGGAAGCTGATGTCGCCCTGTTTCAGGCGCACCACGTCGGTCCTGGGGTTCACATGCGTCTGGGTGAAGCCCATCGTCTCCAGGCGCGCGATCATCGCCCTGGGCTCGGGCCCGGTGAATTCGACGAATTCGAAACCGTCGACGCCGAGGGGGTTGTCCTGGTCAAGCTGTTCGATCTGGGTCTTGGTCATGTCGTTCATGGCGCGTCTCCCGCACGGATTTTGAGGCGGACTTAACCGAAAGGGGCCGCCGATTGGCGCGGAACCTAGTCGGGGAAGGCGACGGAGCCAAGACGAAGCCACGGGGACGTGATGACCCGTCCCGGCGCAAGGAGCGAGAAATCAGGCGCTGCGGGTTTTCAGGGACGGGGCCGCCGTGATCACCCAGGCCTTAGGCGTTGCGAGCGGGGCCTTGCAGACCGCCTCGACCGATCGGCCGTCCTGGAACCGATAGCGCACCGGCAGGTCGGCCGCGCAGCGGGTCTGGACGGCGAAGAACATGGCCTCTGCGTCGGCGTAGGGGTCGTGATCCTCTATGGCGGCCAGAACTGGTGATCCGGCCAGGACGCCGCATTTGTCGGTGGTGTCCAGCTTAATGCCCTCTGGGACTTGGTAGAAGCCTGTCGAGCCGCCGGTGCAATTCTGGCCGTTCATGTGGAACAGGGCGGCGCGGCGATAGTCGCCTCGGCCGGGTTCGTCCTTTAAGGCGACGCCCAGGGTCGCCAGCCTCGCCTCGATCCCCGCCCAACGATCCGCGCCGGGTCCGTCCAGCAGGATATGGATTCCGCTGTCTGCCGGCAGAAGGGCGCGGAAGTCCGTCACGCCATAGCCGTCGCCGGCGCGCCCGGCGTCCAGCATCGTCTTCCACAGGTCGAAGACATCGCGCCGACCTTGGGACGCTTTGCGCGCCTCCAGATCGGCGACCCACTGGATCACCACGCCGCAATCGTAGACGCCCGACCCGGAACGCAGACGGCGGGGATCATAATCGCGGTTTCCCAGAGTGGATCGGCAGCCGTTCAGTCGCTGGGCCAGGGAGGTTCTGGTCTGGGCGTCGTCGATGACGCCCGAGGAGGCGGCGGCCGCCAGGGCGCCGTATTCGGCTCCACCCTCGTGCAGCCACGGCGCTGTGTCGCCGTCCTTCACAGTGAGCCCGTGGCCGTTCCACAGGTGGAAGGTCTCATGCCAGACGAAGGTTGACAGGGGGCCGGTCACGTCCTCGTCCGGCGAATCCCAGGACGCGCCGAAGAAGCGGGTGGAGATGACGCCGGTGTCGGTCACGTCGCCGCGAAAGGTCGAGGGGCCGGGGCCGTCGGTCGTGACGATCAAAACAGGCTGATAGGGCAGGTCGCGGCCAAGCCGTGCGCCATAGAAGGTCTGCGCCGCCAGAAAACCGTCGCTCATCAGCTTGGACAGCGATGCGGGGACCGAGGCGCCGGACACCACCGTCCCGCCGTCCCGACGCGTAACCGCCGCTTCCGGGCCGAGATAGGCGTAGCCCTTGATCGCATCGGTCCGGGGCAGGGCGGTTTCGCCCGCGACAGGCCGCGCGGTCAGTTCGGCGTCCATCCCCTTCAGCGCCAGGCCGGGGCCGTAAAGGACATGGCCCGCACCGACGCGCGCCAGGGCCATATAGACGCGGTCGACCTCGGCTGCGTCCGGCGCGATCAGGATTTCGAAGGTGTCGAACGGTCGATCGGACTTCACCACCCCGTCCGCCAGGCTAAGGCCGGGCGTGGTCACGGTCCAAAGGGTGCGAATGATGTCGGTGTCCAAGAAGGCGACTTCGGTCGTCGGCTGGGCCAGCCGCCAGGTCACGGCGACGCCGCTGGGGGCCGTGCGCGCCTCGATGGTCGCCGCCTGCTGGGCATTTGCCGGAGCGGTCATGCCCAAAGTCAGGGTCAGGGTGACCGCGAGCGCTCCGATCCATTTCGACTGCATCTGGGTCAGAGCTCCTGGAGTGTAAGCGTCAGCATACTGGCGTTTTCGATTCAGGCGATTTCGTGGCGACGCTGGACTTGGAATCGCTTTCGGCGCCAGAGACGGTTTGCATCGGATGCGGGCGGATGACGCACCGTCGCGCGGCGTGTTATCGGCGTCGGGAAGGGCGTCGGTTTAGACGTCGGGGATCCGCATGCTTCGCAAACTGTACGACCGCGTGTTCGAACTGGCCCGCAGCCGGCACGCGACCAAGGCCCTGGCCGTGGTCTCCTTCGTCGAGAGTTCGTTCTTTCCCATTCCGCCCGACGTGATGCTGGCGCCGATGATCCTGGCGCGGCCGCAGAAGGCCTATTTCTATGCGGCCGTCTGCACCATCGCCTCGGTGCTGGGCGGGATGCTGGGCTACGCTATCGGCTATTTCCTGACGGATGTGGGTCTGGCCATCATGCGGGTGCTGGGCCATTCGGACGGGGTGGAGCAGTTCCGCCAGTGGTTCGATCAGTGGGGCCTGTGGGTCATATTGATCAAGGGTCTGACGCCCATTCCCTACAAGCTGGTGACGATCGCTTCCGGTCTGGCGGCGTTCAGCTTCCCGATCTTCATCGCCGCCTCGGTGGCGACGCGCGGCGGGCGGTTCTTCCTGGAGGCGTGGATCCTGAAACGGTGGGGGCCCGCCATGCTGGCCCAGGTGGAGAAACGGCTGGCGCTGTGGACCGGCGCAGGCCTGGTCGCCCTGATCGGTCTGATCGTCGTGCTGAAGCTTCTGTAAGTCGACGGATCGGGGCAGGCGGGTTAAGAGCGAAGCACGATGACAGACGCCTATCGCCTTCTGACCCGTTGGTGGACCGCCTTCGCCCTGGCCGCGTCGCTGGCGATGCTGGGCGCGGCCCATGCGTTTCAGCGGTTCGGCGGGCTGGCGCCGTGCAATCTGTGCCTGAAGCAGCGCGAGGTCTATTGGGCGGCGGTCGTCGTGGGGGGGCTGGCCACGGCCTGGACGCTGTTCAGCGGCGGACGGCGCGGCACGCCGCGCATCGCCGCCTTCCTCCTGGCCGCCGTCTTCGCCACCGGCGCGGTCACGGCCATTTTCCACATGGGCGGCGAGTACAGGTGGTGGGCCCTGCCGGCGACCTGCGCGTCGGGCGGCGGCAGCATCGACATGGACAGTCTGGCGGCGCTGGCGCTGGGCACGGGGCCGACGGTGAAGGTGATCGGCTGCGGCGACGTGGCGTGGAGTTGGCTGGGCCTGTCGATGGCGGGGTGGAACGCCATCATCGCCTCGGCTTTGGCGGTCTTCAGCCTGCTGGCCGCCAAACGGCCCAAGGACGCCCGCGCGCCCCGGATCGAAAGGGCCTGATGCAATGAGCGGCTCCATTCCTCTCGCCCGTCCCGGACGCGGCGCCGACAAGGCCCGGATGGACGAGATCCTGCGTGTCGATCACGCCGGGGAATATGCGGCGGTCCTGATCTATCGCGCGCAGAAGGCGGTGTTCGAGGGGCGCAAGACCCATGGCGACATGGTGCGCGACCTGACCGAGATGCAGGATCAGGAGGCGGTGCATCTGGACCGTTTCAACCGCCTGCTGAACGAACGCCGGGTGCGGCCCACGGTGATGACGCCCCTGTGGCGGATCGCGGCCTCGGCCCTGGGCGCCGGCACGGCCCTGATGGGCGAGAAGGCCGCCCACGCCTGCACCGAGGCGGTCGAGAGCGTGATCGAGAAACACTATGCCGACCAGATCGCCGAGATCGGCGAGCGCGACCCGGCCCTGGCCGCCGAGCTGAAACAGTTCCGCGACGAGGAACTGGCTCACCACGACCATGCCATCGAACACGGCAGCCGCGAGGCCCCGGCCTATCGGCTGCTGTCGGGCGTGATCAAGGCGGGATGCCGGGTGGCGATCAAGGTCAGCGAGAAGGTTTGAGGGCGGCGTTTCCTCCCCGCTTTGCGGGGAGGGGGACCACGAAGTGGTGGAGGGGCTTTTAAAATCCCACCGGCGTCGAAGAGCCCCTCCGTCTCTCCGCTTCGCTGCGAGCCACCTCCCCATGTAATGGGGAGGAGACAGGTGGCCGTTCTCAGAAGATTTCGAACAGCCCGGCCGCGCCCATGCCGCCGCCGATGCACATGGTGACCACGCCATATTTGGCGCCGCGACGCTTGCCCTCGATCAGGACGTGGCCGGTCATGCGGGCACCGGACATGCCGTAGGGGTGGCCGATGGAGATGGCGCCGCCCGAGACGTTCAGCCGGTCGTCGGGAATGCCCAGTTGGTCCTGGCAATACAGGACCTGGGCGGCGAAGGCTTCGTTCAGCTCCCAGATGCCGATGTCGTCGACCGTCAGGCCGTGGCGCTTCAGCAGCTTGGGCACGGCGTAGACCGGGCCGATGCCCATCTCGTCCGGCTCGCAGCCCGCCACGGCCATGCCGCGATAGGCGCCGAGCGGCTGCAGATTGCGTTTCACCGCCTCGCCGACCTCCATGACGACGGCGGCGGAGGCGCCGTCCGACAATTGTGAGGCGTTGCCCGCGGTGACGAACTCACCCTGCTGGATTTCCTCGCCGCCGCCGAAGACGGGCTTCAGACCCTTCAGGCCTTCCAGCGTGGTGTCGGCGCGGTTGCCCTCGTCCTTGGACAGGGTGACTTCCTTCGAGGACGTCTGGCCGGTCGCCTTGTCCATGACCAGCATGGTGGTGGTCATCGGCACGATTTCGGCGTCCAGACGGCCATCGGCCTGGGCCTGGGCGGTGCGCTGCTGGGATTGCAGGGCGTATTCGTCCTGACGGTCGCGCGAAATGCCGTAGCGGCGCGACACCACCTCGGCCGTCTCCAGCATCGACATATAGATGTGGGGCGACAGCTTCAGCAGCGCTTCGTCCTTCATCCGGTACAGGTTCATGTTCTGGTTCTGCACCAGGGAGATGGACTCAAGCCCGCCGCCCACGGCCATCTTCTGCTGGTCGAAGACGACCTGTTTGGCCGCCGTGGCGATGCCCATCAGGCCCGAGGCGCACTGGCGGTCCAGGCTCATGCCCGGCACGGAGGACGGCAAACCGGCGGCCAACGCGATCTGACGCGCGACATTGGTGCCGGTGGAACCCTGCTGAAGCGCCGCACCCATGACCACGTCCTCGATCTCGGCCGGATCGACACCGGCGCGCTGGACAGCGTGGCGGACGGCGTGGGCGCCCAACTGCTGCGCCTGGGTGTCATTGAAGGCGCCGCGATAGGCCCGGCCGATCGGCGTGCGGGCGGTGGAGACGATGACGGCTTCGCGCATGGATGCTCTCTTTCGCTTGGCCTATCGCCCTTTGGGCTGGTTGAGGCCGTTGTTCCTCTGAGACGAAGTTAGGCGCCTGACGCCACGTTAACGCAAGACACCATCCGCACCTCGTCATCCTCGGGCTCGCCTCAGCCCGCGAATGACGATCAGGAATGCGCCTTCTGGGCCTTGGTCAGTTCGATCATGCCTTGAGCCGCGCCCATTTCCGGCACGATCTCGCCCTCGCGGTCCGAGATGGCGTCGAAGCGGGCGGCGACCTGTTCGGGGGCGTCGGCCCCGGTGATGAAATCGCCTTGCGTCAGGGTGACATAGGCGCGTTCGAAGCCGCCGGCGCCGGCGGCCAGGATCGCGCGCGTGGGCGCGTCGCGGCTGACCAGATACAGCAGGCCCGGCGTGACCAGCGACGGCTCCAGCGCCTCCAGCGGCAGAGCGGCGCCCAAGTCTTCGGTCATGCGGGTGTGGGCGGTCGGCGCCAGGCTGTTGACGCGGATGTCGTTCTTGGCCCCCTCGATGGCCAGGGTCTGCATCAGCCCGACCAGCGCCATCTTCGCCGCGCCATAATTGGCCTGGCCGAAGTTGCCGTACAGACCCGACGACGAGGTGGTCATCACGATCCGGCCATAGTTCTGTTGGCGCATGATCTCCCACACCGCCTTGGTGCAGTTGACCGCCCCCATCAGGTGGACGTCGAGCACGAAGCGGAAGTCGTCCAACTCCATCTTGGCGAAGGATTTGTCGCGCAGCACGCCGGCGTTGTTCACAAGGATGTCGACCCGACCCCATTTGGCCGCCGCCTGATCGACCATGGCCTGAACGGCGGTGAAGTCGGTGACGGAGGCGGCATTGGCGATGGCTTGCCCGCCCGCCGCCTCGATTTCCGCGACCACGGCCTCGGCCGCCGTCGCCGATCCGCCCGAGCCGTCGCGCGCGCCGCCCAGATCATTGACCACCACCTTGGCGCCCCGCGCCGCCAGCGCCAGAGCATGCTCCCGGCCCAGGCCGCCGCCCGCCCCCGTCACGATCGCCACCTGTCCGTCGAACCGTATCGCCATAATCGCTTCCCTTCGCAGGCGCCCAATGTGTTGAAACGGCGCCACAGTCGTCACAATCCTAACCTGAGTGCGGAACCGTGCGCCAGCCACGCCGTTCGGTCGGGTGAATGCTGTGCTAGTGCGCAGCTTCGCGCATTCACACAGTGAGGAAGCTATGAAGCTCAAACTTCTCGCCTCCGTCGCCGCGGCCGGACTGTTCGCAGCCGGCGCCGCATCGGCGGAACCCAATGGTTGGTACGGCGCCATCGACGCCGGTTACCACATGATCGACGACATCAACGCCGAGTCGTCGACGACCGGCGCCAACTGGAACTATGAAGTGAACAACGGCTGGGCCGCCTTTGCGCGCCTGGGCTATCGCTTCAACCCCAACTGGCGCGTCGAGCTCGAAGGCGGCTACCGCTCGGGCGACATCGGCAAGGTCCGCGCCGTTTCCGGCACGCAAGGCCTGTGCAACCTGACCCCGGCGACGGGCGGTTGCTTCTCGCCGGAAGGCGACATCGAATCCGCCACCCTGATGGCCAACGTCATCTATGACTTCGGCTACGAAGCCTGGGGCATCCGTCCGTTCGTGGGTCTGGGCGCCGGTGTGAACCGCGTCAACGTCGACACCGTCGGCGCGCTGCGCGCCAACCGTCTGGCTGCGTTCGCCGCTGACGACAGCTCGACCAAGTTCGCCGCTCAGGCGATCGCCGGTCTGGCCTGGGCGATCAGCGACCGCGCCAACATCGACCTGACCTACCGCTATCTGACGGGCGACGCCTCGTGGGATTCGACCACGGCCGGCACCGGCGTGGGCGCCACGTCGTTCGGCACCTGGGATGGCGACTATGATCAGTCGCACACCGTGACCCTGGGTCTGCGCTACAGCTTCGGCGCTGAAGACGCGCCGCCGCCGCCGCCTCCCCCGCCCCCGCCCCCGCCGCCGCCGCCGCCGCCTCCGCCGCCTCCGCCGGCTCCGGTCGCTCAGACCCCGGTCGCTCGCCAGTTCGTGGTCTACTTCGACTGGGATCGCTCGGACCTGACGGCGGAAGCCCGTTCGGTGGTGACGCAGGCCGCCAACTACGCCAAGTCGGGTCGTCCGACGCGCGTCCTGATCGTCGGCTACACCGACACCTCGGGTTCGGCCGCCTATAACCTGGGTCTGTCCAACCGTCGTTCGCGCACCGTCGCGGACGCCCTGGTGGCTCAAGGCGTCAACGGCGGCGTGATCGCCCTGGACGGCAAGGGCGAGACCAACCTGGCCAAGCCCACCGCCGACGGCGTGCGTGAACCGCTCAACCGCCGCGCGACCATCGACATCAACTTCTAAGACCCAATGGAAAGCCGGTCTGGACACCAGACCGGCGATCTAGAGGATCGATGAAGACGTCGATTTCGAAACCGGAAGCCGTCGTCGTCTCAAGGGCGGCGGCGGCTTTTGTGCGATTAAGTCACAGTCGGCAGTCCCATTTTTGGAAACGTCGCCTGGATCCATCTTTCCTGTTGATCGCGTGGAACCAGCGCGACACAAGGCAAGGAATGACTGCCTTGTTTGAACGTCCTGATTGCATTGTTCGCGGCCGCGAGTCGGTGGATAAGGTCGGATCGTTCGCGGGCAGGCCGGTCAGATGACGAATCTCAGATCGTCTTCTCGAATGCTTTCGGCGCGCCGTCGTCGCCGTTATCGTCTGCGTGCGGACACGGAGCAGCGTCACACGGTTCTGCGCGTTCGATCTGTGCAAACGGCCGATTCCGCGACGATTTCAGCCTTCCCCGCGCCGACGCCCCGCGCGCGCGATGGTCTGGAAGGTCGCCGCTTTCTGATCGTCTCGGCGCCCTTCGGCGCCTTCGGCATGGCTCTGGCCGGCGTGCTGGAAGGCCGGGGCGCCCGCGTCGATCGCATGATCTTCAACGCTGGCGATGCGATGAACTGGCGTCGCGCGGGCGGGGTTCGCTTCAAGGGCACGGCGCAGGCGTGGGCGGACGGGATTTCAGCCCTCGACGCCTATAGCGACATCATCGTCTTTGGCGAGGCGGGTCCCTATAATCGCGCGGTGTTGGCGGCGGCCGACGCCCTGTACGCACGCATCTGGGTGCTGGAGAACGGCTATTTCCGCCCGGACTGGATCACGGTGGAGCGCAACGGCGTCAACGGGTCCAGCGCCCTGCCGCGCTTCCGCGACGGCTATCCCGAACCCGCGCCTCATCTGCCCGAGCCGCATCAAGTCGGCAAGATTCTGCCCCACCACGTGGCCAATATCAGCGCCTATCATACAGCCCAGGTCCTGGGCGGCGCGCTGTTTCCGAACTACGCGGCCCCCTATGTCTTTTCTCCGCTGAAACAATGCGCGGGTCATATCCGCCGCTACGTCAGCCTGGCGTTCCGCCGTCCCGAAAACTGCGACGCCGATCTCATCAGGGCCAAGGGCGACTTCTTCATCGCCTGTCTTCAGCGCGAGGGCGACGCCCAGCTGCTGCGCTATTCGCGCTATGCCGACAACACCGCCTTCCTGGCGGCGGTCATCAAGAGCTTCGCGGAACAGGCGCCCGGCGCCAGCCGGCTGGTGGTCAAGAACCACCCCCTCGATCCGGGCGTCATCGACCTGCGCAAGGTGGCTCTGCGCCTGGCGCGCGAGCATGGACTGGAGGGGAGGGTCGACTTCATCGACGGCGGCAATCTGGCGGCCCTGTGCCGGGCGTCGCGGGGCATGGTGGTCAACAACTCCAGCGCCGCCTTGTCGGCCCTGGGCTTCCACACGCCGGTCAAGGTGATGGGCGACGCCTTCTTCGATTTCGAGGGACTGACCGACCAGCAGTCCATCGACGGCTTCTGGTCCGCCCCTCAGGCGCCGGACACGGCCCTGTTCACCCGTTTCCGAGCTCATGTGATCGCCCAAAGCCAGGTCAACGGCAACTTCCACGAGCCCCACGCCATTTTGCCCACCGCGCGCGGCGTTGCCGATGTCTTCGAGCGCGCCGCCCGCTGATCCGCGTTTTGATGGTCTGCATTAGTGTGGCGCCCACACCACTCCTCCTGGGCTGTCATATTTCTGTGACATAACTGTCGTCGCAGGGTCGGACATCGGCCCTAGAGGAGGCTGGATTGCGACATGCCTTAGACATGTCCTCGACCATTTTCGGTCCACCAGCTGGGGATAGCTTAATGACCTTCCGCAACCTGGCGTATGGCGCCTCTGCCGTCGCCATCCTCATGTCCGCTTCAACGGGTGCCTTCGCGCAGGAAACTACCGGGGCGATCACCGGGTTTGTATACGACGCCTCGGGAGCGCCCCTCGCCGGTGCTACTGTGACTGTCACCCACACGCCTTCGGGAACGACCTCAACGACCGTCACGGATCAGACGGGACAATTCTCCGCTCGTGGCCTGCGTGTGGGCGGACCTTATACCGTGCGCAGCGTCTCGACGTCGGGCGATGCTTCCAGCCAAGTCTCGTCGATCGGCATCGGCACGCCTGTTGCAGTCGAATTGGTTGTCGCAGGTGCCTCCGGGAGCGCTTCCCAAGTGGCGGACGTTGTTGTGACAGGTATCCGTTCGGGCGGCCTGCGGACTTCGCCCCGCGCCAACCTGAACCTCAGCGACATTGAGACGCTGCCGTCAATTGGTCGCGACATCAAAGACATTGTGCGCACCACGCCGTTCGCGACTGTTGATCCCACCAACCAAGACGCTTTGTCAATTGGCGGGCAAAACACTCGCTACAACGCCATTCTGCTTGACGGCATTCGTCAAAGCGACGACTTCGGCCTCAACGGCAACGGCTATCCTACGCTTAACTCGCCGATTTCCCGGTCGGTGATCGAAGCCGTCACCGTAGATGTTGCGCCCTATGGCGTGCAGTACGGTTCCTTCACTGGAGGCGTGGTCAACTCGGTTACGAAATCGGGTACGAACGATTTCCACGGCGAAATCTTCTACGAAAAAACGGATCAAGATTTGCGTGGCGAAACCTTCAGCTACAAGGATTTTGTTTCGGGTCAGCGTCAAGACCGTAGCCTCACCGGTGAGTTTGAGGACAAAACCTGGGGCGCTACTCTGCGTGGCCCGATTATTCGTGACCGACTGTTCTTCCTGTTGAACTATGAAAAGAACGAGCAGACAACTCCAGTTCTAGCTGGACCGGCTGGTGCGGGCTTGCCGAACGAAGCCGAAGGCATCACTCAGTCCCAGATCGATCAAGTTCGCGAAATTGCCAAGACTGTTTACAATTTCGATCCGCTGGACTGGCGGGCGAGCAATCTGGGCAGCCAAGATGAAAAATACTTCGCCAAGATCGACTGGAACATCAACGATCGCCATCGGGCCGTAGTATCCTACCAGCAAACTGAAGCTAGTGAACTTCGGTTGAATAACACCACTACCAGCGGCACCAATGTATCGGTGGGTTTGCTGTCGTCGGCCTACAAGTTCGACACCAGCTTGAAGGTGTATCGTGCACAACTGTTCTCGGATTGGACTGACCGGTTCTCCACCGAATTGTCCGTCAGCCGTAAGGAGGTGGAGAACATTTCCAACAGCCTAGCCGGAAACGATTTTGCTGCCATGCAAGTGTATCTGGACTCGCCTTATGGAGCGCAGGCGGGCACGCGCCGGTCGATCCGCTTCGGTCCAGAGCGTTCGCGCCATGCGAACAGCCTGACAGTCGAGACCACCCTGTATCGCGCTGTCGCAAAATACGATGCCGGCTTCGGGCACCGATTTACCGGCGGGTTCGAACGAGAAGAACAGGATGTGTTCAATCTGTTCGTCCAAGTCGCGAATGGAGAATATGAGTTCGATTCGATCGACAGCTTCCGCAACCGTCAAGCCGCTTCGATCGGCTACTCCAATGCAGCAAGCAACAATAAGAACGATGGTGCTGCCTCGTTCAAGTATGCGCAAAATACGCTGTATTTCCAAGATGAATGGAGCGCGACGCCTAACCTGACCATTACCGCTGGTCTGCGGTACGATTGGTACACGACCGACGATAAGCCACAGGTGAATCCAGGGTTCGTCCAACGCTTCGGCTTCGCTAACAACGCTACCATCGACGGCATTTCCAGCCTTCAGCCGCGTTTCGGTTTCAACTGGCGTGCTCCGTGGGACGTCACGGTTTATGGCGGTTTCGGGCGCTTCCAGGGTGGTTCGCCAAACGTGTGGCTGTCCAACGCCTATTCAAACCCTGGCAATCTGCTTGGCTCGTTCCAATGCAAGACGGCCGCCAACTACCAGTCGCAGTTCGCGCGTAACTTTGCCGTGTGTAGCGCGGAGGAACGTTCGGCGCTTGCCAACGTCAATGGCCTTCAGGTTGCCGACGTGGCCAAGCAGGCCGTCACCACCAGCGCCGCTTTGGGCACAGGCAATATCAACCTGACCGACCCGACCTTCAAAACGCCGTCGATCTGGAAGACATCGCTTGGCGCGACCAAATCGTTCGACTTCAGCCGCTTCCGGATGGGCGAAGGCTGGCGAGTCACGGCTGAGTATGTTCACTCCGAACTTGAAGACGCGATCGGTTGGGTCGATCTGTCCTTGGCTCGTACGCAAAATGGCGCGGCTCCTGATGGTCGTCCGGTGTTTGGGCCGAACCCTGTACGTCGCGGTCAGCAAGTCTTGATGCTGACCAACATCGATGGCGGCAAGGCTGATCAGTTCGCCTTTGCTGTCGGCAAGGATTGGTATGATGGTTGGCTGAACGGGGCCGGATTCAATCTGTCCTACACCTATCTGGACAGCAAGGATGCGTCTGGCGGTACATCGTCGACGGCCAGCTCCAACTTCGGCAACATCGCCCTGTCGGATCCGAATGACGCGCCGCTGGCGACGTCTAGCTACGAGATCGAACACGCGTTGAAGCTGAATGTCAGCTATTCTCGCGCATTCTTCGGTGACTATCGGACGCGCATTAATCTGTATGCGCAACGCAGGTCTGGCTTGGCCTATAGCTACACGTTCGGCAACGCTGACTTCGGTGAATACATCACCACGTCGCGCCAACTGCTGTATGTGCCGCAAGTGGACTCGTCGGGGAACATTACGGCCACAAGTGACCCGCGTGTCAGCTACGGCGCCAACTTCAATGTCGCGAACTTCAACGATTTCTTGAAGAGAACGGGTCTGATCGACTACGCTGGTGAAATCTCGCCGCGTAACGCCTTCAAGTCTCCTTACGTAACTACGGTGGATATGCACATCGAGCAGGAGCTTCCGGCCTTCTTCCCGGGCGGCGCCAAGTTGATCGGCTATATGGACATCGAAAATCTTGGCAATCTGATCAACGACGAATGGGGTTCGATCCAACAGATCGGTTTCCCTTATACATCCGGCAATGTGGATGCGACGATCGCCAATAATCGCTACACCTACACTAACTTCTCCAATCGCAGCCCATCGGTGCCCAGCGTCAACGCGGTGTGGCAAATCAAACTAGGCGTTCGCTACCAGTTCTGATTATCAGTTGATTACCATCACGAAGGGCGGTCCGTTCGCGGGCCGCCCTTTTTGTTTGTCCGGGGCGTGGCGTTGAAGTCGGCGGGGGTTGGGGCCATATGGCGCGGTCCGGCGGTTTGGCCGGGTTTCGCCCCGTGAGGACGTCTTAATGACCGCCCCCGTTGCAGCCGCCATCCCCGCCGAATGGGCTCCCCACCGCGCCATGTGGGTGGGTTGGCCGACCCATGCGGAATACTGGTTCGATGCGCTGGAGCAGGCGCGTGACGAGGTTGAGGGGCTGGTGCGGGCCCTGGCGGGGCCGGGTCGCGAGCAGGTTCGGCTGATGGTCGGCAAACCCGAACTCGCAGCCGAGGTTCAGGCGCGGTTTACGGGCGTCGAGAATGTCGAGGTCGTCGCGGGCGCGTTCGGTGACATCTGGCTTCGCGACACCGGTCCGATCTTTGGCGCGGGGTCAAAGATGGCGGCTGCGTTCCGGTTCAACGGTTGGGGCGGCAAATACGACATGCCGGGCGACGATCTGGTGGCGGGCCAGATCGGCGAACGGTCGGGTACGCCCCTGACCTGGAACGACTTTGTCATGGAGGGCGGGTCGCTGGATCACGACGGGGAGGGGACGGTCCTGACCACGCGCCAGTGCCTGCTGAACCCCAACCGCAACCCGGCCTGGAACCAGGACGAGGCCGTCGCGGCGGCGGCGCTGGAACAGGCCGTGGGCGCCAGGGCGGTGCTGTGGCTGGGCGACGGCCTGTTGAACGACCACACGGACGGCCACGTCGACAACCTGGCCCGCTTCGTCGCGCCGGGCGTGGTCGCCTGCCCGATCGCCTGGGGACGGACCGACGTCAACGCCGACGTCTATGACGCCACGGCGCGCGATCTGTCGGCCATGACGGACGCGGCAGGGCGCAGGCTGAAGGTCGTTCGCATCCCGTCGCCCGGACTGGTGCTGGACGAGGACGAACGCCCCATTCCGGCCAGCCACATGAACTTCCTGATCGCCAATGGCGCGGTGGTGGTGCCGACCTATGGCGATGAAGAAGCCGCCCGCTTTGCCTGCGCCGCCCTGGCCGACGCCTTCCCGGACCGTGAAATCATTCCGCTGCCCTCCAACGCCATACTGACCGGCGGCGGCTCGTTCCACTGCATCTCCCAGCAGGAGCCCGCATGACCCGCAAGATCACCGTCGCCGGCATCCAGACCTCGTATGGCGAGGACATGCAGGCCAATATAGACAAGACCATCGGCTTCGTGCGCGAGGCGGCCGGGAAGGGCGCGCAGGTGATCCTGCCGTCGGAGCTGTTTCAGGGGCCGTATTTCTGCGTGTCGCAGGAGGAGCACTGGTTCAGCCACGCCTATGAATGGCGCGAACATCCGTGCGTGACGGCGATGTCCGCGGTGGCCAAGGAACTGGGCGTGGCCATTCCGGTGTCCATCTTCGAGAAGGACGGGCCGCAATATTACAACTCGCTGGTCATGCTGGACGCGGACGGAGAGGCGCTGGGCGTCTATAGGAAGAGCCATATTCCCGATGGTCCCGGCTATCAGGAGAAATACTATTTTCGACCGGGCGACACCGGCTTCAAGGTCTGGAACACCCGGTTCGGCAAGGTCGGAGTCGGCATCTGTTGGGACCAGTGGTTCCCGGAATGCGCGCGGGCCATGATGCTGATGGGCGCCGACGTCCTGATGTATCCGACCGCCATCGGCACCGAGCCGCACGACGCGACCCTGCACACCGCCCAGCCGTGGCGCCGGGCCATGCAGGGCCACGCCGTGTCCAACGCCGTGCCGGTGGTCGGCGCCAACCGCATCGGGCGCGAGACGGTGACGGAGGTCGGCCAGACCTTCTATGGCCATTCCTTCATCGCCGACCAGCAGGGCGAACTGGTCGAGCAGATGGGCGCCGAGGAGGAGGGGGTGCTGGTGCACGCCTTCGATCTGGACGAACTGGATCGGTATCGCGCGGCCTGGGGCTTCTTCCGCGATCGGCGGACGGATCTGTATGGGGCGCTGACGGGCAAGGGTTGAAAACAACCCGCTCATCCCCGCGAAGGCGGGGACCCAGTTCTTTACGCATCACCATGCGTTGGATCGGCTTCGGAGTGAGCGTGAGGCGCAGGAGTGTCCAAAGCGCTGGGTCCCCGCTTCGCGGGGATGAGCGGCGTTAGGGACGCATCGCCTCCACCGCCGCGACAAGCCGGTCGAGGTCGGCGGGCGTGGACAGGCGGTGGTCGCCGCCTTCGATCAGGTCCAGGCGCACGTCGCCGCCGGTCAGGCGTTCGACCAGTTTCATTTGATGACGCCAGGGCACCACATCGTCGGCGCGGCCTTGCAGGATGTGGACGGGGGCGATGATGTCGATCACGCCGTCCAGCAGCAACCAGTCCTTCGCCTCTTCGAACATCCGGCGGGTCAGGACGTATTCGCCCAGGCCCTCCTCGACGATCAGGGTCTCGCCCTCACGCAGGATGGCCTGGCGCTCGTGATCCGCCAGGCCGGGCCACATCAGCCGTTCGGTGAAGTCCTGGGCCGGATTGACCAGAACCAGCCCCTTGATCCGATCCGGTCGCGCCAGGGTCGCCAGCAGAGAGACCCAGCCGCCCATCGATGATCCAACGGGGATGACCGGGCCGGACAGGCTGTCGATCAGGGCGATGGCGTCGTCTCGCCAGCGGCCGATGGTGGCCTGGCGCCAGTCGCCGGAGGAGCGGCCGTGGGCGAAATGGTCATAGCGGACGAAGTTCCAGCCGCGTTCGCGCGCGGCGGCGTCCAGGGCCAGGGCCTTGGTCCCCTCCATGTCGGAGCGGAAACCGCCGACCCAGATCACGGTCGGGCCGTCGCCCTCGACGCGTTTGAAGGCCAGGGTTTCGCCATCGGGGCGGGACAGGTGCTGAATGTCGGTCATGAACGGTGTTGTGCCCCGACTTTTCTGTTGCGTCATCCCGATGTTCCCTTCGTCGTCATCCTCGGGCTTGACCCGAGGATCGGGCGTGACGCACACGGACGGTCGAAGGCGGTCCCGGCCGTAACCCGCGTCACGCAGTTTCCGCGCGACGCCCCCGATCCTCGGGTCAAGTCCGAGGATGACGGAGGAAGAAGTGTCCGCACCCCAGGTCTTGTTCGTCACCTCCAACCGCATCGGCGACTGCGTCATCTCGTCCGGGGTGATCCGCGAGATCAGCCGGCAGGTTCCGGGGGCCGAGATCACCGTGGCCTGCGGTCGGCCGCCCGCGCCCTTCTTCCGCTCGGCGCCCGGCGTGGTGCGGACGATCATATTGGACAAGAAGAAGCTGTCGGGCCACTGGCTGGACCTGTGGAAACAGGTCGTCGGCACGCGCTGGGACCTGGTCATCGACATCCGGGGTTCGGCGCTCGGCTATCTGATCCCGGCCAAGCGGCGCGTCATCTATAACCGCAGCTGGGAGACGGGCCTGCGCAAGGTCGAGATGGTGTCGCGGCTGATGGGATCGCCCGCGCCGCTGGACCCCGAAATCTTCCTGGACGACCAGGCGCGGGCCGAGGCCGCCGCCGTCATCGATCCGCAACTGGCGGAGGGCGCTGATCCCGGTCGGATCATCGCCCTGGCGCCCATCGCGCACCAGCCGGGCAAGAGCTGGCCCGCCGACCGCTGGGGCGCGCTGGTCGAAAAGCTGAAGGCCGAGCCGCGGTTCGACGGCTGGCGCTTCATGCCCGTGGGCGGGCCGGGCGACCGGCCGCCGGCGACGCCCGCGCTGGAAGCCGCCAATCACGCTGAGAATGGGCCGAGGGGTATCGACTTCGTGGGCAAGGGCGACATCCTGGCCTCGGCCGCCGCCATCGACCGGGCCGACCTGTTCGTGGGCAATGATTCGGGGTTGATGCATGTGTCGGCGGCGCTGGGGCGGCCGACGCTGGGCCTGTTCGGACCGACCGAATGGTGGCTGTACGGGCCCTGGGGGCCGAAGACGCGCACGGCGGCGTCGAACGAGACGCGCGGCCAGTTCGCCCCCATCGAGGATCTGACGGTCGACCATGTGTTCGACGCGGTGCTGGCCCTGCATGACGCCTACATCGGCGAAACGCCGTCGAAGCCTTGAAAAACCGGGCTTCCCGGCGCATATTGCCGACCTTGAGGGGAACGTGGCGACAGCCGCGCGTTTCTGCTCATCAAGACACACGCTTCATCTGACCACATAAGGAAACGACGCCCATTCGCCGTCCCATGCAAGCGCCGCCCGTGAAAGACGGGCCGCGTATGAACCAGGATATCCGCGCCCCTCGCGTTCTGCTCATCGACCAGAACGGCGAAAAACAAGGCGTCATGCCCACCTCTTCCGCGCTCGAAGCCGCCGAGGAAGCCGGGATGGATCTGGTCGAGATCGTCTCCACCTCCGAGCCGCCGGTGGCCAAGATCCTCGATTACGGCAAGCACCGTTTCCAGGAGCAGAAGAAGAAGGCCGAACAGCGCAAGCGCCAGAAGGTCGTCGAGCTGAAGGAAATCAAGCTGCGGCCCAATATCGACACCCACGACTATGAGGTGAAGGCCAAGGCCATGCACCGCTTCTTCGACGAGGGCGACAAGGTGAAGGTCACCCTGCGTTTCCGCGGTCGTGAAATGGCGCACCCGGAACTGGGCATGAAGCTGCTGCACAAGGTGCAAGCCGACTTCGACGAGGTCGCCAAGGTCGAGTTCGCGCCCAAGATGGAAGGCCGCCAGATGATCATGATCCTGGCCCCGCGCTGATCGCGGTTCCTCCGTGACTATGAAACGCCCCGGTCGCCAGGCCGGGGCGTTTTTCGTTTTCGCATCCTGCGCTTGCGCCAGCCGAACTGTTCTGGTTGAGCTTGGCCGTGAACGGGGGCGTGGATGATGAGGCGTGGTCTGTCGGGATGGCTTCTGGCCATCCTAAGCGTGGTCGCCCTGAACGGCGGCGTCCTGTCCTCGGCGCAGGCGCAGAACGCGCCCCCTGCGTTGGAGGCCTACAGCGCTTCCCCAGCGGTGGAGATGATGGAGTTGTCGCCCAGCGGCGATCAGCTGGCTCTGATCGCGGTCGTCGGAGAAACGCGCGCCATCGCCGTAACGAACATGGCCACGGGCGCGCTGGTGTTCAAAGCCACTGTCGGCGAGATCAAGGTCCGCGACCTGCGCTGGGTCGGAGAGCGGCGGGTTCTGGTGATCACGTCCCAGAGCCGCAGCATTCCAGCGCTGGGGGTGCCGCTTTCGGAACTCTACTTCGGCCAGATCGTCGATCTTGAGCAAAAGAAGCTGGTTCAGGTTCTGGACAAAACGCCCGACGTCCTGACGGTGCTTTACGGCCAGCCTTCCATTCGCAGGACGGCAAGCGGTGAGGCGCTGTTTGCGCGCGGGGTCAATCTGGTCACCGGTCAGATCAACCTGCATCAGATCGACCTGAATACCGGGCGCGGTCGTGTCGTGAAGATCATGACACGCGAGACGGCGGACTATGTGCTGGACAGCCAGGGCGAGGTCATCGCCATGTCGCGCTATGTCGAACGAAGCGGCCGATGGACGCTGATGCTGCCGCGCGGTCGAGGCTTGTACGAAGCCTGGAGCGTCGATGCGCCGGTCGATGCGCCCGCCCTGTTCGGCATGGGCCGAACGCCCCGGACCATCATCGTCGGCGCGGATCGCCCCGATCTTGCAGAGCAGGACCCGGACGGAGCGACGCCTGCCGTGATGTTCGAGGTGAATGTGGACACGGGCGAGTGGACGCGTCTGCCCTTTGACCATCACCCCGACGGCCTGATCCACCATTCCGCGAGCCGGCTTCTCCTGGGGGCCTTGCGCGAGGATGATGACGGAACCCGCTATGAATTCCTGGAGCCGGAAGCCGCAAGGCGATGGAGAGCGATCGAGCGGGCTTTCGTGGACAAGGCGCCGCGTCTGGTGTCCTGGAACGACGATCAAACGCTGGCGCTCGTCTTCACCGACAAGGACGAGGCCGGCGTGTATCAGCTGGTGAACTTCGACCGAGGGGTGGCTGAAATCCTGGCGCAACCGTATCCAGACATTTCTCCCGCTCAGGTCGGGGCCGTGCGCCAGGTTCGGTATGCCGCCGCCGACGGGCTGGAAATCCCCGGCTACCTGACCCTGCCGCCCGGCGTCGAAACGCCAGAGAAACTGCCGCTGATCGTGCTGGCCCACGGCGGGCCGGCGTCTCGCGACGTGGCGGGGTTCGACTGGTGGGCCCAGGCGTTGGCGTCGCGCGGCTATGCGGTTCTGCAGGCCAACTTCCGCGGCTCCACGGGCTACACACGCGCCTTCCTGGAGGCCGGTTACGGCGAGTGGGGGCGCAAGATGCAGACGGACCTGTCCGACGGCGTGCGCTGGCTGAGCGCGCAGGGCATCGTCGATCCGGACCGCGTCTGCATCGTCGGCGCCAGCTACGGAGGCTATGCGGCCATGGCCGGATTGACGCTGGACAAGGGCGTCTATCGTTGCGGCGTGGCCTTCGCGGGCGTGTCCGACCTGCGCCGCATGGTCAACTGGGAAGCCCGTCAGGAGGGACGTCGGCAAAGCCAGACGGTGCGCTACTGGAACCGGTTCATGGGCGCGGCGCGGTTGAACGACCGGGCGCTGGACGCGCTGTCGCCCGCCTTTCTGGCCGCGACGGTGGACAAGCCCCTGCTGCTGATCCATGGCCGCGACGATACGGTGGTGCCCATCGAGCAGAGCCGCGTCATGGCCGAGGCGATGCGGCGCGCCGGAACGCCGGTGGAGATGATCGAACTGGCGGGCGAGGATCACTGGATGTCGCGGGCCGACACCCGGCTGAGGGCGCTGCGCGAGACGGTGCGGTTTCTGGAGGCGAACAATCCGCCTCGCTAGTCGGCCGGCGCCGAGCTAGATCATCGGCATGACGACGCCTGCCGCTCCGCCTAAAATTCATGCATCCGCCCTGGCCGTGCTGTTTTCCGTGGTGTTCATCAACCTGGTCGGGTTTGGACTGGTGGTGCCGCTGCTGCCCTTCTTCGCCCAGAGCCTGAAGGCCGAGGCGTGGCAGATCACGCTGATGTTCTCGGCCTATTCGCTGGGCCAGTTCTTCGCCGAACCGTTCTGGGGGCGGCTGTCGGATCGGATCGGGCGAAAGCCGGTGCTGCTGGTGACGCTGGTGGCCAATGCGCTGGGCTATCTGATGCTGGCCTTTGTGCCCAACATCTGGCTGGCCATCGCGGTGCGGCTGTTCACCGGGTTGGGGGCGGGCAATATTTCGACGGTCCAGGGCTATGTGGCCGATGTGACGCCGCCGGAGCAGAGGGCGGGGCGGATGGGGCTGATCGGGGCGGCGTTCGGTCTGGGCTTCATCGTCGGGCCGGGACTGGGCGGGCTGCTGACCCAGCCGCAGATGGGCCATATCGGCTATCAGTTGCCGATCTTCCTGGCCTCGGCCCTGGCGGCGCTGGCGGCGGTCGGGGTGATCATCTTCCTGCGCGAAAGCCGGGCCAAGGCCGATCCGGCCGCGCCGCGTCCGGCCTTCCTGTCGGGCCTGAAGGCGGCGCGCGACAATGACGTGGTGTCGCGGGTTCTGGTCGTGACCCTGATCTATATGGCCGGATTTTCGGCGATGGAGAGCGTGTTCGGCCTGTGGGCCGAGAGCCGCTATCATTGGGGCGCGCGCGAGGTGGGGCTCAGCTTCATGATCGTGGGGGTGATCTCGACCCTGAACCAGGGGTTCCTGGCCGGGCGGCTGGCGCGGCGGTTCGGAGAATCGCGCGTTCTGGCGACCGGGATGCTGCTGTTCGGAACCTCGCTGGTGCTGCAGGTGCTGGCCCCCGTCGCCTGGTTTCCGGCGACGGAGCTGACGCTGGGCGCCCTGTCGATCCCGGTGGTGCAGGGCTGGAGTATTCCCATCGTCATGGCGGTGGGGGCGTGCGGCATGTCGCTGGCCATGCCCAATATCTCGGCCATGATCAGCCGGGCCTCGCCGCCCGACCGGCAGGGGGCGATGCTGGGGCTGAACATGGCGTCCAGTTCGGTGGCGCGCATCTTCGGGCCGATGATCGCCGGCGCCCTGTTCTCGGGCCTGGGGCACGACTGGCCCTTCCTGATCGGGGCGCTTCTGACCGTTCCCGCGGCGGTGATGGCGATCAACGCCGGGCGGGCGATCCGGCGGGCCCAGAGCGCCGCCAAGCCGTTGAACTGACTCGCCTTGCGTCGGGGGGCGTCTTGGCGTAGAAGCCGCGCCTTCGCGTACCGAACCGTCGGGCGAACAGGCATGCCTGGGCGGTTCTTAAACTCTGAGAGGGATCGCAAATCGGGCTCAAGTAGCTCGAAGAGCGGTAGCCCACTCAAAAAGGAGACTGAAATGCCGAAACTGAAGACGAAGTCGGGCGCCAAGAAGCGCTTCAAATTCACGGCCACTGGCAAGGTTAAGGCCGGCGTTGCGGGCAAGCGTCACCGCTTGATCAGCCACAACTCGAAATACATCCGCCAGAACCGCGGCACCTCGGTCATGGCCGACGCCGACGCCAAGAAGATCAAGTCCTACATGCCCTACGCCTGATCGGCGCCGGGTTCGCAGACGATCTTCCGCACTGAATTTGAACAGATAGTCCCTCAAACAGTGAGCCGCCGCGCGGCGAACGATAGGGACTTCCCGAAGGGAACAAAATAATGGCTCGCGTTAAACGTGGCGTAACCTCCCACGCCAAGCACAAGAAGGTTCTGGAGCAGGCCAAGGGCTTCTCCGGCCGCCGCAAGAATACGATCCGCACGGCCAAGGCCGCCGTCGACCGCGCCGGGCAATACGCCTATCGCGACCGTCGCGCCAAGAAGCGCAACTTCCGCGCCCTGTGGATCCAGCGCATCAATGCTGCGGCCCGCATCGAAGGCTTCACCTACAGCCAGTTCATCAACGGCCTGAACAAGGCCGGCATCGAACTGGACCGCAAGGTCCTGGCCGCCATCGCCGCCGACGCGACCGGTTTCAAGGCCGTCGCCGACAAGGTTCGCGCCGCCCTGGCGTAAGAGCCGCGCTCAAGCCGCGAGCGATCGCGTCGCGAGCCTGGCGCATAAGAATGTCGCCCGCTCCGGTTCGCCGGGGCGGGCGTTTTCGTTTTCAGGCGTCGCTTTGCAGCGTCATTCCGGGGCCGAGCGGAGCGAGGAACCCGCAAGCCAGGGGCTGTCGCGCGGTTAGACGCATCGGCCGCCGGGGAGGCTCTCCTGGGTTCCGGGTTCGTCCTGCGGCCCCCCTCCCCGAAGGACGAACTCTAAGCGGCCTGCTGCGCCGGGGCGGCGGTTTCGGCGGCGGCGGTCATGACCAGGCGGATAGCGTTCAGCAGGGCGTCGGGCTGGATCGGCTTTTGCGCCACCCCGTTCATGCCGGCGGCGACATAGTCCATTTCATCACGCTCGTCGGCGTTGGCGGTCAGGGCCAGGATGGGCAGGGCGCCGGCGGGGGCGGGCAGGGCGCGGATGGCGCGGGTGGCCTGAACCCCGTCCATCACCGGCATCTTGATGTCCATCAGCACCAGGTCGAACGGGCGGGCGGCGACGGCGGCGACGGCCTCGCAGCCATTCTCGACCATTTCGGCGGTGCAGCCGAACATCTCCAGCAGCTTTCCGGCGACGAAGCGGTTGGCGGCGTTGTCATCGACGACCAGCACATGCAGCGTCGGGTGCGCGGTGGGGGCGACCATGTCCGGCGCCGCCGCCTGGGCCTGGACCGCCGGGCGCAGGGGCAGACGCACCTGGAACCGCGCGCCGCCCTGGGGCGAGGCGCCCAGGGCGATGTCGCCGCCCATCCGCTCGGCGATCTGGCGGCAGATGGCCAGGCCCAGGCCCGCGCCGGCGCCCTCGCGGCCCGCCTTGCCGGTGTTGAACGGCTCGAAGATGGTCGCGGCGGCGGCTT
Source organism: Candidatus Brevundimonas colombiensis (assembly GCA_029202665.1). Classification (NCBI taxonomy): domain Bacteria; kingdom Pseudomonadati; phylum Pseudomonadota; class Alphaproteobacteria; order Caulobacterales; family Caulobacteraceae; genus Brevundimonas; species Candidatus Brevundimonas colombiensis. The sequence goes on from CP119326.1 coordinate 1,436,726, forward strand.
CGGGCACGCCGGGGCCGCTGTCGTCCACGGTCAGGGTGACCTGGCCGTCCGCGCGGCTTTCGATCAGGGCCGAGACCCCGCCGGTCAGGGTGAATTTCAGCGCATTGCCGATCAGATTGTTCAGCAACTGTTTCAGCCGCATCCCATCGGCCTGGACGAACGGGATCGCCAGTTCGGTGCGGACGCTGAGCGACAGGTTTTTTTCCTCGGCCCGCGCGCGCCACAGGGCGTCGATGTCGAAGGCGACGGCCGACAGGTCCAGCGGCTCTTCTTCCAAAGTCAGCATCCCGGCCGAGGCGCGCGACATGTCCAGGGCGTCGGTCAACAGCCGCAACAGGCTCTGGCCCGAATCGATCACGGTGCGGACGTAGGGACGCAGTTCCTCCTGCTCCAGCTTCTTGTCCATCAGGGCCGCGACGCCCAGCACCCCGTTCAGGGGGGTGCGAATCTCGTGGCTCATCACCGCCAGGAACTCGGACTTGGCGCGGCTGGAGGCGACGGCCTCGGCCTCGGCCAGGGCCAGGTCGCGGGCCAGGGCGCTCATCGCCTCGGCGCGCTGGCGGTGGACGGCGGCGCCCGCCTGAACGACCTGCAGCGCCGTTCCGACGCCGACGTACCGCCCGTTCGACACCACGATGAAGCCGCTGAGCAGGGCGCCCAGTTCGGCGGCGTCATAGGCGTGGAAGAAGGTCTCGGCGCTGGTCGAGGCCTCCGTGACCGGCGCATTGCGGTCCATCAGGCTGTCGGCGGGCTTGCGGGCGTAGAGGGCGCGCCCGAACTCGGCCGCCATGCGCAGGGTGAAGGCGTTGCGTTCAATGACGCCCAGCGGTCGACCCTGATCGTCGACCACGGCCAGGGCCAGGGTGTTCGGCTCGTTCTGAAACCGCTCGAACACCTCTGCGCCCAGGGTGGACGGCGCCACGGGCGCGATCAAGTCGACGAAATCACCGATCAGCGGCATCGCGGTCCCCACCTGTTCCGCCATCGCCATAACGGGCGATATTTAACGCCAGCTTTGCCGTTCATGAAGGTTTCGCGGCGGGTTTTCGACAGTTGATCCGTAATCGGATCAAAACGGCGTCGTGGTGAAATCGGCGTTCCCATCGGGGCGTTCGGCGGCTAGGCTCAGCCGCATGATGCGCGCCCTGATCTGCGGCCTGGCTGCGGCCCTCGTTCTCGCCCAAACCGCGATGGCGCAGGATCGGCGCGTCGCCGTCACCTTCGACGACCTGCCGTTCCAGGCGGATGCGGCGACGCTGTGCGATCCGGCCAGGGTGATGGCGATCACGCGCGACTTCACCGCCATGCTGAAGCCGCTGAACACCCATGCCACGGCCTTCGTCAACGCCGGGCGGATGTGCGAGGCCCAGCGTGACGCCGTGTTGCCGGGCGTGCTGAACGTCTGGCTGGACGCGGGCCTGGACCTGGGCAACCACAGCTTCAGCCACATCAACATCCACCGCACCACGCCGGACGCCTATCTGGCCGACGTCGACGCCGGGGAGCCGGTGGTGCGGGCGGCGCTGGAGGCGCGCGGGATGCACCTGCGCTGGTTCCGTCACCCCTATCTGTTCACCGGAGAGACCCAGGCCAAACATGACGCCCTGGCCGCCGGTCTGGCCCAGCGCGGCTATATCACCGCGCCTGTCACCCTGGACAACAACGACTGGATGTTCGCCGACGTCTATCGCAAGGCCGAGCAGATCGGCGATGAGGCGCTGAAACAGCGGATCGGCGCGGCCTATGTGGCGCACATGGCCACGGTGCTGGATTTCCTGGAGCCCTACAGCGCCGAACTGACCGGCGGGCGGGAGCCGGCGCAGGTGCTGCTGTTGCACGCCAACAGCCTGAACCAGGCCTATTATCCGCAGATTCACGCCCTTTATCTGGCGCGCGGCTATCGCTTCGTGCCGTTGGAGGCGGCGCTGGCCGATCCGATCTACGCCCACGCCGACGGCTTCGTCGCGGCCAACGGAATCTCCTGGCTGCATCGCTGGACCCAGACCGACGGCCGGCCGATCCGTTGGGAGCCCAAGCCGCCCGCCTGGATCGAGGCGGCCAATGCCGCGCCCGCGTCTCAGCTCGAAGCCATCGCGGCGGGCCAAACCACGCCTTGAAGGGTGACGAAACGGCTCGGGGCCGTTAAGGCGTCAGCCATAATGACCGATCTCGCCACACTCGAACTCGAACTGATCAACGCCATAGGCTCGGCCGAAAGCGTCGCCGCCCTGGAAGAGGTGCGTGTCGCCGCGCTCGGCAAGTCCGGCTCGATCTCCGGCCTCTTGAAGGGGATGGGGGCCATGAGCCCCGATCAGCGGCGCGAACAGGGGCCGATCATCAACGGCCTGCGTGACCGGGTCGCCTCGGCCATCGCCGCCCGCAAGACCGCGCTGGAGGCGGCCGAACTGGACGCCCGGCTTCAGGCCGAGCGAATCGACCTGACCCTGCCGGCCCGGCCGCGCCGCAAGGGCGGGGTCCATCCGACAATGCAGGTGATGGACGAGATGGTCGCCGTCTTCGCCGAGATGGGGTTCGCCGTGGCGGAAGGCCCGGACATCGAGGACGACTTCCACAACTTCACCGCCCTGAACTTCCCGCCCAAACACCCGGCGCGGGAGATGCACGACACCTTCTTCCTGAAGCCCGACCCGGAAACGGGCGAGCGCAAGGTGCTGCGGACCCACACCAGCCCGGTGCAGGTCCGCACCATGATGTCGCAGAAACCGCCGATCCGCATCATCGCGCCGGGCCGCACCTTCCGAAAGGATTCGGACGCCACCCACACGCCGATGTTCCACCAGATCGAAGGTCTGGTGATCGACCGCGACATCCATATGGGCCATCTGAAGACCACGCTTGAAACCTTCATCGCCCGCTTCTTCGAACTGGACGCGGTTCAGGCGCGGTTCCGGCCGCACCACTTCCCCTTCACCGAGCCGTCGGCCGAGATGGACATCCGCTGCGACCGTTCGGGCGGGAAACTGGTGTTCAACACCGGCGACGACTGGCTGGAGATTCTGGGCTGCGGGATGGTGCATCCCAATGTGCTGAAAAACTGCGGCATCGACCCGGACGAATATCAGGGCTTCGCCTTCGGCATGGGCGTGGACCGGCTGGCCATGCTGAAATACGGCGTGCCGGACCTGCGCCCGATGTTCGAGGCCGACACCCGCTGGCTGGCCCACTACGGCTTCTCCGCCTTCGCCGCCCCCAACCCGGCCTCGGGCCTGAGCTGAACGAGTTTCCAGATGACCGATCAACCCCAAACGCCGATGTCGCCTGACGAGAAGTTCGGACGTGAGCTGGTTGCGCGCACGACCTTTGAAAAGGAAGCGGTGTGGCTGCCGTCGCTGGCCGTGCATCATATGAACGCCGGCAAGACCGTCATCGAGGATAAGACCTTCACCGAATGCCTGATCGAAGGGCCTGCGGTGATGGCGGTCATGAACGGCACGACGTTCGACGGTTGCAACATGGGCGTGGCCTCTGACCCGCGCACCCTTTTGCTCCAGCCTTTGGGCGACATGATCGCGGGCGTCGTAGGGATGGCGAACTGCCGTTTCGTCCGCTGCCGCTTCGTGCAGATCGGCTTCACCGGATCGCCGGAACTGCTGCAGCAGATCGAAACCAACCTTCTGAGCGCACGGGCGGCCCAAGCATGAGCCGCCTGCCGATCAACCGTCCCATCAGTATCGCCAAGTCTCTGACGCAGATGGATTTCGTCGACGTCGATATCAATCTCTACGATCTCTACACCGCTCACCAGGAGCAGGGCGCCATTGTCGGCCGAACCTTTACGGGCTGCCGGCTTCAGGGGCCGGCGATCGTGCTGATTGGCGGCGGCACGACCTTCGACGAGACCAACTTCGGCGATCCGCGTGGGGGGATGAAGAACCTGCTGCTACAGCCGATAGGCGACAAGGCGCTGGGCACCGTGCCGATGCATGACTGCACCTTCATCGGATGCGAGTTCTACAATGTCGGCTTCACCGGCGCGAAGGACATTCTGGATCAACTGGCCGCGGTGCCGACGGCAGCGGGTACGAACTAATGCGATCGCCCCTGGCTGTCGGCCTGGCCCTTTTGCTGTGCGGCATGGCGCCCTCGTCGCAAGAGGGGCCGCCAGATAAGCACATTCGCGAATTCTCGCAGGATGGCTGGACGGTTCAAACCGATGTCAGCGGCAAGGGCGCCGTTCTGTGCGCGTGGACGTTGTACGACACGATGGCGATCATCGGCGAGACTTGCCATCGCAATCGCGACGCCGCCCTAAGAGAAGAATTGCGTGACGGCGTAGGCCGGATCGAAAACTTCATTATGGCCAACAGCCGCACGCCTGTATCGCGCCAAGGGCTGGATGACGCGCGGCGTCAGCGAAGAGCCGAGCTTGATCGTGGCCTTTGCCGACAAAGGGACGCCGTCGAGATGTATCGCGCGCTTCGCGAGCAGGGGCCTGAGGCGGTGCGTTCGAACATTGATGACCTGCTGTCGATCCCGCGTGAACCCGTCATGAATCCGTGCCTTTGAGTTCCCAATGAAATTCACCCTCTCCTGGCTGAAGGACCACCTCGAGACCGAGGCGGACGTGCATCAGATCGCCGAGGCCATGACCATGGCCGGGCTGGAGGTCGAGGACGTTCTCGATCCCGCCGCCAAGCTGGCGCCCTTCACCGTGGCCCGGATCATCTCGGCCGAGCGGCATCCGAACGCCGACCGGCTGCAGGTCTGTCAGGTCGAGACGGTGGACGGGATGAAGGAGATCGTCTGCGGCGCCCCGAATGCGCGCGCGGGCCTGACCACCATCTACGCCCCCATCGGCGCCTATGTGCCCGGCCTGGGCGTGACCCTGGTCGAGAAGCCGGTGCGCGGCGTGGTGTCCAATGGGATGCTGTGTTCGGCGTCGGAGCTGGAACTGTCCGATGAGAGCGAGGGCATTCAGGAACTGCCGCCCGAGATTCCGGTCGGGACGCCGGTTGCGGGCCTGTTCGGCGCCGAACCCGTCATTGATTTCGAGGTGACGCCGAACCGGCCCGACTGGCTGGGCGTTGCGGGCATCGCGCGCGATCTGGCCGCCGCCAGCGTGGGCGGGCTGAAGCATTTCGACATCGCCGTGGTGCGCGGCGGCTTTCCGTCGCCGATCGCGGTGCGGCTTGAGGCGCCCGAGATGTGCCCGGTCTTCGCCGGTCGCGTCATTCGCGGCGTGCAGAATGGCCCGTCGCCGGCCTGGCTGCAGAAGCGCCTGACCGCCATCGGCCTGCGCTCGATCAACCGTCTGGTCGATGTGACCAATCTGATCGCCTACGACCGCGCTCGCCCGCTGCACGTCTATGACCTGGCCAAGCTGTCCGGGACCGAGATCGTGGTGCGCGCGGGTCAGGCTTCGGCCGAGACGGGCGAGGCCGAGCACCTGATCGCCTTGGACGGCAAGACCTACACAGCCGCCGCGACCGACTGCATCATCGCCGATGCGGGCGGCGAACGCCCCATCGGTCTGGGCGGCGTCATGGGCGGGGAATCGACCGGCTGCGACGATGACACCACCGATGTCTTCCTGGAAAGCGCCTGGTTCGATCCGCTGGTCATCGCCCAGACGGGGCGGACGCTGGGCATCCATTCCGACGCCCAGTACCGGTTCGCGCGCGGCGTCGATCCGGTCTCGGTCACGCCGGGGCTGGAACTGGCCACGCGCCTGATCCTGGACCTGTGCGGGGGCGAGCCGTCCGACATCGTCTTCGTCGGCGAACCCCCGGCTGGCCCGGCGCCCTTCGCCTTCGATCCCGCCCATGTGAAGCGTCTGACGGGCATGGATCTGGCCGACGACCGGATCGGGACCATCCTGGGCCAGCTGGGCTTCCTGGTTCAGGCCGCGCCCGCCGGTCAGGCCGCGCCATGGATCGTCACCCCGCCGTCCTGGCGCCGCGACGTGGAAGGCCCCGCCGATCTGGTGGAGGAGGTCGCCCGCATCGAAGGCTTCGATAATCTGCCCGAGGTCGCCCTGCCGCCGGTCGCCAACGCCGCCGGAGGCGTGCTGAACCCGCGTCAGGCCCGCGTCCGCACGGCGCGCCGGGCGCTGGCGGCGCTGGGGTACGCCGAGGCCGTCACCTGGTCCTTCACCAAACAGTCGACGGCGGCCCTGTTCGGCGGGGGCGACGACAGACTGGTGCTGGAGAACCCCATCGCCGCCGATCTGGACTGCATGCGGCCCTCGGCCCTGCCCAACCTGATCCAGGCCGCCGCCCGCAACGCCGCGCGCGGTTTCGCCGACGCGGCCCTGTTCGAGATCGGCCCGGTCTATCTGGGCGACGGGCCCAAGGATCAGCGCACGATCATCGCCGGCCTGATCGCGCCGCACGCCGCCCGTCATTGGGGCGGTCCCGCCGAGGACGCCCTGTTCGCGCTGAAGGGCGACCTGACTGCCGTGCTGGAGGAGATCGGCGCGCCGGTCGCCTCGCTGCAACTGGTTCAGGGCCAGAACCGCGACTGGTGGCACCCCGGCCGTTCGGCCCGGCTGCAACTGGGGCCGAAGAATGTGATGGTCGAGTTCGGCGAACTGCACCCGCGCGTGCTGAAGGCGCTGGATGCGGACGGCCCGATGGTCGCGTTCGAGATCGTGCTGGACAATGTGCCCGAGCCGCGGGGCCAGAAAGGTAAGAATGGGTCCGGCAAGGCGCGCGGGTCCGCCGACCTGTCGGCCTTCATGCCCCTGACCCGCGACTTCGCCTTCGTGGTCGAGGATGCAAAGCCGGTGGGTGATCTGGTCAGGGCGGCGACGGGCGCCGACAAGGCCCTGATCGCCGACGTCCGCGTGTTCGACGTCTATCGCGGCAAGGGCGTGGACGACGGCTTCAAGTCCGTCGCCCTGGAGGTCGTCATCCAGCCGCGAGACGCCACCCTGGCCGAAGCCGAGATCGAATCCCTGACCGCCAATATCGTGGCGGCGGTTGAAAAGCAGGGCGGCAGGTTGCGGGCTTAAACCGTAAGGGGAATGCGGCTTGAAATCCTGCTGGCTTAAAGCAACGGCCACACTCGGCTTCAGTGCAGCTTTGATCTCCTGCGCGACTGCGCCCGAACGGGCGGTGCGAGACGGCCGGCTTTGGCCGGAGCGAATCGACCGCATCGGACAGGAAACCGAAGGCGCAGACGCTCTTTGCCTCGCCACAGGCCAGTTTCAACTGAACGCGGACGAGACGGTCGTCAGCAGAGACGAAGGCAGCGTCACCGTTCGAGGCCCGGCTGGCGATTTCACGATCCACGAGAATCGCTTCGATACGCCGATTCCGATGGCGACCGCCTTGGCGAACCGCGACCTTTTCGGCGCTTTCTATCGGTTCGACGATCCCCGGATCGGGTACATCGTGACGCTGTTCCACCCTGTACAAGATGGTGAGTTCGTCGTTGCGTGGATTGATGGGGCCGCCTTCAATGGCGGCCCTTCCGATTCCGCCATCTACTCACGATACGGTTTTGGAGTGGGTTCGACCGCTTGTAAAAGCTGATCAATCCATGCCCGTAAGTTCCCGTTAACCTTGAAGCCGCAAGGCTGCCGCAAAGGTCGGGGACGGTAGCGTCAAGTTCGGCGTCTCAGCCGGCCGTCTTCCCGCCGCCTCTCGGAGCGCCCCTCATGCATCGTCGCCAACTGATTCTGTCCGGCCTGGCCACCGCCGCCGGGGCGTCGTCCCTGGGGGCCTGCGCCTCGACGCCGGCGCGCAATCCCAACTATCCCATCGCGTCGGATCAGAACGCACAGGCCTACAGCTTCGACGAACTGGTCTCGGCCGGGTCGCGCGAACTGGGCATCGCGGCCGAGGTCGTGGGCGGCGCCATCGAGCGCGTCTTCGCCGATCAGGGCGACCGCCCGACCGCCTATATCGCGGGCGAGGAAGGTTCCGGCGCCGTTGTCGTGGGCGCGCGTTACGGACGCGGGGCCCTGCATATGAAGGACCTGTCGGCCTCGCAGGAGGTGTTCTGGCAGGGCGCGTCGATCGGTTGGGACTGGGGCGGCAACGCCAGCCGGGTCTTCACCCTGGTCTATGGCCTGTATCACCCCGACATGATCTATCGCCGCTATCCGGGGGTCGAGGGGTCGGCCTATCTGGTGGCGGGCCTGGGCGTGAACTATCAGCGCGCGGACGGCATCGTCCTGGCGCCGATCCGCACCGGCGTCGGCCTGCGCCTGGGCGCCAATGTCGGCACCATGAGCTACAGCCGCCAGCGCAACCTGCTGCCGTTCTAAGTCAGAACGCCGTCCGTCATCCTCGGGCTTGACCCGAGGACCGGGCGTTTGTTGGACTGTGCGCCGATCCTGTCGCACGCGCGGCGGACCATCCGATCCTTGGGTCAAGCCCGAGGATGACGGGGGCTAGGGTCAGGACGGGTGGATATCAGCTTACCAACCGCAACGGCGGGGGAGCGTCCATCAGCGCCGCCAAGCCTTCGCGCCAGGTCGGATATTGCGGCCGCCAGCCCAGTTCGGCCTTGGCCCGGGCGTTGGAGACGCGTTTGGAATCCAGGTAGAAGCGGCGCATGGCCTCGCTGACGCTGTCGTCGGTCCAGTCGACCTCGGGCGGGCGGGGCAGGCCGATGCGGTCCGCCGCCCATTCCATCACCACATCGGCGGGTGCGGGTTCGTCGTCGATCAGATTATAGGCTGCGCCGGGACGCGGCCGGGCCATCGAGGCGAACAGGCCCGAAACGATGTCGTCGACATGAATGCGGTTGAAGATCTGGCCCGGTTTCCTGACCAGACGGGCCGTGCCGTCGCGTAGGCGTTCCACCACATTGCGGCCGGGGCCGTAAAAGCCGGGCAGGCGGAAGATCTGCACCGTCAACCCCATGCCCCGCGCCCCGTCCAGCCAGTCCCGCTCGGCCCGGACGCGGCGCGCGCCCTCCAGAGTGGCGGCGTTAAGCGGGCCGTCTTCGAACACCCAGCCGCCCGCCCGGTCGCCATAGACGGAGGTCGAGGAGAGATAGCCCATCCAGTCGGGCCAGGCGTCGCCGGACAGCGGGCCCAGGGCGCGCAGGGCGGGGCACCCGTGGGCGTCAGGCGCGGCGGTGATCAGCACGGCGCCGGCGGCCTCCAGCGCGGTCTTCAGGGCGGCGGTGTCGCCCGGATTGAGCGCAGCGATCCCTTCGGCCTCCAGCACGCGTCGACGGTCGGCGCTGCGTGAGGTGGCGGTCGCCCGCCCCCCGCGCCGGATCGCCTCCAGCGCCGCCGCCCGTCCCACATAGCCTCCTCCGTAAACAAGCAGAGACGGGGCGGGAGCGGCGTCAGGCATGGCGATCTTCAAACAGGAACGAGCGTGTTTCACAGAACGTCGAAAGGCCGGTGGCCTTGAAAGCGAATTTCATTCTATGCTTTCGACAACGCGCTTGACCACATCCGGGTTCATCATGACCAACACCCTGCTTCTCGCCGCCGTCGTCGCCGCCCTGTCGGCGGGCGCGCCCGTCCATGCCGGCGCGGCGGCCGATCCCGCGCCGGTGGTTCTGTCCGAGGCGGACGCCGTCAAGCCGGCGGTTCTGCCCGTGGGCGCGACCTCGACCCTGCGGCTGGAAAGCAACCCCAGCACCGGCTTCGGCTGGCAAGTCCTGGAGGCCCGCAATCTGCGTGTGGAAGAACCGTTCGCGATCGAACAGGCGCCCGCGTCCGGCGTTCCCATCGTCGGTGCGCCCGGCACGGCGGTGATCCGCATCACGCCGCGTGGAAAGGGGTCTGCGTCCCTGGCGCTGGTTTACAAACAGCCCTGGATGGAGACCACGTCTGATGATCGCGTCATGCACTTCGTCTTCGACGCACAGTAGCCTCTGACGTCAGCGGGGGTGGATCAAGCGTTCACGGGCGTCGCGCCCGCCGTCTCCAGCGCCTCGGCCCGGCTGTGATTCCAGGGCGAGACGCAGGGGACGCGCGATAGATCGACGCGGTCGGCGTAACAGCGGGCGATGTCGGTCACGTCCTGCATCAGCCCTTCGGCCAGGGTGATGGGTTTCAGCCCCAGTTCGCGGAACTGGTCGTTGGCGACCACCAGATCGTTCTCGTCCGCCTCCTGGCGCGGATTGGGCAGGTGCTGGATTTCAGCCCCCGTCAGGTTCGCCACCATCCGGGCCAGGTCGCGCACCCGGCGGCTCTCGGTCATCTGATTCAGGATCTTGACGCGGTCGCCGCGGCGCGGCGGGTTCTTCAGCGCCAGTTCGACGCAGCGCACCGTGTCCTGGATATGGATGAAGGCCCGCGTCTGGCCGCCCGATCCATGCACCGTCAGCGGATGGCCCAGGGCCGCCTGTATCAGAAAGCGGTTCAGCACCGTGCCATAGTCGCCGTCATAGTCGAAACGGTTGATCAGCCGCGCGTCCGCCTTGGTCTCGCGCGTCTGGGCGCCCCAGACGATGCCCTGGTGCAGGTCGGTGATCCGCATCTGATCGTTGCGGGCGTAGAACTGGAACAGCAGGGCGTCCTGGGTCTTGGTCATATGATAGATGCTGCCCGGATTGGGCGGGAACAGGATTTCCTGTTCGGCGGGGCCGGCGTCGGTGTCCACCGTCACCTTCAGATAGCCCTCGGGGATGCGCAGGCCGGCGGTGCCGTAACCATAGACCCCCATGGTTCCCAGGTGCGCCAGATGCACGTCCAGTCCGCTTTCGACGATGGCGGCCAGCAGATGGTGGGTGGCGTTGATGTTGTTGTCGACGGTGTAGAGCTTGTGCCGCGCCGACTTCATCGAATAGGGGGCCGCGCGCTGTTCGGCGAAATGGACCACGCTGTCGGGCGCCAGGTCGCGGATCAGGGCGACCAGGCGGTCGAACTCCTTGCCCACGGTCATATTGACGAAGCCGATGTCGCGGCCCGACACCGCCTTCCACGCTTTGATCCGCTCGCCCATGGTGCGGATGGGGGTCAGGGACTGGATCTCCAGCTCGTTGTCGATGTTGCGGCGGCTGAGGTTGTCGACGACGGTGACGTCCCACCCTTTGGCCGACAGGTGCAGGGCCGTGGGCCAGCCGCAGAAACCGTCGCCGCCCAAAACCAGAACACGCATAGGGAAGCCTCGTCGTCGTCTCAAACCGCATGCCTAGCCCAGCGGAGCGGTCGCGGCAAAGCCAGGCTGTTAAAGTCCCGGTGCGACGCTTTGACGAATCCCCCTTGGAAAGGCGTCGCGCACAGGCTAAGTCTGGCTTGTCTCCCACTCAAACGCAGCTTTCCGGGCGCATACCCGGCTGTTCGCGGCTTGAGCCGATCATGACGGTCGGTCCCGAAAGGACCGGCGCACCATGCGGGCGACAAGGCATTCCGACAGATCGACAATCGGGGATCGGCCCCGAGCGAAACGGAACCCAGAAACGGACGAACCCGGCCATTGGCCTGGCCTCGTCCCTGCACACGGTAGCGCGAATGAGAGATTTCAAGGGCATGAAGCGTCAGCGCGGACGCAATCGGAACAAGGCGGGCGCGAACAACGCCAACAACGCCAATCCGAATCGTTCGTGGGATTCGCAAGGCCCCGAGAACATCAAGGTCCGGGGCAACGCCCAGACCGTCTATGAACGCTATCAGCAGCTGGCCCGCGACGCCTCGTCCGGCGGCGACCGGGTGCTGGCCGAAAACTATCAGCAGCACGCCGAACACTATTACCGCGTGCTCAGGGCGCTTCAGCCCCAGCGGTCCTTCTCCGACATCGCGGCGCGCGAACAGTCGAACCAAGGCTTCGACATCGATTTCGAAGACGAATCCGGCGCCCAGGCCGCCGCCTTCGTCGCCGCCCAGCAGGCGGCCGACCGCCAGGCGCAGGAGACCGCCGAGCGCGCCGAGCAGAACCAGAATCAACCCCGCGACCGGGACCGCGACTACAACCGCGACCGGGATCGGGACCGCGATCAGAACCGTGAACAGCGCGAGCCGCGCGAACCCCGCGAGCCGCGTGAAGACGGCGAGGCCCGCGCCGAGGGCGAGGGCGGCGGTCGTCGCGAAAGCCGCCGCGAACGCTGGGAGCGTCGCCGCGAGGAACGCAACCGCCGCTTCGACAACCGCGAGGAGGGCGCCGAGGACGTCGCACTCCGCGCCGACGCCGAATCCGCCCCGATCGATGCGCCCGCCGCCGACAGCCCGGCCATGGAGACATCTGCGGAGGCGGCCGCCGAACCTGCGGCTGAACCTGTCGCCGCCCGTCCCGCCCGTCGCCCGCGTCGCACCGCCGCCGCCGCCGCGTCGGATGAGGGCGAGGCCCCGACCGACCTGCCGGGCTTTCTGACCCGCGCGCCGGTCGCCGCTGCGCCTGCGGCTTCGGCGGAAGGCGAGGCCGAGGCTCCCGTGCGTCGCCGCGCTCCGCGTCGCAAGGCCGAGACCGCCGTCAGCGAGGACTGACGACGACCCAAAATAGACGCTTTACAGTATCGCAACCCTGACGTGTTATTCGTGACGCTTGGGAGGGCGTCATGGATATTGTCTTGTGGGTTTTGTCCCTGGCCTTATCGGGGACGTGCGCGGGAATCTGGCTTTGGCTCCGCGCCCTAGGCGCGGTCGAGGGCCTGACGCGGGATCGAGCGCGGCTTGAGCATCGTCTGGCCCAGACGGCCGAGACGCAGCGTCAGGCCCTGTCCGTCGTCGAGGCCGAGGTTCATCGGCTGAGCGCCGAGGACGCCGCCAAGGGCGAGGTCATCCAGGCCCTGACGCGGGAACTGCGCACGCCCCTGACCACCATAATGGGTTTCACCCAGCTGCTGCGGACCCATGCCGAGGCCGATCGGCTGACGCCGCGCCAGTCGCAGGGCGTGCGTCAGATCGAGGGGGCCGGCGCGGTCGTCCTGGCCCTGATCGAAGAGGCGGATGATTTCGTCGTCTCGGGCGACACACGCGCCGCCCCCTTCCTGCAGCGGGTCGATCTGCGCCTGGCCCTGCGCCAGGTCTGCGACGGGCTGGAGCCGGAGGCGCGAAAGGCGGGCGTGACCCTGGCCTGTCCCGATGCGCAACCGGGCCTCGGCGTCATGGCCGATCCGGTTCCTGTGCGCCGTATCCTGCGGCGGCTGGTCGCCAACGCCCTGTCGCATTCGCAACCGGGCGCGACGGTGCGGATGACGGCGGCGCGACAGGGGGACCGGGTGACGGTCGATGTCCACGATCCCGCCCGACCGCCCGAGGCGGCGACCGCCCGTCCGTTCCAGCCGCTGGACGGGCAGGATGCGCGAGGCGGCACGGCTCTGGGTCTCGGCGCGGCGCAACGGCTGGCCGAGCGGATGGGCGGCCGCCTGGACGCCGCGCGCGACGCCTGGGGCGCGACGACCTTCTCCTTTGTCCTGCCGGTGGCGGGCGCGGACCCGGCGGCGCGGGGACGCCCGCAGGCGACGGCCCTCTATGTCGAGGACAATCCGGCCAATGTCGCCCTGATGCGTCAGGCGGCCGAGGCGCTGGGCCTGACGCTGCACGCCGCCACGACGGGGCCGGAGGGGCTGGAGCTGGCGCACGCCCTGGGGCCGGACGTGATCCTGCTCGATCTGGGGCTTCCCGGCATGGACGGTTTTGAGGTGAAGGCGGGATTGGACGCCGATCCGGTCACGCGCGACATTCCCGTCCTGGCCGTGACGGCGGCCGGCGGCCCATCGGATCGGCGACGGGGACGGGCGGCGGGGTTTGACGCCTATCTGACCAAGCCACTGGACCTGAACGCCCTGGCGGACGCCCTGTCTCGCGTCCTGTCCCGGCCGGAGACGGGCGGCGGCCTTGACGTGGACCGGCGTCAAAGGGCCTAAGGGACCGATCTCGCCGTCAGGTCCGCCCAAGGTCAGCGTTCGATGCCTCAGTTCGTCCGGTTGGTTTCGTCCCGTCTTCGCGCGCGCGTGGGCTTGCGCCTGGCCCTGATGGGCGGGCTGGCGGCCATTGCCGCCTGCGCCGCCACGCCGCCCCCGCCTCCGCCGCCGCCCACCTCGACGGGCGCGGGCGGCGCTGCGCCTCTGATGGACTGGCGCGGCGTCATCACCTCGGGCGACCGCGACCGTTATCAACGCGTCGACGCCGCCTGGACCCTGGCCCTGCAACAGGCGCGGCGCCAGCCTGGATCGGGCGATCTGAGCGGCTTGGGCGACCTGATCCAGCCCAAGGCGGGGCGGCCGGGCGTCGCGCCCCCGCCCGGCGACTATCGCTGCCGCACCGTCAAACTGGGGTCGCAAGGCGGCGAGGACGGGCTGGGCTATGTGGTCTATGGCTGGTTCGCCTGCCGCATCGAACAGACGTCGCGCGGGCTGAAATTCTCCAAACTGACCGGCTCGCAGCGCCCGTCCGGCCTGCTGTTCCCCGAGAACGACCGCCACATGGTGATGCTGGGGTCGATGGCCCTGGCCCAGGAGCCGGCCGCCAACTCGTATGGCCGCAATCCCGAGCGCGATCTGGTCGCCGTGCTGGAACGGATCGGAGAGGCGCGCTGGCGGCTGGTCCTGCCCTGGCCGCAGAACGAATCCAACCTGGACCTGATCGAACTGGTCCCCGGTCGCGCGCCGGCCTGATCCTTAAGGCTGAACCGGGCGCGAGCCGCCGCGTTTCCTTTGTCGCAATCGAAGGAGACGCCCATGCGCCGCACATCGCTCATCCTGTCCCTGACCACGGCGACGGCCCTGTCCGCCGCCCTGGCGGCCTGCGGCGACAATCGTCCGGCAGGGCCGGCCGAGACCTCGCCCGCCGTGTCCGAACCCGCCGCCGGCGTCCCGCCCCAGGCCGCGCCGGAAGCCGCCGCCACGCCGCAACAACAGGCCGCGACACCAGACGCTTCCACAGGCGGCGGCATGCAGGGCGGAACCGACGACTGGCGCAAGGTCGCCAAGCCCGACGACGCCTCCGCCCTTGGCCGCATGGACGAGGCCTGGCGTCTGGCCCGCGCCGAGGCCGAGAAGGGCGGATACGCGCGTCAGGTCGAGGCGCTGGGGCCTCTCGCCGATCCCAATGCAGCCCAGAGCGGCCGCCTTCAACCCGCGCCCGGACCCTATCGCTGCCGCAACATCAAGATGGGCAGCCGCGACGGGGCGGGCCTGGCCTATGTCGACTATCCCTGGTTCGCCTGTTCGGTGGAACTGACGCCCGGCGGCGATCTGATCCTGAGCAAGAGCACCGGCTCGCAGCGGACGCAGGGGCTGCTGTATCCCGACACGGATCGCCGTCTGGTCTATGTCGGCGCCCAGGCCTGGGGCGACGAGGCCCACTATCCCCGCTATGGCCAGACGCCCGAGCGCGACCAGCTGGGCGTGCTGGAGCGGATCGGCCAGAACCGCTGGCGTCTGGTCATCCCCTGGCCCAAGCAGGAGGCTAAGCTGGAGCTGCTGGAGATCGTTCGGTAGGCCTGATTTCGCTGTGCCGTCATTCCGGGGCGTCCGAAGGGCGAACCCGGAACCCAGGGGGGATGGCGTGCGGCGTCGAATGCGTTGAACGGCGCGACCGTAGCCCTGGGTTCCGGGTTCTTCGCTCCGCTCAGCCCCGGAAGGACGATCCGGGACGGGTTCGGCTGCCCTTCACCGCGCCCCGGTCGAGCGGGCGATGGCGGCGCGCATGCCTTCGGCGTGAAGGGCGCCGGAGGGGGCGATCTTGGTGTTGGGGGTCTCGGCCGGGCCGGTGTCGGCGGTGCGGTCGTCCGGCCCGATCCAGCGGGGCGTTTCGGCCTTTTGCGCCACGGCCTTGCGCAGATTGGCGGTCGCGGAACGCCCGTCCTTGCGCGCCGCCATCGCGTCGGCGACGCGGTCGATGGCCTCGGTCAGCAGGGCCTTCTTGTCGCGCGCACCCGTGTCCGGCCCGTCGCGCCCGTCGCGGACGCGGGTTCTGATCTGACGCTGCACCCGGTCGCGGCGCGCCCTCAACCGCCCGATCAGGTCGCGCAGTTCGGCGGGGCTATGATCGCTCAGGGCCTTTGACTGTTCCACCATCTGCGCTTCGTCACGGTCGAGCGCGCGGGGGTTCTGAGTCTTGGACATGACGGTCTCCCTTTGGATTGATGGGAAGACAGCGCCCCGCTTCAGACCCCGTTCCGGCTTTGCGACCCTGGGTCACAGGGCCGCCGGACCATCCGCGTTCAGACCCGCGTCAGGCGCAGGTCCTGATAGTCGTAGCTGAAGTCGATGTCGGGGCTGACGCCCTTCATCGTCGCGGTCGCCGGGCGGGCCGTCTGGATGGCGAAGGTGACGAAGGCGTCCTCTTCGCGCTTGTCGGAAAAGCGGGTGCGGAAGGTTTCGCCGTCATACGGCTCCAGCCAGCCCTGCAGGGCGGGGGTGTGGGTGAAACGCAGCCACAGGCCGCTCTTTCGATTGCGACCCCGGCCCTCGGTGCGCGGTTCGATGACGATGTCGCCGTACCAGGGGTCGCGCCAGGTTCCGGCATAGGCGTCCAGCGGCATGGCGGGCGGGGCGCCGGCACGCTGTTTGGCGTCGATCTCGACGGCGGCGGCCTGGGACTTGGCCTCGCCCTCGGCTTCCAGTTTCTTGGAATCGGCGATCCAGTCGACGTCGACCTTGCCCATGCACAGGTCGGAAATGCCCGAGCGCAGGGCGCGCAGCAGGAAGCTCTCTTCCGCATTCGAGAAGATGCAGAAGCCGGTCTTGCGGCCGGGAATCAGCACCGTCGAGGAAATCCCGCCGGGCGAGCCGCCGCCGTGGCTGGCGATCCGCTCGCCGCGATAGTCCTGAACCTGCAGACCCATGGCGTAGGTCGAGGCGATCGACCGATTGGGCAGTTCCGCCGTCGGTCCCGGCGACGAACCGACGATGATGTTGGGCCGATACATCTCGCGCGCCGCGTCTTCGGAGAACAGGCGCGAACCGTCGGCCAGCCTGCCCTCGTTCAGGCGCACGGCGATCCATTTGGCCCAGTCGGTCGGGGTGGTGCAGATGCCGCCCGCCGCGGCGGCGGAATCCCAGTTCCAGACCTCGGCGATGGACTGTGCGATCTGGACCATAGGCCCGTGGGTGCGCAGCGGCGGCCCGACGCGGGCGTGGGGCAGGGCGGACTTCGACGCATCGGCCAGACGCGCCAGCGGGACCGTCTCGGTCATGCCGACCCTATCCAGAATGCGGGTCTGGATGAAGGTCTCCCACGCCATGCCCGACACCGCCTCCAGCACCGCCCCCGCCACCACAAACATCAGATTGCAGTAGTGATAATGGGCCCGGAACCCGTCCTCGATCGGCACGAAGGCGGCCTGGGCCACCACCTCGGCGCGGGTCCGGTCCGAATTGGGCCAGAACAGCAGATCGCCGGCGCCCAGGCCGAACCCGGCCCGGTGGCTCAGGGTGTCGCGCACCGTGATGTGTTCGCCGATATAGGGGTCGGACAGTTTGAAGTCGGGCAGATAGGTTCTGACGGGTTCGTCCCACTTCACCTTGCCCTCGTCGACCAGGATGGCCAGGGCGGCGGCGGTGACGTTCTTGGTGTTCGACGCGATGGCGAACAGGGTGTGTTCGTCGGCTAGGTCGCGTTTGCCTTGCACCTTGACGCCATAGCCGCGCGCCAGGACGGTCGCCCCGTCCTTGACCACCGCGACGCCCAGCGCGGGCTGATCGGGCCAGGCCGCCATGCATGTCTTCACATAGGCGTCCACCGCCTGAACCAGCGAGGCGTCGTCGTTCGCGGCAGGTGTTTGAGCAAAGGCCGGCCCGGCCGCCAGCGCTGCGGCCCCTCCCGAAGCGAACAGGGATCGGCGCGAAAGGCGAAGGGACATGGCGAACTCCGACGAAGACGCCGCGACGCTAGCGCCCCGCGTCGCCTTACGCCAGTCGCCACCCCTGCAGCTTGTCCAGCACATCGGCGACGATCTGGCCCTGGGTGAAGCCGGTGATGTCGTGGGGCCGTTCACCGGCGCCGGTCTGGGCGGTCAGGCGCCATTCCAGCGGGCGGCGGCCGACCGGGGCGTCGCGCTGGGTGATGGCGGGACGGGCGCGCGAACGGGCCCCCAGCCGGTACATGAACACCCGGTCGGCGTGGCGGACGGTCAGCCAGGCCGCCGCCTCGTCGCGGCCGATCTCGGCGTCGGAGTCCTCGGCGCCCAGGGCGGCGTAGACCGTCTCCAGCGCGGGCAGGCCCTGACGCTCGATCTCCTTCAAGATGTCGGCGCGGCTGGCGGGCGTCATGATCCGCTTCAACTGCTGCGACAGGGGCGCCCCTTCGGTGTTGAGGGTTTCGCCCTTCAGGTCGGCGTTCATCTGGCGGAACAGGCCCGCGACCAGCAGGATCATGATGATGCAGAAGGGCAGGGCGGCCACCAGGGTCGCAGCCTGCAAGGCCCCCAGGCCGCCCGCCAGCAACAGCAGCGCCGCCGCCGCCCCCTGCATGACGCACCAATAGATTCTCTGCCATCGCGGCGTGTCGTCCGCCCCGCCCGAGGCCAGGGTGTCGATCACCAGAGAACCGGAATCCGCCGAGGTGACGAAGAACACCCCCACCAGCAGGATCGCCAGGGTCGAGGTGAACATCGTGCCTGGCAGTTGTTCGAAGAAGTGGAACATGGCCGTCGACAGGTCGGCCTGAACGGCCTGCGAGATCGCGCCCGCCGCCTGGCCCATGTCATAGGCCATGGCCGTATTGCCGAAGACCGTCATCCACAGGAAGGTGAAGCCGGTCGGGACCAGGAGCACCCCGACTACGAACTCGCGCACCGTGCGCCCGCGCGAGATGCGGGCGATGAACATGCCCACGAACGGCGACCAGGCGATCCACCAAGCCCAGTAGAACAGGGTCCAGTCCGCCATCCAGGCCCGCGGCTCATAGGCGTACAGGGTGAAGGTGCGCTGGAAGAAGTGATCCAGATACAGGCCGAAATTCTGGACCAGCGCCCGCATCAGGAACAGCGTCG
This sequence comes from Candidatus Brevundimonas colombiensis, assembly GCA_029202665.1. Classification (NCBI taxonomy): domain Bacteria; kingdom Pseudomonadati; phylum Pseudomonadota; class Alphaproteobacteria; order Caulobacterales; family Caulobacteraceae; genus Brevundimonas; species Candidatus Brevundimonas colombiensis. The sequence continues at coordinate 1,455,535 of CP119326.1, forward strand.
GCCCGGCGAACAGCACGAACAGCATCAGGCAGACGGCCAGGATCAGGTTCAGCTCCGACAGCCGGCGCACGCCCTTTTCGACGCCCGACATCACCGACAGGGTCGCGACCCCCATCACCGCCACGATCAGCCCGACCTGGATCAGCACCGTGTTGGGTATGCCGAACACATAGTCCAGGCCCGCCGCCATCTGGGCCACGCCCAGGCCCAGCGAGGTGGCGATGCCGAACAGGGTGCCGCAGATGGCGAAGATGTCGACCGCATCGCCGATCGGGCCGTTGATCCGCTTGCCCAACAGGGGAAACAGGCCCGACCGCATGGTCAGGGGCAGACCCTTGCGGTGGGCGAAATAGGCCAGGCTGAGCCCCACCACCGCATAGATGGCCCAGGCGTGAACCCCCCAGTGGGTGAAGGTGATGACCATGGCCTCGCGCGCCGCATTCACCGTGCCCGGCGCCTCGTCGGGCGGAGCGATATAGTGCTGCACCGGCTCGGCGACGGCGAAATACATCAGGCCGATGCCCATGCCGGCGGCGAACAGCATGGCCAGCCAGGACAGATAGGGGAAGTCCGGTTCGGCGTCGTCCGGCCCCAGCTTCAGCCGCCCGGTCGGCCCGGCCGCCAGCCAGACGACCGCTCCCAGAAAACCGGCGACGGCCGCGACATAGAACCAGCCGAAGGTGTCGATCACCCAGGCTTGGGCATGGCTGAAGATCAGGTCCGAGGTTCGGGGCGCCACCAGCGTCGATAACAGCAGGACGCCGGCGATGCCGCTGGCGCCCCAGAAGACGCGGGGGTTCATTTTCGTGGTCAGCATCGGGCTGAAGCGTATGGCGAAGCTGACGGTTCCCAAGCTTGACTGCAACCCTGCCGCGCGCATGAAAAAGATGTAACTTTGCATTTCAAAGCATCGTCGATAGTCACGGGCGTCGACGGGCGCTTCAGACGCCTGCGCTCTCTTTCAGGATCGTCGGGGCATGACCTCTTCCAAACTCGTTCTCATGTTGGGCGCCGCCGCCGCCGTCCTGCCCGGCGCCGCGCTGGCTCAGTCGCAACCGCCGGCTCAGACCCAGACCCCCGCCAGCCGGACGTCGCCTCCGGCTGAATCGACGCAACAGCAGCCCGCCAGCGTCGGCGACGTGGTGGTCAACGCCCGCGCCGCCGATGTCCGCACCTCCATCGATTCCATCAGCTACAGCCTGTCCAACGACCTGCAGGCGACGACCGGCAGCCTGGCGGACGCCCTGCGCAACGTCCCCTCGGTCGATGTGGACCCGGAAGGCAATGTCTCGCTGCGCGGCGACGCCAACGTCACCATCCTGGTCGACGGCCGCCCCTCGGGCATCCTGACCGGGCCGGGGCGCGGCCAGGCCCTGATCCAACTGCCCGCCAGCCAGTATGCGCGCATCGAGGTGATGACCAACCCTTCCGCCGCCTACAGCCCCGAAGGCTCGGGCGGGGTCATCAATCTGATCACCAAGCCTACGGCGCCCAAGCCCGGAACCCAGACCACCGGCTCGCTGCGGGTGAATGTCGGTGACAACGGCCGCTGGAATACGGGCCTCAGCGGATCGTATCAGAAGGATCGGCTGACCCTGTCGGGCGACGTCAGTTACCGGGCCGATCCTACCGATATCACCATCTTGCGTCAGCGCGACCAGCGCGATCCCGTCACCGGCGCCACGGTGGCGACCACACGGATGGATCAGGACATCTCCTCGGAACAGAACGGCGCCTTCGCCCGGCTCACCGCCGAATACAAGCTGGACGACAAGACCCAGCTGACCGGCGAACTGCGCGGCGTGGTCTTCGACGGAAACGGCGTGGGCGGCGGTCTGTTCGAGACGCGCGACGCCAATGGGGCGTTGACCAGCGCCTATCGCCGCGACGGGGCGTCGGACTTCGACTTCGCCAACTGGGGGGCGACGGCGCGGGTGCTGCACCGTTTCGACGACGCGGGTCACGAATGGTCGAACGAGCTGCGCTACGACAACAACAGCAACGACAGTTCGGGCCTGGCGGTAACAGACTATCTGACCCCGGCCGGGGCCACGGTCCATGAGCGGACCGCCAACACCACCGACCAGGTCAACTGGGGCTTCACCAGCGCCTATACCCGTCCGCTGTCGAACGGCGGCAAGCTGCGCCTGGGTTATGAACTGAACGACCAGCGCCCGGAACAGCGCACCGACTTCCTGCGCGGCGCGTCCGAAGCGGCGGTGGTCCCGGTTCCGGCCCTGAACAATCGTTTCGAGGCGCGCCAGACGGTCCACGCCCTCTACACCACCTATGAGCGTCCGATGGGCGAGAAGCTGTCGGCCCAGCTGGGGCTGCGGCTGGAACAGGCCGACATCAAGATCGAGGATCTGACCGGCGGCGCCACGGCGTCCCAGGACTATTTCCGCGCCTATCCGACGGCGCATCTGCAATACCAGCTAAACCCCGAACAGACCCTGCGCGCCAGCTATTCGCGCCGAATCCAGCGGCCCCAGCCCAGCCAGTTGAACCCCTTTGTCTCGTATCAGGATCCGCTGAACCGCCGGTCCGGCAATCCCGACCTTCAGCCGCAGGAAACGGACTCGTTCGAGGCCATGTGGCAGATGCGAAAGGGCCAGAGCTTCTATCAGGCCACCGCCTATCTGCGCGACACCGACAAGGCCTTCACCGACGTGGCGACCGACATTGGCGGGGGCGTCCTGCTGACGCGCCCGGAAAACCTGGGGTCGCGCCGCGACATCGGTCTGGAGCTGACGGCCAACGGCCGCCTGCATCCGACCCTGCGCTACAACGCCAGCGTCAACGTCTTCCGCCAGGATATCGACGCCGGGGCCGTGACCGGCGGCGGCGATCGCGACGCCACGCTGGCCAGCGGCCGCCTCAGCCTGAACTGGCAACCCACGACCAAGGATTTCATTCAGCTGAGCGGCTTCTGGCAGGGCGACAGCCTGCTGGCGCAAGGCACGCGCGAGGCCGGCGGCATGGTCAATCTGGGCTATCGCAGAAAGCTCAGCGACACCCTGTCGCTCAACTTCACCGGCCGCGACCTGTTCAACTCGTTCAGCAACACCACCGTCTATGACACGCCGTTGTTCAGCGAGCGGACGGAGCAGAAGATCAAGCTGCGCGCCTTCTACGTCGGCCTGACCTGGAACTTCGGCGGCGGCCAGCGTCGCCAGCCGGAACAGTTCGACTTCTCGACCGGTCCATCGGGCGGCTGACAGCCTGTGACGGAGGCGAAAATCTCCTTTGGTCGACCCCTTGTGTGCCTCATCCGCCACACCATCTCGGTTTCACAGACCCGCGATGTCGCTTCCTGAAAGGGCGTCGCGGGCGGAAATCCGCCTGATGAGGGGACCCTTATGAATCTCGAACTCTATTCCGACCGCGCCAAACAGGCCGTTCAGTCGGCACAGTCGCTGGCGCTCGCGCGCCGACACCAGCAGTTCGCGCCCGAGCATCTGCTGAAGGTGCTGCTGGAAGAACGCGATGGCCTGGCGCGCAACCTGATCACCGCCGCCGGTGGCGACGCCCGCCGCGCCGAGGCCGATGTCGAAACCGCCCTGAAGAAGCGCGCCCAGGTCTCGGGCGGCTCGGGCCAGCTCTATCTGGACGGCGACACCGCCCGCGTTTTCGCCGCCGCCGAGGAGGCCTCGAAAAAGGCCGGCGACGCCTTCGTCACCACCGAACGCCTGCTGGCCGCCCTGGCCAAGGAAGGCGGGGTCGCGGCCGAGGTGCTGAAGGCCTCGGGCGTCACGGCCGACAAGCTGGACGCCGCCATCGCCGAGGTCCGCAAGGGCAAGACCGCCGACAGCGCGGGCGCCGAGGACGGCTATGACGCCCTGAAACGCTACGCCCGCGATCTGACGCTGGCCGCCCGCGACGGCAAGATCGATCCGGTCATCGGCCGCGACGAGGAGATCCGCCGCACCATCCAGGTGCTGGCCCGCCGCACCAAGAACAACCCCGTCCTGATCGGCGAGCCGGGGGTGGGCAAGACCGCCATCGTCGAGGGTCTGGCCCTGCGCATCGTCAATGGCGACGTGCCGGAAAGCCTGCGCGACAAGACCGTCATGGCGCTGGACATGGGCAGCCTGATCGCGGGCGCCAAATACCGTGGCGAGTTCGAGGAGCGGCTGAAGGCCGTCCTGTCCGAGGTTTCTGCGGCCGAGGGCGGGATCATCCTGTTCATCGACGAGATGCACACCCTGGTCGGCGCCGGAAAGGGCGACGGGGCGATGGATGCGTCGAACCTGTTGAAGCCCGCCCTGGCGCGCGGTGAACTGCACTGCGTCGGCGCCACCACCCTGGATGAATATCGCAAGCACGTCGAGAAGGACGCGGCCCTGGCCCGTCGCTTCCAGCCGGTCTTCGTCGCCGAACCGACGGTGGAGGACACGGTCTCAATCCTGCGCGGCCTGAAGGAGAAATATGAGGTCCACCACGGGGTCCGCATTTCCGACAGCGCCATCGTCGCCGCCGCCACCCTGTCGAACCGCTACATCACCGACCGCTTCCTGCCGGACAAGGCCATCGACCTGATCGACGAGGCCGCCAGCCGCGTCCGCATGGCCGTGGATTCCAAGCCCGAGGCCCTGGACGAGATCGACCGCCGCCTGGTCCAGCTGAAGATCGAACGCGAGGCCCTGAAGAAGGAGACGGACACCGCCTCCCAGCATCGTCTGGAGAAGCTGGAGGACGAGATCGCCGATCTGGAGGGCCAGTCCGACGACCTGACCGCTCAGTGGAAGGCCGAAAAGGACAAGGTCGGCCAGGGCGCCCAGCTGCGCGAAACCCTGGATCGTCTGCGCCTGGAACTGGCCAACGCTCAGCGCGCGGGCGACCTGGGCCGCGCGTCAGAGATCGCCTATGGCCAGATCCCCCAGATCGAAAGACAGCTCGAAGAGGCCGAGGCCAATGAAACCTCCGGCGCCTCGGGTCGTGGCGGCCCGCTGACGCCCGAGGTCGTCGACGCCGAACAGATCGCCGCCGTGGTCAGCCGCTGGACCGGCGTGCCGGTCGACAAGATGCTGGAGGGCGAACGCGAGAAACTGCTGACGATGGAGACCGCGCTGGGCGGCCGCGTCGTGGGTCAGGATGAGGCTCTGGCCGCCGTCTCCGACGCCGTGCGCCGCGCCCGCGCCGGTCTGAACGACCCGAACCGTCCGCTGGGCAGCTTCCTGTTCCTGGGGCCGACGGGCGTGGGCAAGACCGAACTGACCAAGGCCCTGGCCGAGTTCCTGTTCGACGACGAGGCGGCAATCACCCGCCTGGATATGTCGGAATATATGGAGAAACATTCGGTCAGCCGCCTGATCGGCGCGCCTCCCGGCTATGTCGGCTATGACGAGGGCGGCGCCCTGACCGAGGCCGTGCGCCGTCGCCCCTATCAGGTCGTCCTGTTCGACGAGGTCGAAAAGGCCCACCCCGATGTCTTCAACGTGTTGTTGCAGGTGCTGGACGACGGCCGCCTGACCGACGGTCAGGGCCGCACCATCGACTTCCGAAACACCCTGATCATCATGACCTCCAACCTGGGGTCGCAGTTCCTGGCCGAACAGGGCGAGGGGGATGACGTGGAGGCTGTGCGTCCCTTCGTCATGGACGCCGTCCGCGCCCACTTCCGGCCCGAGTTCCTGAACCGGATCGACGAGATCATCCTGTTCCACCGCCTGGGCCGCGACCAGATGGGCGGCATCGTCCGTATCCAGCTGTCACGCTTCGAAAAGCTGCTGGCCGACCGCCGCCTGTCATTGGATCTGGACGACAGCGCCCTCGCCTGGCTCGCCGACCGCGGCTACGACCCGGCGTATGGGGCAAGGCCGCTGAAGCGTGTCATCCAGAAGGATCTGGTCGATCCGATCGCCCGCAAACTGCTGGCCGGCGAGATCGAGGACGGCGGGGTGATCGCCGTCACCGCCGGCGAAGGCGGATTGGAGATCGGGAAGGTGCGGGTGCATTGATCACGCTTCTCATCATGACGGCTTTAGCCGTGATCGTGCTTGCCGTTGTGACAGCGCCTTCTCCCATTGGGAGAAGGTGGCCGCGAAGCGGTCGGATGAGGGGCGGGGTGGCGAAGTCGGCGTGAGGCGTCGCAGCGGTCGGGCCGCAGCGAACGGCGGGCGGCGGACGACCCTCACCCTTTCGCGTAAGGACGACGGCTGCGCCGCCGTGCGTTCAAGCCCTCTCCCAATGGGAGAGGGTGTTGGGAACTAAACGTGAACATTGACGCTATAGACTTGTCTGATTTTAGGAGGCTCTCATGGCAAAGAATGAGCAGACCGGCGACAAGGCCGGTAAGTCCGCTTCGAAAGTTTTGCGGGATGACCGAACGGGCAAGGATTCCAAGAGTGCGGCGGGGTCGGCCCTTTCCCAGCGTCCCGACAAGAAGAAGTAGGCTCCGATCCTTCTCCCATTGGGAGAAGGTGGCCGCGAAGCGGACGGATGAGGGTCGGGTGTTGAAGTCGGCGTGAGCCGTCGCAGCGGTTGGCGGGCGGCGGACGACCCTCACCCTTTCGCGCAAGAACGACGGCTGCGCCGTCGTGCGCTCAAGCCCTCTCCCAATGGGAGAGGGAGGGTTAAAGGCCTAGCGTCTTGGCGCGTTCGCGGATGGCGGCGTCGATGCGGGCGGGGTCGGTCAGGGCTTCGGCGTTGGTGAAGCGGATGACGGTCCAGCCCAGCGCCTCGATCTCCTGCTGGCGGTAGTGGTCGTTCAGCACGACCTCATCGCGTTCATGCACCCCGCCGTCGATCTCGATGACCAGCCGCAAGGGCGCGCAGGCGAAATCCACGACGTAGCGACCGATGGGGTGCTGGCGGCGCACCTTCCAGCCATCGACGGCGCCGCCGCGCAGTCGCGCCCAGATGCGGTCCTCGGCAAGGCCGCTGAGTTGGCGCAGTCCGCGCGAACGTGGCGTCAGACGGTTGGTCGTCATGTGCGGCGCCTCCACACGAACCCTGACCCAAAATCGCCAGCTTGCATACCTGCGACAAAGGGGGCGAACGATTTCAACCCTTTGTCGCCCACCAGCGTCCTTCTACTGCCCATCGCCCAAAACCGTGCGATCCTGTCTCCGTTCGTCCATATCGGACGCACAGCGCAGCCGGGGAGGGCGGATTTGAGACGAATTGCACTATTCAGACGGTGTTTTTCGCGGGCGACCGTCTGAAATGGGTCAGTCCTGCGGGATCGGGTTGGTGCGCGGGTCCGGGCCGTTGGTGACGACGCGGTCGCGGTCGCCCAGGTCCTTGATGATCTTGACGTCGGTGAAGCCGGCGGCCTCGAACAGCGCCTTGACCTGCGGACCCTGGTCGAAACCGATCTCGACGGCGAAGACGCCCAGCGGTTTCAGGATGCGTTTCACCTCGGGCGCCAGGTCGCGATAGGCCTGCAGGCCGTCGGGGCCGCCGTCCAGGGCCAGGTGCGGGTCGTGGTCGCGGACCTCGGGGTCCAGGGTCGCGATATGGCCGGTCGGGATATAGGGCGGGTTGGACAGGACCAGATCGAAGCTGGCGTCGCCGAAGCCCGCCGCCCATTCGGTGCGCAGGAAGGTCGCGCGTTCGTTCAGGTCCAGGTTGGCGGCGTTCTCCTTGGCCACGGCCAGGGCCTCGGACGAGATGTCGGTCCCCACGCCGCGCGCAGCCGGTCGCTCGGCCAGCAGGGCCAGCAGGATGGCGCCCGAGCCGGTTCCCAGGTCGATGGCGTCGAACGCCTCGTTCTTGCTGAAGGCCAGCATGGCCACGTCCATCAGGGTTTCGGTGTCGGGGCGGGGGCTGAGCACGTCGGGGGTGACGTTCAGCATGATCTTCCAGAACCCCTTCTTGCCGACGATGCGCGACACCGGCTCGCGCTTCAGCCGACGGTCCACCATGGCCTCATAGACGCGGAGCTGATCGGTGGTGATGGGGCGATAGGGATCGGTCAGGATGTCCATGCGGCTGGCCCCGGCGGCGGCCTCCAGCAAGAGGCGGGCGTCGATGGCGGGGCTGTCGATGCGGCCGGTCTTCAACCGGGCCTGCGCGGCCTTCCAGGCGGTCAGCAGGGTGGGGGCGTCGTCGGCGGATTTGGGCGTGATCGGGTCGGTCATGGCTGTTGATTGGCCCCAGCCGACGACGATTTCAAGCATTTGCGGAACGGGCCGCCAGCTATACCGTTCGCCTGACCATGTCCAAGCACGCTTCGCCCCTGTCCCGTCTGACCGCCGCCGTCGCGGCCCGCTCGCCGCAGCGTCGCGGACGAACCGGGGGCGGCCTGTGGCGCTATCTGGCGGCGGCGGCCGGCGGCCTGGCGGCGGGGGCGGGGGCGGCGCATCTGCTCTACAGCCAGGGGCACAAGGTGGGGGTGGAGTTGCGCGCCCCCCGGCCCGAGGTCCTGCCGCCTCCGCCGCCCACGCCCGCCGACTATGACGCCAAGGAGCCTGGGCGCGGGCGTCTGGCCGACCGCCCGCACCGGATACCGCATAAAGGCTGGACCGACATCGTCTGGCGGGCCGGAGCCTCCTATTTCGGCGACCGGGTGGGCTTCGTGGCCGGGGGCGTGACCTTCTTCACCCTGTTGTCGCTGTTCCCGCTGCTGGGCTCGTTCGTGACGCTGTACGGCCTGTTCGCCGACCCGGCCGACGCCTGGGGCCGACTTCAGTTCCTCTACGCCCTGATGCCCGACAGCATCGCCGAATTCCTGGGCGCCCAGATGCAGCGCCTGGCCGAGAACCCCAGCACCCAGCTGACCCTGACCCTGATCTGGACCCTGATCCTGTCGCTGTGGGCCGCCAGCGGCGCGGTCAAGATGCTGTTCTATGGGCTGAACGTCGCCTACCACGAGACAGAGAAGCGCAACTTCATTCGTTACAACCTGGTCTGCCTGACCTTCACCATCGGCGCCTTGATCGCGTTGCTGGTGACGTCGGGTCTGGTGGTGGGCGTGCCGGTGGTGGTGCGCCTGTTCGGGCTGGAGGAGGAGTGGGGCCTGTTCGCGCCGTTGCGCTGGCCCCTGCTGTTCGCCGGCTATGTGCTGGCCCTGATGGGCATCTATCGCTACGGCCCGTGCCGCCAGAACGCGCGCTGGCGCTGGCTGACGCCCGGTGCGATCTTCGCCGCGACCCTGAGCGTCAGCCTGTCCCTGGTGTTCAGCTGGTATCTGAGCCATTTCGTGCGGACCGACAGCTATGGCCCGCTGGCGGCCATGATGGGCTTCCTGCTGTGGACCTGGCTGTCGGTGCAGGTGATCCTGCTGGGCGCGGCGCTGAACGCCGAGATCGAGCATCAGACCGCCGTGGACACCACCACCGGCAAGCCCCTGCCCCTGGGCCAGCGGGGGGCGATGGTCGCCGACAGCGTGGGGCCGCGACGCGGCAACCCTGCCGCCCTGGCCTTCACCCAGCGCCAGGCCGAGGCGGTGGCCGACAAGCTGCTGAAACGCCGGTTGAAGCGCAACGGCCGGTAAGGCCCTGGATCAGAGGATGAACCGGCTCAGGTCCACGTCCCGGGTCAGGGCGTCCATGCGGCCGCGCACGGCCTCGGCGTCGAAGGTGACGGTCTGGCCCGACAAGTCCGAGGCCTTGAAGCTGGTCTCCTCCAGCACCCGTTCCAGCACGGTCTGAAGCCGGCGCGCGCCAATGTTCTCCACCGCGCTGTTGGCCGCCACCGCCGCATCGGCCATGGCCTCGACCGCATCGTCGGTGAAGACCAGGGTGACATCCTCGGTGGCCAGCAGCGCCTGGTTCTGACGGATCAGATTGGCCTCCGGCTCGGTCAGGATGCGCTTGAAGTCGTCGCGCGTCAGGGCCTTCAGCTCGACCCGGATCGGCAGGCGGCCCTGAAGCTCGGGCAACAGGTCCGACGGCTTGGCGACGTGGAAGGCGCCCGAGGCGATGAACAGGATGTGGTCGGTCTTCACCGGCCCGTATTTGGTCGAGACCGTAGTGCCCTCGATCAGGGGCAGGAGGTCGCGCTGCACCCCCTCGCGCGACACGTCGGCGCCGGATGCGCCCTGACGCGCCGCCACCTTGTCGATCTCGTCCAGGAAGACGATGCCTTCGTTCTCGGCCAGCGACAGGGCCTCGCTGGTCAAACTGTCCTGATCCAGCAGCTTGTCGCCTTCCTCGGCGATCAGGGGCGTTGTCGCGTCGCGCACGGTCAGCTTGACCGTCTTGGTGCGTCCGCCGCCCATCTTGCCCAGCATCTCCGACAGGTTCAGCAGGCCGACATTGCCGCCGCCGGGAAGGTCCAGCCCCTGGATGGGCGAGGCGGTGTCCGCCAGGGACACCTCGATCTCCTTGTCGTCCAATTCGCCGGCGCGCAGCTTCTTCCTGAAACTGTCGCGCGTCGCCGCGCCCGCGCCCGGCCCGACCAGGGCGTCCAGGATACGGTCCTCGGCGGCGGCCTCGGCCTTGGCCCGCACGTCGCCGCGCCTGCGGTCGCGCACCATGACCAGGGCGCTCTCGACCAGGTCGCGCACGATCTGGTCCACGTCGCGGCCGACATAGCCGACCTCGGTGAACTTGGTGGCCTCGACCTTGAGGAAGGGCGAGCCGGCCAGCTTGGCCAGGCGCCGCGCGATCTCGGTCTTGCCCACGCCGGTCGGCCCGATCATCAGGATGTTCTTGGGCGTCACCTCGTCGCGCAGATCCGCCGGCACGCGCTTCCTGCGCCAGCGGTTCCTCAGGGCGACGGCGACGGCGCGCTTGGCGTCGTTCTGGCCGACGATGTAGCGATCCAGTTCCGAGACGATCTCGCGGGGGGTCAGTTCAGTCATGCGGACCAGATAGGAGGCCGCAAACGGTTGCGGGAGAGGGTAGTGCGTCGCAGCGCGTCAAATCCTGTCCTTCCCGTCCGCGACCTGAGCTATGACCGGCGCGAACCCCGGAGAGCCACGATGACGCCGATAGAAACAGATCGTCTGATCCTGAGACGTTTCCAGGCGGGCGACGCCGCAGACCTCTTCGCCTATCTGCGCCAGCCGCGCGCCGCCTGTTTCCTGTCGATGCGGCTTCAGGACATGGGCGCGGCCGAGGCCGAAGCGATCAGTCGCAGCGGCGCCGACGACATCATCGCGGTCCAGTCCAGGGCCGACGGGCGTGTGATCGGCGAAGTCTTCGCCCATTTCGAGGAGCCGGACACCTGGTCCATCGGCTGGCATTTCAACGGCGACTTCACCGGGGCGGGCTATGCGTCCGAAGCGGCGGCGGCCCTGGTCGATCATCTGTTCGCGCACCGGGCGGCGCGTCGCCTCTATGCCTATGTCGAGGATGACAATCTGGCGTCCCAGCGGCTGTGCGAACGGTTGGGAATGCGGCGCGAGGGGCTGTTCCTCGACTTCATATCGTTCGAGGCGGACAGCGAAGGCCGGCCGATCTACGTCAACACCTATCAGTACGCCCTGCTGAAGCGCGAGCGGGAGGGTTGAAGGCCAAGGCCGAAGATCAGGGGCTGGGGCTCAGCAGAAAGGCGCCCCCCGGATCGGAAAACGCCTTTCTCGAGAACGTGCCGATGTCGCCGGATCAGGCGGCGTTGGCGGCCTTCTTCTGGGCCAGCTTGTCCTGGTGGGCCTTCATCCCGACCTCGATCAGGGCGGCCGCGTCGCCGGCGTCGCCCCAGCCCTTGACCGTGACCGACTTGCCCTTCTCCAGATCCTTGTAGCGGGTGAAGAAGTGTTCGATCTGCTCGATCAGGATGGCCGGCAGCTGACGATAGCTGGCGACGTCGGTGTAATAGGGGTTCAGCTTGTCGACCGGCACGGCCAGGATCTTCTCGTCGCCGCCGGCCTCGTCCACCATCATCAGCACGCCGATGGGGCGCGAGCGGATGACGCAGCCCGGCACGACCGGCGTGGGGTTCAGCACGATCACGTCGCAGGGATCGCCGTCGTCCGACAGGGTGTGCGGGATGAAGCCGTAGTTGCCCGGATAATACATGGCGGTGTGCAGGAAGCGGTCGACGAACAGGGCGCCCGATTCCTTGTCCATCTCATATTTCACCGGCAGGCCCCCTTGGGGGATTTCGATGACGACGTTGATGTCCCAGGGGGCGTTCGGACCGACGGGAATGGCGTCCAGGTTCATGGCGGGTCTTTGCTGCGACTGCGAAATTCTGAAAGGCGAAGGGTGATAGGCCGCGCGCGCGCGGACGGCAAGCGCGACGTGTGGCGAACGGGCTTGCGCAGGCTCGGCGGATCGCGGACATCATGGCGTCATGAGCTGGATCGACTGGGCGGCGTTGGCCCTCTTCTTCATCTGCTGGCTGGGCTATGGCCCCATCCTGTCCTTCATCGGCAGGAAGGGCGGGTCGCTGAACGACGACATGACCCATGTGCGCGCCATGTGGATGCGGTCCATGACCCATCGCGAGATGAAGCTGATCGACAGCCAGCTGATGGGCCATTCGATCAATTCGGCCTCCTTCTTCGCCTCGACCAATCTGCTGCTGATCGCGGCGGTGGCGGGCATATTGTTCGGCGGCGAGAGCGCCTTGCAGGGGTTCGCGGCGGTCGGGGCCGAGAACGTGCCGCCCCGGATTCTGGAGGCCAAACTGGCCCTGGTCCTGGTCTGCCTGGCGCGCGGCTTCCTGGATTTCATCTGGGCCCTGCGTCAGATGAACTATACGCTGGCCCTGATCGGATCGGCGCCGGAACTGCATTCCAACACCGACCGCAAGGCGTTCAGCGAGGCGGCGGGGCAACTGCTGAACCCGGCGCTCAGCGCCTTCAGCCAGGGGGTGCGGGGCTATTATTTCGCGCTGGCGGCTGCAGCCTGGCTGTTCGGGCCGCTGTGGCTGGCGCTGGGGGTGGCTTCGGCGTTCGGTCTGTTGATCTATCGCCAGGAGGCGTCGCCGGCAGCCCGCGCCATCCGCAACGCCCGCCGGTTGCTGGAGCACTGAGCCGCCCGTCTTCGCAACCGCGAAATCGGCCACGGCCTGACTTTGGGCGAAGATATCGCCAGGTCGCTGGAATTGCGTAACACGGCGTGACCGCCGCCTGTCGACTGGGGCCTTGACCTATTGTGCAATGCAACCTAGATTGCTCTTCGACGTCTCCGGACGTCTTGCCCTTCCTGGGCGTTTCCTCCCTATAGACTTAAATGCCGCACCCTCGGGTGCGGCTTTTTTTTGATCTGATCGGCGATCAGTCAGCCCAGCGGTCCGCGCACAGGGCGGCGATGACCCGCCCCAGCGCCTTTTCGGTGCGGCCATAGCCGGCGCCGGGCGCCAGCGTCGCCTCGTCCAGATAAAGACCCCGGCTGATCTCGATCTGGATCGCCTCATAGCCCTGGTCCGGCCGGCCCCAGCACTGGGTGGACCATCCTCCGGCGTAGGGGCGGTTCAGCGACACCCGCCAGCCCAGCCCCTCGAACAGGTCGCGCAGCCGGCGGGTCAGGCGCGCGCCGCAGGCCGAGCCATAGCGGTCGCCCAGCACGACCTCGGCCCCGACCGCCCGCGCCGGCATGGAATGCCAGTCGATCAGCACCGCCCGCCCGTGCCGCGCCCGCGTGACCTGCATCAGCTCATCCAGCGCCTGATGATAGGGACGATGGACCGCCGCGATCCGCGCCTCGGCCTCTTCGCGCGTCAGACGCCGGGCGTACAGCGGCGTCCCGTCGCCGGCCAGACGCGGCAGCACGCCATAACCCGCCGCCGTCTTGGCCCCGACCGCGCCGTCCACGCCCTCGATCAGGGTCGGGTCCAGTTCACCGGGATCACGGTTCAGATCGACATAGGCCCGGCCGATCCGCCCCTCGATCAGCGGCGCGCCCCGATGCGGACCCTCAGCAACAAGTCGGCTTATCAAGGCGTCTTCGGCGCTTCTCAGACTGGCGCGGTTCAGGCCCGGCGCCGCCCCCATGTCTTCGGGATAGCGGTCGCCGGAATGGGGCGAGGCGAACACCAGGGCCGTCGCCTCGGCCGTCGGCGACGCTGCGGTGATCCAGAAGCTGTCGCCGGCGTCGGTCATGCCCCGGCATAACGGGTTTCGCTGTGGAAGGAAGTCGGCTGATCGTTGAATTTCATGGGCGGTTTACCGTTGCCTCTTAGGCTGGCCGCCAGTTTCAAGGGTGTTTTTCCATGGCGCGTATCCTCCTGGCCGAAGACGACGGCTCCCTGCGCGGTTTCCTGACCCGTGCGCTGGAGCGCGCGGGCCATCAGGTGATCGACTGCGAGAACGGCGACGACGCCATCGACGCCCTGGAGCACGGCCCTTACGACCTGCTTTTGACCGACATCGTGATGCCGGGCGCCGACGGGATAGAGGTGGCCCGCGTCGCCGCCGCCCGCCAGCCGGGCCTGCGCATCATGTTCATCACCGGCTTCGCCGCCGTCGCCCTCAGCGCCGCCCAGGCCACGCCGGACGCCAAAGTCCTGTCCAAGCCTGTCCATCTGCGCGACCTGGTCAATGAGGTTGAGCGCATGGTCGCCGCCTGACGCCTTGATCCGACGACGTTTTTCCAGAAATCTCTTTCTGGCCGTGAAATCGGCTTGATGCCGACAGGCCGCGCCGCTATACGACCGCTCTTCCCGCTCCGAACCATTTTTCGGAGCCCTACGGCGGATGCGTAGCTCAGCGGGAGAGCACCTCGTTGACATCGAGGGGGTCACAGGTTCAATCCCTGTCGCGTCCACCATTTTCTTTCCAGACATCGTCAAGCCTGCCGCCGCGATCGCGGGCGTTTTCGGCTGCGCGGGCTTCAGGCGCAGTCGCGCGTGGCGGATCAGCGGCGACGGCGGATCAGCGCCCAGATCAGGACGATCAGCCAGGCGGTCAGCAGGGCGGCGCCCAGGATGTCCCACAGGCCGTCTTCCAGCAGGGCGCCGATCAGGCCGGTCAGGGTCAGGACGAACAGGACGGCGGGTACGCCGAAGATGGCCCGCAGGCTCAGGTCCTTGCGGCTCATGACGTCTTCCTGCGCTTGGCCAGCCACAGATAGAGGCCGGAGATCAGGATGACGATCGTGGCGATGTCCAGCAGCGCCCAGACGATCTTCAGCCCCAGCCCGCCATAGTCGCCGAAGTGCAGCGGCTGGGACAGGGACAGGGTCTTCACATACCAAGGCATGGACGCCACCGCCGCCAGCTGGCCCGTGCGCGCGTCGATCAGGGCGGGCGTGGTCATGTGTTTGGTCAACGGCGTGTCGCCGTGGAAGAAGACGGCATAGTGATGGTCTGTCGAATAGGTCGATCCCGGAAAGGCCACGAACTGCAGCTTCATGCCGGGCAGGGCGGCCTGGGCGCGTTTGACCGCCGCGTCCAGGGATGCGCGCTGACCGGCCGGCGCGGGCGTGTCGTAGGCGACGGTCAACTCCTTCAGCGCCGTATCCTTCCAGAAAGCGATGATCGGCGTGGCCAGGGTGTTGACCACGCCGGTCGCCCCCACCACCAGCACCCAGCCCAGGGTCACGGCGCCCAGGAGGTTGTGATAGTCCAGCCAGCGGGTCCGCGCCGCCTTTGACGCCCGGACCGTGCCGAACGGCAGGCGGCGCCTGAAGGGCGAATACAGCACCACCCCCGACACCAGGGCGGCCACGAGCATCAGCCCCATGACGCCCAGGAACAGCATTCCCGGCAGGCCCAGGAACATGTCGGTGTGCAGTTGCAGCAGGAACTCCATCACCGGATGACCGGCGACCAGGGGGGCGACCTCGCCGCTGGTCTGGTCGATGGGTTCGAAACTGTATTTGCCGGCCGGGGCGTTGGGCGCGCGACTGGTGACGTTCACCACCGGCCGCACCTCGTCAAAGCTCATGAAGGACGGAACCTCGCCGGGATGCAGGGCCAGGGCCGTGTCCAAGACCTGGTCCAGGTTCAGCAGCGGTCCGTCCGGGTTTGCCGGCTGCCACGGTTCGTGCAGCAGCACCTCGTCCAGCTCGTGGGTGAACACCAGCGGCAGGCCGGTGACGCACAGCATCAGCAGGAACAGGGTCGAGACAAGGCTCGACCATTTGTGGACCCAGGACCAGGCGCGGATCGTTTGGGCTTTCATCGGTCGCCTCTAGAACGGCGCGCCCCCGAACGGAACCAGGGCCTGGCTCCGTTCGGGGGCGTCATCATGTCGCGATGGAGCGGGATCAGAACTCGGCCGAAACCGACAGGCGCAGGGTGCGCGGGGCGCCCAGCGTCAGATAATTGGACCCCGGATAGCCGCCGACGGCGACCCACTGATCCTTGTCGGCCAGGTTCTCGACCCGCGCCCGCAGCGTCAACGGCTTGCCGCCCGCCTCGAAGGCGTAACGGACGCCGGCGTCGTAGCGGGTCCAACTGTCCAGCTCGACGGCGTTGTCGGCGCTGGCGGGCTGGGCCCCGGTGTGCACGACCCGGCCTTCCAGCGTCAGCCCGTCGATGGCGGGCACGTCCCATTCGACGTTCAGATTGGCCTGGAAGTCCGGCACGCCGATGGCCGACTTGCCGTTCAGCGCCGGGTTCAGGGCGCGCTTGATCTCGGCGTCCAGCCAGGTCGCGCCGCCGATCACGCGCACGCCGTCCAGCGGTTCGCCGAAGACGGTCAGTTCGACGCCCCGGTTCTCCTGCTCTCCTCCGGCGGAGTAGGTGCGCGTCGCGGTGTCAAAATACTCGCTGGGCAGGGTGGTGCGGAAGGCGCTCAGCGTGACGCCATACGACCCGGCGTCGTATTTCACGCCGATCTCGTTCTGCTCGGCGCGGAACGGCTCCAGCACCTCGCCGACGTTGGCGACGGGCACGCCATTGACCGCGCCCGGTGCGGTCTTTCCGGGCACCAGCGCCTCCGAATAGTTGGCGTAGAGCGAGACTTTGTCGATCGGACGATAGACCACGGCGAAGACCGGCGTGACCGCATCGCTGGCGTAACCGCCGGTGCGGGCCGTGGTGTTGTAGTCGTAAGATCGGGTGTCGATATCCTGATAGCGGGCGCCTAGGGTGACGATCAGGCGGTCGTCCAGGAAGGACGCCATATCGGCGATGGCGACGCTGTTGGTCCGGACCCGTCCCACCACGGTCGGGTCGGTCAGGGAGCCGGCGGCCAGGGCGGTCGGCTCCGGGGCGGGCGTGAAGACCGGATCATACAGGTTGCTGGCGAAGCCGCCGAAGTTCGAGAAGGCGTAGGAGTTCTTCTCTCGCGACTGCACCTGGGCGGCCGAGGCGACCAGACGGTGGCGGACGGGACCCGTGGCGAAATCGGCGCGCACGCCCACATCGGCCGAGAAGACCTGATCGCGGCGGCCGTTGTCGAACCGATAGGCGTTCAAGGATCCGTCCGCGGTGGCGCGGGGATTGGCCAGGCTGTTGCGCTCCTTGCCGTCGCGACCGCCCACGGCCGCCCAGACGGTGACGGCGTCGGTCACGTCGAACTCGCCGCGCATGGCGCCGAACAACTGGGTCTCGTCCGTATAGGTCCAGGGCTGGGCGAAATTCTTGTCGGCGTCTGGCGCGCGCGGAATGGCGCCGTTCGGCGTCACCTGCGGACGCGGCGCATCGATGCGATTGTCCTGCCAGCCCAGATCGGCCGAAAAGCGAGCCCGGTCGCCGCGGTGGTCCAGACCCAGTCCCACCACCTTCATGTCGCGGCGCTCGCCCTCGATCCCGGCTTCGCCGGCGCGGCTGGCCAGGTTCAGGCGCAGGCCCCAGTCGCCGTCCTGTCCAAAGCGGCGCGACAGGTCGGCGGCGGCGTAGATCTGATCGCCGCCTTCCCACCCGGCCGTCAGACGGTTCAGGGGCGCATCGCCCGCGCGCTTGGGCACCAGGTTGACCGCTCCGCCCACGCCGCTGCCGCCCGGCGCCGCGCCGTTCAGGAAGGCTGTGGCGCCGCGGAAGACCTCGACCCGCTCCAGCAGTTCGGCCGCCACGAACTGGCGCGGCAGGACGCCGTAGAGACCATTATAGGTCATGTCGTCCGAATAGACCGGGAAGCCCCGGATCACATACAGCTCCTGGAAGTTGCCGAACCCCTTGGTCAGCCGCACGGCGGGATCGTTCTGCAGCACGTCGCCGACGCTGCGGGCCTGCTGATCGCGCGCCAGCTTCTCGGTGAAGCTGGTGGACGAGAAGGGGGTGTCCATGGCGTTCAAGGCGCCGAACAGGCCGACCCGTCCGCCCCGCGCCACCTGACCGCCGGCATAGGCGGGCGGCAGGGCGACCTGCGATCCCGTCACCACGATATCCGACAGGGTGGTCGGCGCATCCTGCTGCTGGGCCAGGGCGGGGGCGGCGCCGAGCAGCGTCGCGACGGAGGCGGACGCCAGAAGGCCGAACAGGGGAACACGCATCGGGAGAGGATAGCCTTTGATTATAAGAATGCGTCGCAATACTCGCCTAACGACCGGGTGACAACTGCGGCATTGCGGTCGCGTCATCGGGTTTGCCTGTGGACGGGGACCGGCAAATGCGCGATCCCGGGGCATGGGGTTCGTCACGCGCCTGTTCCGTCTGCATTTCTCCCTGTGGCTGGGGGTGGCGATGCTGGCGGTCGTCACACTGGCGACTCCGGCGTCGGCGGGATTGGCGCTGCGGCTTGCGGCGGGTTGGGACGCCGGCGTGGCGGCTTTTCTGATCCTGACGCTGGCGCATATCATGCGCTCAAGCTCGCAGGAGGCCATCCGGCGACGGGCGGCGGAACTGGATCAGGCGGGCGCGCTGGTCCTGCCGCTCAGTCTGACGGCGGCCGTCGCCAGCCTGGTCGTGCTGGTGTTGGCCCTGATGCACGGCGGCAAGCCGTCACTGGCTCAGGCGGGTTTTTCGATCCTGACGGTCGGGCTGTCGTGGCTCTATGTCCACGTGATTTTCGCCCTGCATTACGCCCATGGTTTCTATGCGCCCAAGGACAAGGGCAAGGGCGACCAGGGCGGCCTGATGTTTCCGGGCGAGGAGGACGCCGACTATTGGGACTTTCTGCACTTCAGTCTGATCATCGGCGTGGCCAATCAAACGGCCGACGTCCAGATCTCAAGCCGCAAGCTTCGCGGGCTGGCGACGCTGCATTGCCTGATCGCCTGGTTTTTCAACGCCGTTATTCTGGCGCTGACGGTCAATCTGGCGGCGGCGCTGTTCTGAACGCCGCCGCCGACTTGGTTCAGAGGTCGACCGGCTTGCCGGACTGTTCTTCTTCCAGGGTCACGGCGACGTCGGCGTTGGCCGACAGGCGCACCTTGTCGCCCTCCACATCGGCGACGAAGCCTTTTTCGATATAGTGGTGATGGTCGCCGTGGGCGCCGGTGTTCTCGCGCCGGGTCAGCTTGATGCGGTCGCCGTCCAGGCGGTCCACCGTGCCGACATGGACGCCGTCGGCGCCGATGACTTCCATGCCTTCCTTGATCTCGCTCATCGTCGTTCTCCTGGTTGAAACAGACTCCGGAAGAGGAGCGCGGCGGCATGGTTCAGGTTCCCGACGGATGGGCCGTCTGTGGTGGCGACAATGATAGCCGGTCGAGGCCAGCGTCCGCTTGCAGCCGGCGCACCTGTCGCCTTTGGTCAGGTTTGATATCAGATCGGCATTGAACGAGCGCGCACAGCCGCTTTCGCAGGCGTCTCGCCGGTGTCATGGGTGTCGCAATCCGCCCTGCGGCGGATCAGCCATGTGTCCAACCTGGGTTTGCATCATGACGCTTTCCAGACGCGGCCTTGTGCTTTCCGGCGCCGCCGGATTGCTCACGTCGGGGTGCGCCGGTGGGCTTGCCGTCTATGCCGGCGGCTCTCCGCAGGACGTCGCCGCAAAGACCGGCGTCTGCCATTCCACCTATGCCGTTCTGCGCGGGGGCGTCCCCGAACAGCCTGTCGTCCTTCATGGCTGCGGACCGTCCGACCCGAGAGGCGCGGACGCCCGCCAGTCAGGCCTGTCTGTCGTCATCATGTCATAAACCGGTGATTTTCGCGCCAAGCTTGACCATTAGGAGAGGCGCTTCCGAGGAAGAGGCCCGCCGTGGCGCACCACTTTGATGAAGGGCGCGCGCGCTGGCTGTTGCGGGAGATCATGCCGCATGAACCGGCCTTGCGGGCCTGGCTGCTGCGTCGCCGGGTGGATGGCCTCGACCCCGACGATGTGATCCAGGAGGCGTACAGCCTTCTAGCGGCGCGGGATCGGGTCGACGATATCCGGCACCCCAAGGCCTATCTGTTTCAGACGGCGCGGTCGCTGATTTCGGCTCATGTCAGGCGGACGCGGATTGTTCCCTTCCAGGCCCTTGACGATCTGGACGACGGGGATTTGCCCGAGACTGCGCCGTCGCCAGAGCGTATCGCCTCCGACCGGGATGCGTTGCGGCGGCTGGCCGAGGCGATCGCTGCTCTGCCGCCCCAGGCGCAACGCGCCTTGATCCTGCGACGGGTCCACGATTTGTCTCAAAAAGAAATCGCGCGGCGCATGGGCATTTCCGAGAATACGGTCGAAAAGCACATCGCTCGGGGCTTGCGATTGCTGATCGCCTGGCGAACGGGTGGTGGAAAGGCGCCGCCCCGATCCTCTTCCTTCATGCAACCAGCGACAGGCGCTCCCGATGGGCGAAAGACCGACCAGCCGACAGATCGACGACCAGGCCGCAGACTGGGCCGCCCGCCGCGACCGGGCCGTCCTGTCCGAGGCTGATCGCGTCGCTCTGGAGGCTTGGCTGTCGAGCGACGTCCGTGCGGCGGGGGCGCTGTTGCGCGCCGAGGCCGTGGCGCTTGAGACGCGGTCGGCGCGGGCGTTGGGGACGGACTTTGATCCCGGTCGATTTACGCCGGCCGGCGCGGCGGGATCGACGGCGCCTTCGCGGCGTCGGCTGCTGGCCTGGGGCGGGGCGGCGGCGGCGGCCTGTCTGGCGGCCGGGGCTGTGACGGTTCCCTTGCTGACGGCCGGAGAGGCGCACGCCACGGCGGTGGGCGAGGTGCGACTGGTGCCGCTGGCGGACGGATCGACCATGACCTTGAACACCGACAGCCGCGCCGTCGTGCGATTCGGCAAGGGCCGGCGCGAGGTCGAGGTCACGCGGGGCGAGGCCTATTTCGCGGTGGCGCGCGACGTCGCCCATCCCTTCGTGGTGAAATTCGGTGCGCGTTCGGTGCAGGCCATCGGCGGCGCCTTCACCGTCCAACGTCTGGATGCGGGACGTTCCGAGGTGACCATCCAGAGCGGCGACGTCCGGCTGGATACGGCGGGGGGGGATCGTCCGGTGGGCGCCAACGCCCGGGTGGTGCTCGGCGCCGACGGCGGCGCCGAGATGGTTACGGTTGCGGCGCGCGACATTGATCGGTCGCTGGCCTGGCGCGAGGGCAAGCTTGCCTTCGAGGGCGAGACCCTGGCCCAGGCGGCCAGCGCCTTTGCGCGTTACGGCGGGCCGCCCATTCGCATATCGGATCCCGGACTGGCGCAGGAGCCGATCACCGGCCTGTTCGCGGCCAATGATCCGGTCGGCTTCAGTCGCGCCGCCGCCCTGGCTCTGGATGCCCGCGTGCAGTCTTCGGACAAGGGGCTGATGATCGTTCGGTAAAGGCTGGGCGAAAGTTTCGTGACGCATGGCGGTGGCGGTGTTCTGCCGCCTCTTCGTCCCTGAAAGCGCCGTCGGCGCATCGGGGAACATCCATGCCTTCCAATCGCAGCCTTCTGTCGTGCGGCGTCGCCGCCCTGGTTCTTTGTGTCGCCTCCGAGGCCTCGGCCCAGACGCGCCGTTTCAATCTTCCGGCGCAGCCCGCCGTTTCGGCCATTCCCGAGTTCGCGCGTCAGGCCCAAATCCAAGTCGTGGCGCCCGCTCGCGATCTTGATGGCGTGCGAACGCCGGCCGTCAGCGGCGATCTGGACGTACGCGAGGCTCTGGCGCGTCTGATCGCCGGAACACCTCTGCGGGTGGCGGCGCACGAGGGCGGGGTGGTGACGCTGCGCTCTTCGGCTGCGAAGGGCGCGCCGGGCGTTCTGACCGGACGGGTGCTGGACCCGGCGACAGGTCAGTACATGCCCAACGCCGTGATCCGGGTGACCGACGCCTCGGGCCAACACCGCACCGTCCTGGCGGGCGAGCGCGGCGAGTTCCGCCTGACGGGTGTGGCGCCGGGCGAGGCCGAGGCCAGCATCAGCTTCACCGGCTATGTCGACCAGACGGCCCGCATCGTCATCCGGTCCGGCGAGACGGCGCAACTGGACTTCGATCTCTTTCGTCCGGGCCAGGGCGGTGAGGCGGTGGCGGTGGCCGATGTGGTGGTGACGGCCTCGTCGCGGGACGGCGACGCCCGCGCCATCATGAGCCAGCGCCGTTCCATGGACATCAAGAACAGTCTGTCCTCGGAATCCTTCGGCGCCATCGACGAAGGCAATGTCGGCGAGTTCATCCGCTATATGCCGGGCGTGGACGCCGAGGGCGAAGGCGATGACACGGTGCGCTATGTCCGCCTGCGCGGCCTGCCGCCCGAATACGCCTCGATCACCGTCAACGGGGTCAGCATGGCGGCGGCGGACGCCAATGCCGGGTCTTCGACCTCGCGCTCGTTCAGCTTCGAGCAGGTCTCGCTGAGCAGCATCGACGCCATCGAAATCTCCAAAACGGTCAGCGCCGACGTGGACGCCAACGCCCCGGCGGGAACCATCAATCTGCGTACGAAACGCGCCTTCGACCGTCGGGGACGCAGGATCACCGCCTCGGTCTCGGGTTTCACTCATTCGGACATGTGGAACGACCGGGTGACGGGGCCAGGCGAGGGTGAACATGAAGCGCGCGTCATCCCGAACGGCCAGATCGAATATTCCGATGTCTTCTTGAACCGGCGTCTGGGCGTGGTGGCGTCGATCAGCCAGTCGAACACCTATACGGAGATGGAGCAGTCCTACTATCCGCGCTCCTACGTCCCCAATACGGTCAGCCCAGACCCGATGGCGATGAACAGCATCTTCGTCCATATGCGCGGGCAGGAGGTGTCGCGCTTCGCCGGGTCGCTGACCCTGGACTGGAAGGCGACAGACCGTCTGATCCTGTCGCTGGCCTCGATCTACAACAACTCCTACCTGTGGTCCGGGCAGCGCAATTACAGTTTCACGACCGGCGCGCGCACCTATGGCGTGATCGGCGACGCAGCGCTCGATTTCACCACCCGACAACCGGCGAGCGCCGAGGGCGTATCGGCGGGATCGAACATCATCGCCAAGCGGGGCGAGGGCACGACAATCGTGCCCAGCTTCGAATATCGGGGCGACTGGTTCCTGCTGGACGGCGCCCTGTCGTATTCGGATTCCACCAGCACCTATGATCCCTTGAAGGAGGGCGCGGTCTACAGTTTCGTGACCGCGCCGTGGGCTTCGGGGAACTTCAGCCTCTACCGTCCGGGGATCGACAGCACCCAGTTTCGGATCCAGCAGGTCAGCGGTCCTGACTGGTCCGACCCGAAAAGCTTCTCGCGCGCCAACGCCCTGACCTTCAACACCGAGGACGGACGTTTCGCCAGCACCGAACTGACCAACGGCGGGCTGAACCTGACGGTGGACGTCAATACGCCGTTCGCGCCGATCACCTTCAAGACCGGCGTCAAGGCCAAGCGTTCGGTCTATGATTTCGGCAATGAGCGCGTGGCCCATCAGTATCGCTATGCCGGCCCTCTGGGTGTGGCGGACTTCATGGCCGAGAACGCCAGCGCCAATGGGCTGAACTTCAACGACATGGGCATCGAATACGCCTCGCTGTCCGGCTCGAACACCCTGTTCATGCCCAGCAACTACAAGATCGGCGCCCTGTTCCAGAGCCGACCCGACCTGTTCCAGCCCGTGCTGACGGCGGCCAACTATTACACCGCCTATATCGCCAACCGCCGTCACTTCGAGGAGGATTCGAACGCGGCCTATCTCATGGCGACCTCTAAGCTGAACGACCGCCTGACGCTGCGCGCCGGTCTGCGCTGGGAGGAGACCCTGACCCGTTCGCGCGAGGTCGATCCCTTGTCCGTCGCCGATGTGAAAGCGGCGGGATACGCGGTCTCAAGCACGACCGGACGGGCCACCACCATCGACGGGCTGAAGTATCAGTTCGAAAGCCGCCCTCAGGTGGATCGCGAAGGGAAGTACGATCACTTCTTCCCCAGCGCCTCGGCCAAGTTCGCCATCAGCGACAGTATGGACCTGCAACTGGGCTACAGCCGCACCATCCGGCGGCCCGAGGTCAATGTTCTGGCGGGCGTCTGGTCTGTCAATGACGAGGACCGGATCGTCACGGCTCCCAATCCGGGGTTGGAGCCCGAACTCTCGGATAATCTCTCGGTGCGTCTGGCCAAATATTTCGAGCCGGTCGGCCTGGTGGCGTTCAACTATTATCGCAACGACGTGAAGGGCCTGTTCCAGACAGAGGAAATGACGGCCGAGGAGTTCGGCTACACCGGCGCGGAATACGCCGGCTACACCTTCCGCACCACGCGTCGCGTCAGCGGCGATGCGATCAGCATCGAGGGCTATGAGGTCGAGTTCAACCACAGCCTGACCTATCTGCCGGGTCCGTTCGACGGCCTGACCGTGCGCGGTTCCTTCACGCACAACAGCCCCCAGATCCCCATCGCCGGCTCGGCCGAGAATTTCGGCGCCCTGTCGCTGGCCTACCAGAAGGGGCCGCTGCGGCTGAACCTGAATACGGCCTGGAGCGGCGACAAGCTGAACAGCGTCGCGACCGGCTCCTACATCAAGGCGCGGACGGCCATGAACCTGTCGGGGTCGTGGAACATGCGGCGCGGCGTCAGCGCCTTCTTCTCGGTGCGCAACCTGCTGAACGAGCCGATGAATATCATGCTGCCGGGCGTGGATACGCCGAACGGCCGCATCGCCGACCACGCCGGCGACTATCGCGAATACGGAATGAGCGGCAGCTTCGGCGTCAGGGCGGTGTTCTGATGGCGGCGCTGCTGACGGATCGCCGCCGCCTGCTGGCGGGGGGCGGCGGGCTGCTGCTGGTGTCGGGCCTGCCGGTCCGATTGGCGGCGGCCCCGCGCCTGGGCGACTATCCCTTCAGCCTGGGCGTGGCCTCGGGCGACCCGGCGCCGGACGGATTCGTCATATGGACCCGCCTGGCGCCGCGTCCGTTGGACGAGCATGGGGGGATGCCGCTGCGCCCCGTCGCCGTGCGCTGGGAGGTGGCCGAGGACGACCGTTTCGCCCGCATCGTGCGCGGCGGCGAGGCGATGGCGCGCCCTGAACTGGCCCACAGTCTGCACATCGAGGTGGCGGGACTGAACCCCCGTCGGCCCTACTGGTACCGGTTCCGATTGGAGGGCGGCGACGCCAGTCCGATCGGCATGGCGCGCACCGCGCCCGCCGCTCACGACGACCCGGATCGGGTGCGTCTGGCGGTGGCGGGCTGTCAGCACTATCAGGGCGGCTGGTTCGACGCCTGGCGGCATCTGAGCCAGGAGCCTGATCTGGACGCCGTCTTCCATTACGGCGACTATATCTACGAAGGCGGGCCGGTCGCTGATCCGCCGGTCATCCTGGACGCCCGGGGCCGACCGGCGGATCGTCGCCATGTCGGCGGCGAGCTGTACAGCCTTGACGACTATCGTCGCCGCTACGCTCAATACAAGACGGACCCGGACCTGCAGGCCGCCCACGCCGCCGCCGCCTTCATCGTCAGCTTTGACGACCACGAGGTCGATAACAACTGGGCAGGCGATTTCGACCAGGACGGCACGCCGCCCGAGGCCTTCATCCTGCGCCGCCAGTCGGCCATGCAGGCCTGGTATGAACATATGCCGGTTCGCCGCGCCCAGATGCCAGGCGCGCACGGCCTGACCATGCACCGTCGACTGGACTATGGACGGCTGATGCGCATGCATGTGCTCGACACCCGTTCCTACCGCAGCGGCCAGCCGTGTGAACGCCCGGACGAAACCCATTGCCGGCCGCCCAGGGCGTCCGATGTCACCATGCTGGGCGCGGCCCAGGAAGGCTGGTTGGCCGAGGGTCTGCGAAACGAAGCGGCGTGGAATCTGATCGCCCAGCAGGTTTTCGTCATGCCTGTGCTTCGAAAGGCGCCGTCGGGCGAAGTGCGGGCCGGCGGCGGCGACACCTGGGGCGGCTATCCCGAGGCGCGGGCGCGGCTGGTCAGGACCATCGCGGACCTGAAACTGAGCAATGTCGTGGTGGCGTCCGGCGACGCCCATATCCACGCCGTTGGAACCGTGCCTCTCCGAGACGACGAGCCTGACGGCCCCGCCGCCGCCGTCGAATTCCTGGCCACCTCCATCGCGTCGGGCGGGGACGGCGCCGCCGAGACGGAAGGCACAAAGGCCATGCTGGCCGGCAGTCCGCACATGAAGCTGGTCAACGCCCAACGGGGCTATCAGACCTTCGACGTGACGCCCCGCGAGTGGCGGACGGACGTGAAGGTGCTGGACCGTATCCAGAGACCGGGCGGCGCGCTGAGCACGCTGGCCTCCTTCGCCGTGGAGCCGGGGCGGCCTGTTCTGGAATAAGGCGATTGGTTGATGATGGCCTGCAAAGGCGCCGCCGATGCCTGGCGTGCGGCTTCCGGCCTCGCCGAGACCGGGGGTATGAGCGCAGTCGTGAGGCCTTGAGCACCGCGCTGAACAACAGCCTTGCGCTCATCCAGCGCTATGTCTATTGATTGCAAACCATTCGCAATTTGTCGCGAGTGTCGGTTAGGCGCCGCCCTGGGGGGAGGTCGCTGCGCGCAAGGCGATTAATGTGGGGCGGACCAGGCTTCAATACCAGGAGTTTGAAGAGCAGCGCCAAAACCTCATCCGCTATGCGAGTCGGATCACAGGCAACCGTGATCATGCGGAAGACGTGGTGCAGGAAGCCTATGTGCGACTTGGCGAGATGGCCAGGAAACAGCAACTGGCGAGTCCCGGTGGCTATCTTGCCCGGATTGTCCGAAATCTGGCGATAGATCGGCTGTGGCGGTCGCGCCGGGACGGCGAAGTTTTCGCTCCGGATGGTCAGGTCGCCCTCGAGAGTCTGGCCGCCGACCAGCCCACGCCGGAGCAGGTCGTCCTTACGCGGAATGAACTGACCCGGCTGGAGGCGGCTCTTGCCGAACTGCCCGAGCGCGTGCGGATCGCCGTTGAAATGCACCGGTTCGGGGGTGCGAGGCTGCGTGAGATCGCCGCCGAACTGGGCGTGTCCGTGACGGTCGCGCATGAGCTGGTCGTTACCGGCGTCGCCCATTGCCGTTCGCGGCTGCGGTGATCCGTGATGAAGCCGGGGAGCGAATTATCCGAAAAAAGCGGCTGCTCGACAGTCGATATCAAGTGACGCCTGTGAAGTCGGCGCCGGGGACAGTCTTTTTGATGCAAACCGGGCGAGGAGACTTGGATGACTGAAGCTTCTGACCCTGACCGGAAACGCGCCGAAGCTGAGGCTCTGGACTGGATCGTCGCTCTGCAGGAGGCGCCGGAGGATCACCAGGTGCGGAGGCGTTTCCGCCAATGGCTCGCCGCCGCCCCTGCCAACGCCAGGGCCTGGGACGAGAGCGCGCGGGTCTATGCAGGGATAGGCGAGACCCGCCCGGTCCATTCCGAACACTGGGCGAGGTCGCGTGAACGGCATGACGCCGTTCCGATCCGTTCAATCTCCGGCGCTTTCAGACGTCAATCGCCGCCTGGACCGAGATCCGAGGCGCGTCGCGCCGCCGGCCGGGTGCGCAGACCCATGGCGGCGGCTCTGTCTGCTGCCGCGGCTGCGCTCGTAATCGCCGTCGCCTTGCCTGAAGCCACCGTGCGTTGGCAGGCCGACGCGATCGCCGGGACCGGCGAGGTGCGCACGATGACGTTAGCGGATGGAAGCCACATCAGCCTGTCGCCAGGTTCGGCTGTCAGCATCGACTATTCTGCGGCGGATCGGCGGATCGGCCTGATCCGAGGGCAGGCATGGTTCGACGTGCAGGATGACCCCAGGCCGTTTCATGTCGTCGCGCGCAATGTCGAGACGACCGACATCGGAACGGCCTTCGAGGTCGGGCTGACTGACGGCGCGATCCGTGTCGCTGTCGGACATGGGATTGTTCGCGTCGACGATGCAGGGACCGGGCGCACGATTTCGGAACGGCTCTTCGCCGGGCAGACGGTATCCATGGATCCGACCGGGAAAGCCGTGCAGGGATCGGCGCCATCTGAACTGATTGGCGCCTGGCGCGATGGACGGCTTGCTGTCCAGGATCGGCCGGTCAGCGAAGTCGTGGATGCGCTGCGACCTTGGTATCGCGGCATGATCCTGGTGCGTCCTGGCGTGCTTGCCGGGCGACGCGTCACCGGCATCTATGACCTGCGTGATACGGCGGGCGCCATGGCGGCCCTGACCCGCGCCCACGGGGGGCGCGTCACGCAAGTGACGCCGTGGCTGCTGATCCTGTCGGACGATTGAGCGCTGCTGAAATATTTAATCTGAATAACTGATTGTAAAATATACCGAATATGTCGTGAAGCCTGAGCCCGTCTCATTATTTGGCGAAAAAAACTCGACCTCCTCTGTCGATACAATGTGAGGATGTTGCTCTTGCATCGCGTTTGCAAGAAAAGACCGACAGCGTCCCTCATCAAATGGTGTCGACGGAGGACGATGGATGACGAACGATTGGGGCCGAGCAAGCCGGATCAGGCGGCGCGCGCTATGGGTGGGCGTCTTGCTGGCGACGACGACGATCTCGGGCGTCGCCTGGACGACCCCTGTCGTGGCGCAAGCGCGCCAGGGACAGCGGAGCTTTAGCATTCCCGCGCAACCGCTTTCCTCGGCCTTGGCGGTCTTCGGTCGTCAGGCTGATCTGCAGGTCAGCGTGCCTGCCGCTCTGGCGAACGGCCGCAATTCAGTCGCCGTGTCGGGCGCGATGAGCCCTGGAGAGGCGTTGGGCCGGTTGCTCGCCGGGACCGGCCTGACCTATCGCATTAGCGGGAACGTGGTCACGCTGGAACGCGCGCCCGAGACCCAGCCCGGAACAATCCAGCTGGGCGCCGTGCGGGTCGAGGGGGGCGGCGCCGGTTCGGTCGGCGGCGATGGACATGTTGCGGGTTGGGATGGGTCGGGCGATTCCATCTATGTGACGCCGGGATCGGTCAGCGTGATCACCCGCGACCAGCTGGAAGCCTATCCGGCGCAGGCTCCGGCCGACATGCTGCGCGGGACAACGGGCATCATCTCGGGCGAGGCGCGCAGCAGCGGCGGTCTCGATGTCAACATCCGGGGTCTGCAGGGACAGGGGCGTGTGCCCGTGACGGTCGATGGCGCAATCAACGGGACGACCGTCTATCGCGGCTATCAGGGGACAAGCAACCGCAGCTTCGTCGACCCCGACTTCATCAGCCATGTCGCCATCGAGAAGGGGCCGTCGATGGGCAACGCCATCGCGGGCGGCATAGGCGGCTCGGTCTCGATGAAGACGCTGGGGGTCGACGACATCGTCCCTGAGGGCGACGTCATGGGCCTGCGGTTTATGGCTTCGCTGACCGGCAACAATACGACGCCCGGATCGAACATGACGCGGAACATTCTGGAACCGCTAAGCTTCTATGGTGATCCTCTGGCCGCGACGCGCGGGCGCGGCAGGCCTGGCGTGCTGACGCCCGGCGGCGGTTCCGCCAGTCTCGTCTTCGCCCGCAAAGATGACAGGGTGGATCTGCTCGCCGGCTATTCCTATCGCAACACGGGCAACTATTTCGCGGGCGCCAGCGGCAAATATGCGCCCAAGGCGACTGGCGCCCTGTCGCCGTTCTGCGCGGCGGGCACCAATGAGGCGGTGCTGAAGCAGCTCTGCGAACGGGCTGTCGCCTTCTATGACATGCATGGCTCCACATCGTTTGTGGGCGGCGAAGAGGTCTACAACACGTCGAACGAAAGCGAGTCGGTGTTGCTGAAGGCGGTGATCCGCCCCGCCCAGGATCATGTCCTGGAACTGGGTTATGGCGGCTATCGCAGCACGTTCGGCGAGAACTATCCCGGCACCCTCGCAAGCACCACGGGCGCGGTCTTTCAGAACACGGTCTTGTCCAAGACAGAACTTGATCGCTTCACGGCGCGCCATCGCTGGAATCCGGACAACGATCTCATCGACCTCAGGCTGAACGCCTGGCTGTCGAAACTGAAGGAGAATGCGCCTTCCTTCTATAACTCCGACCTGTCGCGCCGTTATGTCGACAGTTGGGGGGCGGACGTCGGCAATTCATCAAGGTCGCCGACACCCATCGGCCAGTTCTCCGCCGACTACGGCGCCTCCTACCTGCATGAAAAGGCCGGGCCGAGAGGAGGCTGGTCGGTCGTCACCTCCAATCCGCCCGGTCGCGAAGGCGCCCGCAGCGAATACAGCCTGTTCGCCGATACGGCGCTTGAAGCGACGACGTGGCTGCGCCTGACCGCTGGGGGGCGATACCAGAACTATACGCTTGAAGATCAACAGTCGGGCACGGTCCATTATGGCGGTCGCCTGAAACGCAGCGAGGATGCGTTCAACTGGTCGCTGGGCGCGATGGTGACGCCGCTGGACGGGCTGCAGCTGTTCGCCAACTACAAGCACGCCTCGCGCCTGCCGTCGCTGCTGGAGGCGACCACCAATTTCTTCATGGTGGCCAATCCCGATCTCCACAAGGAGACCGCGCAAAACTGGGAGGTCGGCGCCAACTATCTCCGCTACGACGTCTTCTCGCAGGATGACGAACTGGGACTGAAGCTGGTCTGGTTCGACAACGACATCGATGGCTACATCTCGCGTCGATACCTGCTGCAGCAAGCCTCGATGCAGATGTACAATATTGATCGGGCGCAGTTCAGCGGGCTGGAAGCCAATCTCAGCTACAGCGCCGGGGGCTTAAGCCTGGATGCGGGCGTGACCTATTACGACAGGATACGGTTCTGTCGCCCGGGCGAAAACTGCATCGCCAGTTCGTTGGCCTCGGATTACGCCACCAACTACATCCCGCCGGATTGGTCCGCCAATCTGTCGGTCAATCAGAAATTCCTGAATGACCGGGCCATGCTCGGAGCACGCCTGACCTATATGGGCGACCGCTCGATCGGCGCCGAGAAGCCCCTGACGGGCTTCCTGCCCTTGATCACCGCCGTTGATTGGCATCCCTATTTGCTGGTCGACCTGACCGGCAGCTTCAAGGTGAATGAGGGGCTGTCACTCAACTGGAGCGTCGATAATCTGACCGACCGCTACTATACGGAGCCGATGAGCCTGGGCTTCATCCCGGCGCCGGGGCGGACGTTCCGTATTGGTCTGACCCAGACCCTGGGTTCACGCGGCGGTCTGGGGTTGGCTGACTGGTTCGGCGGGGCGGACCCTGTCGATGTGGTCGATTGGACCGGCCCCTACGCGGGGTTGGACTTTGGCTACGGCTCGGGCCGGACGGAAGGCGATGTGACCGACGGCGCAGGCAAACCGTCTGATCTCGAAAACGGCAGCCGCATCAACGAAAAGCCGCGCAACTTCGTCGGCGGTCTGCATGCGGGCTATAATTATCAGTTCGCAAACAATGTCGTCATGGGTTTGGAAACGGATGTCACGACAGGCGACCTGGCCGCCTGGTCAGGCGTGCGCGTCTCCTCCACATCGGGCGAAAGCCCCAGCATCGCCTCATTGCGCGCCGCCAGTATTCTGGAGTCGGACACGCGCTACAAATGGGACCGGCTCATCACCCTGCGCGGCAAGCTGGGCTATTCGCTGGGCCAGACCCTCGTTTACGCAACCGCCGGCGTGGGTTGGATGCGTGAAACCCAGTCGCGCAATCAGTACCGCTCCACCCCGCCTGCGAGCCGGAGTGATTTCGGCATCAGTTCGTATAGTCCCGGCAGTATTCCGCTCGAACACTATTTCACCGAGCAGGATCGCCATGTTCGAACCGGGGCCGTTCTGGGCGCCGGGGTCGAGCGCGCCATCGACGTCCGGTGGTCGCTGCGCGCCGAATACAACTACGCGCACTTCGGCCGCGAGACCTTTGAGTTCGAAGACGCGCGCGCCGGCGTCGGCCTCGCCTACAACTTCTCAGGCTTCGTGCGGGACCCCGTAACGGGAGCGCGAGTGCGTGTGACGTCGTCGGGCCCGGGCAGCGTCAATATTATCCAAGGACGCAAGGTCCGTTCCGATGCGGATCTTCACACCGTCCGCATCGGCCTCAGCTACCGTTTCTGACCCCAGCCCCAATAGGAATTCAAAGATGACCGACACGATTGATCTGCCCCGGTCCAAGCGGCTGAAGGCGCTGACGCACGACATCCATGATCGGCTGGACAAGTCGATCATGGAGGCCTCGTCGTTCGACAGCCTGGAGGGCTATGGCCGGTTCGCCGGGGTGCAGTGGACGTTCCACCGCGATATCGACGCCCTCTATGATGATGCAGCCCTGATCGCCCTGCTGCCGGGACTGGCCGAGCGTCGGCGCATGGCCTTGATCGCGGCCGACCTTGCAGATCTGGGTCTGGCCCTTCCGTCGGTCGAGGCGCCGCCGGTCTTCCTGCGGGATCGGCCCGCGGATGTGGCGACGGCCCTGGGGTGGCTCTATGTGGCCGAGGGCTCGAACCTGGGCGCCGCCCTGTTGCGCAAGGAGGCGGCCAGGCTGGGCCTGTCCGACAGCCATGGCGCGCGGCATCTGGCCCCGTCGGGCGGCGGACCGGCCGCCCACTGGCGCGTCTTCACCGGCGCGCTGGACGCTGCGGTCCTGACCGGTGATGAAGAAGCCCGCGCCGTCGCCGGAGCCAAAGCCGCCTTCGCGCGAGTTCAGGCCCTGGCCAATGCCGCCCTTCGCTGAGGTCACGACGATGGCGATGGGCCAGGGCTCCTTGCGAGCTGGATGGCTGGTCCTGGGTCTGATTTTGGTCGGTCTGGGTTTTGTCGGCGTCTTCGTGCCGCTGATGCCGACGACCATCTTCATCATCCTGGCCGCCGCCTGTTTCACGCGGTCGTCGCCCCGCTTGGAGGCCTGGCTGCTGAACCATTCCAGGTTCGGGCCGACGCTGCGCGCCTGGCGGGCCGAGGGGGCGGCGCCGCGCCGGGCGAAGATCGCCGCCTGCCTCGGCATGGCGCTGGGTTACGGCCTGTTCTGGCTGGCGGTCCGGCCCGGTCTCTGGCTCGGGCTGGCCGTCGCAGTGGTCATGGCGGCCTGCGCGATCTTTGTCGCCTCGCGTCCGTCGCCGGGAGGCCGGGATGGCGGTTGACATGACATCGGTCCCGCCTCCGTCAACGCCGGATTTCCGGCCCCGGGTCGGCTCTCGACCTAAGGGCCGGTGGGCCGTGGGCGTTGCGGTCTCGCTTCTGCTGCACGCCACGCCTTTGATTGTCGCGGGCGGCTTCTGGATGTCGCGTCCGCCCCGCATCATGCCGCCCGAGACCGTGTTTGAGGTCGAGCTGGTTCGCCTGCAGGCGCCGCCGCGCCCGCCGTCCGAACAGCCGCCCGGCCCGACCCAGGTCGAGGCCGTCGCCCAGAAGCCCGTGCCCAAACTCCCCATCCAGCCCCGCCTTCAGGTCGCGGCCGTCACCGCCGTCGAGCCGTTGCCGGCCCCGCCACCTCGACCAGCGGTCGCTGCCGAGACCCCGCCTGCGCCCGAAACCACAGCCCCGCCCAGCCGACCCGCGCCGCCCGCCGCCTCGACCGCCGCCGCGTCTCAGACCTGGCAAGGCCGGCTTCTGGCCCATCTGGAGCGCCACAAACGCTATCCGGCCGAAGCCCGCGCGCGACGCCTGCAGGGCGTGGCCTACGTCCGCTTCACAATGGACCGGCAGGGCAGGGTGCTGTCCGCGGCATTGGAACGCAGCTCGGGCCACGCCGCCCTGGACCGCGAAGCCCTGGCCCTGCTTGAGCGCGCCCAGCCGCTGCCCGCGCCGCCCGCCGAGACGCCCGGCGAACGCATCACCCTGACCGTCCCGGTCGAATTCTTCACGCGGCGGCGGTGACGGCAGGAAAGGCGGACGGTCAGTTTTCGACCATGAGGCCAATGTCGGTAGCCGGCGTCATTCAGCCGTAAGCCCCTCGACTTTCGCCTTGCGGGAAAACTGTATGGCGTATGCCTAGGTCGACGCCGAACATGCCCATCACCAATATATGGACAACCTCCTCCTGTCGGCGATCTGCTGCGCTGGTCAGTTGCCGGTGGTTGCGAGCGGTTCCAACAGAAGAACTCAAGAGGTTTCAGAAGTTGATGGGGGTCGTCTAAAAAGATGGCCGAGCGAATGACGCTCGGCTTAGTTTCTGCAGGAAGCCCCGGGAACGAGGCCCTCGGCCGGACGGCGAACGTCCGGCCGAGGCGCAAGCGCAGGGGAAGGCGCTTGTTCGTGTTCGGACGATTACGGCATCCGGAGGGGACCCGATGCGCCGCTGATCTGAGTGACATCGAGGACGCCGGACACTTGGCAAACGGTCGGCGAACCGGAAACCAGGGCCGTGGTGGCCGCGATCTGGTTCGCGCCGCCCCAGTTAAGCGTCAGAGGCGTCAAGGTGCCGGTGCAGGTGCCCGCACCGGCTTGGACGCTGACGTTCTGAAACTGGAACTGGCCGGTGTTCACGCCGCTGGAAATCTTCACGAGATCCCAGTTGGTTGTCAGAGGGCGGATCAGTGACCCGCACAGCGTGGTGTTGCCAGGACTGAAGACAACACTCGTCGTTTTTGCATTTCCGGCGGCGTCGACAGCGATATCCAT
The DNA here is from genome assembly GCA_029202665.1 of Candidatus Brevundimonas colombiensis. Classification (NCBI taxonomy): domain Bacteria; kingdom Pseudomonadati; phylum Pseudomonadota; class Alphaproteobacteria; order Caulobacterales; family Caulobacteraceae; genus Brevundimonas; species Candidatus Brevundimonas colombiensis. The sequence continues at coordinate 1,490,058 of CP119326.1, forward strand.
CGTGACATGACAGGAAACATTCGGAATCGTCTGATAGAGTACCAAATCGCCTTCAGCACGATAGGTTCCGGGCGCCGTTGCGAAGTCTGCAGCACTAGCGGAAGCGGCGCCAAACAAGGTGATAGCAGCAATGGACGAGGCTACAGCAAGCATCTTATTCATGATCCGTACCTTCTTCGTCAGAGTTGATCTAGAAAATAATTTTTCTAGCAGTGATATATTATAAATCAACCGCAGAGAGTCAATGTTTATTTCAGAACGTCTTGGATATTGAGACTCCTAAGATTCTGGGGTCCAGGGTGAATACGTTCGTGGTTAACATCGTGTCGTCGCTGTTTGTGAACGCATCGACTATTGGACTGTCGTCAAAGACATTTTTTACATAGGCGCTGACTGTCACCCCAGATGAGGCGTTCTCAATCGCAATCGAGACGTTCGCGTTGCCCCATCCCTTAAGGCGGTCGTATTCGGTATTATAGACGCGGAAGTAGCTCTCAGCTTGACGATAGTAGTCTCCTCTGAGGGTGATATCCGTGTTGCCTATATTCCAGACATATTCGGCGCCGATGCTGGCGGTCCATCGCGGCGAGTTCGGCAGTTCATTCCCGCCCAGATCCGCCATGAAGCCGCGGCCGTTGTTCGGCGCGTCTTTCAGCGGATTATAGGTGATGCCGTACAGAGCCCAGAAGGGGGTGCCGCCGACAAAGGTCGGATCGAAGGAGCCGTAGCTCTTGGAGCCGCCGCAGAGAACCTGAAGCGCGAGCTGGTTCAAACTGTCGCCATAGCTGCTGCGGACGATCTTCTCGACGATCGCGGTCGGCGCCACACAGTTCGACGGCACCTGGACCCAGGGGCGCAGCACCATCCAATCCGGATTGCCCTGCGTCCGGTTCATCACATCGATGGAACCTTCCCCATCGGCGATACGGGTTTTGAGATAGCCGAAGTTCGCATTGATCCGGAAGCTGGGCGTCACCTGATAGGCGGCTTCCAGTTCCAGCCCCATGCTTTCCGCATCGAAGTTCTCGTTCAGCGAGATGCGATCGACGATCTGAGAGACCTGATAGTCCTTATAGTCGTAGTAGAAGGCCGTGGCGTTCAGCCGCAGACGCCGATCCAGCAGATTGCTCTTGATCCCCACCTCATAGGCGTTGAGGAATTCGGGGTCGAAGACGCTGGACTGGGGCAGATACTGCACCGTGCGCGGGTTGATGTCGGCGCGGGGCGGGTTGGTTCCGCCGCCCTTGTAGCCGCGGGCGTAGGAGACATAGGCCATCAGATTGGCTGTCGGCTTCCAGTCCAGCACCAGGCGTCCCGTGGTCTCGGCCCAGTTCTGCTCGATATCGGGAAGCGCCACAAAGCCTCTGGCGATCGAGCCGCCGGTCAGGTGCCCGTAGCCGAGGCTGTCCCGCGTCCCCAACAGCAACTGCGTGGGGTAGGGCGTCGTCGTCTTGCTGTCGTCGGTGTAGCGCAGGCCGGCCGTCAGGCGGAAGGCGTCAGAAAGATCGACATAGGCCTCGCCGAATATCCCGTAGGACTCGGTCGTCACCTCGTTCTTGCTGCGGAAATAGTTATGGCCGTCGCCGGCGATGTTGGCGATCGAGGACCGGTCAACATAGACACATTCGTTCAGGCTGCCATCCGTGCAGGGGATGGACATGCCATCGCCTGTCTGTCCCGGAACAAGAATCTGATTGTACCACTGCTCGGCGATCAGGGTGAAGACGTTGTTGAAGACGTAATAGTCATCCTTGGTGTCGAACTTCAGATAGTTCGCGCCGAGGTTGAAGTTGAATCGTCCGTCAAAGTTCGATTGCAGACGGAATTCCTGGAAGAATTGCTCGTTCTTCGACGTGCTCAGGTCGACAGCCAGCATCCGTTTTGATGGTCCGAGTTGCGGGTCCGTATATACGCCGCCCGGAGCCGCATTATATTTTGTCTCGTGGATCTTCTGTGGTCTTCTATAGATATCTATGTAGTCGTCATAGTCGCTGCGATTGAATATCTCGTTGGAGACATACCGCATATAGTCCTGGGTGGACCAGAAGTCGTCCTTTGCAAAGGTCGTCTGGGAGACGAATTTCAGGGACGGCGACAGGTCGAATTCGAGATTCAACTGATAGACATCATTGGTCGCACGGAACCGCGGATCATAGCTGGTGGCGATCTCGCGAAGGTTCGTCGACTGGGTGACGCCCGCATAGGGGTTTAGGCCCTGGGAAACGCCGTTGGCCCCAGTGAACCTGCCGTTGACGAGGCGATTGCCGTAGGTGACATTCGCCGCCGCCCAGATCTGCCCCATGCTGGTGCCGTTGGGTGTGCCGTAGGCCGCATCGTCGAAGAGGCTGCCGGGCTTGCAGCCCTGGCTCAGAACCCCCCTCAGGAAGGCACTTGTGAGGGTGTAGCTTCCCACCTGCGTGGGGCCCGGATCGGTCGTACAGAGTTGCTTGCCGGTTCGCGCGCGATTGTCGTCCTCGCCGAAATGCTCCCAGATCAGGTTGGCGCGGAAACGTTCTGTCGGTTCCCAGGCCGCCGACAGACGGACCGAGTGCAGATCGCGCCCGTTGACGTGAGTTTCGTTGAAGGTGTTGTAGTCGAAGCCGTCGCGCTTGGTCAGGCCGGCCGCCGCCCGAATCCATAGGGTGTCGGTCAGCGGGATATTGATCATCATCTGGCCGCGAACCGAGCCGTAGTTGCCCGTCTCAGCCTTCAGCATGGCGTCGAAGTCCGGACCCGGCAGATTGGGGAACATGTTGACGACGCCGGCCGTCGCGTTGCGCCCGTAAAGGGTGCCTTGCGGTCCGCGCAGGACCTCGACGCGGTTCACGTCGAGATATTCCTGTTCGAACAGGCGATTGCGGATCAGCGGGGTGTTGTTGAAGCTGACCGCCACCGCTGGATCTGACGACGCCGACACTGCCTTGGTCCCGATCCCCCGGATCGAGAAGTTGTACATGCTGAAATTGCCCTTGGAGAAGGTGACGTTCGGCACGGCGCGGAACAGTTCGGACCCGCCCTCGATCTTCATCGCATCGAGGTTTTCGGCCGAGAAGGCCGAGACGGCGATCGGCACGTCCTGGATCGATTGCTCACGCTTCTGGGCGGTGACGACGATGTCCGCGACGGTCGTCGGCTCCTGAGCGTCCTGGGGCCGCCCGCCCAGGTCGTTTCCCCCGGCGTCCCCCTGGCCCGAACGCACCAGACGCACAGCGTTCGGACCGAAGAATTCGGCGCTGAGGCCGGTGCCGGCAAGGAGCTGTTGCAGAGCGTCCTCAACCGGCAGATCGCCCGAAACGGCGTGGCCGCGCAGCCCGGAGGTGAGGGACTGATCGGCGGCGACGGAGACGCCGGCCTGACGTCCGAACTCCAACAGGCTCTGGGACAGAGGGGCGGGCCGGATGTTGAACGACGCCACCGCAGACTGGGCCGCCGCCCCCAGCGGCGCCGCCGCAATCAGCAAGGCGCCGCAGCCAGCCCCCGCCAACATGCGCAAACGCGAAAAACGGACATGCGAAAGCCGCAACATCATAGGCCTCTCCCTCCCAAGAGATCGTTGTTTTGAAGGGATTGACGATTCAGTCGGGAAAAACCCTACCTCGCTCCGGCAAATATTTTTCGGTTTCGCGAAGAACCCTGGAACCTGACCGGTTGAGGTGGAATCGCTTCGCGATTCCGCCGATGCCGTGAATCAGCCTTCAGGCAGGGCTGGAGCGAAATCAGAGCCGCGCCCAACTCGACCGATTTCGCTCTAGGCAAGCGGCTTGAGCCGGTCCTTGCGACCGTTGGTCTCAACATGTGCGTTCAGCAGCAAGGCCAACCGTTTCACCGTGTCGGCGCGGTCATCGATCACCAGCCTCAATGTCACGTGACGTCGGCCTAGGTCGACGTCGGCGGCAAGGGGACGTTCATAGAAGCGATTGACGTCCTGCACGATCTGATCGACCGAGGTGTCTTCATAGGTCAGGACGCGCTGACGCCATTCGTCGACCGCGCCCGGCGAGATCTCCGAAATCTTCAGCGGCGTCTGGGCCACGTCGGCGGTGTCGCGGATTTGAAGTCGCTGACCGGCGCGGAGAAAAACGGGTTTGTCGTTTCCCGCCAGACGCCGGACCTGGACGACGCCTTCCTTGACGGCGACGTCCAGGCTGTGATCGCGATTGCGGACGTTGAAAGCCGTGCCCACAGCGCGAACCTCATATCCCGCCGCGCGGACGAGGAAAGGGCGCTCCGGATCCTTGTGCACCACGAAAGTCGCCTCGCCCTCGCTCAAATGCACCAGCCGCTCACGGGCGTTGATGTCGTAGCGCGCCTTTGTCACCACGTTCAGTGCGAGAATGCTGCCGTCCGGCAATTCCTGGCTGCGCTGTTCGCCGACGCCGGTCATGGCCGATGGCTGATGAAGCCTCCAGCCCGCGCCTAACGTCAGGCCTGTCACGCCGAGCACAAGAACAGCGGCGATCGCCGTCCGACGTCTGATCGGCCGGTGATCGGTCCGGGGCGCGACGCTTCCAACCGCAGCCAATTCCCCCCAGACTTCGTGCATGCGGTTAAGCGCAGCCTGATGCAAAGGATCGGTGCGCCAGGCGTCGAACGCCTGGCGTTCGTCCAGCGACATCGGGCCTCGCCGCTGAGCGGCGAACCATCGGGCCGCTTCTTCATGAATGTCGTCGTTTAAGAACATGAGCGGAGCGCTATCGACCGGGGAGGGCGGACTATCCCTATAGACGAACGAACGGCGCTATTCCCTACCTGTCGAATTCTTCGGCGTGCATTTTCCGGGTGAGATCCAGCATCGCCGCCGAAATATGCTTTTCCACCGCCTTGATGCTGACGCCCATGGCGCGCGCGATCTCGAGATAGCTCAATCCGTCGATACGATGCATCAGAAAAGCCTTCCTGCGCCGCTCCGGCATGGCTTCGATCACCTTCATCGCCCGACGGAGACGATCGTTGGCCAGCAGCGCGCGCTCAGGATCGGCTTCGGGAGACGGATGATGATCGCTCGCCGCGTTCGATCGGAAAACCTGGGTCGCCAAGGCACGCGAGCGGAGCCGATCAATCACCAGGTTCCGGGCCAGTCGGTACAGGAGGTGCGTCGGCGCCGCCACCGGCTCGCGGGTCGCAGTCTCGACCAGCCTGAGGCACGCATCCTGCGCCAGATCGGCCTCTTCCCCTGTGACGCGGCGCGTTATGGCGTGCAGACCGGCGGCGCTCGACCGAAAAGCCTCGTCCAAATCCTGGACCATTGGACTAGGTGCTGGCGGCTTCACTACGACCCTCCCGGGACCATCGTTCGCTCGAGGACACTGTGGTGTAAGGTTGGCGTGCGCGTCAATCCACGAGCGATCCTAGAAGCGCCGCTGCAACGTCACCCGCACGGTCCGGCCAAGCGGGTCCTGGACGTCGCGACCGTATCCTGGTGCAGCGGAGCCATTGCTGAGACGCGCTTCCCGGCGGGCATCGAACAGATTCTCGATGTCGAAATTGAACTGAATGCCTCCGCCTCTACGTGGAGGACCCGCTTCGACCGCCTTCCTCGATCCGTCTGGAGTCAACTGAAGACTCAAACGCAGATCGACCGTCGTGAAGGGCGCGACGACGAGATCGTCCAGCCCGTCCTGCCCGCTGACGCGGCGGGTCCGATAGCCGTCCTGCCATTGTGCGGAGACATTCGCGCCCCACGGCCCTCGCCGCGCATCGACCATCAAGCGGGCGCTCTGCCGCGACAGGCCGCCGCCATCGCCTTGCAGACGATTCAGTTCAGCAAGGCCGGCGCGGAGTTGAACCAGGCTCGACATTTGAAGCGTATGATTGATGGCGATGCGCAGCACGGTCGCGCGATCCCCGCCAGGTCGCGTCGGGCGTGGAAGGTTGAAATTCAGGCTCGTGCTCAGGCTCTCGCTCAGGGTTGAGTTGAGGTTCATCGGACGGTAGTCGATGCTGGTCAGGCGCCCTTGCGGATCGCGTCGAAAACGGTCGGGAAACGCCGCCTCCACATCCTCGGTCAAACCCGGCAGGGCGCCGATGCCGTCGGACGCCTTGGCGCGCTGGTAGGTCAGGTTCGCCAAGACCGCCCAGGAAGTGAACGGACCAAGAGCGGTCGTGAGCGAGAACCGTTCGGATTGGGGCGGTACCAAGTCTGGATTACCGCCCCGCAGCGGGAGAATCTCGACCGCTTCGCCGTTTCGGAAGTCGAAGACGACGATTGGAGCGCCGTAATACTCCGGCTCCGTCCTGACGATATCTGGCACGCTCTCCGTTGATCCGGTCCATTCGCCATTGAGCCGGATGCCACGGCGGGGGCTCCATGACAGGCCCGCGCGCAATTCCTCGCCTCCACCGCCGCCGCCTTGCCTCACGCCCGCGCCGAGCGTCGCCGCGAGTTCGCCGATCAGCCGGCTGGGGAATGAAGCGGCGTCCGCCTTCGAAAGCGGAACCGCAAGAAGGCCCTGAAGGTCTTGGGACTGGAACGCGTTGTCTATCGAGGCTCCATCCCGCGTCCCGACTGTGCGGTTCGTCATCAGACTGGTGTTCAGATTGGCGGTCAGCGCGCCGGCCGGGAGTTCGACAAGCGAGCGACGTGCGGATCCAGTGGCGGTGAACGCCTGGGACTCGTTTCTGAGATCCTGAAGCCCACGTTCACGGCTCCAGGCCGCGCGCCCATTGAGGTTGGTTTGCAAGAACCACCCGAGAGCCTGCCCGCTGAATCCCGCCGAAGCTGTAAGGGTGTCGGACGACCGGCGCGTCGCGACCACCTCGTCTCCAAAGCGCACGACGGCATGACTATCCTGGGTCTGGCCATTCACACTGAATACGCCCGACCAGTCTCCAAACGCTCGCGTCGCGCTGAAGTTGGCGGCTACGGAGGCCGATTGAGGCCGGATCGTCACGGCCTCGTCATCGGATGCGTCCCGCGCAAGATAGCCCTTCCGTTCGCCCGCCCTGAGCGCCGTGTCACGCGTCAGTCTCAGGCCAATCTGTTGAGTGTTGCGGCCGGTGATGGCGGAACGTCGAAGGTCGCCCGAAAGCGAGGATGCCCCTCCCTGGGTCGGCCGCGCACCGACGAGACGGCCGTCGTGACTTGAGAACTGCGGCTGCAGAACGAGGTTGATGACCCGCTGTCCGGCGGTCGCGCCATAGAGTCCACCCGCCCCCGGCGGAAGCACCTCAGCACGCACGAGCGCGTCGGGCGGGAAGCCGGTATAGGCCGAAAGATTCGGCGTGGGCTGCCCGTTTATGAGAACCATGGGCTGCTCGCCAAGTGAGAGGGTCTCACCCATCCGCTGCAACACTTCGTCAATGCTCCACGCGCGAAGCGCGTCGATGTTGGCGCCATCCAATTCGAGTTCCGGCAGCATGAGCGCGGCGCCGCGACGGCCGAACACCTCGACATCGTCGACTTGGACGGGATCATTTTGGGCCCGAGTGATGACTTGCGTTTGCGATGTCTCCACCAGTTCTGGTGCGGCGCCGCCATGCGTCGCGACGAAAGCAACGATTAGCGGCAACCAAGCCATCTCCGCGCCTCGCTGAAAGAGCCACAACTAGGGGTGGATCTTAGGGGGGCTTACTCGCAATGACTAGGCTCAGGACCCATTGATATGAACCAGGCTCCCAAGGAGCACCGCAGGGTGCTCTCCGCCGTATTGGAGCGCAGCTCGGGCCACGCCGCCCTGGACCGCGAAGCCCTGGCCCTGCTTGAGCGCGCCCAGCCGCTGCCCGCGCCACCCGCCGAGACGCCCGGCGAACGCATCACCCTGATCGTCCCGGTCGAATTCTTCACGCGGGGGCGGTGACGGCAGGAAAAGCGGACGGTCACGACCAGACCGCAAGCAATTGTCTCGCGGGGTTTGTCGCGTCGTCGCCATCGTGATCTGGGCCAGATGAGCCCGGACCTAAGACTCTCGTCATGGCTGGATGAGAAACGGCGCCACGTCATCGAACAGAGCTTCGAGTTCACACTTATCCCATGGCGGCCGGTGATCGAGCGCCAGCTTGGGCGCGAAGTTATGGGGATCATACAGGGAGATCGGTGGCGTGGCGGTTGGGAAGGCAGCCGGGATTTCCCTCCGAACACTCAGGAACAGGTTTCAATCGTTGAAGCTCGCCGAGCCGTTTGGTCAATCGCCTCGGCAACCGTGTGATAAAGCGCGGGCGGCAAGTCATGACCCATGCCTTGGATCATCATGAGTTGCGCATTTGGGATCGAAATGGCGGTATCCTCGCCGCAGGCTGGAAGAATGAGCGGATCGTCGGCCCCATGCACGACGAGCGCGGGAACCGTGATGGTTGCCAGCCGTGAACGACGGTCGCCGGTTACAGCTATCGCCGCGATCTGCCGCGCGGCGCCGGCAGGATCATATGCGCGCTGGATTTCTTCCAGCACAAGGAGACGGTGAGCCTCGTCGTCGAGTGGATATCGAGATCCAGAGATGCGTTGCGCGAAGGCGACGGACTGCGCCAGAAACCCCACTTCGTCCGAGAAGGGATCGGGGGCGGGCCGCGTCATCATCGCCATGACATCCGGCGCGGCTTGCGGAAGCCCGGCATTGCCCGTGCTCGACATGATCGAGGTCAAGGATAGCACGCGTTCGGGATGCTCGCTCGCCATGATCTGCGCGATCATGCCGCCCATTGATCGACCGACGACATGCGCCCGATCAATGGAGAGCGTATCGAGCAGGCCTATTGCGTCCTCGGCCATGTCGTAGAGGGTATAGGGAACATCCGGCCGTTGTCCGGCCATAAGCCTTGCGGCCAGCGCCCCGAAATCCGGCGGAGAGCATTGGTTGAAATGTGTCGAACAGCCAGCGTCGCGGTTGTCGAAACGGATTACGCGATAGCCGCGCGCCGCCAGTTCGCCGCAGAACGGACCCGTCCATCGGATCATCTGCGTGCCCAACCCGGCGATCAGCAGGATCGCTTCGTCGGCTTCGTCGCCGAAGCTGTCATAGGCCAGTTGGATGCCGTTGGAGACAAGGTTGGGCACGCGCATAAGACCAAAGTTCGATGAGTTTTAATGTCCGGACAAAAATCGTGCGTCAACAACACCCGCGTAATATTGACGGCAAGTGTCACTCTGAAGGGCTGCACTATCAGAGGCTCAAGCCGGCGCCGAAGCTCGGCGAAGAATGCCGGCTGCGCCATATCGGAGCGCTGAGGAGATGCGAGCCTCCGGCCCCCCGACCGTGAGTTCGTGGGACGCCTCTGGGTTCTCATCGCCGAACGCGCGATGGTCTTGAACGCGCTGTTTGCTGTCCGTGTGCTGCCGAAAAGCAAAAGGGGTTAGCAGTCGCCTGCTAACCCCTTGGAAACTGGTGGAGCTTAGCGGAGTCGAACCGCTGACCTCTTGCATGCCATGCAAGCGCTCTACCAACTGAGCTAAAGCCCCGGACCTTGCGGTCTGGTTCGCCCGGTTCATCTTGCGATGGCCCCCGGCGAGGCGGCGGAAACTATGTCAGGCTTTTTCTGCGATCAAGCCCGTTTCGAGATTTATTTTCACCGCGTTCCTAAAGGTGAAAATATGCAGATATTTCAAGCCGAAACGGTTCAAAACAGCTGCGGTCCCGCCGCAACTTCCCTAGCGGGAAATGCGGCGGGCGCAACAGAAATCCGCGCTTATCCCCACAAAGCGAGGCGGCGCCGACTTCGGGGTGGATATCAGTCGTCGTCGCGCGATGGCTTGGCGATTTCGTCGTCGATGGAGTCGTCGTCCTCGTCCTCGATGAAGGGGACGGAATCGTCATCGTCATCGGCCAGCAGGTCGTCGTCATCGCCGTCCGTCGAACCCATGCCGGGCTCTTCCGAGGCGTCGGCGGGCGAGTCATCATCGTCGTCCGGCGTCAGGATGGGCTCGTGGCCTTCCTCGTCGATTTCGGGCGTGGAGGTTTCAGTGTCCTCTTCGTCGTCGTCGCCGTCGGTCGTCTTGGCCTTGACCTGATCTTCGGTATCCTCGTCGTCGGCCGGATAGCCGGGACGGGCGCGGCGGCTGCGCAGCTTCATTGCTTCTTCAGGATCGAAGTCCGTGCCGCACTTGGGGCAGTGGGCCGGGCGGCGGTTCAGGTCGTAGAATTTCGCCTGGCAGTTGGGGCAGACCTGTTTGGCGCCCAGTTCGGGATTGGCCACGGGGGGACACTTTCAACGGGTTGAATTCGGGGCGGTCCCTTGCCACCCCTTAGGGCCGCTGTCAAAAGCTGTCTTTCGCGCCGCCCGCGCACTCCTTTCGCCATTGAAGCCTGAAGCGGGTGAATATGCCTTCCCAACTGACCGCTCGACGTTCTTCCGCCCTTGCCGGAAAGGTCCGTGCGCCCGGCGATAAATCCATGTCGCATCGCGCGATGATCTTCGGCGGGATGGCCGCTGGCGTGACCACGGTCGAGGGTCTGCTGGAAGGCGATGACGTTTTGGCGACCGGCCGCGCCGTCGAAGCCTTCGGGGCCAAGGTCGAGCGGACCGGCGAGGGCGAATGGCGCATCGAGGGTGCGGGCGGCTTCAAGACGCCCCTGTCTGTGATCGACTGCGGCAACGCCGGAACCGGCGTGCGTCTGCTGATGGGGGCGGCGGCGGGCTATCCGCTGACTGCCACCTTCGACGGCGACGCCTCCTTGCGCAAACGGCCGATGAAGCGGGTGACCGGGCCTCTGGCCGACATGGGCGCGCGGTTCGGCTGGCTGGCGGCGGAAGACCGCGTGCCGGTGGCCCTGACCGGCGGGACGCTCAAGGGAATCGACTATGTGCAGACCGTGGCCTCGGCCCAGATCAAGTCGGCCATTCTGCTGGCCGGCCTGAACGCCAAGGGCGTGACGACCGTGACCGAGCCGGAAAAGAGCCGGGACCACACCGAACGGATGCTGCGGGCCTTCGGCGTCGAAGTCGGGGTCGAGGCGCAGGGCGAGGGCTGGAAGATCACGCTCAAGGGCGGACAGCCGTTAAAGGCGACCCATGTGGCGGTTCCGGGCGATCCGTCGTCTGCGGCCTTTCCTTTGGCGGCGGGCCTGATTGTGCCGGGGTCGGAGGTGACGGTCGAGGGGGTGATGCTGAACAGGCTTCGCACCGGCCTGTTCGAAACCTGGATCGAAATGGGCGCCGACCTGACCATCCGTAACCGCCGCCAAGCCGGGGGCGAGGACGTCGGCGACATCACCGCCCGCTATTCCCGATTGAAGGGCGTCGTGGTTCCCGAGGATCGCGCCGCGTCGATGATCGACGAATATCCGATCCTGGCGGCGACGGCCGCCTTTGCCGAGGGCGTCACCGTCATGCGCGGCGTGGGCGAGATGCGGGTCAAGGAAAGCGACCGGATATCGCTGATGGTCAATGGCCTGCGCGCCTGCGGCGTTCAGGTCGAGGAAGAGCCCGAAGGCTTCCTGGTGACGGGCGGACCTGTGCGCGGCGGGGCCACGGTCGCCACCGCCCATGACCACCGCATCGCCATGAGCCATCTGGTCCTGGGCCTGGCCGCCGAACAGCCGGTGTCGGTGCTGGACCCCGAAATGATCGCCACCAGCTTCCCCGGCTTCGTCGGGATGATGAACGGGCTGGGCGGCCCGATCGCCTGATGCAGGTTCACGAGGTCTTCCATCGCGGCCTTGCGGTTCTGGCGCTCCTGGGCTGCCTGGGCGGCGCCGCATGGACGGGCTGGGTCGTCTGGGGGGCGGCTTCAACCGGCGCGGTGCGGGGAGGCATGGCGTCGTTCATCTGCGCGCCGACGATGATTTTTTCTTCTATTCGACTGTAATCCTGAACGCGGCGGCGTGCCTCATCTGGCTGGGCCTTGCGGCGTTCGCGGTCCTGGTCCTGATGCGCTGGAGGGATTGGGCCTGAGCCGCGCGGCTGGATCGATACGACGATCCTCGCTATCTGGTTCGCCCTCCCGTGCAATCGGGACGTCGATTCAAAAAGCGCGACTTGCGCTGCGGAGACCTGCTTGACCCTGATCATCGCCGTCGACGGACCGGCCGCCTCTGGCAAGGGGACGATCGCCGCGCGTCTGGCCCGGACCTATGGCCTGCCGCATCTGGACACGGGGCTGCTGTATCGGGCGGTGGGGACCAGGGTGCTGGAAGGCGGCGGTTCTCTGGACGACGAGGCGGCGGCGACCCAGGCCGCGCGGGATCTGGATGCGGCGGGGCTGTCGGACGATACGCGCCTGACGACGGGCGAGGCGGGCGAGGCGGCCAGCCGGGTCGCGGGCTTTTCCGGTGTGCGCGCCGCCCTGCTGGAGTTGCAGCAGGGGTTCGCCGCTCAGGCCGGCGGGGCGGTGCTGGACGGGCGCGACATCGGCACGGTCATCGCGCCTGACGCCCCCGCCAAGCTGTTCGTCACCGCCGCGCCCGAGGTTCGGGCCATGCGCCGCTGGAAACAGCTGACGGCGCGCGGGATCGAGATTTCCTTCGACGACATGCTGGCCGATATTCAGCGGCGCGACGATCGGGATGCCGGGCGCGGATCGGCGCCTATGGTCCAGGCGCAAGACGCGGTCTTGCTGGATACGACCGACATGGGTATAGAGGCGGCCTTCGATGCGGCCCGCCGTATCGTCGAGGCGGCGCGCGCGAAACACGATCTCTGATCGTTTCTCGCAAATCCAACGCTCCCATCCTCGGCTTCCGCGGGCGTTTTGATCGTTCTGAACGGCCTCGCATCCCGACGACCTGACTTCATCTCTTCTCAATCGCCTCGCGCGCGGCCATCGGTTGCGTGAGGGGTTTCACCTCGCGCGGGACGGCGTTTTCGTCGCGCGCCTCAGCCCTACCGGAAACACCAGAGCTTCATGTCTGATACTCTCAACCCCACGCGCGACGACTTCTCGGCGCTGCTCGACGAACAACTCTCGGGCCGCGACTTCGGCGAAGGCCAGGTCGTTCACGGCCGCGTCGTCGGCATCGAAAAAGACATCGTCATCATCGACGTCGGCCTGAAGACCGAAGGCCGCATCGCCATGCGCGAATTCGGCCAAGGCGAAGACGGCAAGCTGCCCAAGGTCGGCGACAACGTCGAGGTTTACCTGGAGCGCGTCGAGAACGCCCTGGGCGAGGCCGTCATCAGCCGCGACAAGGCCCGTCGCGAAGAAGCCTGGACCCGTCTGGAAGTCGTGTTCGCCGAGGGCCAGCCGGTCAACGGCGCCATCGTCGGCCGCGTCAAGGGCGGTTTCACCGTCGATCTGGGCGGCGCCTCGGCCTTCCTGCCCGGCTCGCAGGTCGATATCCGTCCGGTCCGCGACGTCGGTCCGCTGATGGGCAAGGAACAGCCCTTCGCCATCCTGAAGATGGACCGTCCGCGCGGCAATATCGTCGTCTCGCGCCGCGCCATCCTGGAAGAAGCCCGCGCCGAACAGCGCACCGAGCTGGTCGGCCAGCTGCAAGAGGGTGAAGTCCGCGAAGGCGTCGTCAAGAACATCACCGACTACGGCGCCTTCGTCGATCTGGGCGGCATCGACGGCCTGCTGCACGTCACCGACATGTCGTGGAAGCGCGTCTCGCACCCGTCGCAGGTGCTGGCCGTCGGCGACACCGTCAAGGTGCAGATCGTCAAGATCAACCCGGACACCCAGCGCATCTCGCTGGGCATGAAGCAACTGCAGTCGGACCCCTGGGACGGCGTGGAAGCCAAATATCCGGTCGGCGCCAAGTACACGGGCCGCATCACCAACATCACCGATTACGGCGCCTTCGTGGAGCTGGAAGCCGGTGTCGAGGGCCTGGTGCACGTCTCGGAAATGTCCTGGACCAAGAAGAACGTCCACCCCGGCAAGATCGTCTCGACCTCGCAGGAAGTCGACGTCGTGGTTCTGGATGTCGACGCCTCCAAGCGCCGCATCTCGCTGGGCCTGAAACAGGCTCAGGACAATCCGTGGGACGCCTTCGTCGCCAACCACCCGATCGGTTCGACCGTCGAGGGCGAAGTCAAGAACGCCACCGAGTTCGGCCTGTTCATCGGCCTGGACAACGACATCGACGGCATGGTCCACCTGTCCGACCTGGACTGGTCGGTGTCGGGTGAAGAAGCCATCCAGCGTTACCGCAAGGGCGAAATGGTCAAGGCCAAGGTCCTGGACGTCGACGTCGAGAAGGAACGCGTCTCGCTGGGCATCAAGCAGCTGGGCGGCGATCCGATCGGCGAGGGCGACACCTATCGTCGCGGCCAGCAGATCACCGTCACCGTATCGTCGATCGAGTCGGGCGGCATCGAGGTCAAGTTCGGTGAAGACGACGCTCCGGTCACGGCCTTCGTCCGCAAGTCGGACCTGTCGCGCGACCGCAACGAGCAGCGCCCCGAGCGTTTCTCGGTCGGCGACCGCGTCGACGCCATGATCACCGCCGTGGACAAGGCCTCGCGCCGCATCTCGGTGTCGATCAAGGCGCTGGAGATGAAGGACGAACAGGAAGCGATCGAACAGTTCGGCTCGTCCGATTCGGGCGCTTCGCTGGGCGACATCCTGGGCGCCGCGTTGAAGAACGCCGGCTCCAAGGAATAATCCTGGTCTGAAAACCGGTGAAGAAGGGCGGCGGGCGCGATCCCGCCGCCCTTTTTTCTGTCCAAAGCGCGGCGGTGTGCGAAAGCGGACGCAATTCCGGCCGTTGGCTTGCGTCCTTGTCGGATAAGGGCTTTTTAGAACGCCAGTCGGGCGTTAGGGTGCGCTATCTGGATCGAGGATGGCGAAACAGCCCGTCCTCACGACCGACCGGGGACGCCGATGATCAAGTCCGAGCTGATCGAAAAGCTGGCGATGGAGAACACCCACCTGACCCATGCGGAGGTGGAGCGGCTGGTCAACGCCATTCTGAACACCATGACCACGGCCCTGTCCGATGGCGGCCGGGTCGAACTGCGCGGTTTCGGCGCCCTGTCGGTGCGGGGGCGACCGGCGCGGGCGGGGCGCAATCCCCGCACCGGCGAGGCCGTCGAAGTCCCCGCCAAGGCCGTGCCCTTCTTCAAGAGCGGCAAGGAGCTGCGCGAGCGCCTGAACGCCTCGGGCGACGCTTGAACCGGCCGATCTAAACATAAAGGGATAATGTATGGGGCTTCTGACTGAATTCCGCGAGTTCGCGGTCAAGGGCAACGTCGTTGATCTGGCTGTCGGCGTGATCATCGGCGGGGCGTTCGGCAAGATCGTCACCAGCCTGGTCGATCAGGTGATCATGCCGCCCATCGGCTGGCTGATCGGCGGGATCAATTTCTCGGACCTGAAGATCACCCTGCCGGTCAATCCGACCAATCCGACCGGTGAACCCGCCGTGATCGAATACGGCGCCTTCATCAATGTGTTGATCCAGTTCGTGATCGTGGCCTTCGTCATCTTCATGATGGTGAAGCTGATAAACAAGATGCGTCGCCAGGAAGCGGCCAAGCCCGATCCGGCGCCCGCCGCGCCGACCGCGACCGAGGCCCTGCTGACCGAAATCCGCGACGAGTTGAAGGCCCGGCCGAACGGCTGATCAGGCCTTGGCCGCCCGGCCGCGTGATGCGGCCAGGGCGGTCGAGCGGCGACGCACGCTCGGCGCGGGCGGATTGCGCGCGCAGATGCCATAGTCGCCGTCGAACGGGGTCGGCGCCCAGGCGGTCGCCAGGGCCGGATCGTCCACGATGGCGTGGCAATGACCCCAGCCGCCCTCGCGCCGCGCGGTCTGGCTCAGATCGCCCAGCGCCGCCAGAAGGCGCGGCGTTGTCATCGGCAGCCGCACCTTGGCCGCGCCCAGGTTCCGCGCATTGGCGATCAGAGCCCGCGTCAGCAGGGGCAGGGCGTCCTGATCCGTGTCCAGGGCGATCAGATCGACGATGTCCAGACAGGGCGGTTCAATCAGGCTGGTCTTGGTGAGTTGCCCCATGGCCAGGCCGACCACGGCGCCGCCGCGCACGCAGGTCAGCATCACCGGAGGCAGCGTCAGGTCAGGGTCCGACAGGCGCCAGCGCAGGGTCGCCGGACTGCGATCCGCCAGCAGGCGATCTTCTCTGGCCAGCCGGGTCCAGAAGTCGCCGTACGCCGACGCGTCCGACAGATCGCGCAGAACCGTCACGCCAGCCGGAAGGTCCAGATCGCGGCGGCCGAACACCCTGGCGTTCATCAGTCGCTCGCCCAGCCGGGTCGCCGTTTCGGCCGAGATGCGACCCAGCAGCGTCCGCAGCACCCGCCCCTGGGCGCAGGCCAGCCGATCGGTCGTCCAGGACAGTTTCAGGTCGTGCGTCTGCTCCGGCCAGGGCTTCAGGCTAAACAGCCCGTACAGGGGCGCCGAACGCGCATTGGCGTTGAAGGTGTAGCGGGCGAACAGTCCGGGCTGGTTCAGGAACGCCCGAATCAGCGGCCGGCTGGCGCCCTTGCGGCTGGGCGGCACGATGATCGAAAAGCCCGTCGCGCCATACAGCGTCCGCGACCCGTGGTGGAACCTCTGGACGAAGTTGCCCAGCATGGCCGCCGGTTGGTCATGCGCGTCGGCAATCACCCATCCGGCGGGCGCGCCGAGGGCCTCGCGCGCCGGATTGCCTTCCAGCCAGCGCCACCCTGCGGGCGACCGTTCGGGCCAGCCCACCTCGCGGTGCAGCCGGTTCAGCGCCTCGTGATCGGATCTGACGATAGGCCGAACAGCCATCAGGTCGGTCCTTCCCAAAATGAAACCGCAACCGTTTTCGCACCAGTCCAATGCAGACAATGCGCCAGAGAGAATAACCATAGGTTGTTCGCTTGGCCGGCGCGCTCGCGTCACCCTGTCCCATGACGGCCTTAACCCTTGTTCGAATTTCCCGGCCGTGCTGCTTATGCGCCTTTCGTGCGCCGGTGAGGGCGCAGCAGTCAGGAGTGAGCCGTTGACAAAAACGGACATGGGAGGAGCGCGACTTACGCGCCGCGGCAACGGTCTTCGATGTGGGGTGGCGGGATGAATATCGTCGTCGCCCTCGGGCTGATCATCACCTTCGCGACCGGCGTGCCGGTCATGATGCAGATCTTCAAGAACCATCCGCGCGGACTGATCATCCTGTTCTTCGCCGAGATGTGGGAGCGGTTCTCCTACTACGGCATGCGCGGGATCCTGATCTTCTTCCTGACGCAACACTTCCTGTTCGACGACGCCATGGCGGGGTCGACCTATGGCTCCTACACCTCGCTGGTCTATCTGCTGCCGCTGCTGGGCGGCATCATGGCCGACCGTTTCATCGGCACGCGCAAGGCCGTGGCCTTCGGCGCTCTGCTGCTGGTCGCCGGTCACGGCATGATGGCCTTCGAGGGACGTCCGGCGACGGAAACCCTGACCTATGCCGGCCAGACCTATCAGATCGACGCCGAAGGGCGCGGCGCGGCGCGTGACGTCTCCATCGTCGTCGACGGCCAGAAGTACAAGTTCGAACCCGCCGAGAACGGCCTGGCCATCCAGGGCCTGCCGGCGGCCTCGACCCTGCCGGCCGTCATTCCGACCGCCGATTACAAAATCGAGACGACCCGCGATCTGGCGGGCGTGAACGTCTTCTATCTGGCCGTTTCGCTGATCATCATGGGGGTCGGCTTCCTGAAACCGAACATCTCAACCATCGTCGGCCAACTGTATCCGCAGGGCGATCCGAGACGCGATTCCGGCTTCACCCTCTATTACTACGGCATCAACCTGGGCGCCTTCTGGGCCGCCGTCCTGTGCGGTCTTCTGGGCCAGACGGTCGGCTGGTGGGCGGGCTTCGGCCTGGCCGGGGTCGGCATGGCCCTGGGCTGGGTGGTCTTCATGCTGGGCAAACCCCTGTTGCAGGGCAAGGGCGAACCCCCGGCCGAGGCCAATCTGAACAAGCCCGTGCTGGGCCCGATCAACCGCGAATGGTCGATCTATCTGGCCAGCATCCTGGGCGTCGGCGTGGTCTGGTTCATGGTTCAGCGCAACGCCCTGGTGGGCTGGGTTCTGGCCGCCGCGACCGTCGCCTCGCTGCTGTTCATCCTCTATGTCATCGTCAAGGTGTGCGAGAGCAAGGCCCAGCGCGAGCGGATGATGCTGGCCCTGGTGCTGATCTTCGGCTCGGTGGTCTTCTTCACCCTGTTCGAACAGGCCGGCACTTCGCTTAACCTGTTCGCCGACCGGAACGTGGATCTGTCCATCACGCCGCACGCCTTCCAATTCCTGGGCATGACGGTGGGGACACCGGCGCAGCTGGCGGCGGCGGGCATCACGCCCAGCGGCATGTGGATCGACGCGACCATCACGGCCGCCCAGACCCAGTCGTTCAACGCGGGCTTCATCCTGATCTTCGCGCCGATCATGGCGGCGCTGTGGGCCTTCCTGGCCAAGCGCAACCTGGACCCCAATCCGACGATGAAGTTCGGCCTGGGCCTGCTGCAGGTCGGACTGGGCTTCATGGTGGTGGTGTGGGGGGCCGGCATGGCCAGTTCGGCCTTCCAGATGCCGCTGCTGCTGCTGGGTCTGCTCTATCTGTTCCACACGACGGGCGAGCTGTTCCTGTCGCCGGTGGGCCTGTCGGAGATCACCAAACTGTCGATGGCCAAGGTGGTCAGCTTCATGATGGCCGTCTGGTTCCTGGCCAGCTCCATCGCCCAATATGTCGGCGGCCTGATCGCCGGCATGGCGGGGACGGAGACCGTGGGCGGCCAGGTGCTGAACCCCGGTCTGGCGCTTCAGACCTCGCTGGAAGTGTTCAAGCTTCTGGGCCTGTGGGGCATGGGCATCGGCATCGCCTTCATCGCGATCAGCTTCGTCATCAAGGGCTGGTCGCATGGGGCCAACAGCGGCGGCGACCATCCCGGTCCGGCGCTGAACGATCGCGGTCAGGAAGACGGCAACCTCGCCGCCCCGCGCACCTCCACGGTCGGCTGATTCAGACAGCGGATCGACCAAACGGAAGGGCGGCGTCCATGCGGACGCCGCCCTTTTTCCTTGCCTGCTGTCGGGATCAGAAGGTCTTGCGCACCCGAAGCGAGACGAAGGTGCGCGGGTCGATGGTGCGGTCTTCGACGAAGGCGACGGTGCGGGGATTGCGCGAATCGAACACGGTGCGACGGCTGGTGAAATCATCCCACAGGTTAAGCTGGGCGCGGATCGCCAGGGTAGAGGTCGGCTTGTATTCGGCGAAGGCCTCTATGTAGTCGGCGCCGCGCCAGGCGCTGATCTGATCCGGTCCATACGTCGCCTGGCCCAGGCGCGGCAGCCAGTTGATGCCCCATTGGGTCTTCCAACTGGTGATGTCCTGTTCGAAACCGACGTTGGCCTGGCTGGCGCGCACGCCCGAGATCGGCCGTTCCTCGCCAGTCGTGGGGTCGGTGACGCGGGTCTTGTTCCAGTCATTCCTGAAGGTGAAACGCGCCCCAGAGACGCCGAGCTTGTCCAGCGGCAGGGTCACGTTCAGCGACAGCCGGTCCAGCGTGCCGTCACCGATGTTGCCCACCGCCGACAGGCCCTCGGGCAGGGGCAGGCGGTCGATGACGTCGATGATCTCGTCATGGCGCAGGCCAATGGAGACCACGCCCTGACCCCAGAAGCGGCGCTCGTAGCTAAGCTCGGAAATCCACCGTTGCTCCGGCTCCAGATTGACGTTGCCGCCATAGACGTTGTTGTCGCCCAGGTCGGCGGAGGCGGCGAAGTCCCCGAAGTCCAACTGGCCCAACTCGCGTTCGAACCGCAGGCGCACCTGATTGTCGGCCATCGGCGTCCAGGTGGCCAGGAAGCGCGGTTTGGCGAAGAAGAAGCTCTTTTCCTGGTCGGCGTCGCCCGACTGTTTGATCGTGGACGCCTCCAGCCGCACGCCGCCTTCCAGCGTCAGCTTGGGGTTCAGCCGCCAGGTGGCCTTGGAGAAGGCCTCTCCGCGCGTCTCCTCGACCTTGACCGAGGCGCTGGGCAGGTCGATGGCCGCGCCGCCGATGGTGAAGCCCTGATGGACATCCAGCATGTTGTAGGCGACCTCGCCGCCTGCTTCGAGCGTCAGGGCGGGCGAGCGTTCGTGACGAATCAGGCCGCGCAGAATGGTCTCGGACGAATCGCCGTCGGAGGTGAACTGCTGTTCTGGCGCGGTCACGCCGTTCAGCCGTTCGTTGCTGTTCGACGTGTTGTCGAATGACCTGAATTCATGGATGAACCGCGTTTCCAACTGCCATTTGGGACGCAAGGGCCGGGTCCAGGTCACGCCCAGTTCGCCGGAATGGCTGGTTTCTTCGTAGTCGTTGCGGCGCAGGGAGACGTCCGAACTCAGCTCGGACCATTGCCGCCAGTCGTTGACGCCGAACCGTGCGGTGCTTTCGACCTTGCCGCCGAGCAAAGGGCCGGAGTAGTTGCCGCGGATCGAGTCGCCGCCGCCCCAGCCGTCGTTTTCGAACCGCTCGTCGCGGATCACCATGCCCGCCGCATTGGTGCGGACCGAACGCCCGACGCCGTTGGAATCGCTGGAGCTCGTGCCGTCGGACAGGGTGACGCCCCAACTGCGGTCGCCCTTGCGCGCCGTGAACTGATAGGAACCGCCGTAGACGTCGTGACCGCCTGCGAATATTCGCGCGTTCCACGTCAGGATCGACTGGCGGCTTGCGGTGGATTTCAGGATCACGTTCACCACGACGGCATAGCCCTGCATGTCCACGCCGGCGGCCCCGCCCCGGATCAGTTCGATGCGCTCGACCTGATCGGCCGGGGTCCGGCTCAGCACGTTGGAACCAGAGTCGTTCTTGGACGCCGGGCGGTTGTTGTTGATCAGCACATTGCCGACCGCGCCTTCGAAGCCCCGCGCGCCGGAGCCGTCATCGACCGAAAAGCCCGGCACCCGGTTGACCATGTCCAGGGCGGTGTTGGGGCGCTGGGCCGCGAAGAAGTCGGGTGTGAACACCAGCACCCCGCGTTGGGCGGCGTCGGCCAGCGGCGCCTGGCTGGTCGGGCCGGTGGGCACGGGCGCCTCGGCCACCTGCGGTTCGTCGCCGGCGAAGGCGGAGGCGGCGCTCAGGAGCAGGGCGGTGCTGGCCAGCAGCAGGGTCTTGGTCATTGGTTTCCCCTCGGTTCGTTGGCGAGAGGTGTGCCGATCCGCCTGCTTCATCTCCAGTTACAATGCGGCAAGGTGGATTAAATCGGCGACATCATTACAGGGATTTCATTACATGCAGGACAGTAAAAGATCGTATATCGTCCTAATGACCGCACGCTCTTCTTGCCTGTTCTTGTCTATCATGGCGGCGGCGGCCCTGTGTGCGGGCGCAGCGACGGCGCAGGAGCCGGCCTCGGCCGATGCGGTGGAAGACATCGTGGTCACCGCCCGGCGCGTCGAAGCCCCGATCTGGGAGGTGCGACGCGGCGACAGCGTCCTGATCCTGGTGGGGGCCATCGAAGGCTTGTCGCGCGACATGGAATGGCGCACCGACGCCCTGGTCTCGGCTGTCGAGCGCGCCGACAGGGTGCTGTTCCCGGTGCAGGGGCAGGCGTCGCTGGCGGACCTGGGACGGGTGATCTGGCGGATCCGCACCCTGACTCGCCTGCCCAACGATCGGACCAGCGCCGACTATCTGTCCCCCGATCTGGAGGCGCGGGTCGAACGGATCACCGGCGAGGGCCCCAGCCGCAAGAGCTTTTTGATGTTGTCGGCGGACCTGATGGAACATGGCGGCTATGCGCAGCGCGTGCGCTCCGTCTCCGACATCGTTCGCCGCGCCGCCCGCGCCAACAAGAAAGCCGCCGAGCCGGTGGGCGTCTATCGCGGCGACGAACTGATCGACAATGTGCTGACCACGCCGCCTGAAGCCTATCTGGGCTGCGTGGAGGCGGCGGCGACAGCGGCCGAGGCGGGGCCTGAAAGCGGCGCTGATCGCGCGGAGAACTGGCGGCTGCGGCGCATACCCGCTGTTCTGGCCTCGCCGCTCGAACGCGCTTCGACCGCCTGTTCCTTATGGACGGTGATGGGCGAGGGGCAGCGACTGCGTGGAATCTGGAATGCGGCGGTGGACACATCCCTGGCCGAGCCGGGAGTCACCGTCGCCATCGCGCCCTTGAAACTGTTGGCCGAGCCGAACGGGGTGCTGGATCGGCTGACGGCGGACGGGCTGGAGCCGATGGGCCCCGATTGGCGCCCGCCCCAGCCCTGATCCTTCGGGTCTGACCGATCAGTTGGCCGGCGCCGGTGCGCGTTCCGGCACGGCGTCGCGGGCCGCGTTTCCGATGTTGTCGGCTGCGTTGCCGACGCTCTCGGCGGCGCCGGCGATGGCGTTGTCCTTGGCCGCGTCGCTGCGGTTCATGTTCATCAGGAAGTAGCCGATCACCAGAACGGCCAAGAGGCCGATGATCAGGGCGACGATGGCGCCCATGCCGCTTCCGCCGCGACGCTCGACGACGGTGGTGGGGGCGGCGTTGGTTTCGGTGATGCGTTCGACCCGGCCATCGGGATGCTCGACGGTGCGCTCGGTGGGCATGGTGTTTCCTCTCCAGTGTGGCGGGGAAACACCCTGCGTCGCGATACGGTTCCGCTGGCTCAGACGGCCGTGCCGCCGACAGTCAGGCCGCCGATCTTCAGGCTGGGCTGGCCGATGCCGACCGGCACGCCCTGGCCCGCCTTGCCGCAGACGCCCACGCCGGGATCGAAGGCGAAATCGTCTCCGATCATCTGGATCCGGGTCAGGGCCGTGGCCCCGTCGCCGATCAGGGTGGCGCCGCGCACGGGGGCGGTGATGACCCCGTCCTCGATCAGATAGGCTTCATTGCACTGGAACACGAACTTGCCGTTGGTGATGTCCACCTGACCGCCCGAGAAGTTGGCGGCGTAAAGACCGCGTTTCGTATTGGCGATCATGTCGGAGCGGCTGTCCCGGCCCGCCTCCATGAAGGTGTTGGTCATGCGCGGCATGGGCATATGGGCGAAGGACTGGCGACGGCCGTTGCCTGTGGCGGCGACGCCCATCTGACGCGCCGACAGCCGGTCATGCATCAGGCCGACCATGATGCCGTCCTCGATCAGGACGGTTCGGCCGGTCGGGGTGCCCTCGTCGTCGACGGACAGAGAACCTCTGCGTCCCGCGATGGAGCCGTCGTCCACCACGGTCACGCCCGGCGCGGCGACGCGCTTGCCCATCATGCCGTTGAAGACGGATGAACCCTTCCTGTGGAAGTCGCCCTCGAAGCCGTGGCCGATGGCTTCGTGCAGCAGCACGCCGGGCCAGCCCGCGCCCAGCACCACGTCCATCTCGCCCGCCGGACAGTCGATGGCGTCCAGATTGACCAGGGCCTGGCGCAGGGCCTCGTCCACCTGGGCCTGCCAGCGGTCGGGGGCGACCCATTCCTCGAAGCCCGCGCGGCCGCCCGCGCCGGACGAGGCGCTTTCGCGCTTCCCGTTCTGCTCGACGGTGACCGAGACGTTCAGCCGGACCAGCGGGCGGATGTCGCGCACGGCCCGGTCGTCGGCGCGCAGAATCTCGATGGCCCGTCGCTCACCGATCAGGGAGGCGGACACCTGGACCACGCGCGGATCGCGCGCCCGCGCCCAGGCGTCGATCTCGGCCAACAGTGCTATCTTGTCCGAGAAGGCGGGCGAGGCGAGGGGGTCGATCTCGCCATACAGTTTCTGGTTGGTGGCGCGGGGGGCGCCGGCGACGCGCGCCTCGTGGCCCTGCTTGGCCAGGGCGGCGCTGTCGGCGGCGCGGCGCAGGGCGGCGGTCGAAATCTCGTTGGCGTGGGCGTATCCGGCGGTCTCGCCCGCCACGACACGCAGGCCGAACCCCTCGGTGGCGTCATAGGCGGCGGACTTCAGCCGCCCATCGTCGAACACCAGGCTCTCGCTCTCGGAGCGCTCCAGGAACAGTTCGCCATCGTCGGCCCCCGTCAGGGCCGTCTTCAGGATGGACAGGGCTTCGTCGACGTCGACGCCGGCGGCGTCAAGGAGGGGCGGCGGGGAGGCGGAAACGGTCATGGACGCTAGGTAGGGGTTGCAAGCCGCTTCGTCACCTGCCCGCGCGCGAAAGGATCAGTCCAGCCTTTGGGGCCGGGTTACGACGGGGGCGTCGGGATCGCTGGTCGATGGACGGGCGGCGGTCGGGGCGGACGTCGGCGTGGTCGGGACGATCACCAGCGGCTCGGTCGTGACCGTCGGGGCGGGCGCGGCCTTTGCCGTGACAGGCTGAGCCGCAACGGGCGCCGGTTGGCGCGGCGCAGCGGTCGCTGGACGAGGTTGAGCGCTCGCCGTCGCCGTCGCCGTCGTGGGGGCGGCCGGGGTCGGAGAGGTCTGGGCCTTAACGGGGGCTGGGGCGGGCGAAAGGGGCCCGCGCGCCGGGGTTTCAGCCTGAACGACGGCCGCTGCGCCCGTCGGGACGGTCTCAGCGGGGGGAGCGGTCAGCGGGACGTCATGACGCGCGGCGGCCGTCTCGCCCGATACGGCCGACGGTGTGGGCCGTAGGGTGAACCACAGGCCGCCCCCAATCGCCAGCAGGGCGGCGACGCCTGCGCCGACGTAGAGCGGCAGGCGCGACCGCCTGGCCGGAGCCCGGGCGAAACCGGGCGTCGCCTGGGGCGCAGGCGCGGCGACGATGGGATCGGCCGCGACGGGCGGGGTCTCGATCGGCTTCGGCGCAGGCGCAGGCGCGGTCGGCGGCCCTGGCAGCGGACGCACGGTCAGATCGGCGTCTGGCGATGGCGTGGTTTGCGACACGGGCTGAGGCGTTGCGGCCGGGACCGGACGCGCGGTGGGGATCAGCGATCCGCCCAGGATGCTTCCGGTTTGCGGGCGCGGCGCGGGACGGGGCGTCGGTCCTCGACCCTGTGCAGGCGACTGACCGGCAACCGGCGCCACGCCGGACGCAAGGCTCCGGGTCTGGATCGAACCCTGCTGCTGTTGCGGGGACGGCTTGCGCGGCGGCGGATTGGGAATGCGGTCCAGCGGATTGGGCGCGACCGGAACAGGGCCGACGTGGAAGGTCGTCGCGGGCATGCGACCCCACTGCGCCGGCTTGCGGGCGAAGGGTTCGGGCGGGGTCTTCTGGTCGTCGGACATGGTTTCTCAATCGCTGGCGATCTGGCCCGTTTCGTGACGGTTCAGTTCTTGAGCCGGTAGCCGGTTTTAAACATCCACATGACGATGGCCAGGCAGACGGCGAAGAAGCCCAGGGTCGCCGCCACGCTGACGCCGATCGCCACATCCCCCTGGCCGTAGAAGGCCCAGCGGAAGCCCGAGATCAGATAGACCACCGGATTGAACAGGGTCACGGTGCGCCAACCCTCAGGCAACATGTCGATGGAATAGAAGGCGCCGCCCAGGAAGGTCAGCGGCGTCACGATCAGCATGGGGATCATCTGCAACTGCTCGAACCCGTCGGCCCAGACCCCGATGATGAAGCCGAACAGGCTGAAGGTCACCGAGATCAGGATCAGGAAGGTCATCATCCAGACCGGATGCAGAATCTGCAGCGGTACGAAGAAGGCCGCCGTGGCCAGGATGATCAGCCCCAGCGCCGCCGACTTGGTCGCCGCCGCCCCGACATAGGCCAGAACGATCTCCAGCGACGACACGGGCGCGGACAGGATTTCGTAGATGGTGCCGGTGAATTTGGGAAAATAGATGCCGAACGAAGCGTTGAAGATCGACTGGGTGAACAGGCTGAGCATGATCAGGCCCGGCACGATGAAGGCGCCATAGGGCACGCCGCCGACCTCCTGCATCCGGCTGCCGATGGCGCCGCCGAAGACGACGAAATACAGGGCGGTGGTGATGACGGGCGTGACGATGCTTTGCCAGATGGTGCGCAGCGCGCGGGCCATTTCGAAGCGATAGATGGCCCAGACGCCGTAGGCATTGAAGGTCATGCGGCGGTTCCGTTCGTATGGACCAGGCTGACGAAGATGTCTTCCAGCGAGCTCTGGCGGGTGTTCAGGTCCTTGAAGCCGATGTTCAGACCCTCCAGCCGTCGGATCAGCGAGGGCACGCCGGTATCCTCGGCATTGGCGTCGAAACTGTATTCCAGCTCGCCTCCGCCGGTCTTCAGCGTCAGATCCCAGTCGGACAGTTCGGCGGGCAGGGCGTCCAGTGAATCGACCAGGTTCAGCGTCAGGGTCTTCTTGCCCAGCTTCTTCATCAGGGCCGTCTTTTCCTCGACCAGGATCAGCTCTCCCTTCAGGATCACCCCGATCCGGTCGGCCATCTCCTCGGCCTCCTCGATATAGTGGGTGGTCAGGATGATGGTGACGCCGCGTTCGCGCAGGCGTCGGACCATCGCCCACATGTCGCGGCGCAGCTCCACGTCCACACCGGCCGTCGGCTCGTCCAGGAACAGGATGTCCGGTTCGTGGCTGAGGGCCTTGGCGATCATCACGCGCCGCTTCATGCCGCCGGACAGGGTGCGCAGCTTGGCGTCGCGCTTGTCCCACAGCGACAGGTCGCGCAGCAGTTGCTCGATGAAGGCCGGGTTCGGCGCCTTGCCGAACAGGCCCCGACTGAAGGTGACGGTGGCCATGACCGTCTCGAAGGCGTCGGTGGTCAGCTCCTGCGGCACCAGGCCGATCTTGGTGCGGGCGGCGCGGAAGTCGGTCTGGATGTCATGACCGTCGGCGATCACCGTGCCTGTCGAGGGGGTGACGATGCCGCAGATGATGGAGATCAGGGTGGTCTTGCCCGCCCCGTTCGGTCCCAGAAGGGCGAAGATTTCGCCCTTTTCGATGCTCAGGTCGATACGTTTCAACGCCTGAAGCCCCGACTTGTAGGTCTTTGTCAGGTCTTCGATCTGGATAACGGGCATACAGTCTCCTGGCGCGGCAGGCGCATGGGCGCTTGCCGGATGTGGCGGCAATATGGCGTTCCGCCGCCCGCACTCAAGGGGCGGATGCGTTCGCCAAGCCGTTGTTAACCCGATTGGCTCACCGTGGCCGCCTGTGCCTGATTTCGACGGGAGCTTAGCGTGCCGTCCCTGTCCCCCGCCCACCGCGCCGCCCTGACGGCGGTCGTCGAGGCCTGTCCCGATGCGTCGCTGGCGCAGCTGGGCGGGGCGGTCGCGGCCCTGCCGGGCGAAAAGGCGGCGGAGCTGGCGGTCATCGTGGGCGAGCAGGCGCGCGATCGCGCCCGGCGCGCCACCGCCTTTGCGCCCCTGCTGCCCCTATTTCAGGCTCGCGCCGACGGCGTGCCGGCCCTGACCTTTCCGCCCGTGGTGCTGGCGCGTGTCTGGCGGGAGGCGGTGATCGGCGAGGAGGCCTTTCTGCCCTTGCTGGACGGGGCGGCGACGGTCGACGGCGAATGGACCCTGGCGGCGGATCGGCTGTGCGCGCGGGCGGCGGCGGTGCTGCGTGACCGGCCCCGCGACGTCTGGCCGGAGTTCCAGCGCCCGCCGGACGGGGCGCCCCCTTCCACCCCGGCCGAGCTGGCGGGATGTTTCGACCTGACCCCGCTGGCCCGGACGGCCCTGCCGCGCCTGTCGGTCTGGCTGGAGCGGCCGGACGACAACCAGCTGGCGGGCCTGCGCCTGCTGATCCAGGACTGTCTGGTCGTGGCGCCGGACGGCGGGCGGCGGATGATCGATATTCTGTTCGCCCATGTGGCGGACGCCGAGCGGATGCTGAGGGTGGTGACGCGCACCAGCCGCCTGGCCGACCGCGAGGTGACGCTGAGCCATTCGGACATGGGCGTCTTCGTCGAGCGGCTGCTGGCCTCGGTCCAGACGCGGGTGCAGGGGATGGCGGCGCTGCGGTCTTCCTTGTCCGAGGACGCCATGCGGGCGGTGGTGGATCAGGTCGGCTGGTGCGCCGGGGTCCTGGCCGAGATGGACCTCACGCTGCAGATTCGGCCGGACTCCAGCTGGGGCAAGACGGCGCGGATGGCGCGGGTGCAGGTGTCGGGCCAGCTGTCCGGCCTGATGAAATCGACGGCGGCGGCGGTTCACGCCGCCTTGCCGATGAAGCGCCGCGCCATCGCCGGCCGCATGACCCGGATGTCGCCCTGGCTGGAGGCGCCGGCGGACGGCGAGCCGATCGAGGCGGCGGCGGCCCTGCTTGCGGCGGCGGCGGCCCTGCGGGGGGCGGCGGTCACATTCGGTTGCGAGGCCGACCGCGCGGCCCTGAAGACCGAGATGACCGACTATCTGACCACCTGGGCCAATGAAGCGCTGGACGGCATGGCGGACGGCGAGGTCGAAAACCCGGACCAGGCGCTGCGGCTGATCGGGATCGCGGCGCGTTTCCTGACGCTGATCGAGGCGCTGGAGGCGGCCCGAGCGGTTCGCCGGCGCGCGGCGACGGCGGAGACCGCCCGTCTGGCGTAAGGCCGGGCGGAGGGGGGCGATGAAAGGCGTCTCGCCCGACGCCCATTGATCGGCTAGACCCCTGAATCATGATCGCCTTCTGGATGATGACGGGACTGGCGGCGGCCCTGGCCGCCCTTTTGGTGCTGGCCGGCGCACGGCGCGGGGCCGAACCCGCGGCGGACGTCGAGACGCAGGCTGGAGCGCGCGAGATCGAGGAGCTGGACCGGCTGAAAGCGCGGGGCCTTCTGGACGAGGCCGCCCATTCGGCGGCGCGGGCCGAGGCGGGCCGACGGCTTCTGGCTCTGACGGCGACGGCGGCGCCTGTCGCGGGCGTCAGGGATCGGCTGTGGGTGTTGGGCGGGATCGGCGTGACGGTCGCGGCGGCGCTGGGGCTCTATGTCGCGACCGGGGCGCCGGGTCTGCCGGACCAGGGTTATGAGCGGCGCGTGGATGCCTGGTCGGCCGATCTGAACGGGCTGGAGCCGGCGCAGCTGGCGGCGGTGACCGCCCGCGTCGCCAAGGAGCGGCCCGGCGATCGTCAGGCCCTGGCCATGCTGGGCGCCGCGCGCTTCGCCGCCGACGATCCGCTGGGGGCGGCCTCGGCCTTTCGCCGCCTGATCGACCTGGACCCCAAGGACGCCCAGGCCTGGGCGCGGCTGGGCGAAAGCCTGGTGGTCGCCAACGACAACCAGATCGGCGGCGACGCCGAGGCGGCCTTCCGCCAGGCGCTGACCCTGGACCCCGATCAGCTGGGCGCGCGCTTCTTTTTGGGCGAGGCGGCCTTGCGGCGCGGCGACCGGACGGCGGCCCGCGACCTGTGGACGCCCCTGATCGCGGCTCTCGATCCCGCCGATCCGCGCCGCCAGGATCTGGAACGCCGCCTGCCCGAGGCGAGGCCGCAATGACGCATTGGTCGCGCCCGGCGCCGGGGCTATACGGCGTCGAACCGAAAAGGTCCGTCGCATGAGCTGGCTGCCCAGATCGCCAAAGGCCCGTCGTCGCCTGTGGGTCGTCGCCGCCGTCGCGCCGATCCTGGCGTTGGCGGTCGGCCTGTCGCTGTGGGCGATGCAGGACAGCGTGACCTTCTTCTATTCCCCGTCCGAAGCCACCGCCGACAAGGCGCCGGAAGGGCGCAACATCCGCCTGGGCGGCCTGGTCGAGGTCGGCAGCGTGCACAGGTCGGACGACGGCTTGGTGGCCTTTTCCGTCACCGACAATGTGGGCGTGACCCGCGTCGTCTACCACGGCGACCTGCCCGACCTGTTCCGCGAAGGGCAGGGGATCGTGGCGCAGGGGGCGTTCGGCGCAGACCGCACCTTCCACGCCAGTCAGGTCCTGGCCAAGCACGACGAGAACTATATGCCGCGCGAGGTCGCCGACCGCCTGAAGAAAAAAGGCGAATGGCGGCCGGAGGCGACGCCGACGGCAGCGGCCGTCAGCCAGACCATGCCCTCATGATCGCCGAATTCGGGGCCTTCGCCCTGGCGCTGGCGCTGGCGCTGTCCATCCTTCAGACGGCGCTATCTGCGGCCGGTCGCGTGCGGCGCAGTCCGGTGCTGGCCGGCGCGGCCCAGGGCGCCGCACTGGCGGCGGCGGCGGCGGTCGTTCTCAGTTTCGCGGCCCTGATCTACGCCTTCGTCACATCCGACTTCTCGGTCTCGAACGTGGCGGCCAACAGCCACACCGACAAGCCGATGCTGTACAAGGTGGCGGGCGCCTGGGGCAGCCATGAAGGCTCGCTTCTCCTGTGGTGTCTGGTGCTGACCGTGTTCGGCGGGGCGTTGGCGCGGGCGCGCGGGCTGCCGTTCGGGCTGAAGGCGTCAGCGGTGGCGGTTCAGGGGGCGCTGGGGTCGCTGTTTTTGGCCTTCGCCGTCTTCACCTCCAGCCCCTTCACCCGTCTGGACCCCGCGCCGTTCCAGGGCGCGTCGCTGAACCCCCTGCTGCAGGACCCGGCGCTGGCGGTGCATCCGCCGCTGCTCTATGCGGGCTATGTCGGGTTTTCGGTCTGTTTCTCGCTGGCGGTGGCGGCCCTGATCGAGGGGCGGGCGCAGACGGCCTTCTGGCCCGCATGGGGGCGCTGGGTGCGGCCCTGGGCCCTGGCCAGCTGGGCCCTGCTGACGGTCGGCATAACCCTGGGATCGTTCTGGGCTTATTATGAGCTGGGCTGGGGCGGTTGGTGGTTCTGGGACCCGGTCGAGAATGCGTCATTCATGCCCTGGCTGGCGGGCGCGGCCTTGCTGCACAGCGCGGTGGTGACGGAGCGGCGCGGGGCGTTGGCGGGCTGGACCGTGTTCCTGGCGCTTCTGGCCTTCACCTTCTCCATGCTGGGGGCGTTCCTGGTGCGCTCGGGCGTGCTGACCAGCGTTCATGCCTTCGCCGTCGATCCCCAACGGGGGATGATGCTGCTGGCCATACTGGGCGTGACGGCCGGCGCGGCCTTCGCCCTGTTCGCCTGGCGCGCGCCGCAGTTGAAGGGCGGGGGCCTGTTCGCGCCGATCAGCCGCGAGGGCGCGCTGGTGCTGAACAACCTGTTCCTGACCGCCGCCGCCGCGACGGTTCTGCTGGGCACCCTGTATCCCCTGATCCTGGAGGCCGCGTCCGGCGCGACCATCTCGGTCGGCCCGCCCTATTTCGCCGCCACCTTCACGCCCTTGATGATGGTCGCCTTCCTGATCCTGCCGGCCGGGCCGTTGTTGGCGTGGAAGCGCGGCGATCTGCCCGGCGCGATGCAGAGGCTGGCCGTGGCGGGCGGCGTGGCCATCCTGTCGGCCCTGGCCGCCTATGCCCTGTGGGAGCCCAGAAAGGCCCTGGCCGCCATCGGGGTCGCCGTCGGGGCGTGGTTGATCGCGGGATCGCTGGCCGAGGTCGCCGAGCGCATCCGCCTGTTCCGCGCGCCCGGCGCTGAAATCTGGCGACGGACGAAGGGGCTGCCGCTGGGCGCCTGGGGCATGACCCTGGCCCATCTGGGGGTGGGGGTCTTCATCCTAGGCGCGGTGGTCGAGACGGGGTTCAAGGCCGAGGCGGCGCGGTCGCTCAGCATCGGCCAGAGCGTGTCGGCGGGCCCGTGGACCGTGACGCTGGACGAGGTCCGCGTGGTCGAAGGCCCCAACTATCTGGCCGAACAGGGGCGGCTGACCGTGCGCCCCGCCGACGACCGGGGCCGGGCCACGACCGTCACGGCCGAGCGGCGGTTCTTCCCCGCCGGCGGCCAGACCACCACCGAGGTCGGGCTGGATTTCCGGGGGCTGGACGACGTCTATGTGGTGATCGGCGAGCGGGCCGGCAGTCCGCAGCAACCGGCCTGGGTGGTGCGCCTGTACTGGAACCCGTGGGCGCGGCTGATCTTCCTGGGGCCGGCGATCATGGCCCTGGGCGGGGCGCTGTCTCTGATGGATCGACGGCTGCGTCTGGGCGTGGGTCAAAGACGGCGCAAGGCGGCATGAGGCGTCTGAGCGTCCTTCTGGCCGCGCCCATCCTGGCGCTGATGCTGACGGCGGCCGAGCCGCCTGCCGCGCCCGACCGGCCCCTTCCCGATGCGGCGCAGGAGGCCCGCGCCCAGGCCCTGTTCAAGGACGTTCGCTGCGTCGTCTGTCAGCACGAGGCCATCGCCGACAGCCCGGCGGGCGTCGCGGGCGACATGCGCCGCCTGATTCGCGAGGAGATCGCGGCGGGCGCCACGGACCAGGCGGTGCGCGACGATCTGGTGCGCCGGTTCGGCGACTATGTGCTGTTCACCCCGCCGGTGCGGGCGGGAACCTGGCTGTTGTGGTTCGGACCGTTCGCCCTGGTCGTGCTGGCCGGGATCCTTCTGGTGCTGCGCGCCAGGCGCAGGCCCGCCGAGGCGCCCGGCCTGACGCCCGACGAGGAACGGCGCCTGGACGAAGTTCTACGAAATGAGAAGCTTCGCCGCGATCCTGACGCAACCTCGCCTCACGACGGGCTTTAGTCGGGATCAACCATCGAACGTCGGCATTGGCGCAAACGCCTTCCGGCCTATATCAATCGCGAAACCGGCGCCCGTCTGGCGTTGGACAGAGGATCGCAAGGACCACGATGCTGAAGCGCAAGGAGTTCATTCTCGGGGCCGCGGCCGGCCTGACCCTGGCGGCGGCGGCGACCGCCGGCGGCGTGATCAACTGGCCCGGCGCGCATGCCGAACCCCAGGCGGTCAACCGCATCACCCCGGTCCCGGCCAATGGCGACGCCTTCACGCCCCCTCCCGGCGCGCCCAGCAGTTTCGCGACCATCTTCGAACAGGTGGCCCCGGCCGTCGTTCAGATCGACGTGACGGTCAAGGTGGATCAGCCCCAGGGCGGCGCCTTCACCATTCCCGGCCTGCCGTTCCAGTTCGTGCCGCCGCAAGGCCGCGGCGGTCGGGGCGGCGATGACGAGCCGCAGACGACGCAAGGGGCCGGTTCGGGCTTCTTCATCTCTCAGGACGGGTTCATCGTCACCAACAACCACGTCGTCGCCGACGCGACCGAGATCAAGGTCAAGATGTCGGACGGCCGCGAGCTGCCGGCCCGCCTGATCGGCCGCGACGCCGGCACCGACCTGGCGGTGATCAAGGTCGAGGGCAACGACTTCAAATACGTCAGCTTCGAAGAGACGGCCCAGCCCCGCGTGGGCGACTGGGTCATCGCCATCGGCAACCCCTTCGGCCTGGGCGGCACCGCCACGGCGGGCATCGTCTCGGCCAAGGCGCGCGATATCGATCCGTCGGGCTACAACGACTACATCCAGATCGACGCGGCCATCAACCGGGGTAACTCGGGCGGCCCGACCTTCGACATCTACGGCCGCGTCATCGGCGTGAACTCGGCCATCTATTCGCCCACCGGCGGATCGGTCGGCATCGGCTTCGCCATTCCGGCCGAGACGGCCAAGAACGTCACGACGCGCCTGATGCAGGGCCAGACGATCGAGCGTGGATACGTGGGTGTGTCCATTCAGGATATTCCCAAGGGCGCAGTGGAAGCGCTCGCCCTTCCCGCCAACACCAAGGGCGCCTACGTGGGCGAGGTGACGGCTGACGGGCCCGCTCAGAAGGCTGGAGTTCAGGTCGGTGACGTCGTGGTTCAGGTCAATGGTCGTGACATCGACGGATCGACCGAACTGCGTCGTATGGTCGCCGCGACGGAGGCCGGACAGAATGTGCGTCTCACCGTTATTCGTGACGGTCGGCGCCAGGAGATCAACATTCGCGCGGCCAAGCGGCCATCCGAAGAAGAATTGGCGGCGGCATCTGGCGAGAACCGCAGCACGCAGATGCCAGGCGCGCCCACAGGCGCGACCGTGGAAGGCATGAAGGTCGGGCCGCTTAATCCAGCGATCCGCCAACGTCTGGGCTTGCCAGCCGAGGCTCAGGGCGTGGTGGTGAACGAAACTGTGTCAGGCTCAAAGGCGGCCGAACTCGGCATTCCCGCCGGAGCGGTGATCCAGCGCGCCAATAATCAGGTCGTGACGTCGGCGGCCGATCTGGAGCGCGCCATCGCCGCCGCGCGCGCTGCGGGTCGTCCAGGCGTATTGTTGATGGTCAGAACGCAACGCGGCGGTGCGACGTCCGTCGTTCTTGAACTGCCGAAGAACTGATCGGCATTCTGACCAAGCCTTAACTCGTCAATCGCCGCCGATGCGCTAACATCGGCGGCGATTTTGATTCCGGGAGGGGTTTCGATGCGGATTCTGGTGGTCGAGGATGACGCCGAAGCGGCGACCGCCATGGTGCGGGGCCTGTCGGAGGCGGGGCACGAGGTGACCCATGCGGTGGACGGCGCCTTCGGGCTGCTGGAATCCCAGAAGGGCGGTTACGACGTCTATGTGGTAGACCGGATGATGCCGCGTCTGGACGGCGTGGGCATGGTCGAGACGGTCAGGAAGGGCGGCGATCAGACGCCGGTCCTGTTCCTGTCGGCGCTCGGCGAGGTCGAGGATCGGGTGACGGGCCTGAAGGCCGGCGCCGACGACTACCTGGTCAAACCCTACGCCTTCGCCGAGCTGATCGCGCGGGTCGAGGCTTTGGCGCGTCGGCGCGAGACGGGCGGGGTGCAGACCGTGCTGAAGGTCGGCGACCTGGAGATGAACCTGATCGGCCGCACCGTGCATCGCGGAACGACCGAGATCGACCTTCAGCCGCGCGAGTTCCAACTGCTGGAGTTCCTGATGCGCCACGCCGGCCAGTCGGTGACGCGCACCATGCTGCTGGAAAAGGTCTGGGAATATCATTTCGACCCCCAGACCAACGTCATCGACGTCCACATCAGCCGCCTGCGCTCCAAGATCGACAAGGGCTTCGACAAGGCCATGCTGCAGACCGTGCGCGGCGCGGGGTATCGGTTGGAGGCGTGAAGTTCGGAGTGGTGCGTGGTTAGTGGCGAGTGACGAGGATGAAATTCGGCGGCGAGAGGTGAGCGGTGTCCAATCGTAAGTGCTCTCCTGCGCCCACTCGTCACTCGCCACTAATCACGCGCCACTAAAAGCCATGCGCCTCCCCTCCGTCCTTCGCCGCACGCCGTTTCGGCTGACGCTGCTGTTCCTGGCGCTGTTCGTGGCGGCGGCGGGGGCGATCCTGGCCTATGTCTATTTCGCCTCGGCGTCGGAGGCGCAGGGGCGGGCGAGGGCGGACGTGGAGGGCGAACTGGGGGCCCTGACCGCCATCCATCGCACGCGCGGCATCGACGCCCTGAACCAGGCGCTGGTCGAACGCACCATTCGCGGCGGCCCCTATCTGTATCTGCTGACCGGGCCGGACGGAAAGATCGTCACCGGCAATCTGTCGGTCATGCCGTTCGACCTGAAGGAGCCGCCCCAGGTCGGCAAGGGCGAATGGAGCACCTTTCGCCTGACCAGCACCGACGACGAGGGGCGGGTTCAGAACCGGCGCTCCATCGGCGTGGTCCTGCCTCTGGCCGGGGGCGACACCCTGTTCGTGGGCGAGGACATCGGCGGCATCGAGGCCTATCTGGCCCGCCTGACCCAGGCGCTGTGGGGCGCCATGGCCCTGGTCATGCTGCTGGGCCTGGCGGGCGGCCTCTACATCAGCCGGCGGGTGGAGCAGTCGATGGCCGGGCTGAACCAGGTCGTGCAGGCCGTGCAGGAGGGCGATCTGAAGCAGCGGGCGCTGGTTCGCCATTCGGGCGACGAACTGGACGAACTGGGCCAGGGGTTGAACACCATGCTGGACCGGCTGGAGGCGTCGATGGCCTCGATCCGGCATGCCGGCGACGCCATCGCCCACGACCTGCGGTCGCCGCTGACGCGGATGCGCGCCAAGCTGGAGGTGGCGCTGATCGACGCCGAGGCGGGCAAGATCGACGGCGTCGACGCCCTGGGCATCGCGCTGGACGAAGCGGATCATCTGCTGAAGACTTTCAATACCGTTCTGGCCATCGCACGGCTGCAGGCGGGGGGCGCGCCCGATCCGAAGGTGATGGACGCGGCCGATCTGGCCGCCGACATGGCCGAGCTTTACGAACCGGCGGCCGAGGACAAATCCATCGACTTCTCCGCCGAGATCGACCGGGGACTGATGATCGAGGGCAACCAGCCCTTCCTGGCCCAAGCCCTGGCCAATCTGATCGACAACGCCATCAAATATACGCCGGCAGGTGGAGCCGTGAAGCTGCGGGCGCGTCGGCGGTCGTCGGGCGAGATCGAATATTCCGTCACCGACACCGGGCCGGGCGTGCCTGAAGAGGACCGCGAGCGGGTGGTCCAGCGGTTCGTTCGCCTGGACAACAGCCGCACCGAGCCGGGCTCGGGCCTGGGCCTGTCGCTGGTGACGGCCGTGGCCGAAGCGCACGGCGGTCGCGTGGTGCTGGACGAGGGGCCGGGGGCTTACGGTGAGTTCGGGCCGGGACTGCGGGTGGCGCTGGTGCTGCCGCCAGCCTCGGCCTCGACCTGATTCCCCCTCATTTCCGCTCATCCCGGCGAAAGCCGGGACCCAGGTCTTTGGGCGCGCGGGCTTGTGGGGGCGCTTTGGATCGTGGTCCAACGCATTGCCGAACGAAAGCACTGGGTCCCGGCTTTCGCCGGGATGAGCGGATGATTTGATGCCCGATACCGAATCCCTGATCCCTTTGGTCCGATCCCTCACCCCTGCCGGTCCCATCGCGAACGCGGCCGCCGCCGACCGTCTGCATGAGGCCTTGACCGAGGCTGCCACAGCCGACGGCTGGGCTGAAACCCTGACCGCCGCCTGGCCCGCCCTGGCTTCCGTCGCCGGGGCCTCGCCCTATCTGGCTGGGCTTATGCGGCGGCGGCCCGCCCATCTGCGCCGCCTGCTGGAGGTCGATCCGGCCGAGAGCTTGGCTCGCATCCTGAACGACACCGACGCCTTGGGTGGCGAGCCCGACGACGTGCGCGCGCCCTTGCGGGTGCTGAAGGCCGATCTGCATCTGCTGACGGCGCTAGCCGATCTGGGGGGCGTGTGGGGGCTGGACCAGGTCACAGCCGCCCTGTCGTCGTTCGCCGACGCCGCCTGCCGCGCCGCCCTGCGCGCCGTCGCCGCCGAGCAGCGGGTGCGGGGTCGGCTGGTCTCGCCGCCCGACGATTCGCGCGGCCCCGTGCCCGGCCTGTTCGGCGTGGCCATGGGCAAGCACGGCGCCGACGAGCTGAACTATTCCTCCGACATCGACATCTCGCTCTTCTTCGAGCCGCGTCTGACCACCCTGGCCCTGGCCGAGGGGGTGGAGATGCAGGACTTCGCCAATCGCGTCGGCAAGGGGATCGCCACCCTGCTCAGCGAACGGACGGCCGACGGCTATGTGTTCCGCGTCGATCTCAGGCTGCGGCCCGATCCCTCGTCGACGCCGCCCGTGGTCGCCGCCCCCATGGCCCTGGCCTATTACGAAAGCGTCGGCCAGAATTGGGAACGGGCGGCCTTCATCAAGGCGCGACCGGTGCTGGGCGACCTTCGCGCGGCGGGACGGTTCCTGAAGGCGCTGACACCCTTCGTCTGGCGGCGCAGTCTGGACTATGCCGCCGTGCTGGACATCCAGTCGATCAAGAAACAGATCCACGTCCACAAGACCGGCGAGGGCCTGGCGGCGGCGGGCGCCAATCTGAAGCTGGGGCG
Source organism: Candidatus Brevundimonas colombiensis (assembly GCA_029202665.1). Taxonomy (NCBI): domain Bacteria; kingdom Pseudomonadati; phylum Pseudomonadota; class Alphaproteobacteria; order Caulobacterales; family Caulobacteraceae; genus Brevundimonas; species Candidatus Brevundimonas colombiensis. Next base: position 1,527,296 of record CP119326.1, read on the forward strand.
GGGCGGCATCCGCGAGATCGAGTTCTACGCCCAGACCCAGCAACTGATCCTGGCCGGCCGCGATCCGACCCTGAGGACGCCGCGAACCATCGAGGCGCTCCACGCCCTGGCCGCCGCCGGCCATATTCCCCCCGCCGTCGCCGACGAACTGTCGGCCGCCTATGTCGAGCTGCGGGGGCTGGAGCATCGGGTGCAGATGCTGGACGACGAACAGACGCACCGCCTGCCCGAGGACGCCGAACGGCGCGCCGCCGTCGCCGCCCTGGCCGGATGGTCGGACCTTGCGGCCTTCGACGCCCATGTCGAGGCCCTGCTGGCGAGGGTGAACACGCGCTATGGCGAACTGTTCGAAGGCGGGGAGGAGCTGGATTCCCACTATGGCAGCCTGGTCTTCACCGGCGTCGAGAACGATCCCGAGACGCTGGAGACCCTGAAACGGATGGGGTTTTCCGAGGCGGCCTCGGTCGCCGACACCATCCGGGCCTGGCATCACGGCCGCATCCCGGCGACCCGCACCGAGCGGGGCCGCGAACTGTTCACCCGCCTGGCGCCGCGCCTGCTGGAGGCGGTGGCGCGATCCGGCGCGCCCGACGACGCCTTTCGCCGGTTCGCCGTCTTCTTCTCGGGTCTGGCGGCGGGGGTGCAGGTCCAGGCCTTGTTCCTGAACCAGCCCAGATTGTTCGAAATGGTCCTGGGCGTCATGGCCTTCGCCCCGCGCCTAGCCCGCACCCTGGGGCGTCAGCCGGCGGCGCTGGACGGGGTGCTGGATGCGCGCTTCCTGACCGACCTGTCCGATGACATGGGCCTGAGCGAGCAAATCCTGCGCGAGGCGGGCGAGACCGAGGATTTCGAGGGGGCCATGAACGCGGTGCGTCGCCTGCACCGCGAGCAGATGTTCCGCATCGGCATCCACGCCCTGACCGGGCGGGCGGGGACCGAGGCGGCCGGCCGGGCCTATGCCGCCCTGGCCGATGCGGCCATGCGGACCCTGTCGCCGGCGGCCCTGGTCGAAACGGTGCGGCTGGGCGGCGATTTTCCGGGCGCGGTCGCGGTGGTGGCGCTGGGCAAGGCCGGATCGCGCGAGATGACGGCCGGGTCCGACCTGGACCTGATGACCCTTTACGAGGCGCCGCCGGAGGCGACCTCGACCCTGAAAGACTGGACGGCCGACGTCTTCTACGCCCGCTTCACCCAGCGGCTGATCGCGGCGCTGTCGGCGCACACGGCCGAAGGCGGGCTGTACGAGGTCGACATGCGTCTGCGGCCCACCGGATCGAAGGGGCCGGTGTCGGTGCGCCTGTCGGCGTTCGACGCCTATTACGCCAAGGAGGCGGAGACATGGGAGTTCATGGTCCTGACCCGCGCCCGCGTGGTCTGGGCCAGCGATCCGGCCTTCGGCGAACGCGTCTCGGCGGCCATCGAGGCGGCGTTGCGCCGTCCGCGTCCCGGCGTCGATGTCGCCGCCGACGTGCGCAAGATGCGCGGCCTGATGGACCGCGAGCGTCGTCCGCACGGCTTCTGGGACCTGAAGCTGTCGCCCGGCGGACAGGTGGACGCAGAGTTCGCGGCCCAGTTCCGCCAGCTTCAGGCCGCCGCCGCCGGCCAGCCGCTGACTCTGTCGACGCTGGAGGCGCTGCACGACGATCCGGTCCTGGCCGAGGCGTGGCGGGTGCAGCAGCGGCTGGCCCATCTGCTGGCCGCCGCCTTCGAGGGTCGGGTCGATCCCGAGGCGGAGCCGTCGGTCTTCCAGCTGCGTCTGGCCGAGGCGGCGGGCGCGCCAGACTTCGAGACGTTGAAGACCGAACTGACGGACCTGCGCGCCCGCGCCCGCAAGGCCTTCGAACGGGTGGTTCCGGCGGGTCGCGACGGAGATTCGGAGACGCAGCGTTCAATCTCCTGACAGGGCGATTTCAGGCCGCCGCGTGCGGCCCAAGGAGATGATCGAGATGAGAAAGACCTTTCTGACCGGCCTGGGCGCCATCGCTCTGGCTGTCAGCGCCGGCGCCGCGACGGCTCAAACCCCGCCTGCGCCGCCGGCCGGGGCGCCTGCGCCGCATCACGCGAGGGGCGAGCCGAACCGCCAGATCACCCGCGCCGAGTTCGTCGATGCGCGTGTCGCCCGCCTGACGGCCCTGGATACGAACCGCGACGGGACGATCAGCGTCGAGGAACGCCAAGCGGCGATGCAGGCCCGGCGCGCGGCACATGCTGACGCACGCTTCGCCAAGCTGGACGCCAATGGCGACGGCTCCATCAGCCGCGCCGAGTTCGACGCCGGCCACGCCGCGCGTCCCGATCGCGGCCCGCACGTCCAACCCGCCGGCGCCCGCGAAGGTCGTCGCGGCGGTCCGCGTCACGCCATGCGCGGTCCCGGTCGTGACGGTCGCGAACGCGGTCCGGTGGTGATCTCGGAGGTCGCCGCCAAATTGGGCGAACGGTTCGACAAGATGGACGCGGACCACGACGGCGTGATCTCGCCCGCCGAGCGCCGCGCCGCCATGACCGCCCACCGCGCGGAACGTCAGGCCCGCCGTGCCCAGCGTCAGGCCGGGCGTCCGGCGCCACAAGCCGCTAGCCCGGCTCCGGCTTCGGAGTAAGAACGGTGTCGGGGTCGGCCGTCATGGACGAATCGGTCCCTTTCGTCAGCAGCGGAAGAGGCGGATTTGGTCGCGATCGTCGACCCCGACGAGGATCTGGTGCGCCGCGTGGGTCAGGGCGACCCGGCGGCGTCGCAGGCGTTGGTCGCGCGCAAGCTGCCGCGCATCCTGGCCCTGGCGCAGCGGATGCTGGGCGACGCTGTCGAGGCCGAGGATGTGGCGCAGGAGGCCATGCTGAGGGCGTGGCGACAGGCCCCGAAATGGCGGCCGGGCCAGGCGCGGTTCGACACCTGGCTGCACCGGGTGGCGCTGAACCTCTGTTACGACCGGCTGAGGCGTCGTCGCGAAATCCCGACCGATGCGCCGCCGGATCGGCCGGACGAAGGACCGGCGCCGGATCGGGGACTTCTGGCCGCCGAGACCGGCGCGCGGGTGACGGCGGCCCTGAAGCGGCTGCCGGACCGCCAGCGCGAGGCCATCGTGCTGTGCCATTATCAGGAGCTGTCCAATATCGAGGCGGCCGCCCTGATGGAGATCAGCGTCGAGGCGCTGGAGAGTTTGTTGTCGCGCGCTCGTCGCGCATTGCGTCAGGCGCTTTCGGATATGGCGCCGGTGGGCGCGACTAAGGGAGACGGACGATGAAGGCGGAACGGTTGCAGGCCCTGGCGGACGCCTATGGCGCGGACCTGCGTCGCTGGCCGGCGGACCAGCGCGCCTTCGCCGAAAGCCTGTTGGCCGCCGATCCGTCCTTGCGGGGCGTGCTGGACCAGGCTGCGGCGCTGGACGCCTTGCTGGATGCGGCGCCGACCCCGGTCCCGTCGGCTGGGTTGGCGGCGCGCATCCTTGCCGCGGCCCCCCGGCCGAGGGCGAGAGGCTGGTGGCGTCAGGCGGTCTGGTATCTGGGGGCCGGATGGGCGGCGGCGGCCTGCGCCGGCGTTGTGGCGGGCGTCGGCCTGACCAGCCATCTGACCGCCGATGCGCGTGCGGACGCGGTGCTCTATCAATCGGCCCTGACCGGGGTGGACGACACCGAGGTTCTGGGATGACGAACAAGACGCTGAAGATCGCCCTGGCCGTGTCGGTGGCGCTGAACCTGTTCGCCGTGGCGGGGGGCGTGACCTATATCGTCGGCCGCGACAAGATCGAACGCCGGATCGAGGAGCAGCGCCGGGGCGGCCGCGAAGGGCCGTTGGCCGATGTGCTGGCCGGGCTGGACCCCGCCGTGCGCCAGCGCGTGCGCGCGACCCTGCGTGAAACCGCCCTGACGGCCCGGCCCGATTTCGAGGCGGCGCGGGCGGCGCGACGCGAGGCCATCGCCGTCGCCGGTCAGCCGACGCTGGACGCGCCGCGTGTCCAGGCTTTGCTGGAGCAGTCCCGCGACGCCGAGATGCGCGGCCGCCAGCGGTTGGAGAGGGGGGCGGTGGCGCTGCTGGCGACCCTGACGCCCGAAGAACGCAAGGCGATGACGCCCCTGCTGCAGCGCAAGGGCGGCGCCCGTCGCGACGCCGCGCGTCACGACGGTCCCGAAGCGCGCAGCCCCGAAACGCGCACCCAGGACGGCGCCGCCCCGGCCCGAATCGACCATTCCGCCCGCTGAAAGCGTTAGGCGGCCTTCGCGCGGAAGGCCGCGACGGCGTCCACGGCGGCGCGCACCGAGGTCTCGATAGCGGTCCAGTCGCCGGCCTTGACCGCTGCGTCCGTCACCAGTTTCGAGCCCATGCCCGCCGCCACGATGCCGGCGCCGAACCATTTGGCGATGGAGCCTTCGTCGGGATCGACGCCGCCGGTCGGCATGATCTTGACCCAGGGCATCGGCCCCTTGACCGCCTTGACGAAGTCCGGTCCGCCGACCGACGATCCGGGGAACAGTTTGACGATATCGCAGCCCAGTTCGTGGGCCTCGCCGATGTCCGTCACCGAACCGCAGCCGGGGAAATAGGCGACCATGCGCCGGTTGCAGACCTTGGCCACGTCGGGGACCAGGCACGGGCTGACCACGAAACGCGCGCCCCGGTTCAGATAGAGGGCCGCCGTGCCGCTATCGACCACCGAACCGATGCCCAACACGATGTGCGGATCGGTCCTGATCAGTTCGCGATTGATCTCGCCGAACAGGTCGCAGGCGAAGTCGCCGCGATTGGTGAACTCCACCACCGGCGCGCCCCCGCGCGCGCAGGCCCGGATGACGTTCAGGCTGACCTCGGGATCGGGATGATAGAAGACGGGGCAGACGCCCTGGGTCTCAAGCGCCTGAAGCACGCTGACGCGATCGTGGGCCATGGTCTGTCTCCTGTCGGCGGGTCGAATGGGCCGGGGGTCGAGAGGCGGCCTGTCAGCTTTCTGCTTAGCCCACCGGCGGTCCGGGCCAAAGCCTTGCGCGCCGGCTTCGCCGTGAAGCGACGGAACATATTGTTTCATCCGCCGGTCTTGATCGAGGTCAAGGCGCGGACGCCCCGAACGGTCCAGGGTCGGCTCGAAGGAGAAGCCCATGACCCTGCTTGATCGCGAACGGCTCGTCACCCGCACAGGTTTGCGCCTGGAGGTCCGCGCGGCGCGCGGCGAGGACGAGCGCGCCCTGGCCGCCTTCTTCGCCAAGGTGACGCCTGAGGATATGCGGTTCCGTTTCCTCTCCACCCTGGGAACGCCGGGTCACGACCAGCTTCTGGCCCTGATCGAAAAGCCGTCGGCGGATGGCGAGAGCCTGATCGCCTGGGGCGAGGACGGGGCCATTGCCGCGACCGCCGTCCTGGCCGGCGATGCGGCGGGTGAACGGGCCGAGGCCGCCATCCTGCTGCGCGGTGACCTGAAGGGGCAGGGGATCGGCTGGACCCTGTTGGAACGGCTGGTGGCCGAGGCGCGTTCGCGCGGCTATGCGGTGGTGGAATCGCTGGAGGACCGCGCCAACCACGCCGCTCTGCAGGTCGAAAACGACATGGGATTCGACGTCGCTCCGGTCGAGGACGATCCCACCCTGGTCTGGGTCAGCAAGCGGCTGCGCTGATCGGGGCCTTCGGCGTTTCGGCGGCGGTCGCCATCGGCTAGAAGGCGTCCAAACTTCAGGAAGGCTACGGCCATGATGACCGCCATCTTTGTCTTCATCAAATGCGAGCTGGGCTACGCCAACGACGTGGCGGCCGACATCGTGGACAATGTGGAGAACGTGTCAGAGGTCTATTCCACCTCGGGCCAGCATGATCTGTTGGCCAAGTTCAACCTGCCGCGAGAGGCCGACATCGGAACCTTCGTGACCAAACAGGTTCAGACGCGCCCGCACGTGCGCGACACCTTCACCGTCATCACCTTCTCGCCCTTCCTGCCGTCCAGAGGCTGATGGCCGCTGGTGCGAAAGGGTGACGCTGGCGTGCGCGAGGGCTAAACCGGGCGTCAAAGGGAGACACGCCATGACGCGATCCAACGCGCCCGCCTATATGACCGGCTTCGGCAATCATTTCGCGACCGAGGCCGCGCCCGGCGCCCTGCCGGAAGGCCAGAATTCGCCGCAGAAGACGCCGATGGGCCTGTACGCCGAACAGCTGTCCGGCACGGCCTTCACCGCCCCGCGCGCCGAGAACCGCCGAAGCTGGCTTTATCGCCTGCGGCCCTCGGCCCAGCATGGCCCCTATGTCGCCTTTGACCAGGGACGCGTTCGCTCAGGCCCGTTCGACGAGACGCCGCCCAATCCCAACCGGATGCGCTGGGACCCGCTGCCGATCCCCGAAACCCCGACCGACTGGGTCGAGGGGCTGACGACCTATGGCGGAAATGGAGAGCCGGACGCCGGGGCGGGCGCGGGCGTCCATCTGTATGTCGCCAACCGCTCGATGACAGGCCGCGTCTTCTATGACGCCGACGGCGAACTGCTGATCGTGCCGCAGGAGGGCGCGCACCGTTTCGTCACCGAGATGGGGGTGATCGAGGCCCAGCCCGGCCATGTCGTCCTGATCCCGCGCGGCGTGCGGTTCCGCGTGGAGGTCGAGGGGCCGGCGCGGGGCTATGTCTGCGAGAACTATGGCAGTCCGTTCCGCCTGCCGGACCTGGGCCCCATCGGCGCGAACGGCCTGGCCAATCCGCGCGATTTCGACACGCCCGTCGCGGCCTATGAGGACGTGGATCGTCCGACCCAGTGCGTCCAGAAATACGGCGGTCGTCTGTGGGCCACGACGTTCGATCACAGCCCGCTGGACGTCGTGGCCTGGCACGGCAATCTGGCGCCCTGCCGCTATGACACGGCGCGGTTCAACACGATCAACACCGTCAGCTACGATCACCCGGACCCGTCGATCTTCACCGTCCTGACCAGCCCTTCGGAGACGCCGGGCACGGCCAACATCGACTTCGTCATCTTCCCGCCCCGCTGGATGGTGGCCGAACACACCTTCCGTCCGCCGTGGTTCCACCGGAACGTGATGAGCGAGTTCATGGGGCTGGTGACCGGCGCCTATGACGCCAAGGCGGGCGGTTTTGCGCCGGGCGGAGCGTCGCTGCACAACCGGATGAGCGGACACGGCCCGGATCAGGCCAGCTACGAGGGCGCGATCAAGGCCGAGTTGAAGCCCCACAAGATCGAGAACACCCTGGCCTTCATGTTCGAGACCCGCGCGCCGATCCGCGTCACGAAATGGGCGTCGGAATCACCCCAGATGCAGCTGGACTACGACGACGTCTGGTCGGGGTTCGCCAAGGGACAGGTTTCATGATCCGCATGTCGACGATCGCCGCCGCAGCGCTTCTGGCGGCCGCCTGCACGCCGCAGACCACGACGGGCGCGGGTTCCGACGCGCCGATGCAGAGCGCCGAAGCCTCGGCCTGCGCCACGCGCGGCGGGACGATGAAACAGGTCGGACGGCTGCAGTCCTGGCAGTGCGTGATCAGCTATGCCGACGCGGGCAAGCGCTGCACCGACGGCGCCCAGTGCCAGGGCGATTGCCGCGTCGAGGGCAATACGGGCATGGCGGCGGGAGCGGCGACCGCGGGGGTCTGCCAGGCGACCAGCGACCGCTTCGGCTGCCACGCCACGGTCACGGACGGCAAGGCCGGCCCGACGCTCTGCGTGGACTGACACGCGCCAAGACGCATGAAAAAGCCCCCGCTGTTTCCAGCGGGGGCTTCTTGCATCGCTTCGGGGCTTAATGTCCCTGAGCGGCGTCCTTGACCGCGCCGGCGCGGTTGTCGGCTGCGGCCTGCGTCTGGTCGGCTTGCTGCTTCAGCGCTTCGGCCTGACGCTCTGCTTCGGCCTTGGCGGCGTCGGCGTTGGCCTCGCCTTGGGCGACAGTGGCGTCGGCCTGGGCGTTCAGGCTGTCAGCGGTGGCGTCGCCCTGAGCATGGATGGCGTCGGCCTGTGAGTCAGCGGCCTTTTCGGCGGGCTTCTGGCAGGCGGCAAGACCGGCGACGGCGAACAGGGCGGCAGCGGTTACGACAAGTTTTTTCACGAGACTTCCTCCAAAGCTTGTTGGACCAGAAAAACGCCACGCCTCACGAAGGGTTCACACCGCCGTGATAAATTATTGTCCGGACTCGGCGAAGGCGACGCGGGCGGCGCCCAGCAGGGCCGCGTGTTTGTGCATGATCACCTTGGTCGGAATCTCGGACATATAGTCCTTGAACCGGCCCTTGCGCTCGAACCGCTGGCGGAAGGGGCTGGCCTTGATGAAGGGCAGGATGCGCGGAACGATGCCGCCGGCGATATAGACGCCGCCGCGCGCCCCGGTGGTCAGGGCGATGTCGCCTGCGACCGCGCCCAGAATGGCGCAGAAGCGGGCCAGGGTCGCGCCGCAGGGGCTGTTCGGATCGGCAAGAGCCGTCTTGGTGATCTCGGCCGGATCATCCACATGTGTCTCACGCCCGTCGATCTCTGCCAGAGCGCGGTGCATGTTCAAAAGGCCCGGCCCGCAGATCAGCCGTTCGATGGAGACGCGATCATAGCGGCGGCGCAGGATACGCAGAATCTCGTCCTCGACCGGATCGCCGGGCGGGAAACAGGCGTGGCCGCCCTCGGACGGCATGGCCATTTCCTTGCTGTGGGCGTCGCGCACCAGGGCCGCGACGCCGAAGCCGGTGCCCGGGCCCAGCACCGCCACGGTCGAATGCGGATCGCCATCGACCGGCCCGCCCAGGCTTTCCAACTGGTCCGCCGGGACCACGGGCGCGCCCCAGGCGAGGGCCTCGAAATCGTTTATCAGCTTGACCGGCTTCAGGCCCAGCGTCTGCAGTTCGCTCTCGGACACCTGCCAAGGCGAGTTGGTCAGGTCGATGGCGCCGTCGGTGACGGGACCGGCGACGGCGATCACGCCGCCGGTCGGCTTGACCTCGCAGCCGTCGATGAAGGCGGCGACGCCCTCCAGGAAGGTCGGATAGGTCTCGGCCGGGAAGCTATCGTGATGGTCCAGCACGGGCTGGCCGTCCACCATGCGGGCCAGGGCGAAGCGGGCGTTGGTGCCGCCGACGTCGCCGACGAGAAGGGTCTTGTCATTCATTTCAGGCGTTTCCTGCGGTCGGTTCGGTGGATCAGGCGTCCACGGTCCGGTCGACGAAGTTGGGGTTGGGCGGCGTGTCGTCGTGGCCGTTGCTTGCGCTGGGCAGGGCGAAACAGACGGTGGCCCCATGCTCGGCCGTCGTGACCACGTGGCGGAAGGCGCCGAACAGTTCACGGCCATAGCCCCAGGACGAGCCCTGGGCGATGGCGGGCGTGCGTGCGGCGGCCGGTCGGGCGGTCAGGTCGGCGATCCCGACGGTGGTCAGCACCCCGGCCTCGGCGTCCAGACGGATGATGTCGCCGTCCTTCACATGGGCCAAGGGACCGCCCGCTAGGGCTTCGGGCGAGACGTGGATGGCGGCGGGCGTCTTGCCGCTGGCGCCCGACATGCGGCCGTCGGTGACGAAGGCGACCTTGAACCCCTTGTCCTGAATGACCGACAGGGCGGGCGACAGGCTGTGCAGTTCGGGCATGCCGTTGGCCTTCGGCCCCTGGAAGCGCAGGACCACGACCACGTCGCGGAACAGCTTGCCGTCCTTGAAGGCTTGCAGCGCGTCTTCCTGGGTTTCGAAGACGGCGGCGGGCGCTTCGACGATGCGGTTCTCGGGCTTCACGGCCGAGATCTTGATGACCGCCCGGCCCAGGTCGCCCTTGACCAGACGCAGGCCGCCTTCATGGTCGAACGGGTCGGAGGCGGGGCGCAGGATATCGCGGTCCAGGCTTTCGCTGACGCCGTCGCGCCAGACCAGTTCCCCGTCCACCATCGACGGTTCCTGGAAATAGGCTTCGATCCCCCCGCCTTTTTCAGGAGGGCCCATGATGGTGGTGACGTCGGTGTGGATATTGCCCGCCATCGCTAGCTCACGCGCGATGAAGGCGACGCCGCCGGCGGCCTGGAAGGCGTTCACATCGGCCGAACCGTTGGGATAGACCCGCGCCAAGAGCGGCGTGACCGAGGACAGCTCGTCCATGTCGGTCCAGTCGATCAGCACCCCCGCCGCCCGCGCCATGGCGACCAGGTGGATGGCGTGGTTGGTCGATCCGCCGGTGGCCAGCAGGGCCACGATCATATTGACGATGGATTTCTCGTCGATGACGTCGGCCATGCGGCATTCGCCGCTGCGGGCCAGTTCGACCGCCCGTTTCGCCGCCGCCGCCGTCAGGGCGTCGCGCAGGCCGGTGTCGGGGTGGACGAAGGCGGTGGAGGGCATGTGCAACCCGCCCAGCTCCATCATCATCTGGTTGGAGTTGGCCGTGCCGTAGAAGGTGCAGGTGCCGGGCGAGTGATAGCTGCCGATCTCGCTTTCCAGCAGGGTCTGACGATCGACCTTGTTCTGGGCGTATTCGGCGCGGACGCGAGCCTTTTCCGCATTGGGGATGCCCGACGGCATGGGGCCGGCGGGGGCGAAGACGACGGGCAGGTGTCCGAACGCCAGGGCGCCCATGAACAGGCCGGGCACGATCTTGTCGCAGACGCCCAGCATCAGGCCGGCGTCGAAGGCGTCGTGGGTCAGGGCCACGCCGGTCGACATGGCGATGACGTCGCGGCTGAACAGCGACAACTCCATGCCCGGACGACCCTGGGTCACGCCGTCGCACATGGCGGGGGTTCCGCCCGCCACCTGCGCCGTGGCGCCGACCTCGCGCACGGCCGCGCGCACCACGTCGGGGAAACGCTCGAACGGCTGGTGGGCCGACAGCATGTCGTTATAGGCGGTGACGATGCCCAGGTTCGGCTTGGACCCGTCCATCGCGGTGAGCTTGTCCGCGACGGTCTGGCCCGCGAAGGCGTGGGCCCAGTTGGCGCAGGACAGTTTGGCTCGGCCCGTCCCGCTGTCGCGGGCGGCGTCCATGCGACGGATATAGTCGGCGCGGGTCTCGCGGCTTTTTTCGACGATGCGGGCGGTGACGGCCGCCACGGTGGGGTGAAGCGCCATTAGCCTTCCTCCGTCCACAGAACTTCGAGGGGAACGCCAGCGGCGATCAGGGCGGCGATGGGCTGGATCTTGGGATCGCCCTGGGCCTGGTCTTCGAACACCCGGCGCTTGGCGGCGCCCTTCAGACCCAGGATCACCCGACCGGCCGACATCAGATAGGGCAGGTTGATCGACAGGCGTTCGATGGTCGGCGCCATGCCGTCGCGCCCGTGGGGCACGCCTAGAACCGTCGGTTTCAGCGTCGGCGTCAGCAGGGTCTTCAGCGTCGGGCTTTCAGGGAACATGGAGCAGATATGGCCGTCCTCGCCCATGCCGAGCAGGACCGCGTCAAACCGCCCGCCCGCCGCGGCCAGCGCATGGGCCGCGACCATGGCGGCCCGGTCCACCGTCACCTCGGGCGTATAGAGGGGGATGAACCGTGCGGAGGCCGCCTTGTCCTGCAACAGCACGTCGCGGATCAGACGGGCATTGGACTCCGGCGAGGTTTCGGGGACGTAGCGCTCGTCCACCAGGGTAACAGCGACCTTGGACCAGTCCAGGTCGGTCGTCGCCAGCCGGCGATAGACGCGGGCGGGGGTCGAACCACCCGGCCCCGCGAACAGGGCCGCGCCCTTGTCGCGCAAGGCGGTCGCCAGGGTCTCGCTCAGACGCGAGGCGATGGCCTCGGCCCAGGCGTCGACGCCGGCGAAGGTTTCGATGGCGGGTGTCTCAGACATCGGTCGTGTTCCAGTCGCGCCCTGTCCGCATCATCAGCATGTCGGCGCTGTCGGGACCCCAGGTTCCGGCGACGTATTCGTCGGGTTTCAAGCCCGATTCGGCCCAGGCCTCGGACACCTCGTCCACCCATTTCCAGGCCTGTTCCGCCTCGTCGCGGCGCACGAACAGGGTGGAATCGCCCGCCATCGCATCCAGCAGCAAACGCTCATAGGCGATGCGGCGGCGCGGCGGGGCGTCGCCCTTGCCATCTACCCCCCACGACAGGCTCATCTTGATCGGCTGAAGCTGCATTCGGCGATCCAGGCCGGGGCGCTTGTTCATCACAGTCAGGGAGATGTCTTCCTCGGGCTGCAACTCGATGATCATGCGGTTGGCCTTGACCTCTCCGCGATCGTCGCGGTCGAAGATGGAGTGGGGCACGGGCTTGAACTGGATGACGATCTCGGTGCGCTTCTCGGGCAGGCGTTTGCCGGTCCGCATGAAGAAGGGCACGCCGGCCCAGCGCCAGTTGTCGATGTCGGCGCGAATGGCGACGAAGGTCTCGGTATCCGAATCCTGGCCCCGCTCCTCGTCATAGCCCTTGGCCGGCTTGCCCTCGCTGGTCCCGGCGACGTACTGGCCGCGCGCGGTGACGCGCTCGGCCTCATCGGGGGTGATCGGACGCAGCGAGCGCAGCACCTTGACCTTTTCATTGCGCACCGAATCCGGGTCCAGGTCGCTGGGCGGCTCCATCGCCACCAGGCACAGCAGCTGCAGCATATGGTTCTGCAGCATGTCCCGCAGGGCGCCGTATTCGTCGTAATAGGGCCAGCGGTCGCCGACGCCCACGGTCTCGCCGATGGTGATCTGGACGTGGTCGATCGACAGATTGTTCCACAGCGGCTCGAAGATGGTGTTGCCGAACCTCAGGGCGATCAGGTTCTGCACCGTCTCCTTGCCCAAATAGTGGTCGATGCGGAACACCTGGTTCTCGCTGAAGGCGTGGGCCACGGCGTCGTCGATTTCCAGGAAGGATTTCAGGTCGCGCCCGACCGGCTTCTCCAGAACGATGCGGCAATTCTTTTCGGCCAGACCCGCCGCCTTCATGGCGGTGACGATGCGGGCGTAGAGCGACGGCGACACCGCCAGGAAGGACGTGACCTCGCCGTCGCCGACCTTGTCCTTCAGCGGCTTCAGACTGTCGGCCGATGTGGCGTCCACGGCCAGATAGTCCAGTCGCGCCTTCATCCGCGCCCAGCTGTCCTCGTCCCACGCCTTGTCGGCCTCGGCCTTGGTCTTCACGGCGTCGTGGACCTTGGCGACATAGTCGTCGGCGCTCTCTTCCGAACGTGCGGCGCCGATGATCTTCAGCCCCTCTGGCAGCAGGCCGTCGTGTTCCAGGAAATACAGCGACGGCAGCAACATGCGCATCGCCAGATCGCCGCCGCCGCCGAACAGAATAAGTGCCGCCATGAAATTTCCCTTCAGCGATCCCGCTTTGTGGGACCGACGCCGTTAAGGTGCAGGTTGGCCTTTGCCCGCTTCGGCGCGCGAGGCCAACACATCCAGCACGTCCTGAAACACCATGTTACGGGCATGGAGAAGAACGAGCAGGTGATAGATCAAATCCGCAGCCTCGCTGGCGAGTTCCTCGTCCGGGCCAGCGACGCCCGCCAAGGCGGTCTCGACGCCCTCTTCGCCGACCTTCTGGGCGATGCGTTTGGGGCCTTCGGCGATCAGTCTGGCGGTCCAGCTTTCGGACGAATCTGTGGCGGCGCGTTCGGCGATAGTCCGCTCCAGCCGGGCGATGCGGCCCAGACCCGGCGCATCGGCGTCGCCGAAACAACTGGTGCGGTGCAGGTGGCAGGCGTCGCCGACGGGTCGAACCGACAAAACCAGGGCGTCGTTGTCGCAGTCGGGCATGATGCCCACGACATGCAGCCGGTCGCCCGAGGTTTCGCCCTTTCTCCATCGCCCCCCGCGCGAGCGTGAGAAGAAGGTGGCCTCGCCCGACTGGATCGTCTCGTCCAGCGCGACGCGATCCATATAGGCCAGGGTCAGCACCTGCAGGGTTGCGGCGTCCTGCACGACGACGGGAACAAGGCCGTTCCCTTTTTCGAAGTCGATGGAGTCGGGATCGATCATTTGTTTTCGCTCACCCCCGCCAACGCGGGGACCCAGTTCTCTTGTCTGACGGGTGTTGGATGGAGATCTGCGCCGGATCGGCGACGATGACCGCCCAAAGCGCTGGGTCCCCGCATTCGCGGGGATGAGCGGAGACTTGACATCATATCCGCATCTCCAAGCCTTCGTCGGCCAGGTATAGTTTCAGGTCCGGTATGGCGATGGCGCCGGTGTGGAAGACGCTGGCGGCCAGGGCGCCCGATACATCCGCCTGTTCGAACACGTCGCGGAAATGCTGGGGGGCGCCCGCGCCGCCTGATGCGATCAGGGGGATGGTCAGTCGTGCGCGGGCCGCCGACAATTGCGCCACGTCATAGCCCTGACGCACCCCGTCCTGATCGATGCAGTTCAGCACGATCTCGCCCGCGCCCAGCGCTTGCGCCTGATCCAGCCAGTCCAGCGTCCGCTTGCCCGCATGGCGGCGCGCATCGGGATCGCCGGTGTATTTGTGGACCACCCATTCGCCGTCTTCCAGGCGGCTGTCGACGCCGACGACGACGCATTGCGACCCCAGTCGTTCGGCCATTTCGGCGATCAGTTCGGGCCGTTCCAGCGCGGGAGAGTTGATCGACACCTTGTCCGCCCCGTGGTCCAGACAGCGGGAGGCCTGCTCCACGCTGCGGATGCCGCCCGCGACACAGAAGGGGATGTCCAGCAACCGGGCGATATCCCTGATCCAGCCATAGTCCAGCGTCCGACCCTGCGGGCTGGCCGTGATGTCATAGAAGACCAGTTCGTCGGCGCCCTCGTCACGATAGCGCGCGGCCAGTTCGGCGGCGTCGCCCATGTCGGCGTGGCCCACGAACTTCACGCCCTTGACGACCCGGCCGTCCTTGACGTCCAGGCAGGGAATTATCCGGCGGGCGGTCATGCGGCGGCCGCGATGGCTTCGGTCAGGGTGAAACGGTTCTCGTACAGGGCGCGGCCCACGATGGCCCCGTTGCAGCCCAGCGCCTTGACCGCCGCCAGATCGTCCAGCGACGACACCCCGCCCGAGGCCTGAAGCACCAGATCGGGGCGGCGACGACGGATTTCGGCCAGAAGCTCCAGATTGGGGCCGGTCAGGGCGCCGTCCCGGCCCACGTCGGTGACCAGTATGTGTTTGGCGGTCCCCTTGGGATAGCGGTCCAGCGCGGTCCACAGATCGACGCCCGACGACTGGGTCCAGCCCTTCAGCGCGGGCACGGGCACGCCGTCTTCGATCTTGACGTCCAGCGCCAGGGTGATCCTTTCCGGTCCGAAGTCAGCCAGCCATTCGGCGACCTCGTCCGGCCGTGTCACGGCCAGGGATCCGATCACCACGCGGTCCACGCCCGAGGCCAGCAGCTTGGATACGTCGTCGCGACTGCGAACGCCGCCGCCGGACTGGATCCTGACATCGATGGCCTTGGCCAGTTCGCCGATCAGTTGGTGCTGCATGGCCTGCCCTGCCTCAGCCCCGTCCAGATCGACGACGTGAATCCATTCGGCGCCTTCCGCAACGAAGGCGGTCAGGCGGGCCGCTGGCTGTTCGTCATATCGGGTCACCTGATCGAACCGGCCGTGCATCAGGCGCACGCAGACGCCGTCCTTCAGGTCGATGGCGGGATAGATCAGCATGGCAGGCTCAGGAAATTCTTGAGGATTACGGCTCCGGCCTCGGCCGAGCGCTCGGGGTGGAACTGGCAGCCCCAGCGGTTGGCGGATCGCACCATGGCCGGAACCGGCCCGCCATAGTCGGCGCGGGCCAGGGTCGCCGGCCCATCCGGGCAGACGAAGCCGTGGACGAAATAGGCGTAGGCGCCGTCGGCGACACCCTCCAGCAGCGGATCGTCGCGGTCGCGCGTCAGACGGCTCCAGCCCATGTGCGGCACGGGCAGGGCGCCCTCAGGTTCCAGCCGCTTCACCGTGCCGGGGATGAGGCCCAGCATCTCGACGTCCTCACCCTCGTCGCTGCGTTCGAACAGCAGTTGCTGGCCCAGACAGACGCCCAGCAGGGGGCGTTCGAAGGCGCGCAAGGGTTCGATCAGGTCCAGCTCGGCCAGACGCGACATGGCGTAGCCCGCCGCCCCGACGCCGGGCAGGATGACCCGTTCGGCCTCAGCGATCTCGGCCGGATCGGCGGTCAGGCGCACGGTCGCGCTCAGCCGTTCCAGCGCGAACTGAACCGACGCGACATTGCCCGCGCCATAGGCGATGACGGCGACCTGGGTCACAGCACCCCCTTGGTGGAAGGCACGGCGTCGCCCTCGACGCGGATGGCCTGGCGCAGGGCGCGGCCGAAGGCTTTATAGACGGCCTCGGTCTTGTGGTGGTCGTCCTGGCCCGTGACCTTGATGTGGACGGCGGCGCCCATGGCCTCGGCCAGAGACCGGAAGACGTGGGCCGTCAGGTCGGTGCGGTATTCGCCGATATAGGGGGTCTCGAACGTCCCCTCGAACAGCGGATAGGGGCGCCCGGACAGGTCGATGGAGACGGTCGCATTGGCCTCGTCCATCGGCAGGACGAAGCCGTAGCGGGCGATGCCTTTCCGTTCGCCCAGCGCCTGTTTCAGCGCCTGGCCCAGGGCGATGGCGCTGTCCTCGATGGTGTGGTGCGGGTCGGTGTGCAGGTCGCCCTCGCATTGCAGCCGTAGCGAGAAGCCGCCGTGGGCCGCGATCTGCTCCAGCATGTGATCGAAGAAACCGACGCCGGTTTCGATCTTCACCGGGCCGGGCGCGTCCAGATCGACGGCGCAGACGATGCGGGTCTCCTTGGTGTCGCGCACGGCCTGACCCACGCGGGACGGACGACGCTTGGCGGGCGTCAGGCCGAAGGCGGCCAGCAGCCGGTCGTTGACCTCGGGCTTGATCGAGACGGGCAGGCGCAGACGGTCGCCGGACATTTCGCCCTCGACGCCATAGGCTTTCAGACCCGCCAGCGCCGCCGCCGGGTCTTCCGGCCGCGTCAGGATGATGGGGCCGACGCCGGGTTCGACGGGCGTCAGGCGACCCAACTCGCGGGCGACCCGCTCACGCTCGCGCCGGACGGCGGCGATGCGTTCCGCCGTCTCGATCATCCGCGACGGGTCCAGCGCCTGCTGCGCCAGCCGCACCAGCGGTTCGGGCAGGGCGTAGGGTTCCAGCACCGACGCCAGCCGGGCCAGCGTCTGGGGCTGGGCGATGGCCGCCCCGACCCGCGCGCCCGCCAGCCCATAGGCCAGCGACAGGCTGCGCAGGACGACCAGATTCGGCTGGTCCGCGACGACGGTCACGGCGGATGCGCTGTCGGAAAACTCGATCAGCCCCTCGTCCACGACCAGCAGGGCGGGGGCGACGCGGGCGGCCATTTCGGCGACGGCTTCAGGTGAGCCGAGGGCGCGGATGACGACGACGGCGGGATCGCCCTTCGCCGGATAGATGGCGCTCAGACTGTCATAGGGATCGGCCTTGGGCGCCTTGACCGAACCGCCGTCGCGGGCGGCAAGGCGCCAGGCCAGCTCCAGCCCGTGGGTCAGGCCGCGAACGGGCAGAACGGTCTCGACCGGCGTGGCATAGATCGCCGCCATGCGGGCGGCCAACGCCTGGGCGTCGCCGGGATAACGATCCAGACCCTCGCCGCCGGAGACCAGCGGAGGATAGGGGGCGGGCAGGCTCATCCCTCGGCCCTCAGATCGGCGGCGCGGGCGTGGGCCTCCAGCCCCTCCATCCGGGCCAGACGGGCGGCGATGGGGGCCAGGGCGCGGGCCCCGGCCTCGGTGACCCGTTGCACCGACATGGTGGTCATGAAGCTGGCGGTGGTCACCCCGCCCAGGGTCCTGGCCCCGCCGTCGGTCGGCAGGACGTGGCTGGGACCGGCGGCGTAGTCGCCCAGGGTCTCGGCGGCGAACCGACCGACGAAGACGGCTCCGGCGGCGTTGATCGAATCGACCAGGGCTTCGGGATCGTCGATCTGGATCGCCAGGTGTTCTGGACCATACAGATTGGCGACTTCGGCGGCGACCTCCAGATCGCGGACCAGGATGGCGCGGGCCTCCTGCAACGAGGCGCGGGCGATGGTTTCGCGCGGAAGGGTGGCGACCTGAACCTCAACCTCGGTCAGGATGTAGTCGATGGTGGCGCGGCTGGTGGAGACCAGCAGAACCTGGGCGTCGGCGTCATGTTCGGCCTGGCTGAGCAGGTCGGCGGCGACGATCTCGGGCGCGGCGTCGCGGTCGACAATGACCATCAACTCGGACGGCCCGGCGGGCATGTCGACAGCGGGGCCACCCCCACCGAAACGACTTAAGGCGGACGCCTGTTTCTTGGCCTCGGCGACATAGGCGTTGCCCGGTCCGAACAGCTTGTCGCAGGGCGGGATGATCCCGTCCTCCAGTTCGGCGCCGAAGGTCAGGGCGGCGATGGCCTGCGCCCCGCCCATCAGCCACAGGGCGTCCAGATCGGCCTCTGCGGCGGCCAGGATCATGGCGGGGTGGACGCCGCCATCCTTGTCCGGCGGGGTGACGGCGATCCGCTCGCCCACGCCTGCGACCCCGGCCGGGATGGCCAGCATCAACAGGGACGAGAACAGCGGCGCCGTGCCGCCCGGGACATAAAGGCCCGCCGAAGCGATAGGCCGCCATGCCAGTTTGGAGCGCACGCCGGGCGTGGTCTCGACGAAGGGGGTGTCTTCCGGCCGGGTCGCCTGGTGGAAGACGCGGATGTTGTCGGCCGCCATCCGCAGGGCGCGCACGTCGCCGGGGGGCAGGGCGTTGCGGGCCTCAGCCACCGCCTGTTCGGTGATGGCGATGCGGCGCGGCGGGGCCTTGTCCAGCTTGAGACACCAGTCGGTGACGGCCGCGCCGCCGCGCATCCGCACGTCGTCCAGGATGGTGCGGACCACCTCGGTCACGTCGCCCGCCGTGCGTTGCGTCGGGCGGGCCAGAGCGGCCTTTTTTCCGGCGGCGTCGAGGGACGACCAGTCGATGCGTTTGAACAGGTCGCTCATCACATCATCTTCTCGATGGGCAGGACCAGAATGGCCGAGGCGCCGGCGGCCTTCAGCTTCTCCAGCGTCTCCCAGAAGACAGCTTCCTGGCAGACGGCGTGGACGGCGACCGCATCATCGCGACCCATCAGGGGCATGACGGTGGGCGAACCGGCGCCCGGCAGGATGGCGGTGATCTGATCCAATGCCGAACGCGGCGCGTTCAGCATGACGTATTTGGCGCCCTGCGAGGACACCACGCCCGCCATCCGTTCGATGATGCTGTCCAGCAGGGGCTGCAGGCCCGGCTCGGGCGCGGTCGGCGACTGGATCAGCACGGCCTGACTTTCCAGCACCGTGTCCTTGGCCCCCAGGCCGTTGGCCTCCAGCGTGGCGCCGGTCGAGACCAGGTCGCAGATGGCGGCGGCCAGTTTCAGCCGGGGCGCGACTTCGACGGCGCCGCGCATGACGACGATGTCGGCCTGAACCCCGCGCTCGTCCAGGAAGCGACGCAGGATCTTGGGATAGGAGGTGGCGATGCGCAGGCCCTCCAGCGAGGCCGGGCCGTCATAGGCCAGGCTCGGCGGCGTGGCGATCTTCAGGGTGCAGCGGCCGAAGCCCAGCGGCATGACGATGGAGGCGTTCGCCCCGCCGTTCCTGCCTTCCTCCAGCACATTCTCGCCGACGATGCCGAGGTCGCAGACCCCGTCGGCCACGAAGGTGGGGATGTCGTCGTCGCGAACGCGCAGCAGGTCGATGGGGTAGTTCTCGACCCGGTACAGCAGATCGTTGTGCCCCTTGACCCATTTCAGGCCCGCGTCCCGGATCAGGTCCAGGCTGCGGTCGGCCAGACGGCCGGATTTCTGGACGGCGATGCGGAGCCGACCCTGGACAGTGCTCATGTTCGGATTCTCAGTTTTTCAGCCGGTCCAGGGCGATGCGGTATCCCTGATGCGGCATGTCTTTCAGATAACGGGCGACGCGGACGACGGTGGTTGGGCTGGCATGGGCCTCGGCCGCGATCTCGCGATAGGACTTGCCCCCAGCGTCCAGCAGACGCGCGACCTGCCATCGTTCGGCGAAGGCGCGCAGTTCGGCGGGCGTGCAGAGGTCGGCGAGGAAGGCGTCGATCTCCCCATGCGTCTGCATCGACAGCAGGGCGTCATAGAGGGCGGCGCGGGCGGGCGGGGTCGTCATGCGCGTTCCATTATGCTGTAACAGTGGAACGGTCAAGGGGAGGTTAGTGGCGAGTGGCGAGTGATCAGTGTCGAGGAAAACTGGACGACTGTTCCGTGCCCGCCACTCGCCACTCGTCACTCGTCGCTTTAAATGGATTCCATGACCAAGGTTCTCATCATCGGCGCGGGACACGCGGGCGGCTCCGTCGCGGCCTTTCTTCGGCAATATGGACATGAGGGGCCGATCGTTCTGGCGGGTCAGGAGGTTGCGCCGCCGTATCAGCGTCCGCCCCTGTCCAAGGCGTGGCTGAAGGGGGAGGCGGATCTGGACGGGCTTCTGCTGCGGCCGTTGAGTTTCTACGCCGAGCAGAACATCGACTTCCGGCCCTCGACCGTCGCGGTGTCCATCGACCCGGAAGCCAAGACCGTCGCCTTCCATGACGGATCGTCCGAGACCTATGACGTCCTGGTGCTGGCGACCGGATCGACGGCGCGCAAACTGCCGGTTCCGGGCGGCGATCATCCCGATCTGCTGGAGTTGCGGACGCTGAAGGACGCCGAACGTTTGAAGGCCGTGCTGGGGCCGGGCCGGCGTCTGGCGGTGGTCGGGGGCGGCTATGTCGGGCTGGAGGCGGCGGCGTCCGCCCGCGCCCTGGGGGCGGACGCCATCGTCATCGAACGGGCGCCGCGCGTGCTGGCGCGGGTGGCGTCGGAAACCCTGTCGACCTTCTATACCGCGCAGCACCGGGCGCGCGGCGTCGAAATCCTGACGGCGGCCGAAGTGGTCGCCGTGGCGCGGGACGGCGTGACCCTGGCGGACGGAACGGTGGTTCAGGCCGATGCGGTGCTGGTCGGGGTCGGCGCCCTGGCCTGCGACGGCCTGCCCCGCTCGGCGGGCCTGCGGTGCGACGACGGGGTGGTGGTGGACGATCAGGCGCGGACCAGCGATCCCGCCATCTTCGCCGTCGGCGACATGACGCGCCGTCCGATCCCCGTCCATGGCGGGGTGCATCATCGGCTGGAGAGCGTGCCCAATGCGCTTGAACAGGCCAAACAGGCGGCCGCCGCCATCGTCGGACGGCCCGGGCCCTCGCCCGAGGTGCCGTGGTTCTGGTCAGACCAGTATGATTACAAGCTGCAGATCGCCGGCCTGCCGTTCGAGGCGGATGGTCAGGTGGTGCGCGGCGATCCAGCCGCCGGAAGCTTTGCGGTGTTCCATCTGGCCGGAAACCGCATCGTCTGCGTCGAGGCGGTGAATGCGCCGCCCGAGTTCATGGCCGGCAAGCAGCTGATCGCCAAGGCGACGCCCGTTGACGCGGACAGACTGGCGGACATGGCGGTGTCGATGAAGGCGGTCGCCGCCTGATCGTCTCCGCCCCCGCGAAGCGGGGAGAAGACGTCGTCGCCGCAGTGCAACAAAACTGTTGCGCTTTCCGTTCCGAGGCCCTCACTCTGTGGTTTCTTCTTGGCGGGGCGGATGACGAGAGCGTTCGACGAAATGAGCGGCGACGGATCGGGTGCGATCCGCGACAGCTACAAGACCCTGGCGGCCTGGCTTGAAAACGCGCCGGTCGATCTGCTGCAGGCGCGCTCGCGCCAGGCCGAGCTGTTCTTTCGGCGGATGGGCGTCACCTTCGCCGTCTATGGCGACGAGGAATCCAACGAGCGGCTGATTCCCTTCGACGTCGTGCCGCGCATTATCGGCGCGGATGAGTGGAGCGGGCTGGAAAAGGGGTTGAAGCAGCGGGTCGCCGCCATCAACGCCTTTCTGAAGGACATCTATGGCGCGCAGGAGTGCATCAGGGCGGGCATTGTGCCCGCCGACCTGATCCTGACCAATCCTCACTATCGGCCCGAGATGCAGGGTCGTCGTCCGCCGGGCGACGTCTGGTGCCATATCTCGGGCGTGGATCTGGTGCGCACCGGCGAGGACGGCTTCTATGTTCTCGAAGACAACTGCCGCACCCCGTCCGGCGTCTCCTACATGCTGGAGAACCGCGAGATGATGATGCGGCTGTTCCCCGACCTGTTCGCGGAACATGCGGTGCGGCCGGTCGAAATCTACACCGACATGCTGCTGCGCTCCTTGCAGGCGTCCGCGCCGGCAGGGGCGGGGGCCGATCCGACCATCGTCGTCCTGACGCCCGGCCCGTTCAACTCGGCCTATTACGAGCACAGCTTCCTGGCCGACAAGCTGGGGGTCGAGCTGGTCCAAGGCACGGACCTGTTCGTCAACGATGACACGGTCTTCATGCGCACCACCGAGGGGCCGAAGCGGGTGGACGTCATCTATCGCCGCATCGACGACGACTTCATCGATCCCCTGACCTTCATGCCCTCCTCCACCATCGGCGTGCCGGGTTTGATGTCGGCCTATTTCGCGGGCCGGGTGACGCTGGCCAATGCGGTCGGGACGGGCGTGGCGGACGACAAGGCCGTCTATACCTATATGCCCGAGATTATTCGCTTCTTCACTGGCGAGGACGCCATATTGAAGAATGTCCCGACCTGGCGTTGCCGTGAGGCGGAGGCGTTGAAAGAGGTGCTGGGCAGGCTGGACGAACTGGTTGTCAAGGAAGTGGGCGGATCGGGCGGTTATGGCATGCTGGTCGGGCCGACCTCCACCAAGGCCGAGATCGAGGCGTTTCGCGCCAAGCTGATCGCCGACCCCGACGATTTCATCGCCCAGCCGACGCTGAGCCTGTCGACGGCGCCCACGCTGAACGGCGGCGTCTTGTCGCCGCGCCACGTGGACTTGCGGCCCTTCGTCCTGTCCAGCCCGGACGGCGTGCGGGTCGCGCCGGGCGGCCTGACGCGGGTGGCGCTGAAACAGGGGTCGCTGGTGGTCAACTCCAGCCAGGGCGGCGGAACCAAGGACACCTGGGTGCTGGACAACTGATGCTTTCACGCACCGCAGACAGCCTCTACTGGACCGGCCGCTATATGGAGCGGGCGGACTTTCTCGCACGCATTCTGGAGGCGGCGATCCGCCTTGCCGCCCTGCCGGCCAAGGACCAGGCCACGGTCACGGCCTGGGCGGGCGCCATCGCCTCATCGGGGGTCAAAAGCGGGTTCGACGCCTCGGGGCGGACGATCTCCGAGAAATCCGTCCGCGAATATCTGGCCTTCGGCTACGACAATTCGACCTCGATCAAGGCCTGCATAACCAAGGCGCGGACCAATGCGCGCTCGGTGCGGACCGCCCTGACCATCGAACTGTGGGAGGCGATCAACGGCGCCTGGAACGGCTTGAACGAACTGGGCGAACCGACCCGGCGCGACGACTTCACCAACTTCCTCGACTTCGTGAAATCGACGTCCCTGGCGGTGGAGGGCGCCTCGTCGCGGACCATGCTGCGCAACGACGCCTATTGGTTCCTGCGCCTGGGCATGGCGATCGAGCGGGCCGACAACACCGCCCGCCTGCTGGACGTGAAATACCATCTGCTGCTGCCGCCCGGCGAACGGGTGGGCGGTCAGCTGGACTATTTCCAATGGACGACCCTATTGCGCGAGGTCTCGGCCCTGACCGCCTATCGCTGGGTCTACCGCGAGAGCGTGCGGCCGTGGCTGGTGGCGGACCTGTTGGTGCTGAACCGCCAGATGCCGCGCTCGCTGGCTTCGTGCCAGGGGATGATCGTCAGCTATCTGGAGCAACTGGCGACCGATTACGGACGGCGCGGCCCGGCGCAGAGGTTGGCCTCCAACCGCCTGGGTCAGTTCAACGAGGCCAAGATCGAGGACATCTTCCAGTCGGGCCTGCATGAATACATCCAGCGTTTCCTGAACGAGAACAATGCGCTGGCCGGCGCTATCCACGAACAGTATCTGGTCTGACCATGCGGATAAGGATCGATCATTCCACCCGCTACGCCTATGCGCGTCCTGCACGGTTCATCGTGCAGATGCTGCGTCTGACGCCCAGGTCGTGCGAGGGCCAGCAGGTGCGCGACTGGCGCATCGAAACCGACGTTGACGCCCGACTGCGACGCAGCGAGGACGCGTTCGGCAACATCGTCCACAGCCTCTATACCGAGCGGCCCACCGACGCCCTGACCATCCGCGTCACCGGCGAGGTCTCCACCATCGATACGGGCGGGGTGGTGAAGGGGCAGGCCGAACGCCTGTCGCCCTTGGTCTATCTGCGCGAAACCGCGATGACCACGGCGGACGCCGGCATCGTCGATTTCGCCTGCTCGATCCCGGAGGGGGCGACATTGAACCGGATGCACCGGCTGATGGGCGCGCTGAAGGAGACGGTGGCGTTCGAGGTAGGATCGACCTCGGCCAGCCACACCGCCGCGGAGGCCTTCGCCCAGCGGCGCGGCGTCTGTCAGGATCATTCGCAGATCTTCATTTCGGCGGCGCGGCGGATGGGGGTGCCGGCGCGCTACGTCTCGGGCCACCTCAGCCGTCAGGATGGACAGCACGATCAGGACGCCGCCCATGCCTGGGCCGAGGCCTGGGTCGAAAACCTGGGCTGGGTCGGCTTCGATCCGGCCAATGGCATCTGTCCGACCGAACACTATGTCCGTGTCGCCGTGGGGCTGGACGCGCGCGGCGCCACGCCGATCCGGGGCACGAGCTATGGCGGCGGTCAGGAGAGCCTGACGGTCGCCCTGAATGTGCGGCCGGTGCAACAGAGCCAGCAACAACTGCAATCCAGCGGATGGCCCCGATAGGCATGATGCACGAATCTGTTAGCGTCAGGGGATTCGCAACGCGGGGAGCGAATAGAGCGAAGTGACCTATTGCGTAGGCATGTTGGTGGACGAGGGGTTGGCGATGATCGCTGACACGCGCACCAATGCGGGCGTGGACAACATCTCGTCCTATCGAAAACTGCACCTGCTTCAGTCGCCGGGCGAGCGGATGCTGGCGGTGGCGACGGCGGGCAATCTGTCGGTGACGCAGACGGCGCTGGCCATGGTCGCGGCCGGGATCAAGCTGCCGGACTCGGCGGCGCCCGAAACGCTCCAAACGGCGCCGACCCTGTTCCGCGCGGCGCAGTTGCTGGGCCATGCGATGGCCAGCGTGCGCGCCAGCATCAACACGCCGCCGACGCCGGCCGCCGATGCGCTGAACGTCTCGGCCTCCATGCTGCTGGGCGGTCAGATCGCGGGCGGCAAGATGGGCCTGTATCTGATCTATGGTCAGGGCAACTTCATCGAGTGCGGGCCGGACACACCCTATCTGCAGATCGGCGAACTGAAATACGGCAAGCCGATCCTCGATCGCGCCCTGCATAGCGCCACCCCCCTGTCGGAGGCGGTGAAGCTGGGACTGATTTCGTTCGACTCGACCATCCGCTCCAACATCGCGGTCGGGCCGCCGTTGGATCTGGTCGTCATTCCGCGCGATCGCCTGAGCGGCGTGGCCCGACGCATCGAGGCCGAAGATCCCTATTTCCGCGATCTGGCGCGTCGTTGGTCGGAAGCCATGGCCTCCGCGCACAAGGCGATTCCCGATCCGACGTGGTTGAATACGGGCGTCGAAACCGCTCCGGCGCCGAAGGCGATGTCCGTGGCCGGCTAGTTTGTTGCGAGTTGTTTGCAATTCTCCTTGTGCGACATATTGAAGCTGGTTATTGCGACTGCATCGCAAAATCAGACCAAAAGGTCGCAAGAAAATGTCCGAGTCCCGCGCCGCCGCGCTCCGCACGCTTCTGTTCGCCTCCAGCGCCGCCGGAATGCTTGTCGCCGCGCCTGCTGTCGCCGCCGACGCCGGCGATAGCGTGATCGTCACGGCTGACCAGCAGCAGCCCGCCAATCTGGGGACTATCGACGTCAATGGCCAGGTCCGGAAGCCGGCGCCCCATTCTCCAGAATATGTCGCGCCGCTGCTTGATACGCCGCGATCGGTCACCGTGATCCCGCAGGCCATCATCGAACAGACAGGGGCGGACTCGCTGCAAGACATTCTGCGCAACTCGCCCGGCATCACCTTCGGTGCAGGCGAGGGCGGCCAACCGCTGGCCGATCGTCCGGTCATCCGGGGCCAGTCCTCGGGCAACAATATCTTCGTGGACGGCGTGCGCGATACCGGCGGTCAGCAGCGCGAAGTCTTCAACCTGGAACAGGTCGAGATCATCAAGGGGGCGGACTCGGTCTATTCTGGACGCGGTTCCGGGGGCGGCAGCATCAATCTGGCTTCCAAGTCGCCGAAACTGACGCCCTTCACCAATGTTTCGGCGGGTATCGGCACGGACGATTACCTGCGCGGCACGATCGACGCCAACATGCCTCTGGGAGAGACAGCGGCGCTGCGCATCAATCTGATGGGGGCGGCGGGCGATGTCGCGGGCCGCGACGCCGTGGACTATGACAAATGGGGCGTCGCAGCGTCTTTCGCGGTCGGCTTGGGCGCCAGCAGCACGATCGTCGCCAGCTACTATCACCTCGACAGCAATCAGATGCCCGACTACGGCATACCGCTCTACACCAAGCTGGGCGGAGGCGCCGCGCCCCGACCCGATGCGTCCGGCGTGCTGAACGTCAGCCGCGACGCCTTGTATGGTCTGAAGGCGCGTGATTATCTGAACAATACGGTGGACTCCTTCACCTTCGACTGGACGCATCGGTTCAGCGAGGCCCTGACGGTCCGCAACGTCAGCCGCCTGTCGATGACGCTGAACGACTACATCGTCACCAATCCCGGCGACGGCGGATCAGCCCAACAGATCGGCGGCGTCTGGTGGATGAAGCGCGGCACAAAGACCCGTTGGAACCCCGCGCAAACACTGGCCAACGTCACCGATGTGTTCGGCAAAATCTCGACCGGAGGGATCAGGCACAGCTACGATCTGGGCCTGGAGCTGACGCGCGAAGTCAATCGCAACGCCAGCTATTCGACGTTCACGACCTCCGGTTCGGCCTGCCCCGCGCCCTTGACGGGGTTCGACTGCACGCCGGTCTATGATCCGAACCCGGCCGATAACTGGACCGGCGTGATCAATCGCAGCACCCCCAGTCGTTCGATCACCGAAACCGTCGGCCTCTACGCCTTCGACAGCATCTCGCTTACCGACCGCTTCCTGCTCAACCTGGGTGTCCGTTGGGACAGCTATCAAACTCAGGGCGTGAACATCTCCTCCACCCAGACGAACGGCGTCTGGACCATCAACCCCCTGATCCCCGCCACGCCGAATGGGACGTCGGGGGTGGTCGCGCTGCCCAAGCGCAAGTGGGATTTCGTTAACTATCAGGCCGGTCTGGTTTTCAAGCCGACGCATTATTCGAGCCTGTATGTTTCCTACGCCACGGCCTCGACGCCGCCCCTTGTCGCGGGCGGCGACCAGAACGCCGCCGGTACGGGGCAGGGGTCCGGCAACCTGGCCGACGACATCCTGGAGCCTGAGGACACCGAGACCTATGAGATCGGCGCCAAGGCCAATCTGTTCAACGAGCGTCTCGCCGTCGGTCTGTCCGGCTATCGTCTGACCCGCAAGAACGCTCAACTGCTGGTCGATTCCGGCCCGCCCGCCACCTACGCCCAGGTCGGGGAGGTCGAGGTCAAGGGCGTCGAACTCAGCGTCTCGGGCAATATCACGCCGGCGTGGCAGGTATTCGGCGGCTACACCTACATGGACTCCGAACTGGTGCGCGGCGCCTCGAACAGCCTGAATGTCGGCGAAGCGCTGGCCAATACGCCCAAGAACTCGGCCAGCCTGTTCACCACCTATCGCGTCATGCCGCGGCTGACCCTGGGCGGCGGCGTCTACTATGTCTCTCGTTCGAACGGGGGCAACCAGGGCGGGGCCGGCGGCGGGACAAACCGCATCTATGCGCCGGAATACACCCGCGTGGACGCCTACGTCGCCTTTGATCTGACCGACACCGCGTCATTGCGGCTAAACGTCAAGAACGCCGGCGACGAACGCTACATCATGCGCACCAACGGCGTTCACCACGCCGATCCGGCGCCAGGGCGCGCCGCCACCCTGACGCTGAACATGCGCTTCTAAAGGCCTACTCCCCGGCCTAAACTGGCGGCTCCGCGATCCACTGCGGGGCCGTTTTCTTTCCAGAGAGAATGCTTTTGCTGCTGCAGATCCCGGAAGTCTTTTCCAAGGCTGAGGTTCAGGCCCTGCGTCAGCGGTTGGACGCCGGGCCGTGGGCGGACGGCAACATCACCTCGGGCCATCAGTCGGCCACGGCCAAGCGAAACCAGCAACTGCCCGAGGACTGCGACGTGGCCAGAGAGGTCTCGGCCCTGGTGGTGCAGGCTCTGAACGCCAATCCGATGTTCGTGGCGGCGGCTTTGCCGCACACGATCTTTCCGCCCCTGTTCAATCGCTACGAGGGCGGGGGCGAGTTCGGCCTGCACGTCGACAACGCCATCCGACAGGCGCGCGGCGGGGGAACACTGCGCATCCGCAGCGATCTGTCGGCGACCCTGTTCCTGTCCGAGCCCGAGGATTACGACGGCGGCGAATTGATCATCGAAGAGATGTACGGCGCCCAGTCGATCAAACTGCCGGCGGGCGATCTGGTCCTTTACCCCTCCAAGAGCCTGCACAAGGTCATGCCCGTGACGCGCGGCGCGCGGGTGTCGTCCTTCATGTGGATGCAGAGCCTGGTCCGCGACGACGGCGACCGCGAAATCCTGTTCCGGCTGGACGTGGCGACCCAGCGCGTCGGACGCGAGAAGGGGCCCAAGGATCAGGCGGTGATCGAACTGACCGGCGTCTATCATAATCTGTTGCGGCGCTGGGCCGAGGCGTGATGGACGTCGTGTCGCGGGCCCGCTGAACGCTATTGCAACACGTTCGCAACAATGGCACAGCGAGCGCGTGACCGAACTCGCCGCACAGCGTCAGGCCGAACCCGAAGCCAAGGGACCGAAGCCCAAGGCGGCGTTGAACGGCGCGCGATCATTCTGGCTGAAGCAGCTTCACAGCTGGCACTGGATTTCGGCGGCGGTCAGCCTGGTCGGCATGATCCTGTTCGCGATTACCGGCATCACCCTGAATCACGCAGCCTCGATCCCCGGAAAGCCGGTGACGGTCGAACAGACCCAGACTCTGCCGGCCCCGCTGCTGCAACGCCTGAAGACTTTCCCGGAGGAGACCACTCAGCCGGTGCCCGACGCCGTGGCGCGCTGGGCCTCCGAGGCGTTCAGGGTCGAGATCGCCGGCAAGCCGACCGAGACCACGCCGGAAGAAATCTATGTCGCCCTGGCCATGCCGGGCGGCGACGGATGGGTCACGATCGACCGTTCGACGGGCGAGGCCCTGCATGAAAAGACCACGCGGGGCTGGATCGCCTACCTCAACGACCTGCACAAGGGCCGCAACGCCGGATCGGTCTGGTTCTGGTTCATCGACGTGTTCGCGGCGGCCTGCGTCATCTTCGCCGTCACGGGCCTGGGCCTGATGGTGCTGCACGCCAAGGGTCGGCCATCGACCTGGCCGCTGGCGGCGCTGGGCCTGCTGATCCCCGTCGTCATCGCCCTGATCTTCATTCATTGACGAGTTTTCCGATGCGCCTTCTTCCCGTCGTCATCACCACGGTCGGTCTCGCTGCGGCGGCCGCGCCCGCCCTGGCCGCAGACCTGACCGTCTCGGTCGAAATTCCCCGGCTGAACACCGCCTCCTACCACCGTCCCTATGTCGCCGTGTGGATCGAGAAGCCGGATCAGTCGGCCGAACGGACCCTGGCCGTCTGGTATCAGCAGACCCGCAACAACGAGGGCGACGGCAAGGACTGGCTGAAGGATCTGCGCACCTGGTGGCGCAAGGGCGGCCGGGCCATGAGCCTGCCGGCTGACGGCGTGTCGGGCGCCACGCGCGCGCCGGGCCGCCAGACGATCACCGTGCCCGCCGCGCGCCTCAACGGCCTGCAGCCGGGGCAGTACAATATCGTCGTCGAGGCGGCGCGCGAACTGGGCGGTCGCGAGGTCGTGCGCGTGCCCTTCCGCTGGGGCGCGGCGAACACCGGGACCGGAACCGGCGCCTCCGAACTGGGCGCCGTGCGCGTCGCCGTCTCTCGCTGAGGATCACGACCATGAAGAAGACGATCGCCCTTCTGACGCTGGCGGCGGCTCTGGCGGCGCCGATGGCCGCCCAGGCCCACCGCGCCTGGATGGCGCCGACCGCCACCACCCTGTCGGGGACCGACGCCTGGGTCGGTTTCGACGCGGGCATGTCCAACAAGGTGTTCGATCCCGACCATGCCGCCATGCGGATGACGGGCCTGACGATCACCGCGCCGGACGGTTCGGCGGTTCAGCCCGAACACGCCATGCAGGGCCAGTACCGTTCCACCTTCGACGTCCATCTGACGCAGAACGGAACCTACAAGGTCGCCAACGTCATGAGCGGCGTCATGGCCAGCTACAGGCTGAACGGCGAACAGAAGCGCTGGCGCGGAACCGCCGCCGAATATCCCGCCGCCCTGCCGGCGGGCGCGACCGACATCCAGGCGACCCGCACCGCCAGCCGCATCGAGACCTTCGTCACCCTGAACAACCCCACCGACACGGTCTTCAAGACGACCGGCGAGGGGCTGGAACTGGCGCCCGTGACCCATCCCAACGACCTGGCGGCAGGCGAGCCGGCGACGTTCAAACTGCTGAACAATGGCCAGCCGGCGTCGGGGCTGACGGTCACGGTGGCGCGCGGCGGCATCCGTTATCGCGACAATCCCGAGGAATCGACGGTGACGACCGGCGCAGACGGCGCCTTTACCATCACCTGGCCGGCGGCCGGCATGTACTGGCTGAACGCCTCGGTCCGCACCGAAGGACAGGGGGAAACGCTCGGTTCCAGCGCCAGCTATGTGGCGGCGGTGGAAGTCCTGCCCTAAGCGAGCGGGATGTCCGACACGCCCTTCTCGCGCGGCTCGCGCGCCGCCCCCTCCGCCATCGTTCTCGGCGACCCCGGTCCCCTGGCGGACCGGGCCGACAATCGCGTCCTGGTCCCGGTGATCGAGGGCGCGCCGCCGCGTCCGCCCAGTGACCTGATCCGTTCGCTGGGCGGCCAGACCATGGGCACGACCTGGAGCGCGCGCGTCATCGCCCCGCCCGCCATGAACGAAGCGACCGTTCGCGAAGCGATCGAGCAAGAACTGGCCGCCGTCGTCGCCCTGTTCAGCCCGTGGGAGCCGTCCAGCGAGATCAGCCGCTTCAACACCGCCCCCGCCGGCATGTGGGCGGTGTCCCAGCCGTTCTGGGACCTGCTGGACGCAGCGATGACCTTGGGCGACGAGACGAACGGCGCCGTCGATCCGACACTGGGCGCCCTTGTCGATCTGTGGGGCTTCGGGCCGCCCGGACCGCGCCCGACCCTTCTGCCGGTCCCGTCCGAGGAGGAAATCACGGCGGCCATGGCCGTCTCCGGCTGGCGGAAGCTGCGACTGAATCCCGATGCGCGCGGCGTGATGCAGATGGGGGGCATGAAGCTGGACTTCTCCGGCATCGCCAAGGGTCATGCGGTGGACCGCGTGTCCGACCGGCTGACGGCCATGGGCGCGACCTCGCACCTGATCGAGATCGGCGGCGAGTTGAAGGGGCGCGGCGTCAAGCCGGACGCCCAGCCCTGGTGGGTCGAGATCGAGCGCGTCGAGAACAGCCCCGCGCCCCGCACCGTGGCGGCCCTGTTCGACCTGGCCGTGGCGACCAGCGGCGATTACCGTCGCGCCTTCGTCCATGACGGTCGGCGGTATCCGCATACGCTTGATGGCTCGACCGGACGTCCGGTCAACAACCATCTCGGCTCTGTCACCGTGCTGCACGCCTCGGCCATGATGGCCGACGCCTACGCCACGGCCCTGACGGTCATGGGGCCGTTCGAGGGGCCGGAATATGCCGAGGCGCTGGGCCTGGCCGCCCATTTCGTCGAGCGCACCGAACGCGGGCCGATCGAGCGGATGACGCCGGCCTTCGCCGCCATGATGGACGATCCAGACGGAGACCGGCCGGGGTGACGGCCGATCCGCAGCGCTGGCTGTGGGCGGTCGGGGCAGTTGTGCTTTGGCTGGTCCTGATCGCCGTCACGATCTGGCGCGAACGCCGCGCCGCCGCCCTGGCCCGCGCCCGGTCCGACGCCATGGCCGGCGCGGGTGACGGCAAGCCGGTGCTGGTCGCCTTCGCCAGCCAGACGGGATTCGCCGAGGAACTGGCCTGGATGACGGCCCGGGCGCTGTCAGGGGCGACGGGCGATGGCGGCGCGGGCGCACGCGTTCTGTCCTTCGCCGATCTGGACCTTGAGACGTTGAAGGCGGCGGATCGGGCCTTGCTGATCGTCTCCACGACGGGCGAGGGCGATCCGCCCGATAACGCCGCCCGCTTCGTCAGAAAGACGATGGCGGCTCCCGCCGACCTGGCCGATTTGCGGTTCGGGGTGTTGGCTCTGGGTGACCGCAGCTACGACCAGTTCTGCGGTTTCGGCCATGCGGTGGACGGCTGGCTGCGGCGCGCGGGCGCCGAGCCCCTGTTCGACACAGTCGAGGTCGACAACGGCGAGGCCGGCGCCATCCGCCACTGGCAGCATCAGTTGAACCATATCACCGGCCGCGTCGCGGTCGCCGACTGGACCCCGCCCGCCTATGATCCCTGGCGGCTGGTCCAGCGGACCCTGGTCAATCCCGGCAGTCCGGGCGGCGAGGCCTGGCTTCTGGCGTTCGAACCCGTGGGCGCGGGGCCCGACTGGTCGGCGGGAGACATCGCCGAGGTCGGTTTGCCGGAACGGGAGGGCGTCACGCCTGGTTCACGCGAATATTCCATCGCCTCCCTGCCGTCGGACGGCCG
The DNA here is from genome assembly GCA_029202665.1 of Candidatus Brevundimonas colombiensis. Taxonomy (NCBI): domain Bacteria; kingdom Pseudomonadati; phylum Pseudomonadota; class Alphaproteobacteria; order Caulobacterales; family Caulobacteraceae; genus Brevundimonas; species Candidatus Brevundimonas colombiensis. The sequence continues at coordinate 1,560,030 of CP119326.1, forward strand.
TGTGGAGTTGCTGATCCGCCTGATGCGCCATCCCGACGGGACGCCCGGCCTGGCCTCGGGCTGGCTGACGCAGGACCTGAGGCCTGGCGAGCAGATCGGCATGCGGCTGCGCACCAACCGCAGTTTCCACGGCCCATCGAACGAGACGCCGATGATCCTGATCGGCAACGGCACGGGCATCGCCGGGCTGCGCGCCCATCTGAAGGCGCGCACGGCGGCGGGCGGCGGGGCCTGGCTGCTGTTCGGCGAACGCACGCGGGCGCACGACGCCTTTTTCGACGCCGAAGTTCAGGCCTGGCTGGCGTCTGGCGCGCTTGGGCGGCTGGATCGCGCCTTCTCGCGTGATGCAGGCGATGGACGATATGTTCAGGACCTGGTCGCGGCGGCGACGGATGACCTGCGCGACTGGATCGCACGCGGGGCGGCCATCTATGTCTGCGGCAGCCTGGAGGGCATGGCGTCCGGCGTTCACGCCGCGCTGGAACAGGGGCTGGGCGCCGATGTCCTGCTGCGGATGCTGGAAGACGGTCGCTATCGGCGGGACGTGTACTAAAAGATCCGTCATCCTAGGCCCTGCGCCTGGGATTCATACGCTCGTCGATGAAGGTGAGACCCGGCCGTCATCGGCAGTATGGATCCTCGCCACAAGGGCGAAGATGACGACTTAAAGGTTAGCCCAACCGTCCCAGCAACTCCGCCGCAAAGGTCGACAGGGTGTCGTCGCGGGCGCCCATGACGATGATCCGGTCGCCCGGCTTGGCCAGCGCCAGAATCCGGTCGCCGCAGTCGGCGCGGGTCGCGAGCGCCTCGGCCTGACGCCCGGCGGCGCGAACGCCGGAGGCGATGTCCTCGGACCCTACGCTGCGGTCGGTCGTGCCGCCGTAGTAAACGGGCTCCGGCATCAGCAGCACATCGTCGGGACGCATCAGTCCGGCGAAACCTTCGATGAACTCATGCTTCATCAGCTTCAGAGGCCCGAAGCCGTGCGGCTGAAACAGGATCAGCAGACGACCGTCGAAGGCGTGCAAGGTCTTCAGCGTGGCGGCGATCTTGTCCGGGTTATGGGCGAAGTCGTCGATGACGGTGATGTCGTTGACGGTCCCCACGACCTCCATGCGGCGACGGATGCCGGCGAAGGTCTCCAGCGCCTTCACCGCTTCTCCCACCGGCACGCCCAGCGCCTTGACGGCGCCCAGCGCCGCCAGCGCATTGGCGACATTGTGGGCGCCGGGAACGTTCAGCACGGCGTCATATTCGGTCCAGCCCGCGATCAGGCGGAACTTCATTCCGGTCGGCAGCGGCTGCAGGTCGTGAGCGGACAGGTCGGCCTGCTCCTCGCCCAGACCGAAGGTGATGGCCTTGCCCGCAGGCAGGGTCTGGGCCAGCGCCGCCGTCTCGGGATTGTCGAGGTTCAGCACCGCCGTCGTCGCCCGGTTGGTGAAGCCGCCGAACAGGTCGCGAAGCTCCTCCATCGACTTGTGATCCAACGAGATGTTGGACACGACCGCCACGGTCGGGTCGTAGCGGGCGATGGAGCCGTCGCTTTCGTCCACCTCGGCGACGAACACGTCTGGACCGCCGATCAGGGCGCTGGCGAAGGGGTGGTCGGCGTCGGTGAAGTTCTTCATCACCGCGCCATTGACCACGGTGGGGTTTCGGCCCGTCTGATGCAGGATCCAGGCGATCATGCCGGTGATGGTAGACTTGCCGCTGGTGCCCGCCACCCCGATGGAGGTCGGGGCGGCGTTGAACAACTGGCTCAGCAGTTCGGGCCGCGTCTGGATGCGGGCGCCCGCGCGCCGCGCCGCGCCTATGTCAGGGACCGTCTCCTCGATGGCGCCCGTGGCGATGACCTGCTGGCTGGCGCGGGTGACGCCCGATCCGTCCTGCGGGTGCAGGGTCACGCCATGGGCGCGCAGCCAGTCGAACTTATCGGGCGTGCGGCCCTGATCCAGCGCGCGGTCAGAGCCTTCGATGGCATGGCCCTGCGCCTGAACGATCATGGCCAGCGGCAGCATGCCGGACCCGCCGATGCCGCAGAAGAAGTAGGAGACGGTGTCGGTCATGGTGCGATAGGAATGCCGTCGGCGCCCGACGGCGGCGCCTGCGAAGTGCAAGTAGATCCGTCAGGAGATGTCGTGGCCCCGGAACGCGATCCCCGCAAGACCGCATTGGTGATGATCGACCTGCAAAAGGGGATCCAGGGCGCGCTGGAGACGACGGCGTGAGCAAGACGTTCAAGATCGGCATCGTCTGCGCCAGTTCACGTTTCTCCCGTGAGCGGGCCGACGCCATCAATGCCTGGTTCGCTGAACACCATCCCGACGGTGATGTGGCGGTGGTCTTTCATCCCGCCTGTTTCCTCAAGCACGGCCATTTCGCGGGCGACGACCGGGCGCGGGCCGACGCCTTTGTCGAGTTCGCCAATGATCCGCGCATCGACGCCATATGGTTCGCACGCGGCGGATACGGATCGTGCCGCATCGCCGAATCCGTCATTCCCCGGCTGAATGCGGTGGCGCGCAAGAAACGCTACCTCGGCTATTCCGACGCGGGCAGCCTGTTGGCTGGACTGTACAAGGCCGGGTTTCCGCATCTGGCCCACGGGCCGATGGCCTCGGATTCCGTGCGCCATGATGAGACGGCTGCGGGCGCCGTCGCTTGGCTGACCACCGGACGCAGCGACTGGATCGAACCGTCGTTGGCCGATGATCCACGTCCGGCCGTCGCCTTCAACCTGACGATCATCGACCAACTGCTGGGCACGGTTCTGGAGCCGGATTTAACCGGCCATGTCCTGATGCTGGAGGAGGTGGCCGAGGCGGCTTATCGTGTCGACCGCATGATGTTTCATTTGACGGGCCAGGCCAGCATTCGTCGAGTTGCGGGTGTTCGCCTTGGGCGCGTGTCGGACGTCCCGGAAAATGATCCCGATTTTGGCCAGACACCGGAAGAGATCGTCCGGTACTGGTGCCTCAGATCGGGCATAGCCTACCTTGGATCGGCGGATATCGGGCACGACGGCGCCAACAAGATCGTGCCGTTCGGCCTTCGATGAGTCAAACCGTGCGCGGCGCAAAAGACACAGTCTTGCCTTGATCGGTAAGGCAAAGCTTGCGCCCCTCTCGACAGCGGCCGGGTCTCAACGTCAGATGCAGGTCCGCGAGGCGTTAGGACTTCGTTAAGCCAAGGCGTTGGGGGACGCTGCGGTTTACGCCTTCTGCGATGCGGCGGTTCATCTGGAATTCGGGGGATGCCTGGATGAACCGCCTGATCGCCCCCTATTCCGTCGACGTGAAGGGGCTGAACGCCTAAGGATCGCCGCGTGCGTTTCGACGAAAGATTCATCGATGAACTGAAGGCCCGCCTTCGGCCGTCCGACGTGATCGGGCGGACGGTGAAGCTGAAACGTCAGGGGCGGGAATACGTCGGTCTGTCGCCCTTCTCGAAGGAGAAGTCGCCGTCCTTCTTCGTCAATGACGACAAGGGTTTTTTCCACGACTTCTCGTCCGGAAAGCACGGCGACATCATCAGTTTCCTGCAGGAAACCGAGCGGCTGAGCTTCGTCGAGGCGGTGCAGCGTCTGGCGGGCGAGGCGGGGATGCAGCTGCCCGCCGAAGACCCCAAGGAGGCCGAGCGCGAGCAGAAGCGGGCGGGCCTGTCGGACTGGATGGACCTGGCCCAGAAATGGTTCGCCGCCAATCTGCGACGCACGCCGGGCAAGGCGGCGCGCGAATACCTGGAAAAACGCGGCCTGCCCGAGGATCAGTGGGAGCGGTTCGGTCTTGGCTACGCCCCCAACGACCGCGAGGGGCTGAAACAGGCGCTGGTCCAGCGCGGGGCCAAGCCCGCCGAACTGGTCGAGGCGGGCCTGCTGATTTCGCCCGAAAGCGGCGGACAGCCCTATGACCGGTTCCGCGACCGGTTGATGTTCCCGATCCTGGACGCGCGCGGCCGCATCGTCAGTTTCGGCGGCCGGGCCATGAACCCCGACGACCGGGCCAAATATCTGAACGGCCCGGAAAGCCCTCTGTTTCACAAGGGCGCGACGCTCTACGGCCTGCCCGAGGCGCGGCGCATTCTGGGCGCGGAATCCAGGAACGATCAGGCCATCATCGTGGTCGAGGGCTATATGGACGTCATCGCCTGTCAGCGCGCGGGCCTGCCGGCCGTGGCGCCGATGGGCACGGCCCTGACCGAAGAACAGATGGAGCGGTTGTGGCGCGTGTCGCACGAGCCGGTGCTGTGTTTCGACGGCGATGCGGCGGGCCTGCGCGCCGCCTATCGCGCCATCGAACGGTCGCTGCCGCTGCTGAAGGCGGGGCGGTCGTTCCGGTTCTCGCTGCTGAGCGGCGGTCAGGACCCCGACGACATTCTGCGCGACAAGGGGGCGCCGGCCTTGCGGCAGGCTCTGGCCGAGACACACGGTTTCGCCGAGGTGCTGTTCCGTCGCGAACAGGAACTGGAGCCGCTGGACACGCCGGAGCGGAAGGCGGGCTTCAAGGCGCGCCTGCGCAACACGGCGTCGGCCATTCAGGACAAGGATCTGGCCGAACAATACAGGCGCGACCTGTTCGAGCGGTTCGACGCGCTCTTTCCGCGCGCGCCTCAACGCGCGCCCTGGACGCCGGGGCAGGGCAGGGGTCGGTTCGGCCCGCCGCCGAAACTGGGCCAGACCGCCGAGGGCGCCCAGGCCATGCAGTCGTTGTTTCGCGCCATCGAGCCGGTGCCCGCCGCCCTGGCCCACGGCGCCATCGATGATCCCGAACGGATGGACAATCATCTGGAGGAGATTTCGGCCCACGGTTTCGGCGACAAGGGTTTGGACGGGTTGGCGCAGGAGCTTGTTCGCCTACGTCTGTCGGGACGATCTCTTGACTCTGCCGCCATGCGACGCCATCTGGCGCAATCGGGTCATGATGCCTTAGTGCGCGAGGTCGAGAAGGCGGCGGCAAAGTCCGGCGCGCCATTCCTGGCCGCAAATGCGCCCCTCGCCGAGGCAAGGGTCCGATGGTCGCAGGCGTTTGACGCTTCGATGCGGGTCGCCGCATTGGAGGACGCCTTATCCCAGGCGCGTGGCGTGCCTGGGCAGGATGAAGCTTTCCGTCGGCTGAAGGCCGAGCGGGATGCGCTTCGCCGTGCGATCAAAGCCGGGACGATTTGGGAAGACAGCGCGGGCGCGTAACCTTACGCCCCGTCAGGCATTATATTTTTCGCCGGGGCGGATTGATCACCCCTCCGGCTGGAGACGGACTGAATATGAACGCACAGACCGAGACGCAGGACGCCGAGGTTTCGACCGATGGACCCCTGCTCGATCTGACCGACGCCGGCGTCAAGAAGTTCATCAAGCAGGCGAAAGCTCGCGGCTATGTGACGATGGAGGAACTGAACAAGGTTCTTCCGTCCGAAGAGGTGACCCCCGACGCGATCGAGGACACCCTGGCCATGCTGTCTGAGATGGGCGTCAACGTCGTCGAGGCCGAAGAGGACGCGCAGGAGCAGCAGTCCACCGACGTCGCCGCCGCCGCATCGACCGGCGTGGCCGAGGCGCCCGCCAAGGCCGCCTATGACCGCACCGACGATCCGGTGCGGATGTATCTGCGCGAAATGGGTTCGGTCGAACTGCTGAGCCGCGAGGGCGAAATCGCCATCGCCAAGCGGATCGAGGCCGGTCGTGACGCCATGATCTCGGGTCTGTGCGAAAGCGCCCTGACGTTCGAAGCCATTATGGTGTGGCGCGACGAGCTTGAGAACAACCGCATCCTGCTGCGTGAGGTCATCGACCTGGACGCGACATACGGCGTTCTGAACCCTTCCTCCCTGCCGGGCGCCGCCCAGCCCGAGAGCGAAGAGGAAGAAGAGGCCGAGGAAAAGCCGGCGGCCGAAGACAAGCCTGAATCCGATGACGACGACGACGATGATTTCGACGACGGCGGCGGCATGTCCATCTCGGCGCTGGAAGCCGAGCTGCGCGACGGGGTGATGGAGGTTCTGAACCTGATCGCCGCCGACTTCGGCGAATTCCGCGGCCTGCAGGACAAGCTGGTCCAGACCCGCCTTAAGGGCGAGGTGCTGAGCGCCAAGGACGAGAAGGCCTATCGCGCGCTGACGCTGTCCATCTCGGACCGTCTGAAGACGATGAAGCTGAACAACAACCGCATCGAGGCGCTGGTCGAGCAGCTCTATGCGATCAACAAGCGCCTGATCGGTCTTGAAGGCCGCCTGCTGCGTCTGGCCGACAGCTACGGCATCTCGCGCCCCGAGTTCCTCAAGGCCTATTTCGGCGCCGAACTGGACCCGACCTGGACGGATCGGATCAAGGAACAGGGCGTGCGCTGGACCAAGTTCAGCGAGAATGAAGCCAACCAGATCGCCACCATCCGTTCCGACGTGGCGGCGGTGGCGCTGGAAGCCGGACTGCCGATCGACGACTACCGCCGCATCGTCCAGACGGTGCAGAAGGGCGAGCGCGAAGCCCGTCAGGCCAAGAAGGAGATGGTCGAGGCCAATCTGCGCCTGGTGATCTCCATCGCCAAGAAATACACCAACCGCGGCCTGCAGTTCCTTGACCTGATCCAGGAGGGCAACATCGGCCTGATGAAGGCGGTCGACAAGTTCGAGTACCGTCGCGGCTACAAGTTCTCGACCTACGCCACATGGTGGATCAGGCAGGCGATCACGCGGTCCATCGCCGACCAGGCGCGCACCATCCGCATCCCGGTCCACATGATCGAGACGATCAACAAGATCGTCCGCACCTCGCGCCAGATGCTGCACGAGATCGGCCGCGAGCCGACACCGGAAGAGCTGGCCGAAAAGCTGGCCATGCCGCTGGAAAAAGTGCGCAAGGTCCTGAAGATCGCCAAGGAGCCGATCAGCCTCGAAACCCCCATCGGGGACGAGGAAGACAGCCACCTGGGCGACTTCATCGAGGACAAGAACGCCGTCCTGCCCATCGACGCCGCCATCCAGTCGAACCTGCGCGAGACCACGACGCGGGTTCTGGCGTCCCTGACGCCGCGCGAGGAACGGGTCCTGCGGATGCGTTTCGGCATCGGCATGAACACCGACCACACGCTGGAAGAAGTCGGCCAGCAGTTCAGCGTTACCCGCGAACGCATCCGTCAGATCGAGGCCAAGGCGCTGCGTAAGCTGAAGCACCCCTCGCGGTCGCGTAAGCTGCGGTCCTTCCTGGACAGCTGATACGATCAGGGGCGGCGCCGAAAGGGCCGCCCTTTTTCGTTGCGAACCGATGGCCTGAAAACATGTCAACCTGGGCGCGGCGCCCGCCAAGTCCGACCTGCCGCAGAAGGTTTGCGTCGCCTGCGGCTTGCCGTTTGCCTGGCGCAAGAAGTGGGCGCGCGACTGGGGTCAGGTGCGGTTCTGCTCGGATCGATGCCGGGCCAAGGGTGCGTCCGACGACCCGCGATAGGCGGCTCTCCGCCTCGTGACCGCGGATGTTCGGGGAATCAGATAGCGTCTGATCCATGCTCTCCGTGTTCCGCGCTTCGCCGTTTCTGATCGCTGTCGGTATCATCCTGATCCTGAGCGGCTGCGTGCGGCGGCCGCCCGAGCCTTTGCGGCCGTCTTCGCCCTATCCGTCTCGCACCGAGGCGCCGCTGGTCGGCGGGCTGGTGGACCGGCCGATTGACGGCGGCACCCAGGCCTTGGTCGTGCGCGAGGGCGGCGATCTGGGGCGGTGCCTGGCCGAGTTGAACGCCGCGCGGGTGCGGTTCAGCCCCGTGCCGGATCGCCAGAACACCGCCGTCTGCGGCCTCAGCCAGGGTGGCGTGTTGGGCGCCGACCTGGGCACGGTGGCGCGCATGGCGCCGGGCGATGTGGAGATGACGTGCCAGACGGCGCTGGCCCTGAGCATCTGGCGGCGTCAATCGCTGGAACCGGCGGCGCGCGAGATCCTAGGCTCGGACGTGGTCCAGATCGACCACATGGGCGCCTATGCCTGTCGCAACGTGAACAACGGCGTGGGGTCTAACCGCATCAGCGCCCATGCCCAGGCGGCGGCGCTGGACTTCGCCGGGGTGCGGTTGAGGGATGGCCGGCGGATCACGGTGACCAGGGACTGGTCGGGCGACACGGCCGAGGCGCGCTTCCTGCGCCGCATCCGCGACGACGCCTGCCGCATCTTCGGAACGACCCTGAGCCCCGACTACAACGCCGTCCACCACGACCACCTGCATCTTGAGGCGACCGACACGCGCTTCTGCCGCTAACGCAACGCTTTCGGCCGGGGGGGATTACGCCCCCATGCGCGGTGAACTGAAAACCTATCAGGCCAAGCGCCGGTTCGGCGAGACGCCAGAGCCCAAGGGCGCCAAGGGCGGCCGCTCGAAAGGCGGGTTCCGCTATCTGATCCAGCGTCATGCGGCGACGCGTCTGCATTACGACTTTCGCATCGAGGCGGACGGGGTGCTGAAATCCTGGGCCGTGACCAAGGCGCCGTCGCGCGATACGGCGGTCAAGCGGCTGGCGGTCGAGGTCGAGGATCATCCGCTGGATTACGGATCGTTCGAGGGCACGATCCCCGACGGCAACTATGGCGCCGGCACGGTGCAGATGTGGGACGTCGGGACCTGGGAGCCGCAGGAGCCGGACCTGGAGGCGGCCTGGGCCAAGGGCCAGATCAAGATGATCCTTCACGGCGAGCGGCTGAAAGGGAAATGGGCGCTGATCCGGCTGAAAAGCGACCGGGGCAAGCCGTCCAAACGGAACAACTGGCTGCTGTTGAAGGAGAAGGACGATTTCGCGGTGGCTGGCGAGGGGGATGCCCTGGCCGAGATCGACGCCTCGGTGACGACCGGGCGGTCTCTGGCCGAGATCGCGGACGGGACCAGGGAATGGACGGCGTCAAAGCCCACGGAGCGCAAAGGGCCGGCCAAGCCCAAGCCGTCAAAGGCGGCGACGAAGGCGACAAAGCCGCCAGCCTTCGTCCCGATCCAGCTGTGCAAGGTCGCCGACCATCCGCCGGGCGGGACGGGTTGGGCGCACGAGATCAAGTTCGACGGCTACCGCATCCAGATCGGCGTCGGCGGCGGTCGTGCTGTGCTGAGGACGCGCAAGGGCCTGGACTGGAGCGACCGTTTCCCTGACCTGGCGTCGGATGCGGCGACCTGGCCCGATGCGGTGATCGACGGCGAACTGTGTGCGCTGGACGATGATCACATGCCGGACTTCGGGGCGTTGCAGGCGGCCATTTCGGACGAGAAGACGGGCGGCCTGGTCTATTTCGCCTTCGACCTGCTGTTCGAAGGGGCGGAGGATCTGCGCAAGCTGCCGCTGTCGCATCGCAAGGCGCGGCTGCAGGCCTATGTGGACCGGATCGGCAAGCCAGGGGCGGGGCGCCTGCGCTACGTCGAACATTTCGCCTCGACCGGGCAGGCGGTGCTGGAGAGTGCCTGTCGGATGGATCTGGAAGGGGTGATCTCCAAGAAACTGGACGCGCCCTATCATGCGGGGCGGTCGTCGACCTGGTTGAAATCCAAATGCCGGGGCCGCGACGAGGTAGTGATCGGCGGCTGGTCGTCGGAGGGCGGAACCCGGTTCCGCTCGCTGCTGGTCGGGGTGCGCGACAGGAAGGGTCTGCGCTATCTGGGCCGGGTTGGAACCGGCTATGGCGAGGCGGTCACGAAGACGCTGGTTCCGGCCTTGAAGGGCGTGGCGGCGGACAGGTCGCCCTTTACCGGCGAGGGCGCGCCCAAGACCGCCAAGGACGTTCACTGGGTCAAGCCGGTGCTGGTCGCCGAGGTCGAGCATGGCGGCTATACCGAAGCGGGCTCGCTGAGGCAGGCGGCGTTCAAGGGCTTGCGCGAAGACAAGGCGGCCGCCGAGGTGACCGACGCGCCCCAGCCGCCCACCGAGATGGGCGAGGCCAAAAAGACGACGACCGTGCGCGCGGCCGGCAAGGCCGGGAAGGTGGTCGTGGCGGGGGTGACGATCTCCAGCCCCGACAAGGTGCTGTGGCCCGCTGTGGGCGACCGGCCCGCGATCACCAAGGCCGATCTGGCGCGATACTATGAGGCGGCGGCCGAGCGGATTCTGGCCCATGTCTCGGACCGGCCGACGTCGATCATCCGGGCGCCCGAGGGGATCGGCGGCGAGACCTTCTTCCAGCGTCACGCCATGGCGGGGTCCAACCCACGCCTGAAGCTGATCGACGTGAAGGCGCGCACGCCCTATGTCGCCGCCATAGATGTGGGCGGCCTGGCCGCCATCGCGCAATCCGGCGGGCTGGAACTGCATCCCTGGGGCTGCGCGCCGGGCATGCCGGAAGTCCCCGAACAGATCACCTTCGACCTGGACCCCGACGAAGGGCTGGACTTCAGCGACGTGATCGCGGCGGCAAAAGTCGTGAAGACACGCATCGAGCGGCTGGGCCTGGCGGCCTTCGTCAAGACGACGGGAGGCAAGGGGCTGCACGTCGTCGTCCCCATCAAGACCGACGCTCGATCCCGCGTGACCTGGGACCAGAACAAGGCCTTCGCCAAGGCTGTGGCCGAGGCCATTCGCGCCGATGCGCCGGATCGGTTCACCATCACCCTCGCCAAGAAGGCGCGGGGCGGAAAGATCTTCATCGACTATCTGCGGAACGGCCGGATGGCGACGGCGGTCGCGCCGTGGTCGCCGCGCGCACGGCCGGGCGCGGGGATCGCCTTCCCGCTGTCATGGGGCCAGGTGAAGGTGGGACTGGACCCGGCGGCGTTCAATCTCTGGACCTATGAGACGCTGCTGAAAAAGCCCGATCCGTGGGCGGATTTCCGAGCCTCGGCGGTCAGTCTGAAACCGGCGTTGAGAAAGATGGGAATTTAGCTGTCACCTGACCCCGATCATCCCGGCGAAAGCCGGGATGATCGGATATGAAATGCGTCAGGCGGCAGTCTTCTTCTTTGCAGCGGTCTTGTTTTTCGCGGGAGCCTTTTTCGTCGGCGTCTTCTTCGCCGGCTTTTGCGCCCCCGTCGCGGAACCCTTCAGGCTGTTCCGCAAGGCCGCCATCAGGTCGATGACATTGGTGTCGTCGGGTTCGGCGACGTCGACCACGCCCTTGCCGCCCTTGGACTTGGCCTTGATCATGGCGCGCAGGGCGTCATCGTAGCCGTCCCTGAAGTCGGACGGATCGAATTCCGCCTCCTTCTGGCCGATGATGCGGGCGGCGATCTCGACCATGTCGGGATCGGCCTTCACGGTCGGAATATCATCGAAATAGTCGTCGGAATCGCGCACCTCGTCATGGGCGCGCAGGGTGTAGGCGACCAGCCCCTTGCCCCGGACCTCCAGCGCCAGCTGCCGTTCCTTGCCGCGCAGAACCAACTGGCCCAGCGCCACCTTGCCCTGTTTCTTCATGGCGTCGCGGATGACGGCGAAGGCCTCGACGCCCGCGCCCTTTTCCGGAACCACGAAGAAGGGATCGTCCCAATACAGCCGGTCGATATCCGCCTCGTCGACGAACTTGTCGATCGAGATGGTCTTGGTGCTTTCCAGCTTCACCTTGTCGAAATCGGCGTCGTCGAACAGGACATATTCGTCCTTGGACACCTCGTAGCCGCGCACCAGGTCGCTGCGCTCGACCGGGCCGACGTCCGGGTCGGTCGGGACCATGCGGATGCGGTTGTTGGTGTCGGGATTGACCAGGTGAAACCGCACGTCGTTCGTGCTGGTCGTCGCCGTGTAGAGCGCCACCGGACAGGTGACCAGCGACAGCTTCAGATGTCCTTGCCAGGTTGGGCGGGCGGCCATGTCGATTCCTCCTCGATCCCTGACAATGCGCCAGGACGATTTGCGTTCGGACTTGGCCGCCGGCGGTCAGGCCTTGCCGTCGAAGATCATCTCGAACCCGCCCCACATCATGCGCTTGCCGTCAAAAGGCATGTCCATGTCGGCGAAACCGGGGTCGTCCTGCATCCTGGCGAAACAGGCGTCGGCGGTGGCGCGGTCGGGCCAGGTCACCCAGGAGAAGACCACGACCTCGCCCTCTTCCAGCTTCACCGCCATGGGGAAGCTGGTCAGGGCGCCGTCCGGCACGTCCTCGCCCCAGGTCTCGGTCTGGGACAGGGCCCCGTATGTCTGGAACAGGGGCCAGGACGCCTGGGCGGACGTGACGTAGCGCGCCTTGTCCTCGGCCTTCACGGGCGTCAGGAAGCCGGTCACATAGGTCATCGGTCGTCTCCTTGGCGCAGGGTCAGAGGTCGGCGACGGCGCGATCCAGGGCCGCGATGTCGATTTTGGTCATGGTCATCATCGCCGTCATGGCCGCCGCCGCGCGGGCCGGATCGGCGTCGGTGGTCAGGTCCATCAACCGGCGAGGCGTGATCTGCCACGACAGGCCCCAGCGGTCCTTCAGCCAGCCGCAGGCGTTCTCGCGCCCGCCGTCGGCGATCAGGGCGTTCCACAGTCGGTCGGTCTCGGCCTGATCCTCGGTCATCACCATGAAGGAGACGGCCTCGGTGAAACGGAAGGCTGATCCGCCGTTCAGCGCCACATATTCGCGGCACGCCAGGACGAACTGGACCGTCAGCACCGAACCGGCGGGGCCTGACGGCGTATCGACCGGCGAACGGTTGGCGGCGGTGACGCGACTGTCGGGCAGCAGGCCGACATACAAGGCGGTCGCCGCCTCTGCCTCGCCGTCGAACCACAGGCAGGGAACGATCTTGTCGGTCATCACGAGACCCCGGCGTCGGCGGCGAAGGCTTCGGGACCGGCGGCGACGGCGGCGGCGTCCATCCACATGACCTCCCAGATGTGGCCGTCCGGGTCCGCATAGCTGCGGCCATACATGAAACCGTAGTCCTGGGTCGGGTTGGGATCGACCCTGCCGCCCGCAGGCCCGGCCTGGGTGACGACCGCGTCGACCGCCGCGCGGCTGTCCTGTGACAGGCACAGCAGAACCTGGGCCGAGGCGTGGGCGTCGGGGATCTGGCGGTCGGTGAAGGTGCGCCATTTGTCGTGGGTCAGCAGCATGACGTGGATCACGTCCGACACGACCATGCAGGCGGCGGTCTCGTCGCTGAACATGGGGTTCCTGGCCGCGCCGACGGCCTCGTAGAAGGCGATGGACTTGGGCAGGTCGGCGACGGGCAGGTTGATGAAAATCAGCTGGGGCACGGCGTTTCCTTATCCTTGTTATTTGCGAAACCTGACTCCGATGATTACGATAGTCAACCATGAAGTTAGAAAAGATAACTGAAAAGCCGGGACGCAAGTATCACGACGCCTGCGGGGCCGCGCACGGCCTGGACCTGATCGGCGAGCGGTGGGCGCTGCTGGTCATCCGCGAACTGATGATGGGGCCGCGCCGGTTCGGTGATTTGAGGAAGGACCTGCACGGCCTGTCGGCCAATGTGCTGACCCAGCGGCTGGAGGGGCTGGAGGCGTCTGGTATCGTGCAACGTCGGAAGCTGCCGCCGCCCGCGTCGGTTCAGGTCTATGAGCTGACGGCCTGGGGGTACGAGATCAAGCCGGTCTTCATGGTGCTGGGCCGCTGGGCCGCGCGCTCGCCGCTGCACGATCCGACCCTGCCGATCAGCGCGGTGTCGATCATGCAGTCGTTCGAGACGATGTTCGATCCGGCCTTGGCGGGCGATGCGGACATGACCCTGGGCTTCGTCTTCGGCGACGAGTCGTTCGTGGTGCGGATCGCGGACGGAGAGATCACGACGGCACGGGGCGCCCCGGCCGACGCCGAGGTCGTCGTGACGACCCAGCCGCCGCTGGTCGCGGCCTGTGTCTATGGCAAGGCTCCCCCCGCCGCCTTTGAGGCCGAGGGGCTGATGACGATCACCGGCGACAGGGCCGTGTTCGACCGCTTCGTCGGCTTCTTCAACCTGCCGGAAAAGGCCGCCGTCTGAGCAGCAGGGTCAGGCCAGGATGTCCAGCAGGGTTCGGGTCATGTCGTCGGCGGTGCGCAGGACGGCGGCGTTGGCCTTGAAGGCGGTCTTGGCCTCGATCTGGTCGACGACGGCTTCGGCGGTATCGTCCAGCGGCGCCTGGGCGGTGCGGCGCGCACTGGTCTCGAAACGCTGCTGGGCGTCGGCCATTCCGGCGGCGGCGATGGAAAGGGCCTGCAAGGGCGGGCTCCGGGCAAGGTTCTGTCTTTCGCCAAAGTGCGTCTTTCGGGTCAACATCGCCTGAAGGAACAGGGTGAACGGCGTTTTCCGCCCCGCTTCAGCCTTTATCCGTGTATAGAGCGTCACCATTCGCCCGGCCTGAGGTCTGACCTCGGCCGGGCGCGGTCGTTTCGGCGACCGCCCTTGTCCGTTGTTCCAGGTTTCCCATGCCCTTTCCCGCCGTCCACCCCGCGCTCGACCGCGCCCTGATCAACAAGGGCTATGCCGAACCCACCCCGGTTCAGGCCGCCGTGCTGGAAGGCGAACACGCGGATCGCGACCTGCTGGTTTCGGCCCAGACCGGATCGGGCAAGACGGTGGCGTTCGGTCTGGCGGCCGCCCCGACCTTGCTGGGCGACAAGCCGATCTTCGGCCCCGGCGGCGCGCCGCTGTGCCTGGCCATCGCGCCGACCCGCGAACTGGCCATGCAGGTCGCGGCCGAACTGCAATGGTTGTACGCCGACTCGGGCGCCAAGATCGCCACCTGCGTCGGCGGCATGGATGCCCGTCGCGAGGCCCGCGCTCTGGGCTTCGGCGTTCACATCGTCGTCGGCACGCCGGGTCGCCTGAAGGACCACATCGACCGGGGCAATCTGGACCTGTCCGAACTGAAGGTCGCCGTCCTGGACGAGGCGGACGAGATGCTGGACATGGGCTTCCGCGAGGACCTGGAGCACATTCTGGACCAGGCCCCGGCCGAACGCCGCACCCTGCTGTTCTCGGCCACCATCGCGCGTGACATCGTCACCCTGGCCAAGCGCTACCAGAAGGATGCGGTCCGCATCGACGCGACGGACAAGACGCGCCAGCACGCCGACATCGAATATCGCGCCTATCGCATCGCGCCCAACGAGATCGAACACGCGGTGGTCAACACCCTGCGCTGGTACGAGGCGCCGCGCGCCATGGTTTTCTGCTCGACGCGCGACAGTGTGCGTCACCTGCAGTCCTCGCTGCTGGAGCGCGGCTTCTCGACCGTGTCCCTGTCGGGCGAAATGGGCCAGCGCGAGCGGACCGATGCGCTTCAGTCGCTGCGTGACGGCCGCGCCCGCGTCTGCGTCGCCACCGACGTCGCCGCGCGCGGTCTCGACCTGCCGGACCTGGGTCTGGTCATCCACGCCGAACTGCCGATGAACCGCGCCGGTTTGCTGCACCGTTCAGGCCGCACGGGCCGGGCGGGCAAGAAGGGCGTGTCGGTGATGCTGGTTCCGCACTCGCGCCGTCGCAAGGCCGAGCGTCTGATGGACGAGGCCGGGGTCGACGCCGTGTGGTCGGGCGCCCCGACCTTCGATGAAATCCGCAAGGCCGATGAAGGCCGTCTGCTGTCGCCCGAGTTCTTCGAGGCCGACGTGTCCGACGAGGACATGGTCGTGGCCAAGCGCATGATCGCCGAGCGCACGCCCGACGAGATCGCCGCCGCCCTGGTGCGCCTGCTCCGCAAGGAACAGCCCGCGCCCGAGGAGTTGTCCGATCCGGGTTCGGACCGCGGCCCCGCCAAACGCGAACGCGTGGTTCGCAGCGACGACGGCACGTCGGCGACGCCCTGGCCGGGCGAACGCCTGGGCGCCGATGACGTGACCTGGTTCCGCCTGGACGTGGGCCGCAACAAGAACGCCGATCCCAAGTGGCTGATCCCGCTGATTTGCCGCATCGGCGGCATTTCCAAGCCCCAGATCGGCGCGATCCGCACCTTCCCCGACGAGACCCGGTTCGAGATCGCCAAGACCCACGAGAAGGCGTTCCGCGAAGCCATCGCCGCGTCCAAGGACGAGGTCCGCATCACCCCGTCCGAAGCCCCCACGCCGGGGTCGATGAAGGCCAGCCGTTTCGCCGGCAAGTCGCGTGAAGACGGCGATCGCCCCTTCAAGAAAACCCCCTACAAACGCGCCGAGGGCGGCGAGGGCGACGCCCGCCCGCCGTTCAAGAAGAAGCCCTGGGCGCCGAAGGCCGACGGCGGCGGCAATCCGCGCTCGAACGCATCGGGCGACAAGCCCTTCGCCAAGAAGCCCTTCAAGGCCAAGCCCGGCTTCAAGAAGGACGGCTTCAAGGGCAAGCCGAAGGGCTGATCTCGAAATCTCCGCTCATCCCCGCGTAGGCGGGGACGGGCGCGGAATAGAGGGTGCTTGCCAACCGGCCCCATCCCGGCGCACCCTTCGCCCATGAGCACGCCGTCCGCGCCCGAGGGACGATACGCCTCGTTCGAGGCCTTCTATCCCTATTATATTCACGAGCATTCCAACCGCACCTGTCGGCGTATCCACGTCGTGGGGACGGGGCTGGTCATTCTGGCCTTCGCGGCGTTCCTGGTGACTTGGAACCCATGGTGGCTGCTGGCCATGCCGCTGGTGGGTTACGGCTTCGCCTGGGTCGGCCATTTCTTCTTCGAGAAGAACCGTCCGGCGACATTCAAATATCCGCTCTGGAGCCTGAGGGGCGATTTTCGCCTGTTCTTCGAGACGGTGACAGGTCGCCGAAAGTTCTAAGGCGAAGGCGTCGATTTTAAGCTGCGCCATTACCTGAAAGCCATTAGGGTGTCGCCCGCGGCGGTCTGCCGTTGCTGGAGGGAGCCTCAATGAAATCCATCGCCTTCGTCGCCGCCGCTTCGGTCCTTCTGGCCCCCGGCGTCAGCCTGGCTCAGAAGAGCGCCGCCAAGCCCGACTTCACCCTGCAGCCCAACTACGGCTCGGTGCGGTTGGAGGCCGGCTTCACGCCCGATCCGTGGACCAAGTCGATCCGGGCCGGCGGCTCCATTCCCGCCTCGGCCGCCAAGTCCGATTGCGAGGGCAAGGTCAGCGCCGCCCCCGATCTGCAGTTGAACTATACCGCCGGCGACCTGGACCTGACGATCAGCGCCGTGGCGTCCGAGGACACCACCCTGTTGATCAACACGCCCAGCGGGCGCTGGTATTGCGACGATGACGGCGGCGGCGAGTACAATCCGCTGGTGACCATCTCCGACCCCGAAAGCGGTCGCTACGACATCTGGCTGGGCACCTATAACGACAACATGGTCCAGTCGACGCTGCAGATCAGCGAACTGGGCGGTTCGGACAGCACGTCCGGCGCCGCGCCCGATATCAATCTGGAGCCCAACTACGGCACGGTCAATCTGCGCGGCGGCTTCACGCCCGATCCGTGGACCAAGTCGATCCTGGCCGGTGGTTCCGTGCCCGCTTCGGCCGCCAAGTCCGGCTGCTCGGGGTCGGTCAGCGCCGCGCCGGACCTCCAGATCTTCTTCGAGCCGGGCGAAGGCGATTTGACCTTACGCGTTCGCGCGTCCGAGGACACAACCCTTCTGGTCAACACGCCGAACGGCCGCTTCTATTGCGACGACGACAGCGCCGGGCAGCTGGATCCCAAGGTCACGATCACCAACCCGCAGGCGGGCCGCTACGACATCTGGGTCGGAACCTATAACGACAACATGGTCCAATCCACGCTGGAAGTGTCCGAACTGGACTGACGCCCGTCGGGCGTCCTGGCGCAGACGCGAAAACGCCGGCTGACCCGAACGGTCAGCCGGCGTTTTTCATGCGGGCGGGATCAGTTGGAGGCGTTGGTCCAGGCCGGGGGGCAGCCATCGAAATCACCGGCGTCCACGATGGTCAGGGTGCGCATGTTCAGACGTTGCGCCTGGGTCATTGAACCACGGCCATTGCCGGTGAACAGGTCGACCTTCTGACCCTTGATCGCGCCGCCCGTGTCGGACGCATACCAGTAACCGTCGTGGATCGTGCCATCGGCCAGACGCATGCCGACCGTCTCGCGGATGAACAGCTTGGTGCGGCGGGGAATGACGCGCGGATCGACCGCGACGGTGCGCATGGCGATCGGACGGCAGCCCAGAGAATCATTGCCCGTCGCTCCGCCGCCGCCGGCGTGATAGAGGCGGGCCGAGGCGCGCCAGTCGGGATCGCTGGCCATCAACTCGGTCTGTTCGGCGTTCAGCGCCGTCTCAACAGCTTCGGAACCGATCGTCTCGGCAGGGGTTTCAGCCCTGACTTGATCCGCCGCGACTGCGACATTGTAGGGGACGGGTCCGGTCGTCATCGACGATAGGGCGGCCCAAAACATGGCGAGAGCAGCGGATGCGCCGATCATAGGCTTGGCTCAGGAGACACCGGCTCCCAACGCCGCCGGCGCGCACCTTGTCGCGTTAACTTGTGGCGAGAAAGCGGCGAACCTGGTCGGCGCGCGTCGTATTACGATTTGTTTCGTGGTTAACTAGTTGAATATATGACGTTTTTCTCGGTGTCGATCGGCTGGCAGGTCGCTGTAGGCCGCGCCTTGGAGGCTTGGTATCAAGCATTAAAGCCAGCCTGTACGACCGGCGCCCATCCCAATTCAGAACGTCATAGCCGCCCCCGGACCCTCTGGCGCTAGGCGCACATTGCAGGCGGCGACGGCCAGCGGGCGAGGCGAGATCGGGGGTCCGCCAACTGAAGGGGGCGATCCAGGCTGACCGCCCTGCTCAAAGATCGGCTTACGCCGCGCGGCCCTGGGCAGACGGCTCGTCCGCCGCCTTGTCGCGCCGCGTTTCGGCCTCGCGCACGGCCTCCAGGGCCTGGTCCACGACCTCCAGTCCCGCGCCCGGCCGGATCGCCTCCACCGTCAGGATGCGCCGGTACGCCCGCGCCCCTGGTCGGCCGTGCATCAGCCCCAGCATATGGCGCGTCATCGCCGACAGGGCGACGCCCTCGGCCAGACGTGCGGCCATATAGGCCCGGTGACGCTCGACCGCCTGGAAGGCGTCGACGTCGGCGATCGCTTCTCCATACAGCCGGCGATCCGCCTGACCCAGGATGGCCGGCTGGTGATAGGCTGCGCGCCCCAGCATGACCCCGTCCAACCGCACGCCCTCGTCCTCGGCCAGCAGCGCCTCGGCGGCGTCCAACGACGCGATCCCGCCGTTGATCGACACGTTCAGATGCGGCCGCTCGCGCTTCAACCGGCGCACCAGACCATAGTCCAACGGGGGCACGTCGCGGTTCTCCTTGGGCGACAACCCCTTCAGCCAGGCCTTGCGCGCATGGACGATAAACACCTCGATCCCGACGGCGGCGCAGGCGTCCACCGTGGCGAACAGGCTGATCTCGGGGTCCTGATCGTCCACCCCGATGCGACATTTGACGGTGGCCGGCACGCTGACGGCCTCGCGGATCGCGGCCATGCAGTCAGCGACCAGCGCCGGCTCGCGCATCAGACACGCTCCGAACCTGCCCGATTGAACCCGGTCGGACGGGCAGCCGACGTTCAGATTGATTTCGTCATAGCCGAAGGCCTCGCCGATCCGGGCGGCCTCGGCCAGTTGCGCCGGATCGGACCCCCCGATCTGCAGCGCCACCGGATGCTCCAACCCCTCGAACCCCAGCAGCCGCTCGCGATCCCCATGCACCACCGCCGGCGCCGTCACCATCTCCGTATACAGCAAAGCCCGCGACGACAGCGCCCGATGAAACGCCCGGCAATGCTGGTCGGTCCAGTCCATCATCGGGGCGACGGACAGCCTATGATCTTGATTTTTCGGCATTATTCCAGTAAGATCAAAAAGTTGGACGGCGGCTGAAGCACTCGAATTTACGACGTGTTGCGACGTTTTTTCCGGCTTTTCGACACCCCGGTGCACATAGAGCGCACACGAAATGGCGACGTATTCGAAACTCCCGTCAGGATCGTGGCGGGTCCAAGTGAGAAGGAAGGGCCGCTATATAAGCGAGACCTTCCTCAAACGCGATGACGCACGGCGATGGGCGACCGAAGCCGAGGGGAGGATTGATCGCGGCGAGACGCCAACACCATCGCGTGCAGCGAAGCTCCGGACGTTCGGGGAACTCATCGACCTGCATATCGCGGACATGAAGTCCGTCGGGAAAGCGCCAAGGCGTTCGAAGGCCGCCACGCTGAAGATGCTCAAGGCCCGTCTCGGACGAAAGAAGATCGCTCAACTGGATAGGCAGTTGTTCATCGACTTCGGACGAGAGCGCGCAGCCGAAGGCGCCGGCCCAATGACGCTGGGCATCGACATCGGCGCGATCAAGCTGGTCATCTCGCATGCCGCCGCGGTGCACGACTTGGCGATCTCGACAGAGGTCGTGGACCTGGCTCGTCTCGCACTCAAGCGGTTGGGGCTCGTCGGGAAAGGCGTCGAGCGTGATCGGCGCCCTACAGAAGATGAGATCGAACGTCTGCTCGCCCACTTCGAAGGCAATCCGCGTCAGACCATTCCCATGGGAGAGATCATCCGGTTCGCCATCGCCACGGCGATGCGCCAGGAGGAGATTTTTCGCGTCGTCTGGGACGACTATGTCGCCCGAACCAAGATGCTGACGATCCGCGACCGAAAGGATCCGCGGGAGAAGACCGGAAATGATCAGCGCATCCCCCTTCTCGCGGTCTCCGGCTTTGATGCCGTGGCCCTCATCGAAGCCCGGCGTTCATCACGCACCAACGCTGAACAGCGTATCTTTGCGTTCAACCATCGCTCGGCCGGCACGGCCTTCACCAGGGCCTGCAAGAATCTTGGGATCGTCGACCTGCACTTCCATTATCTTCGTCACGAAGGGACCAGCCGACTGTTTGAGGCGGGTTTCCAGATCCAGCAGGTCGCCCTGGTCACCGGGCACAAGGATTGGAAGATGCTCCGGCGTTACACACACCTGCGTCCAGAATCTCTACATCTGTTCGCAGCAAGCCTCGCTGCGTAGCTTTGCCACCAAAGGTTCCAATCATCAAGCACCCTTGACGATTGGAACAAAAGAGGAACATTCATATACACGAGTGCGTTTCGGCAACGGCGTCCAACTCTCGTAGGCAAGACCGTTGTGAGCAGTGTGTAACCGTGGCGTCCGCCGTTGAGTAGAGTTAAGGCTACTTTAACCCGCTATTAAGCGGCGCACGGGCCACATGCTGCTCGCTGAGATCCGCCCAGACCAGAAAGAGGGGAGTCGATGTCCGTCAAGCAGATCGCCGCTCTCCTGACCTCCCACATCGAGGGCGATGACGAACAATTCCTGTCGATCGCCTTGCAGGTAGCCGCCAGCGAAGCGCGAGCCGGTCGCACCGATGATGCGGAACGCCTGAAGCGGATCGTTCAACGTGCGCGTGATCAGAAGCGCGCGCCCATAGCGGGCCGCGCCACGCCTGTTCCGCTCGCGCGTCCTCGGGGAGAACTCCAGGGTCTCGTCGAAAGCACCTATCCCAAGACGACCTTGAACAGCATGGTCCTGTCCGACGACGTCCGTTCGAGGCTCGATCGGTTGGTGCGGGAACAGCAGGAGCGCGCCGTTCTGCGCGATCATGGCCAGGCGCCGGCGACCCACCTTCTTCTGGTCGGCCCACCGGGAACCGGCAAGACTATGACAGCGTCAGCCTTAGCGGGCGAACTTCGTCTGCCTCTTTTCACCGTGCGGCTGGAATCTCTGTTTAGCCGCTTCTTTGGTGAGACCGCTGGCAAACTTCGCTTGCTGTTCGATCAGGTTGCCCAGACGCGCGGCGTCTATCTGCTCGATGAATTCGATGCGATCGGCCAACGCCGCGCCGAATCCAACGATGTGGGCGAGATTCGGCGCGTTCTAAATTCGGTGTTGGCGTTCATGGAAGAGCCCAACTCAACCGACAGCCTGGTCATCGCCGCCACCAACCATGCCGAAGTGCTGGATACGGCCTTGGCGCGCCGGTTCGACGAAGTGGTCTCCTACGAACTGCCCGACGCCGCCGGCGCGCGCGAAGTGGTGAGGCGGCGTTTGGGGCGGTTCAAGCTGACCGACAAGGCTTGGAAGGGCGTCGCCGACGACGCCGAAGGTCTCAGCCAGGGTGAACTTACGCGTGCAGCCGACGCGGTCGTGAAGCTGGCCATTCTGGAAGGCAGCAAAACCGCACCTGCCGATGCTCTGGGCAAGGCCCTGAAAGACCGACAGGCTTTCCGCGCGCAGTTCCATCGGACGGCTTGAGCGAACGTCGCTCGAATCGGACAATAAGCCCTTTCAACGATTCGTTGTGTGTAGGGGCCGATGGCCGAGCCAAACGACTTCGACAAGCGAGATAAGCCCCACATCGCGATAGACGCGTGGCGGGAGAGTGTCGGCTATGAGTTTCCGCAACGCGCACAGCAGCGTAAGCCGCTGCGTGATGACTACGTCGCACATGGACGGGCGCTGCTCGAGCAACTCGCGGCCGCCTTGCCGCCGCCACCGGCTCCGGACGCCGACACCCGAACTCGGCTCAATGGTCTTCAACCCGGTACACTTATCGCGGTCGGCACCCTCGCGCCCGACGAGAACGCACGCACCAAGGCTGTGAAGATGCCGACCGGGTTCGACTTCACAGCTCAAGACATCGTCGTCCTCCGATCGGAACGACGAGATGATCGAACCGAGGGCGCGATCGTCTTTGTCCCTGATACCTCGCAGGCCTACCTCAGGAGTCGGGTCGCGGGCTACGGGAACGCCAACCTCGGGAATGCCAAGCGGCCGGACGTTGATCGGTTCGAAGTCGTGGAGACCATCGCCGCCACGACCGCGGCCTCCCTGTTTGCGGTCGAAATCGATCCGAATGGGCCGGCGATCTGGTGGGAACTCTGGGCCCGGCAGTCGGTCGCGGACGGCGTTGCCGTCGCCGCTCGCGCACGGGAGTTCGATGTGCACGGCGAGCGCCTGTATTTCCCCGACACGACTGTAGTCCTTGTCCACGCGCGGCCTGCTGATCTTCTTCTTTTCGCGCAGCAGACGCCGGGGGCCATCGCTGAGATCCGGCCCGCCACGGGCACCATCTGTCCCTTCCTTGAACGCGGCGACACCGTTGTCGGTCAGGCGGACTTCGTCGCGGACCTGACGGGGCGCGTAAGCGCGCCGAGTGCAGAAGCGCCACTAGTCGGTCTGCTGGATACCGGGGTCGCCGGTGAACACCCTCTGATCGCACCCGGCTTGGCCGGAGCCTATGCCTACGACGACGCCTGGGGTGTCGATGACCATATCGGCGGCGGCGGTCACGGGACCGGGATGAGTAGCCTGATCCTCTATGGCGACCTCTCGTTTTCCATGCAGGACAACCGGGCCGTTGACCTGACCCATGGCGTCGTTTCCATGAAGCTCCTGCCGCCAGGCGGGATGCCGCCGAACGCGCCCCAACATTATGGCCTTATCACCCAAGGCGCGATCGCCCAGGTCGAGATCGCACACGGCGTTGCCGTGCGAACCTTCTGCATGGCGGTGACCACCGACGAGTTCGCGCCCGAGCGGCCCTCGGCGTGGAGCGGCGCTCTCGATCAGATCGCAGCGGGATCTTCCGTCGGCGACGCCGGAGATCCGTCCCTGCCTGCCCACGACCGGCCAAAACGGTTGCTTGTCGTGTCTGCCGGAAACGTCGAGGGCGGAATGCGGGACTTCGTGACCGCTCACCATCCGATCGAAGACCCAGCCCAAAGCTGGAACGCTTTGACTGTGGGTGGCTACACCACCTTGGACCGGCTGGCGGCCGAGGATGGAAACAAGACGGCGGTCGCCCCCGCCAATACGGTCAGCCCCTTCTCGCGCAGCTCCGACATGCTGCCAGACGACCTGACCCCGATCAAACCCGAGGTGCTGTTCGAGGCCGGCAACATGCTGGCCGATGCGGCGGACTTCTGCGGTTGGAGTCCTTCGGTGTCCCTGCTGAGCGCCGGGAATGATGTCGCGGTCGAACCCCTGACGCCGATCTGGGCGACGAGCGCCGCGACAGGGATTGCCGGCAATTTCCTCGGACAGCTTGAAGCGACTCTACCCGGCTTGTGGCCTGAAACCTATCGCGCACTCACGGTCCAGTCCGCCAATTGGCCCGCGCCAATCAAAACGGCCCTGGTGGGGCGTGGCGCGCACTGGAGTTCGGGCAGAGCGGTGGCCACAAAGGCGGCCAAGCAGAAGCTTCTGCGCCGCGTCGGCTACGGCGTGCCGGACGTGTCGCGCACCACGGCCTCGGCCATGAATGATCTGACACTGACCGCGCAGGCAGAGCTCCAACCGTTTGCCCTGTCCCAGAACGGCGGGTCTGCCGTCTACAACGATATGCACTTCTACGACCTGCCGTGGCCCCGTGAGGCCTTGCAGCAGTTGGAGAACACGATCGTCACGATGAAGGTGACGCTCTCCTATTTCATAGAGCCCAACCTGACCGGCCGGGCTGCGACACGACCAGATACCTATCGCTCCTTCGGCCTGCGCTTTCGCATCAAGAAGCGTGGTGAGACGACCGAGCAGTTCCGGGCGCGTGTCAACGCGGCTCAGGAACACGACGGTGACGCTGCCGACGGTGAGGCTGACTATTGGCTGTTGGGGCCGAACGCGATCTCGGCAGGGTCACTCCACTGCGATCTATGGCGAGGCCACGCGGTCGATCTGGCGCTGCATGACGCCATCGCCATCGTTCCCGTCGGTGGTTGGTGGAAATCCCATCTGGGCCAACGGCGAGTCACCGACCGTTGCCGTTACAGTCTGACTGTCACCATCTCGGCACCGGGGCAGGAGATTGACCTGCACAGCGAGGTAATGGCGTTAGTGGAAGCCAAGGCGGCCGAGATCGAAGTCTAACGGCTCTTGTGGATTGTACAGATCGGAGCACATTCTTCCGACGAGCAATCGGTACTCACTAACCTTGGTGTAGCTTTCAAAATTCGATGCTCAGAAGGTCGCTCGGATTGCCGCCTTGGCACCTTCTCCGAGATTTGGTCGCACAGCGTCGTTAGCGGCCAGCAGGAGTCTACCGAGGGACCGCCGATGCACGGTGTCCCGGGCGGCCTGCCGGATCGCCGGAGCCGTCAGGACCGGCGTGCGAAGGGCGAACTGCGCCCGGTCGGCGAGATGGGACCACTGCGCCGCGATCCGGCCGGCGAGGACCGATTCCAGTCGTCGTGCGGTGATTGATCGCTCCAGCCACTCCCATATCCGGAAGCTCGCCAGCATCAGGAGGGAGGCGTCTCCCACGGGCGGACGGATGATGAGGGCTGTGGCCGCGAGACTCGCGGGCACGGCGTCGAGGTCGACCGTAAGCGGCCCGTCCCACCGCCTCACCATCGGGCCGAGAAGGGCGGTGTCCGGCGCAGCTTCAAACCGCGCCGCCAAGGCTGCGACGTCGAAAGCAGGGTCGCGCAGCACATTGCCAACGACGAACACAGCGACCGCATCGTCGACCGGGGCACAAATTCGAGGCTCGGCCAGATCTACGGGTAGGGCCTCCCAAGGCATGACATCGGCCACCTCATGGATGGCCGACTCGACGCTTTCTAGACCGCCCCGATCGACGTGAGCTACGATGCGCGCCCCATTTCGTAGGGCATCGACGAGCTCGTCCACGGAGGTGCCGAGCGCCGCATCCTCAAGACGGCTGAAGCCAAAGGCCAGCTCGAAGGCGATGATGCGCCGGCCGCGCACACGCGCTTGCACCTCGGCCCCGACGCCGATGTTAAGACCAAGCTGGCGCTCGACGGCGGCCGCTTGGTACCAGAGCGCCTCCTTCTGCGGCACGGCCTGCGGCCAATCGGCATCGATCGGTGCGCCGCTGCAGCCGCCGAGCCTCACGGCGGTTGCGGCGTCGTCGCCGCCGGCGAGGCGGTTGCCGACCATGGCTCATAGGCGAGACGGAAGACTCTAGCTCAAGTCGTTCTAGTTTTCAGGAGCAGGTCAGTGTCAGAGCGCCTCGGACAAGAAGTCGGCGCAGAAGGAGCCGACAGCGCCGACCAGGATCGGATTGAGGGCTTTGATCCGACCAGAGGATCGTCGCGCGACGTCAAAAGCGCTTTAATAAGCCGTATATGACCAGTAACGAGGTAAAAACGTTCAAATCTGATCTTTTTACAAGCCTAAGGCAAGATCGGCCTCGGCGTGATCGAAAGCAGACTCATAGGCGCGGGCCAAGTCCCCGGTGACGCCGACCTCGCGAAACGCCTCACGCCAACGCCGGGCGATCTGCTCGGCGGCCGCTCGGATCATGGTCTTGGCCTCCTGTTTCGGTATCTCGAAGAAGGCGCTGGCTTTCAGGGCCAGGAGGATAGACCGGTCGTGCGTTCCGCCTTCCATGATCGCCGTCTCTAGGTGAGGGTTTCGGTCCGGCGCGGGATTGATGTCGAAGGCCGGTGACAGACGCCAGCGCTGGCCGCCGACATAGAGGAAGCCATGGTTCTTGAGATGGTCGTCCTTGTTAGAGACCAGGATAGTGAATATCAGGCGCAGATAGAGCTCGCGAAAATCCGCTGCAGGATCGGCGCCCCAGCTGCGGATGAAGTCGACGATTTCCGTATAGGCTCCGAGTTCGGCGCCGGTCTTCAGAAGAGCGGTGCGCGCAGAGATATAGGGGATGCGCGCTCTACCGCGCCGATCAAACCTCTGGATGAGAGCCACGGGAAAGGTGCTGCCCGCCAGTTCCAGACGCACCTCCGGCGTCCGGATCCCACAGGCCCGAGCCAGACGCAGCGTCGCCACCTCGACCCGCTCGATCGGGGCCTGATCGTGGGCCGAAGTGAACTTCGCCAACCAGAGCGCGTCTCCGTCCTGGACATTGGCCTTGGGGCGAGCGCCACCGGAGCCGCCCGCGCCCGCAAGGGCCTGCATGTCGGCGGCGGAGATGTCCTGCCCCTGTTCATAGGCCCGCGCGATCTGTGTAATCGCTTCCAGATCGACCAGACGGGGCACCGCCTCGGCCGCGCCTCGAATAACCTCGCCTTCCTCATCCAGGAAACGCAGGGCGCCCTGTCGGCAGGTGTCGTCCGACAGGGTGAGGTATTCAAATTCCGACAGGCCGGCGCCGTAGGCCCGCTCGAGCAGACGTCGCCCCCAGGTGTCCGGCGCCCCATCCGAGAAGACGCCGGCCAGAGCATCCCTCATGTGACCCGGTTGTCCCGATGCGTAGAAGGATGCGCCATCCAAAGGGAGATCAGGCTGAAGCGCGAAGGCCCGTTCATCCTCGACCCAGTCCGGGTCATAGGTGAAGTTGGAGAACTGACGCGGTCCGGCATGGGTGAAACGCAGCCGTCCGATCCGGACCAGACTTTCGCCGAGCGAGACCTGCGCTGAAAAGTCCGTCATCAGAAGGCCGCCCCGTCCGGATCCACGATGTCCGTTCCCGCGCCCGCCGCCTTCGCATCCGAGGATACGGCCCTGCGCAGGCGCGCGCTGGACGATCGTCCGCGCTTGAGCAGGCGTTCCTCGGAAAGCGCCAGGCCGAGATCGTCGGACCGGATGTCGATCAGATCGGCAAGCCGATCGACAAGGCCCAGGGCGACGAGAACATCGGCTAGGGTCCCGAGCCCTACGCCGGCGTCGCCTTTCTCGAGGCGCGTCAGGGTGCTCGGCGAGGTTCCCGCCCGCACGGCCAAGTCCGCAATGGCCATACGGCGTCGCAGCCGGGCTCCCCGCAGATCGCGGCCCAGACGTTCCAAGGCGGGTTTTGACTTGGGCGATCCCATAAGAGCACCGTATGTGACAAACTGTAAGCCTCAATATGCCATATATGATCAATTAAATCGATATAGGCTTTCTTGAAGACGTTACGCCGAGGGGCACGCCGTCGTCACCGCTTAAAGGGCGATTTCGAGCGATCCTTCCGCAGCGTAAGGGGAAAATCGCGCGATATCGGAAGAACGAAAAGGAAAGAAAATGGGAACTGTGTGTGCAAATTTCGCACACGCGCACTCGTAACTTATTGAATTAAATCAATAAGTTATCCGATCCATCATCGGCGCCACGGACAGCCTACGATCTTGATTTTTCAGCATTACTTCAGTAAGATCAAAAAGTTGTAAGGCGGCGAGGGCGCTAGATTTTACGCCGTCTTCTCTGGAGTTTCGACAACTCATCACACAGGCCGCACGCGAAATGGCGACGTAGTCGACACTTCCATCCGGAACATGGCGGATTCAGGTGGGAATGAAAGGTCGCTATATAGGCGAGACCTTTCTCGAACGCGATGATGCGAGGCGATACATCCATGGCCGCCGTCATAATCTCTGAATCAATGAGTCCTGAGCCCGGCTGAGTAAGCGCGGCAAGGGCGCATTCGCTTGATCGCAATGGCGACCAGGTTTCCAGGGGCTTTCGTGAACGTATTGCGCCAGCAAGGCATTAGGGCGTCATTCCGTGCGTCATGTCGCACTGCAGCATCGGGTAATGGAATAATCGACTGAATGGCGACGTCGCGCCAGATTGGTGCAAGCTTGAAGACCTAATGGTGACGGTGTCGCGACAGGTTTGTCGCAGGCGCGTCGGGGAAGGGCGTGTCGGCGCACGGCTGTCTGGCGAGGAGCAATCGCATCGGCCGAGGGCTGGTCTGGGGGAACTGTGACGACGCGTGGAATGATGACTTCCGTTTTGGCGCTGGCCATGAGTGCGGGTGCGGGAGGTGCCTGGGCGCAGGCGAGTGCGACGACAGCTGCAAACCCGCAGGTGACGGCGCGCACGTCGCCCGCGCAGACCAGCAATGAGCCGGCTGAGGTCGAGCAGGTTCAGGTTACCGGAAGCCGTCTGCGAAATGGAGATGTCACGGCAAACGTTCAGGTCATCACTGAAGAGGAAATCAAGGCGCGTGGCGTCACCTCGATCGAGGAGTTGATCCGCACCCTGCCGCAAAATGTAGCTAATGTCGGGGCCTTGACCAATGCGCGCGCCAAGGGACCTCTGCGGGACCGCACGGCACCGGTACGCGCCTGGGCGCTGGGTGTCTCCGCCGCCAATCTAGGCGGCATGGGCGCGGGCAATACGCTGGTTCTGGTCAATGGTCGCCGGGTCGCCGGCGCAGCCGGGATCGAGGACGGCTTCGCCAATCTGAACGGCATTCCGTTGAGCGCTATAGCCCGCGTCGAAATCACGACTGGCGGTGCGTCCGCAGTTTACGGTGCGGACGCCACGGCGGGCGTCATCAACTTCATTCTGAAGCGCGATTTCGTCGGCACGACGGTGACGGCTCAGACCGAGTATTCGAATAACGGCGCGGACAACAGCCGCATCAGCCTGTTTTCCAGTTACAGCTGGCGCGGCGGCAATCTGACAGGCACGTTGGATTACAGTCGTCGCGACCCGATCCTTAATCGCAAGACCGGCTACGTCACCAACGACTATTCCAGCTATTACAGCGGCAATCCCAACTGGGATCGACGTAGGTCTACGCAAGGTCTCCAGCCCGGCGTCATCGACCAGCCTCAGTATGTATACGATCCAAGCTTGGGGTATTCCGTCTATACGCCCCGTGGCCTGACCGTTCGTCCTGGCTTCACCGAGCGTCCGGCGATTGCGGACTTCCTGACCATCGGACGTGAACCCCTGCCTGACTTCGTGCCGAAGTATGCGGGCAACGAGACGGAAAACGCCAGTCTGACCCTGAATTTTGAGCAAAAATTGACCATTTGTCTGAGTGTTTTTGACAGCGGACTGTATTCGCGCTCAAAAAATACTCAGGAGATCGAATTTTCGGGCATTCGCCTCACTATGGCTCCGGGTCAGTATTATAACCCGTTCCCGGCCTACAATTTCAGCACATTCAGTCCTGGCGTCGATGTCTATTATAATCCTCGTTCCGAGGTGGAGGCCGGTATTCTAACCAGCGAGCACATCGAGAACACCTACAAGTCCTGGAACATCAATGCGGGCGTTCGTTTCAAGCTGAACGACGAGAACCGGATCGAGGCCAACTACACTACGTCGCAATCGGTATCCGGCGGCGATCAAATGGTGTTCAACTCACTTGCAGATTTCGTTAGGAATTCCTCGTCACCGACAGGCTTCTCGTGCTACAATTTCCTGATCGCGAACAATCGCTACGCGGCGAATGTGCGTGACGGCATGAGGGCGGCGTTCGATCGCCAATGTCTGGCGCTCAGCAGCGCGAACGCCAGTCAGGCTTTCAACCCATGGAAATCGACGGCCGACGGCGGCGGTTCGAGTATCGCGGACTTCTATTATCGCGACGCGCGTGAAGGTCGATCATCCCGTCTGGAAACCTACGACGTTCAAATGAACGGCGTCTTGAAGACACTGCCGGCCGGCAAGGTTTACTCGGTAATGTGGTCGACAACGCCTTGTCCTTCTCGGCCGAAGGCCAGAGGGTCACGGTCAGGCTGGACAAGGACGGCTGGGTGCGCGTTCGCGATCAGGGTCCGGGCATTCCCAAGGAGCAGATCAAGGACCTGTTCGAACCCTTCACCCGCTTTTCGACCGGGCGCAGCGGCTATGGCCTCGGCCTCGCCATCGTCAAGGCTGTCGTCGAACGCCATGACGGCGCCGTTGAGGTCAAGGCGGCGGAGGCCGGCGGGGCCGAGGTGTCGCTGCGTTTCTCGCCCGCGACGCCGGGCTGATTGCGCCCGCTCCCCAAACTTGCGGCGCCAGCTTCCGATCAGCTTGCGATCTTAGCCTGAAAGGAAATCGGAGGTCGCCTTGCTCGTTTCCCTTCTCGCCACCGTCACGCTGAGCGCCGCCCATGGCGCCGTTCACAGCCCAGCCCAAACTGCTTCGCCTGCGGCGGCGTCCGCTGCCGATCGCGCGCCGGCCGTATCGCCGTCCCGGTCCACACCTCTGTCGCGTGACACGCGGGGGCGACCGATCATCGCGGCGACGATCAACGGACAGGGGGCCTACGCCATGGTGCTGGACACCGCGGCCCAGACCAGTCTTGTCACCGCGCCGCTGGCGCGCGACCTGGGTCTGCCCGCGCTGGGCCAGCAGATGAGCATCGCCGGGGCCAGCGGTCAGGTTCAGGCCGACCTCTACGGCGTCGATCGCTTCTCGACGGATCTATTCGACGCCGAGGGTGTCGCCTTGCTCGCCCTTCCCAACGCCGGCGCCACCGAGGCGCGCGGCATCGTGGGGATGGAAATGTTCGCCGGGGGGCGGCTGACGTTCGACCCAGCCGCTCACGCCGTCACCTATCAGCCGTCGGATGCGCCCGCTGAAGGCTACGCCGTCGTCAAGGGGCGGCTGGACGAAACGGGTCTGCTGGTCGTGCCGGTGGAAATCGACGGCGTGGCGTTCGACGCCCTGGTCGATACGGGCGCTGCGGTCTCGGTCGCGTCGGGCGGCGCGCTGAAAGCGCTGGGCTGGGGTCCGAATGATCCGCGGCTGAAGCCCGCCGGCGCCATCACCGGTGCAGGACGTCAGGAAACGTTGGTCCAATCCGGCCATGTCGGCCTCGTTCGGCTCGGCCCGGTTAATTTCCGTGACCTGAACCTGGTCTTCACGCCGGATGTCCCGGCGGAAAAGGCCGCCGAAACGGCGCCCAAGCCCACTCTCATCCTAGGCTCAGACCTGCTTGGCGCGCTCGACGCTTTCGCCCTCGACTTCCCCAAGGCCGAACTGCTGATCCGCGTTCCGTGACCGGCGCCGTGGCGCAGTCAGCTTGAGTGCTCGCCGCTTATCCAGAGGGTTGTCGGCTTAATTTCGCCGGCCGTGCATCCTCAACCCTGCGCCGCCCGCGATGTTGCCGATATCGAAAGCGATGGGGTTCAGCAGTCGTGGCATCGGCCCTGCGACCTTCTTGAGGCTCGATGGAAAACGGCGGGGCGGGATGATCAAGAGGGCGGGGCCAGCGCGGACGCCGCGGCATGGCGGAAGTCGGAGGGGATAGGCCAGGAGGCCGGCCCGACCTGATCCCTGTCCCAACCCGAGCTGTCTCTCAGCCCACCAGGGTGATCAGCCATCACCGGCGGAGGTGCTGATTGTCAGGGCTTTGACGACAAGTCTCAGCGTTTAAGCGCCACAGTTCTGGATCGTCTGACGGAGTCCCTTGCCAATCAGGCTGTAAATGGTAGCGTTGTCAGTGGGGATAGGTTTAAGAGCCGCGAAAAGTTGGTTCATCGGGGGAAGAGATGATTCAGAAAATGATCAGCCGCGTCGCGTTGGTGGCGGCGGTCTCGTCGCTGGCGATGTCAGCTTCGGCGCAGACGGTGCGAGATGTCGCATCATCGCAGGCTCATCCGGCAATCTGGCCGCATTCCGCCAGCCCTTCTGTCCTATCTGACCCCGAAAGCGAAGGTTTCATCGCCGCATTGCTGGCGCGGATGACCATCGAGGAAAAAGTCGGCCAGACCATTCAGGCCGATATTGCATCGATCCGCGCGGAAGATTTGCTGAGATATCCGCTGGGTTCCGTTCTTGCTGGCGGCAGTTCCGGGCCCGGCGGCGATGACAGGGCTTCGGCGACGGCATGGGTCGACCTGATCCGTGGGTTCAGAGAGGCCGCGCAGCAGCGTCCCGGCGCACAGGTGCCGTTGATGTTCGGCATCGATGCCGTTCATGGCAACAACAATGTGCCGGGCGCCACCATCTTCCCCCACAACATCGGATTGGGCGCGGCGCGCGATCCGGATCTCATCCATCGAATTGGAACGGCGACGGCCCAGGAAGTGGCCGCCGTTGGCGCTGAATGGACGTTTGGGCCGACGCTGGCGGTTCCGCGCAATGATCGCTGGGGCCGGACCTACGAGGGATACAGCGAAAACCCTGAGGTTCAGCGATCCTATGCCGCCCAGATGACGCAAGGGCTGCAGGGGAGTCTGGAGGCTGGCCGCCCGGTCGACCCCTATCACATTGCAGGCTCGGCCAAGCATTTCCTGGCTGACGGAGGGACGACCGATGGTCGCGACCAGGGCGATGCGGAGATGTCCGAGCAGGAATTGATCGATATTCATCTGAGCGGATACACCCAGGCCATCGACGCCGGAATCCTGACGATCATGCCGTCGTTTTCCAGTTGGAACGGGGTCAAGGTGACGGGCAATCGGTCATTGCTGACCGACGTCCTGCGTGGTCCGCTCGGCTTCAAGGGCTTCACGATCGGCGACTGGAACGCCCATGGTCAGTTGCCGGGATGTTCGAATACCAGCTGCGCCCTGGCGTTCAACTCGGGCCTCGACATGTTCATGGCGCCGGATAGCTGGCGAGGCCTGTACGACAACACGCTCGCTCAGGTGCGTTCCGGCGAAATCCCTATGCAGCGGCTGGATGAGGCGGTGACGCGGATACTTCGCGTCAAGGTGAAACTGGGCCTGTTCGATGCGAAGCGGCATGAGATCGCAGGGCGTCTCGATCTGCTCAACACCAACGAGCATCGCGCGCTTGCCCGAGAAGCGGTGCGCAAGTCCATCGTGCTTCTGAAAAACGAAGGTTCGGTTCTGCCCATTCGTCCCGGGGCGCGGGTTCTGGTCGCTGGGCCGGCCGCGGACGATATCGGTCGGGCGTCCGGCGGATGGACCATCAGCTGGCAGGGCACGGGCAACAAGAACACCGACTTCCCGCTGGGCCAGTCGGTCTTCGGCGGCATAGAGGAATCGGTCCGCGAAATCGGCGGTCGCGCAAATCTGAGCGGTGACGGCAGTTTCAGCGAGAAACCCGACGTCGCCATCGTCGTCTTCTCCGAGCAGCCCTATGCCGAAACCCTGGGGGATGTGCGGAACCTGGAGTATCGGCCTGAGGAACCCCTGGCCATCCTGCGACGTCTGAAGGCGGCGGGCATACCGACCGTGTCGGTCTTCCTGTCCGGACGCCCCTTGTGGGTCAATCCCGAGCTCAACGCATCCGACGCCTTCGTCGCGGGATGGCTGCCAGGCAGTCAGGCGGGCGCCGTGGGCGAGGTGCTGGTGGCCGGGCGCGACGGCAAGCCCCGCAATGACTTCGTCGGGCGCCTGTCGTTCTCATGGCCCAGGACGGCGGTCGGAGAGCCGCTGAACATCGGCCAGCCAAACTATGATCCGCTGTTCGCCTATGGATACGGCCTGACATATCGGACGCCTGGTCATGTCGGCGCTCTGTCCGAAGAATCCGGCGTGGCGCCGGTCATCGTCAATCTGGATCGGCTCTTTACGGGCGGCGGCGCCCAGGCCCCCTGGACGCTCACATTTCGAGACATGGCCGGCGTCACCGAACTGGGGACCGAGGCCCTGACCACGCCCCAGGGCGTGGTCTATGCCAAGGTTGATTCCAGCGCGCAGGAGGACGGTTTTTCCCTGACCCTGCCGCAAGGCGGAATGGTCCAGATCGCCGGTGACGCCAGTGACTTCTCGCCCGTGGCGGAACGGGCGCTGACGTTCAGGCTGCGGCTGGATGCGGCGCCGGCGGCGTCAATGATGGTCGGCATGGGCTTCTCGTTGCTCGATCTTCAGCCCTTGCTGCCGGGCGTCGGCGAATGGAAGACCCTCTCGATACCCCTGTCATGCCTGACGGCGGCTGGCGTCGATCTGTCCTCGGTGGATCACCCCTTCACCCTGATGACCATGGGACCGGCGCGCCTCTCGCTCGCCGACATCGTGATTGCGGCGCCCGCGCCGGGCGCCGTCTGTCCGCCG
Organism: Candidatus Brevundimonas colombiensis; assembly: GCA_029202665.1. NCBI lineage: Bacteria > Pseudomonadati > Pseudomonadota > Alphaproteobacteria > Caulobacterales > Caulobacteraceae > Brevundimonas > Candidatus Brevundimonas colombiensis. The sequence goes on from CP119326.1 coordinate 1,594,440, forward strand.
GTCGCAAGAATGGGCCTGTGAAGGCGTCGCCTGATCATGTCGCCCGTTGCGACATGATCAGGTCCGCAAACTGGCGCGCCTGCGTTGAAACGCGGTCCGGACGCGTCACCAGGCCGATGTCGCGGCAGACCATGGGCAGCACCAGAGGCGCCCAGGCCAGTCGGTCGCTGGCCAGATGGCTGAGGGTCAGCGCAGGCAGGGCCGTCTCGCCGAATCCCTTGGCCACCAGGGCGCCGACGGTCGCGACGTGACTGCATTCAAAAAGCGGGCGGGGGGCCTTGCCGGCCTCGGCGAAGGCGCGGTCTGTGGTTTCGCGCACGCTCGTATTTTTCGCCATGGCGATGAAGGGCGCCGAAGCGAGCTCGGCCCAACTCACGCTCTCTGGAACGGGTTCGCCATCCTGGCTCCGCACAAGACAGAACGGATCGTCCAGAAGGTGGTTGAAACGCAGTTCTGACGGATCGGTCGGCCGGATCGTCAACCCGACGTCGGCGTGACCCTCGTTGACCGCAGCGATCACCTCGCCGGCCAGTCTGTCCAGAACCTGGACGTCGATGTCAGGATGGGCGTCCCTGAAGGCGGCCAAGGCGTCGGGCAGCAGGGTTGCTGCCAGAGAGGGCAGGGCCGCGACGACCACCCGCCCGCGTGAGCCCTGAATGAAGGCCTGCATGTCATGAAGGCCCAGTTCGGCCTCCCGCACCAGACGGCGCGCGATCGGAAGCAGGCGAAGCCCGGCCGGCGTCAAGTTGATCTCGCGCCCTTCGCGATCGAACAGGCGGGCGTTCAGATCCTCCTCAAGCAGCCGGATGGCGCGGCTGAGAGCGGGTTGGGACAGAGCGCGCGCATCCGCCGCTCCGGTGAAGCTGCCGTTATCGGCTACGGCGATGAAATGCTGAAGGTTGCGCAGGTCGAACGTCATTGAAATGCTGCATAGCAAAAAAGCGCTTCATGCAAAATCCTGATGAGACCATCATCATTCGGTCTTTGCCATCAGGGTTTCGGGCGCCCCTAATGTCCATATGAGGGAAGGGCTATACGAGACGTTGCGCATCGGTTCGGGCGCGGGCTTTGCTGAGGATCGGATCGATCCGGCGGTCGACCTGGCCATGCATGGCCGTCTGGACGTGCTGGTGTTCGAATGCCTTGCCGAGCGCACGATCGCGCAGGCGGTCGCCGCGCGCCGGTTGGATGATGCGTCGGGGTTCGATCCCCTGTTGGACGAGCGGATCGGAGAAGTGCTGGCGCACTGCGTCCGCAACCATGTCACCATCGTCAGCAACATGGGCGCGGCCAATCCGGCGGGGGCGGCGCGTCGGGTGGCCGACATCGCACGGCGCCTGGGCCTGAAAGGCCTGAAGATCGCAGCCGTGCAGGGCGATGACGTTTCGGATCGCCTCGAATCCCTGCAACCGTTCACCGACGAAGGCCTGCCCTATGAACAGCCGATATCGGCCAACGCCTATGTCGGACATCAAGGCATCGTCGAGGCTTTGCGCGACGGCGCAGACGTCGTCCTGACCGGCAGAACGGCGGACCCCTCCCTGTTTCTTGCGCCGATGGCCTACGCCTTCGGATGGGATGAGGATGACTGGGAGAGGCTTGGGCGCGGCACCGCCATTGGACATCTGCTGGAATGCGCGGGTCAACTGACCGGCGGATATTTCGCGGACCCGGGCGTCAAGGACGTCCCGAATCTTGCGGGGCTTGGTTTCCCTATCGCGGAAGTCCGTTCGGACGGCACGGCCGTCTTCAGCAAGCTGGAAGGGTCCGGCGGACGGCTTTCGGTTGCGACCTGTACGGAGCAGTTGCTCTACGAACTGCATGATCCATCGGCCTATCTGACCCCGGACGTCACGGCGGACTTCAGTTCGATCCGATTTGAAGACCTCGGGGAGGATCGTGTCGCCCTGTCCGGCGGCGGGGGGCGCGAGCGTCCCCGGCGGCTTAAGGTCTCGGTCGGGATCGACGAGGGTTGGCTGGGCGAAGGACAGATATCCTATGCGGGGCCGGGCTGTGTGGCGCGCGGGCATCTGGCCTTGGCCATTGTCGATGAGCGGCTTTCCCTGACCGGCGTGGAGGTGCTGGATGCGCGCTTCGACCTGATCGGCATTGACGCCGTCTCACGATCCTCCGACGGCGACAGGGAGCCGTATGAAGTCCGGGCGCGCGTCGCCTGCCGGGTGCGCACAGAGGCCGAGGCGCGTCGCGTCGGCCGCGAGGTCGCCGGCCTCTACACCAACGGACCGGCGGGCGGCGGCGGAGCGGCCAGCACGGTCAAGGCGGTCGTGGGCATCGTGTCGGCTCTGATCGACCGTGACCGCGTCGTGACAAGCCTGACCTGGGAGATCAGCTGATGATTTTGAGAGACCTGGCGCATGCCCGAACCGGGGACAAGGGCGATGTGTCGAACATCGCCGTCGTCGCGCACGATCCCGCCGCCTATCAACGGCTGTCCGCGTTTCTGACGCCTGCGCGCGTTCGTGCGCGGTTGGGGCTGGATGAGGTCCAGACCATCCAACGTCATGAACTGCCGACCTTGAGCGCGCTGAACTTCGTCATTCATGGTCTTCTGGCCGGCGGCGTGACCCGCTCGGCGGCGCTGGACGCCCATGGCAAATGTCTCGGCGCGTGGCTGCTGGGCCTGGAAGTGGCTGACTGAACATAGAGAGAGCGGTGAAGCGGGGGGACGCCCGCCGCCGTTGGGAGGAGGGGACATGGACCTGGCGTTGCTGGGTTTTCTGACGCTCGCGGCCTTCTTGGGTCTGGTGTTGCTCACCCGCACGCCCGTACTGGTGGCGCTGATTCTCGTGCCGATCGCCGCCGCCGTCGTCGGCGGTGTTTCGGATCAGATGAGCGGGATGGCGATAGACGGGCTGCGGACAGTGGCGCCGATCGCCGCCCTGATGATGTTCGCGGTTCTCTATTTCGGTCTCATGCTTGACGCGGGGCTGTTCGAACCGCTGGTCAGGGGACTGGTGGGTCTGGCGGGCGGCGACCCCGTGCGGCTGTGCCTGGTCACCGCCGCCCTTCCGATGCTTGTCGCCCTCGACGGCGACGGGGCGACCACATTCCTGATTTCGGTCACGGCTCTGCTGCCGGTGCACCGGCGAATGGGCATGCAGCCTGTGGTTCTGCCGGGGATCGTGGCGCTTTCGGCAGGCGTGATGAACCTCCTGCCTTGGGGAGGGCCGACCGCCCGCGCCATGACGGCCCTCAATGCGGATGTCGGGCAGATCTTCATTCCGCTTCTGCCCGCCATGACGGCGGGGATCGCCTGGGTGTTTCTGGCCGCCTATCTCATGGGACGATCGGAACGCGGCCGCCTTGCGCTGGCCGGCCCGCCCGTGGGCGGACCGCAGGCGGACCCAACCGAGCCGGTGAGAATCGACCGTCTTTTCATTTTCAACGCCGTCCTGACGGTGGGGCTGATCGTCCTGCTGTTCCAGGGCCTGTATGCTGATGCGATCGGTCTGCCGACCCTTCCCGCACCCCTGTTGTTCATGGGCGCCTTCGCCATAGCGCTTCCGGTCAATCGCCGCGATTGGGCGGCACAACAGGTGCAGCTGGCCAATCACGCACCGAGCGTGGTGCTGGTGACGTCCATGATCCTGGCTGCCGGCGTCTTCACCGGCGTGCTGAACGGCAGTGGCATGATCACCGCCATGGCCGAGGTTCTCGCCGGCGCCGTGCCTGAGCCGCTGGCGCCCTGGCTCAGCGGAATCGTGGCCGTCACCAGCATGCCGTTGAGCCTCGTGTTCACGCCGGACGCCTATTATTTCGGCGTTCTGCCGGTCTTCGCCGAGACGGCGGCGGCCGTCGGGCATGACCCCGTCGCCATCGGTCGCGCCGCCCTGATGGGCCAGATGACGACCGGCTTCCCGCTCAGCCCCCTGACCGCCTCCACCTTCATCCTTCTGGGTCTGTCCGGGGTCACGCTTCGGCAGCACCAAAGGTTTGCGTTCAAATGGGCGTTCGCCACCACCCTCGTGATGACCGCTGTGGCGGCCCTCACCGGAGCACTCTGATGAAGTCACGCAGTCTCGTCGCCGTATCCGGCGCTGCTCTTCTCAGCCTGGCGCCGCAAGCGTCCGAGGCGGAAATCGTCCGTGTTCAGATCGATACCCGGGCACCCATTGCGGGCGAGTTCGGCGCGGCAGGCGGCTACGAACTTCTGACCGGTCACGTGTTCGGAGAACTGGACCCGAACCATCCCTCCAATGCGATCATCACCGATCTGGACCATGCGCCGCGCAACGCCCGGGGCAGGGTGGAGTATTCGGCCACCTTCGCCCTGAGCAGGCCTGCGGACCCGGCGAAGGCCAGCGGTTTTCTCTTCTACGACGTGCCCAACCGGGGCAATTTCCGGATCGGCGGCGACGCCGACGGCCACATTCATCTGGTCAGCGGCTGGCAGGGCGATATCGCTCCCTCCGGCGCCCTTCAGACCCTGACCGTTCCGACGGCGCGCGGGGCCGGCGGAAAAAGCCTGACCGGGCCGATCCTGGTCCGGTTCGTCGATGCGCCCGCGGGGGCGACGACCCTGCCGATCCGGGGCGGGATCGGGGCCGGGGTCCAGCGCCCCCATCCGGCAAGCCTGGACACCCATTCCGCTCGTCTGGTGCGCAAGCGGGGCGATCATGCGACGGCGGAAGTCATTGCGCCGGACGCCTGGGCTTTCGGCGACTGCACCGGCATGGCCTTTCCCGGCACGCCGGATCCGACCAGCCTGTGCCTGAAGGAGGGGTTTGATCCGGCCTTCGCCTATGAACTGACCTACACCGGCAAGGACCCGCTGGTGCTTGGCGTCGGCTATGCGGCGACGCGCGATCTGGTCAGCTTCCTGAGGTACAGTCGCGGCTCGGCCGAGGCGGTGAACCCCATAGCCGGCCAGGCGAGGTGGACCATCGGCGTGGGCGTCAGCCAGGCCGGAAACTATCTGCGGGGCTTCCTGCATCTGGGTTTCAATGCTGACGAGGCGGGCAGGATCGTTTTCGACGGCCTGAATCCCCAGATCGCCGCCCGGCACACGCCGCTGAATTTCCGCTTTGCTGTCCCTGGCGGAGCGGCGCAGCTTTACGAGGCGGGCAGCGAGGGGCCGCTCTGGTGGGCGACCTATGACGACGTCGTTCGAGGGCGCGGTCCGACCAGTCTGCAGGCGCGCTGCACCGCGACCAGGACGTGTCCCCGGATTTTCGAGACCTTCACTTCGGCGGAGTTCTGGGGGCTTCGCATGTCGCCCAATCTTGTCGGCATGGACGCGGTCGCCGACCTGCCGTTGCCCGACAATGTCCGCCGTTATTATTTCCCGGGCACGACGCATGGCGGCGGTCCGGGCGGGTTCGACAGTGTGGGAACGCCGACGGTCGGCTGCGTGCTGCCCGGCAATCCCAATCCGACGTACGACACGTTGAAGGCTCTGACCGTGTCGCTGACCGCCTGGGTCGCCCAGGGCGTCGAACCGCCGCCGAGCGTCTATCCCACCCTGGCGTCCGGCGAACTGGTCGAACCCACGACAGAGGCGCTCGGCTTTCCGACTATCCCGGGCGTTCCGTCGCCGGACGGCAAGATCAACAGCTTCCTCGTCTATGATTTCGGCGCGGGTTTCCAACCCGACGACCTGACCGGGGTCATGAGCCAGGTCCCGCCGACGGTCGTGCGTGAAATTCCGCAACGCGCGCCGCGGGTGGACGCGGACGGCAACGAGCGCGTCGGCGTCAAGTCGGCCCTCTATATGGCGCCTCTGGGCTCCTACCTCGGTTGGAACCAGCAGGCGTCGGGCTATTATGCGGGACAGGGCTGCGGCTTTCAGGGCGGTTTCATCCCGTTCCACTCCACCCGAGCCGAGCGTGAGGCGGCGGGTGATCCGCGTTTGTCGCTTGAAGAACGTTACCGCGACCATGCCGGCTATGTGGCCGCCGTTCGTCGTGCGACCCGGCAACTGGTGGATCAACGCTTTCTTCTGCCGGCTGACGCGGCGCGGTTGATCACCGAGGCGGAGGCGTCGAGCATCCTCAGGCCGACCCCGTGATTCCCGATGACGCCGCGTGCGCCGCTGATCGCATCCGGCGCGGGGCCGGATGCGATCAGTGTCGAAGGCGCTAATCGGCCTTGTGATATCCGATAGGATACAGCGGGTCCTGCAGGTCGTTCGGCGTGCCCGGCGACTGGGCCTCGACCTCGGCCATTGAGCGCGGAAGAGCGAAGGGCAGGCGTCCCTCGGCGAGCGAGGGGGTCATGGCGACGGCCAGGAACGCCGCGTCGCTCGCGCCGAACTCGCCCAGCAACAAGTCGGCCAGGGGCTGCAGAGGCGTCAGGATCGCGGGTCGATCCAGATAAACGCCTACGATGACCGGCACGTCTGCGGCCGCCGCTCTCCGAACCTGCGTCAGCGCCGGATGATCGGGAAGAAAGGCCAGCGATCCCTCGTTCTGGCGACTGCCGAAGAAGAAGTTCGGGTGCGGTCGTTCGTACGGCGCGACCGTGCGGACCAGGGCGAAATCCGCCTGGGACAGATCGTCGACGACCACCAGCCCGGCCCGGCGCGCCGCCTCGGCCTCGATGCCAGTCAGATGAATCCGCGCGCCAGCGGCCAGGGGTTTCGGCAGCCGATTCTCCAGCACTACCATTCCGCGCCGCTGCGCGGCGTCGGCCTCCGCCTGGATATCCGGTCGGCCCACCGTGGCGGCGGCCTGATCGGGGTCGACGAACGGATTGTCGAACAGGCCTAGCTCATACTTGAGCCGCAGAACCCGGCGCGCCGCCTCGTCCATGCGGGCGACGGGAATGTCGCCGGCTTGTACAGCCGCGACGATGCGGTCCGACCTGTCGGTGCCGCCGAACTGGTCGACCCCGGCGTTGACGCCCTTGGCGAACCGTTCGGTTTCACTGAGGTCTTCGACCCCCCAGGGCATGGCGATGTCACCGAATCCATGCGGCCGAGCGCCGGTTCGGCAGTTGTCGTTGCAGTCATTGGTGATCGCCCAGTCCGAGAGGACAAGGCCTTTGAAGCCGTATCGACCCCTCAGCAGGTCTGTCAGCAGCTCCCGGCTGAAACCGGCCCCGACCGCTTCCAGCGGATGACCGTTGAGCGTGGGGCCCTGGAGTATGTTGTAGGTGGGCATGACCCCGGCGACCCCCGCGTCGAAGGCCCCCAGGAAGGGAATGACGTGCTGCGCCAGGTCCGAATCGCTCAGCCTGGAGAATCTGCCGTAATAGTTGTGGCCGTCCCAGCCCTGCGGCGAGGCGCCATATCCCACCCAGTGTTTGACCACGGTGGCCACCCCATCCGGCCGCAGGCCCTGGGGCCCGCCCTGGAAGCCGATCACATAGGCCTGCGTCATGCGGCGGGCCAACTGTGCGTCTTCGCCAAACGCGCCGTTGATGCGCGACCAGCGGGGCTCGGTCGCCAGATCGACTTGAGGCGACAGGGCCATATGGATGCCGACCGCGCGGTACTCTGCGCGAATGGCGTCGCCGAACCGGCGAACCAGTGCTGCATCGCCGATGGCGGCCAAACCCAGCGTCTCTGGCCACTGTGAGAAGCCGCCGGCCGCCACGCTGGCGCCGTCGACATGTTGAAAATGATTTCGGGGATCGGTGCTGATCGTCACGGGAACGCCCAGCCGGGATCGGCTGGCGACGCTCTGAAGCGCGTTGTTCTGTTCAGCGAAGCGACGCGGTTCGACCGACAGGCGGGTGATGACGCTGCTGATGTGGGTGCGTTCGACCAAGCCTTCGAAAGCCTTGAGGTCATAGGCCGCCTGACCGGCTCCCGGAAGGCCGCCGCCGGCAGGGTCGGGCAGGGCCGGAGCCGTGCCGTGCACCAAGAGCCCCGCCTTTTCCGCCAGGGTCATGCGCCCCAGAATGTCGGCGATCCGGGCGTCCATCGGCAGGCGGTGATCTTCGTAGGGATCCAGCTTCCCGTTATGATTTAGGTCGCGAAACGATTGACCGTCCACAGCAAGGGAAGCGGCGGCGTCGACGGGCGTATCGGCGCGTCCCGCGCCCGGCATGGCCAATAGGCTGGCCCCACACCCGACCAAAAGCACTCTGCGAAGCGATGGAAATGGGATCATGGTCTGTTCCTCCCCTTGAAAATTGCCGTGCTTGACAGCGTTACCATATCGCTTAGCATCGCCTTTCAGCGCTGTCATCAAGCGGGAGGTTCGCATCATTGGCGCAAGCAAAGCTGCACGCGTCTAGGGAGACGTCTTGCATCATTCCGCTTTCGCGGGGCCGCGTCGGGTGAGGCGGCGCATCCCGTACGCGGCGCTACAGCCCATTTGGAAAACGACGATCACGCTGAAATGGTATCGTTGTCAAAAACGATAGGCGGGGTTATGCTTCGCAGCGGTCCGACCTGGCGCTGAGATCAGGGGGACGGAGGACAGAAACGCATTCCGCATTTCCGGAAGATGTCGCCGCTGGTCGACCGACGGTGGGTTTGAGTGCGCTAACAAACATAAGCGAGGCGCAGCCTCGCAGGAGGGGAAGTCAAATGAATCCAATTATTCCGAACGCGAGCAGCCGCAGGCGCTGGATGACCGCAGCGGCGGCCGGCGCCCTGGCTGTCAGCCTGGCGGCCTCTGGCGCCTGGGCCCAGGTCGCCGACCCCGTCAATGAAGATCAGGACGAAACCCAACTCGACGACATCATCGTCACCGCGACGGGCACCAATATCGCCGGCGTGAAACCCGTGGGCAGTCAGACCGTCACACTGTCGCGTGAGGACATCATGTCGAGCGGCGTCAGCAACGTCGCCGACGCGGTCCGCACGCTGCCCCAGGTCCGGAATCTGGGCGACTTCCGCGAGGGTGGAACCCAGGGTTCGTACAATTCGCAACAGGGCAACGCCATCAACCTGCGCGGGCTCGGGGCGCAGGCGACGCTGACCCTCGTTGACGGGCATCGCCTGGTGGCGACAGGCGCGGCGTCGAATTTCACCGAGGCCAATCAGGTGCCGCTGGCGGCCGTGGAGCGGATCGAAGTGATCGCGGACGGGGCCTCGGCGCTCTATGGTTCGGACGCCGTCGCCGGCGTGGTGAACTATGTGCTGCGCAAGGACTTTGATGGCGTCGAGGCCTCGGTGCGGGTCACCAACCAGACCGGCGGCATGGAGTACACTCCGGCGATCACCACAGGTAAGGCTTGGAGCGACCTGGGCGGTCTAGGCGGCGGCAATGTTCTGCTGGCCTACGAATACACGTCCCGCGACGGCTATCTGCGCTCCAAAAATCCCTTGCTGATGCAGGATCTGACCGCTTTCGGCGGCCCGGACAACCGATTGAACGGCACGACGGCGACCGTATCGGGCCCTGCCAACATCTATGTTCAGAACGCGGATGGCTCTCAAAACACCACCCTGCCGCGCGCCGGCGCCTTTACCTATTACGGACTTCCCAATGGATCGAATGTCGGTCTGTCTGCGTCGGCCCTGTTGTTGAACAAGCCTAATCTCACCGACACGGGTTACTATACAGATTACGTCGGCGAGTCCAAAAGGCACCAGGTTTCGCTGTTTGCGAACCAGCAGTTCGGACAGCACATAGAGGGTTTCCTACAGGCGTCGTACAACAAGCGTGACACCTATTCGCGCTCGGCTGCGACACTGACGCGAAACGTGACCTTGTCACCCGTTCTGTTCGACGCCGCGGGCAATCCGACCGCGACGCCCAATCCCTATTACATCGCCGGCGTGCCGGGCGTTGCGCCGGGGGCGCCCCTGAATGTTCAATATGGCGCGTTCAAGGACATCGGTTCCAGCAATTTCGATAACTATTCCGAAACCTACAGCGTAACTGCAGGTTTCCGCGCGATGCTTCCGTTTAACTGGAAAATGGATGCGTCCTATACCTATGCGCGAGATGAAGCATGCAACTACTGCCAGACTAGGCTGAACCTGAATCCCACGGCGCTGCAGTATCGCATCAACACCGGTGAGATTAACCCGCTCAGCAGCGACCCGCTGACGAGCGCACAGCTGGCGATGCTGCTTGGGGACAATATCCAGAGCAGCGGCAACGGCCTGGACGACCTTGTCGTGAAGTTCAACGGCCCGGTTTTCGAGCTTCCGGGCGGCATGATGCGCGCAGCCTTCGGCGGCGAGTACAACACGTCCTATAATTACAACGTCAACGGCGCAAACCGCACGGCGCTCAATGGTTTCGAGTATGATACGACCGAGGCGACAAGCAAGCTTGATCGGTCGATAACTTCAGTCTTCGGGGAGTTGTACGTCCCGCTGATCGGCGCCGGGATGAATGTGCCGCTTGTTCAGGGCCTGATCCTGGACGCCGCCATTCGCTATGACGACTATTCCGATGTCGGCAGCACGACCAATCCCAAGATCGGCGTCACCTGGGACGTCAATGACGTGTTGAGCCTTCGGGGGTCGTGGGGAACATCGTTCCGCGCGCCGTCTCTGCCTGACGTCAATCTGTTCGCCTTCTCGGCATCGGCTGGCTTCCCGTCCTCGAACAGCGACCCGCGTGTCAAGAACGGCTTTCTTGACCTGCCGGGCGCCGGGCTCACCCTGGCCAATGTGGGTCTGATCCTTGGGTCCAACACTGACCTGAAGCCGGAAGAGGCCACGAACTGGTCGCTTGGGGCCGATCTGGATCTGGGCAGTCTGAAACTGAGCTTGTCCTACTACAACATCGCCTATACCGGCCGGATTGCACAGCCTGATGCGCTGGCCGCCTACCAGGCGGGGCTGTACCCCGATTACCGCGGCTTTGCGCCGAACATTATTCCAATCAACAATCCGGCGACGTGCTCCAATTCCAATCTGTCGACGGCGGATCCGGTCCTGCAGGCCTATCTGGGACGGACGGTGCTCTACGGCGGTATCCCGGACTATTGCGCCGTGAACGTCCTGATCGATCAGCGCAACACCAACCTGGCGGCCACACGTCAGGACGGCCTCGACGCCAGCGCCTTCTACACGCGTGATGTCGGCGAGGTGAAGATGAACGCCTCACTCGCGGTCAGTTGGACGATGAGCAATGACCAGCAGGTCGCCGAAGGCCAGCCGTTCGAAGATCGTCTGGGCTTTTACAGCACGCCGATCGAATGGCGCGGCCGCGCCTCTGTGGGCGCCGCCTGGCAGGACTACAGCGCGAACCTCTTCATCAACTACACCGGAGGCTACACCAACGACCTGGCGGTCAACGCGATGGGGGTGTCGATCCCTCCTCAAAAGGTCGACGCCTGGATCACGTCCGATCTCACCCTGGCCTACGCCACGGCCTTTGCGACGCCGGCGGCCGGGTTCGTGAAGGGGTTCCGCGCCTCTCTGACGGTCCAGAACCTGACGGATGAAGATCCGCATTATGTGATCACCAGCCAGGGCGCCTTCAACGGGGCCTATTCGCACCCCTATGGCCGGACCTTCAGCGCCCAGTTGACGGCCAGTTTCTAGAAACTTCGGCGGTAGCCGCGGTTTAAAGCATCCTTACCTGCTCAGGCCGCCTCGACCCCGAGGCGGCCTTTTTCTTGGCCAGGATGAACCGGGACCAGGGCATAGGCTCCAGAAAAAAGCCGCCGGAGCGAACTCCGGCGGCGTTACCAAGGCGTCCTGTGCGTGCGGTCAGCGCAGATAGGCCTGCGCCGGAGGCTCGTAGCGGGCCGGCTCCGCCGCCGAGCAGTCAAAACTATCGGCCTGGGCGGCGTCGCCATGGCCATTGTATCTCGCCACCTTCGGATAGGCGCAGATCGGCCGCGTCGCGATCACCTTGCGCTCCGGCGAGCGGGGCTGGTCGAAGCGTGTCGCCATGACCTGCTCAGGAGCCACGCCGGTCGTCACCCACTGATCCAGGGCCGCCAGCAAATCGGTGTCAGGGCCGCCTTCGGTGACCGCTTCGGCGCTCTGGCCGAAATTATCAGGACCAAGGCCGTCCTGGCAGTGGCTCACCCCTGGGGCCATGAACAGTCGCGCGAACTCGGTCTGGTCTGCACCGGCGGCCGTCAGACGGTCATAATATAGGACGGAATCGATCGGCCGGACCACGAAGTCGGACCAGCCGTGATAGAGGATCAGCTTTCCACCCCGCGCCACAAAGCGGCTGAGGTCGGCGTCCATGGCGTTGACGATCGGCGCCAGTTCGTTGTCGACGCGCGTCATGTCCGCGTCGAAGCTGAAGGTGGAGGGATCCCAGTCGGGCCCGAACACCCATCGCGCCAGTTCCGCCGGCAGTCGACCGTTTGGAAGACCGCCTGCGAGAAACGCCAGAATTCCTTCGGAGCCAAGGGTCAGGCCTGGATAGATCAGCTCACCCGTGCGCGGGTTTCGTATCCCATCCAGAGTCCATTGAAGCGTCTTGATTTCGCCTGCCGTCAGGCACTCCGCCGAAACCTGGTCCGGGCGACAGGCAAGGTCCTGCGGGCGGAAGCCGCATTTGGTCGGATCGGTCAGGAAGCTGTCGCCAGGCGCCCCGCCGTCCTTGCCGACGCAGGCCCGCAGTGCTGCGGCGGAGAACAGCCCCAGCTTGGCGGGAGAGACGATGTCGCCGCCCGACTGTCGCGTCGCCAGCGCCAGATGGGTGAAGGCGGCGTGCAGATGGGTGCGGTTGTGCCCAGGCGCCCCGGCCAGGATGGCGTCGTAATCCTCCGGGTATCTCTGGGCTTCCATCAGCCCCTGGTGTCCGCCGGTCGAACAGCCTGCGAACAGGCTGTAGTCGGGCCTGCGGCCATAGTAGCGACTGACCATCGCCTTTGAGACCAGGGTCATCTCGTGTGTGGCGCGATAGGCCCAGTCACGAACCACCTCAGGGCGTTCGTTGCCCGCCTCATAACCGACGCCGGCCGCAGCGGCCGGATAGGAGCCCATGTCGGTGTTGGCGACGGCGTAGCCCCGTCTTAGGCCGCCCGCCAGCCCAGCGTAACGGATATCCCCCGCGAAGCCGCCGTTTCCCGTGCCCAAGAATTTGCCGTTCCAACGCTGCGCGTCCGGCAGCCAGATCTCCATGACGATGTTCGACTGCGGGGAGGGCGTGGCGCGCGCGACGATGCGGCAGAAGGCGCCGGTTTCGAAGGCTTGTCCCCCGGGCGCGATGAATCGGTTTTCGACGGCTTCGGAGGTCAGGACGGCGGCGTCGCCGACAACCTTGCCTTTCAGGTCCAGACAGGCGGTGTCCATGGCCATGGCTTTTCCAGAAAAGCCTATCAGGGCCATGGCCGTGGTGGCGAGCAGAAGCAGTCTCATGGCTTTACCCCCTTGAAATCCGGGTTTGGGCAGAGGCTGAAGACGCCTCTTCAGGTGAATGATTTAGCGGACGATGTGCAAGGCCCGCTCTTTCGCGACGGCGGCGGCTCCGAAGATCGGGAATCTTGGGCTTTCGTAAAAAAAGGCGCCGCAGTGATTGCGGCGCCCGAGTTCGCCTCAGGGGGCGTCAAGGGGCCGACGGCCGCTCGGCGGCGGCCTGGGTGATGTCCAGGCGTGCGCGCCAGGGGTCCTGACCACCGCGAACGCCGGTGTTGGTGAAGTTCATGACGGGGCGGCCGCCGTCTTCATAGACGGGCCATTGGGGCAGGCCTGTCCCGTTTGGATTTCCCGTGCGGGCGAAGTTGACCACATAGCCGACGATCAACGCGGAGGCCGCCTGGTCGGCCGGCGTCACCTTGTCAGGATAGCGAGCCTTGATCGTGCCCATGAAGAACGGAATTTCGGTCGCGTGCGGCGTGCCCGGCCATTCGGCGCGCATCGTCTCAGCGACGTAGCCGTAACGATAGTGCCAGGCCGGTTGCCCGAGGCGTGTCTGCTGCTGCGCGGCGAAACGCGCGGGCTCGACCATGAACATGTCCGAATACACGGCCTGACGGAATGCCGTGTCGTCGGTGATGCCGTCGTAGGCGGCGCGGGCGGCGGCAGGGTCCGGGAACTGTGCATAGAGCTGTTCACGGCTTGTCGGCGGACCGAACCCGATGTCCCGGCTGGTGGCGCCGACCATCAAGGGCACATGCGCCTGGCGCAGGTCACGGAAGGCCTGGCTCGCGCCGACGATGACCCGGCCGTCGCGCATCGGTCCGCTCGCCGGCGCAACGGGGCGCTCAGCCATGCCGGTTCCGGCCACGACCTTGTCCGCCGGGAGGGCGCGCAGCGCAGCCAGGGCGGCGGCGTCCTCGCCGGTCACGCCGGCCCAATTCGCAAAGCCGACGCCGTCATCTTCCGCGTCCGGGCCGTTGTCCGCATGCAGAGGCTTCATTGTCGCGTCCATGCGGGCGGGCGCCGACATGGCGATCGCGCGCTGGAACAGGCCCTCGGCCAATGGCGTCGTCATCAGGTTCAGGACCGATCCGCCACCGGCGGATTCCCCCATGATGGTGACGTTTGCGGGGTCGCCGCCGAAGGCCGCGATATTGGCGTTGACCCACTTCAGCGCTGAGACCTGATCCATATAGCCATAGTTGCCAAGCAGGCCGGCGTCAGCGTTCTCGGCGGTCAGGGCCGGGTGGGCGAAGAAGCCGAAGCGGCCGAGGCGGTAGTTGAAACTGACGACGACGACGCCCTCGCGCGCCAACGGCGAGCCGTCATAAACAGCGGGGGACGCCCCGCCATTCACCCAGCCGCCTCCATAAATCCAGACGATGACGGGAAGTTTGGCGTTCGCAGCCGCCGCAGCGGGCCGCCACACATTGAGGTAGAGGCAGTCCTCAGTCGGCGGCGTCCCCAAAGGTGCGGCGTCCCCGGCGAAGGGAATCTGCATGCAGTCATGGCTGTAGGCGGTTGCAGGCCGAACGTTCGACCAAGGTGCGGGCGCCTGCGGCGCACGCCAGCGCAGAGCGCCGACAGGGGGCTGTGCGAAAGGAATGCCCTTCCAGGACGCCACGCCATCGGCGACCGCGCCGGCCACCTGCCCGTCCGTTGTGGCCACGACGGGGCCCTGCCGATCACCGGCAGATGCGCCGCCGCCGATCAGCAGCGCGGCTGCACAGACCGCCAAGCCTAATCGCTGATACGCACCACGCGGCACGTCGCCAAAACGGGACCCCTGTTTCGTTTGCATTCCCGATCTCTCCCTCAGCCCGGCTCTATGGCGCGTGACAACGTTACCTTACACGCTATCCAGTTCCTCATCGAGGTCAAGTCTTCGCGGCTGGTGTTGGCGAAAAACCTGATCATGGCCTATTATCTCGCTCGTGACCGAGACCTCTTCTTCGCAGCGCCGACCGACCATCAAGGATGTGGCGCAGCACGCGGGTGTGTCTTTCAAGACCGTCTCTCGCGTGGTCAACAACGAGCCCGGCGTACGCGCCGAATTGCGCGAACGGGTCAACGCTTCGGTCGAGGCCTTGGGCTTTAAGCCGAATCTCGCCGCCAGAAGCCTCAGCGGCGGCCGTTCCTTCCTGATCGGACTGATCAGTCAGCAGACGGAAGAGGACTTCCGCGACAACTACAGCTATCTGCTGGCCATAGAGGCGGGGCTGCTCGACCGGTGTCGGGAGCTTGGCTACAGCCTGGCGATAGAGGTGGTCCGCGCCGAGGCGGATCCAAAGGATGAACTGCGCGCGGCTCTTGGCGGCATGGCGCGAGATGCGCTGATCCTGTTGCCGCCCGTGTCCGACGACGCCGAAGTGTTGGCGGCCCTGGAAAAAACAGGCGCGCCTCTTGTTCGTTTTTCGCCGACCTGGGGTTTGGATCGCACCGCCCATGTGCGGATGGATGATGACGCCGCCGCCTTTGCTCTGACCACTGCGCTTATCGAGGCCGGTCATCGCCGGATCGGCCTGGTGGCGGGCCACCCCCGTCACGGCTCGGCTTCGGAACGGCGTCGCGG
Organism: Candidatus Brevundimonas colombiensis; assembly: GCA_029202665.1. Lineage (NCBI taxonomy): Bacteria > Pseudomonadati > Pseudomonadota > Alphaproteobacteria > Caulobacterales > Caulobacteraceae > Brevundimonas > Candidatus Brevundimonas colombiensis. The sequence continues at coordinate 1,610,213 of CP119326.1, forward strand.
GCATGTCCGCGCACTCTTGGCGGCAGGTCTCGACATCGACGAGGCGCTGATCGCGCAGGGCTATTTCACCGAAGAGTCCGGCTTCGAAGCGGCTCGGCTTCTGCTGGATGTCGCCGACCCGCCCACCGCAATCTTTGCGTCCAACGACAATATGGCGGTGGGGGTCCGTCGCGCCGCCCGGGAACGCGGCCTGACCGTGCCCGTCGATCTGTCTGTCGTCGGCTTCGATGGTCTGTCGACTGTTCTCGACGGCTGGCCGACACTGACGACCGTGCGACAACCCCTATACGAAATGGCGCGGGCCGCCATTGATGCGGCGCATGCCATCATTCTGGGCGACGCCCCGCCTGCATCGGTTCTGGACTATGTTCAGCTTGCCGGAGCTACCATTTCGCCGCCGAATCCCGGCGCGGTCAGAAGCGCCAAGCGCTCTGACGAAATCGTGGGCTGAGGCATTGCGGTTTCGTTTGGACGCGATATGGTAACGTTGTCTTAAATTCAAAGCTGGGGAGCCAGCCCCCACATGTCCAGGAACCGACCGATGTTGAAGACCCTTTTCGCGTCCACTGCTTTGGTCGGCGTCCTGGCGGCGGCCACCCCCTCGGTTTCCGCCGATCCTGACGCACGCGCGGCCGAACTGGTCGGCAGGATGACAGTGCAAGAGCGTGTGTCGCTGCTGCACGGGACAATGCCGTTACCGTTCTTTGGTGATGCCCCGATACCGACGGGCGCGATCTTCGGGGCGGGCTATATCACTGGCGTCGAGCGGCTGGGCGTGCCCGCGCTGAAGGAAACCGACGCCAGCCTGGGCGTGTCCTGGGTGGCGGGTTTGAGAGGGGATGGGGCGACTGCGCTGCCCTCGGGCGTCGCGTTGGCGGCGACCTGGGACCCCGCCTTGGCCTACGAAGGCGGCGTCATGATCGGCAGTGAAGCCCGAGCCAAGGGTTTCAATGTCCTGCTGGCGGGCGGCGTCAATCTGACACGCGATCCGCGCAATGGCCGGAATTTCGAGTACCTGGGCGAGGATCCTCTGCTGGCGGGAATTCTGGCGGGTGAATCCATCCGTGGCGTTCAAAGCAACCACATCATCTCCACGATCAAGCATTTCGCCTTCAACGGAAACGAGAACGGCCGTAATTTCCACAGCACCAACATTGGTGAGGCGGCCGGTCGGGAAAGCGACCTTTTGGCCTTCCAGATCGCCATCGAGCGCGGACAGCCGGGTTCGGTGATGTGCGCCTACAATCGGGTCAATGATGTCTATGCCTGCGAAAACCCGACCCTGCTGAACGACGTGCTGAAGCGCGACTGGGGCTACAAGGGCTGGGTGATGTCGGACTGGGGGGCCGTCCACTCGACCGCCGCATTGCTGCATGGCCTCGACCAGCAGTCGGGCGAACAGTTGGATCGCGCGCCCTTCTTCGGAAGCCTGCTGCTGAATTCGCTGTCGGCCGGTGAAGCCGGTTATGCGGCGCGGGTCGATGACGCGGCGCGACGGATCGTCCGAACCATGGCCGCGACCGGCCTGCTCGACAATCCCGTCACGCCGGGCGGCGCCATCGATTTCGACCAGAACGCCCAGGTCGCCCGCCGTGTGGCCGAGCGGGGCATTGTTCTGCTTCGCAACGAGGGGCGCGCGCTTCCATTGGCCCGGACGGCGCGCAATATCCTGGTGATCGGCGACCAAGCGGACGTGGGCGTCCTGTCAGGCGGCGGATCTTCTCAAGTCGCCGGTCCCGGCGGTCCGGCCGCGACGGTCCGCATCGGCGGTGAGAACGCCCTGGGGCCCTTCAGCAACGCCCTCTATCATGCGTCTTCGCCCCTGGCGGCGATCAAGGCGGAAGCGCCCAACGCCACGGTGCGGTTCGCGACGGGCCGTTATCCGGCCGAAGCCGTGCATTTGGCCAAGGAGGCCGATGTGGTCATCGCCTTCGTCGGTCAGTGGACCACGGAGGCGGTGGATGTTCCCGACCTGTCGCTGCCGAACGGTCAGGACGCCCTGATCGAGGCCGTGGCGGCCGCCAACCCCAACACCATCGTGGTCCTGCAGACGGGCGGCCCGGTCGCCATGCCGTGGCTGAACCACGTGCCGGCCGTGCTGGAGGCGTGGTATTCGGGTGCAAAGGGCGGCGAGGCCATCGCCGACATTCTGTTTGGTGATGTGAATCCATCCGGCCACCTGCCGGTCACCTTCCCCGCCGCCACGGAGCAGTTGCCCCGTCCCGTCCTGCCCGGCATCGATCTGAAGCCTGTGGGCATGGTCGCAATGGGTCAAACGCAGGCGAGCTTCCCGATCGATTACAACATCGAAGGCTCGGATATCGGCTATCGTTGGTTCAAGGCCCGGAACCAGCGGCCGCTGTTCCCCTTCGGCTTCGGCCTGTCCTACACCGACTTCGCCTACAGCGACCTGAAGGTCGAGGGCGGCCAGACCGTGACCGTTCGCTTCAAGATCACCAACACCGGCTCACGCGCGGGGACGGACGTGCCGCAGGTCTATCTGTCGGATTCGCCTGTTCGGTCGCAACAGCGCCTGATCGGCTTCGAGGCGGTGACGCTTGAGCCGGGTCAGAGCCGCAGCGTCTCCGTCACCGCGGATCGTCGACTGCTCGCCGATTGGGACGAAGGGCGACATGGCTGGGCCTTGGCCGGCGGCGTCTATCGCGTCTTTGTCGGCGAGGATGCCGCGACCCCCGTCCTGGAAGGTTCGGCGCGGGTGCGGGCGGCGCGTCTTCGGCCGTGAATCATTGACGTCGCAATCAATCTGTCGTCCTCAGGGCGTGCCCGACCCCACACCAACCTGGAGCAACGCCGAGTTGAGGCGCCCGACGATCAAGGATGTTGCGGCACATGCGGGGGTCTCCGTCATGGTGGCTTCGCGTGCGCTGAACAACCAGCCATATGTCAGCGCTGAGGCGGCCAAGCGTGTGAAGGAGGCGGTGGTCGCCCTGGGCTTCCAGCAAAACGCATTCGCCCGGGGGCTCTCCAGCGACCGCTCCTTCATCGTCGTCATGGTGATCGTCCCCGAGACGCCGGATGCTTCGGGCGAATTCCAGCGTCACGCGCTGCTGCGTTGCCGCGAACTGGGCTATCATCTGATCGTTGAGCGTGCGCCGGGCGGAGCCGCGCCGACGCCGCTGATCGAAGGCGTCCTGGATCGCGTGCGACCAGAGGCCGTAATCCTCTGGAACCGAACGGCCGATGATCCGGAAGTCCTGGCCATGCTGGAGCGCCGACAGGTCCCCTACGCCCGCATCGACGCAGACCCGGCCAATCCGGCCGGTCTGATCGCCGTGGATCACCAGGGGCTTATGGTCGAGGTGGCGAAGACGGCAGGGCATGACGCACTGGTCTTTGCTCAATCCGACAGCCAGGGCTGGCTGGGCCGGTTGCGAGGGCAGGCGCTTGGGGCCGCCATGGCTTCAGTCGGCCTGTCGTTCACGCTTGAGGCGGTTGGCGACGGCGGTTTCGACACCGGGCGGGCCTATGGGGAAGCGGTCCGTCGGACGGACTATGGGCAAACCGTGTTCCTTTGCGAATCCGCCACCTTCGCCCATGGGTTCCTGTCGGCGTGGGAGGGGGAAGAAGAGGCGCCCCCGCCATTGATCTGTCTGGAAGACACAAGCAGCCTTCGCCTGCTGGCCCCCGGCGTGACCCGTGGCGTGGCCCCCCTGGCCGCCATGGCGCGGGCAGCGCTCGACATGCTTCTGACCCGATCGCCTGCACCCCCGCCGATGACGGTGAATCTGCGCAAAGGCGTCTGATCGCTGTCGCGTATCGCTTCGGGGGAGATCACCGCCAGTTTCGCCTTAACCGAGCCAGACTCAGGTTCGGATGCCGCTGCTCTCATGTCCACGGCCGTTCGGGACGGTGAAGACGATGTTCTTAACGGCGCCAAACGTTACATTACGAATGCCCCGATGACTGGTTTGATCACCGTAATGGCGCGAACGGCTGCGGATCGTCTGCCCGGCAATGCTCACGTGACGCCGTTCCTTGTTCCGGCTGGGACCCCGGCGTGCGCATCGGTGCAAAGGATCGGAAGATGTGGCAGGGGGGGCGCTTTGTCGGCCGATGTCTTCCCGGACGATGTGCGCGTGCCGGCGACCGCTGTGTTGGGCGGTAAGGAAGGTTTTGGCTTCAGAACTGCAATGAAGGTTCTGGACCGTGGTCGCATTCATGTCGCTGCAGTCTGCGTCGGTCAGCCCTGGGACGTTCCGGTCATCTCGGGCGGTTTGAATGATCTCTGCCTGGGTTTCCGCGATCCGGTTGAGAACCGCGTTGGTCTTCGTCTCACCGATCACGAACTTGCCTGGCTTTTCTCCGCGACGGGCTGACTGCCCTCGATAGCTGAAAGCAAACAATTATTTTGACCGTTATAGCAGTCATTAAGGCCTTCTATGCCTGTCCTGCCGGTCAATTTATTGATTGTTGGGTTCGGAAATGTTAGATGACCGATATTGCGGTCATAAAATAGCTTTGTGACCGCTAGAACAGGCGACTTTAGCATGGGAACTCATATTCGCACCTATTCGCGCACAACCCAGGAGGCACTCATTCTGATGGGAGGGCAAATCCGTCTTGCCCGTAAACAGCGCAAGATGTCCGAGGCCGATCTGGCGGGGCGCATCGGGATCGCGCGCAGCACCCTGCAACTGATCGAAAAGGGTCATGAGAAGGTGGAGATCGGTCTGGTGTTCGAGGCCGCCACGCTCGTGGGCGTGCCGCTGTTCGTATCCGAGCCGTCTCGGCTCACCTCCCAGATCGAGCGGATAGAGGATAAGTTGGCTTTGTTGCCCCAGGCCGTTCGCCAGCGCCGTTCGGAGGTGAAGGATGACTTCTGAACCGAAGCCCGCCGGACAAGGCCGCCCGGCGGATGAAGCCTATGTGTGGATATGGTTGCCCGGCGCGGTCAAGCCGGTCGTGGCCGGCCGGATCGCGCCGGAAGGCAGCCTGTACGTCTTCAACTATGGCCGTTCCTACCTGAAGCGGGCCGATGCGGTCCCGATTTATCTGCCCGAGCTTCCCCTTGGGCGGGGTGCGATGACGCCCACGCCGCCGCTCGACATGGCCAGTTGCCTGCGCGACGGGGCGCCCGATGCCTGGGGACGGCGCGTAATCATCAATCGTTTGACCGGGCTTGGCGGCGCGGCGGCGCAGAACGTCGAGTTCGACGAACTGACCTTCATGCTCAACTCCGGTTCCGACCGGATCGGCGCACTCGATTTTCAGGCGTCGGCGGAGTGCTATGTCGCGCGCGAGCAGGAGAATGCAACGCTTGAGGAGCTACTTGAGGCCGCCGAGCGGGTCGAACGGGGTGAGCCCGTTCCACCCGCACTCGACAAGGCGCTGTTCCACGGCAGTTCGATCGGCGGCGCACGGCCCAAGGCATTGATCCAGGATGGCGACACCAAGTTCATCGCCAAGTTCTCGGCGACCAACGACACCTATGCGGTCGTGAAGGCCGAATATGTCGCCATGCGTCTGGCCCTGTTGGCGGGATTGCAGGTCGCGCCGGTGCGACTGGCCAGAGCGAACGGAAAGGATGTCTTGCTCGTGCAGCGCTTCGATCGCGAATATCGGGATGGCGCCTGGCGACGCCGCGGTATGGTCTCCGCCCTGACGATGCTCGGCCTCAGCGAGATGCAGGCGCGTTATGCCAGCTATATCGACCTGGCCCAGATCGTGCGCGCGCGCTTCACAGATGCGCAACCGACGCTGCGCGAACTATTCGCGCGCATGGTGTTCAATGTGCTGACCGGCAACAGCGACGATCATGCCCGCAACCATGCCGCCTTCTGGGATGGCGCGAATCTGACGCTCACCCCCGCCTACGACATCTGCCCGCAGGCCCGAACCGGACGCGAGACGAACCAGGCGATGGCGGTTCATGGTGAGGATCGCCGTAGCCTGCTGCAGAATTGCCGACTCTCGGCTTCGTCTTTCCTGCTGAGTGATGCGGACGCACGCGATGTGATTGCGAGCCAGATCGCGAGCATTCGGGCCGGGTGGGTCGAGGTTTGTGACGAAGCGGAGTTGAGCGAGGTCGATCGGACGTTCCTGTGGCGACGGCAGTTTCTCAACGACTATGCGTTCGAAGGCTATGTCGACGGCGCTCCAGACGATTTGTGACGGGAGACGGCAAAAACGGACAAGGTCAGGAAGACCCAGCTGAACCGATTGGCGCACGCATCGCAGGGCTTGGGGTCAGCGGGAGATTCTTTCGAGGGTGGCCAAGATAGGCAGTTGTTCATCGACTTCGGACGGGAGCGCGCAGCCGAAGGCGCCGGCCCGATGACGCTGGGCGTCGACATTGGCGCGATCAAGATGGTCCTCTCACATGCCGCCGCAGTGCACGGCCTGAGACCTGCACGGTCTCGACAAGAACAGCGATTGCAGCGCGTCCGTCACGCTCTTGGTCCGCTGCTTGACGGCTGAGAGGAAGGCCAGACGACCGGGCGCGATTTGTGGAGGGTGCCATGCGCGTAACAGGCCGCAGCCATCCTATGGCGCTCATTGCAGCGTTGCCGGCCCCGATTGAGGTTGCCCGATCACCGGAAACCCCTCGTCGAAAAACGCTCGATCAGAGAAGGTAATGGATCGGATATCGCGTTTGGGTGGGGCGCCGAAGAGACGACGATATTCGCGATTGAACTGGGTCGCGCTCTCGTAACCGACGCGATGGGCGGCAAGGCTCGCGTCCATCTTGTCATTGATCATGAGCCGGCGCGCCTCGTGCAAGCGCAACTGCTTCTGATACTGAAGCGGGCTCATGGTGGTGAGCGCGCGGAAATGATGGTGAAATGTCGACTCGCCCATGCTCGCGATTCCCGCCAGGTCTTGAACGCGCAAAGGCTCGGCGAAATGATCGCGAATCCACCGGATCGCCTTTGATATGCCGTTGGTTCGCGTTCCGACCTGAACCGCCTGACGTAGGCGGCCGCCTACAGGGCTCGTCAGCAGCCGAAACAAGATTTCCCGTTGGGTGGATTCAGCCAGAAAAGGCGCATCCTGCGGCGTCTCGATCAGATCGAGCAGATTCATTGTCGCCGCAGCGAGCGGCATGGTCACTGGGCCGAGCACCAGCCCGGCATCGTCGGCTGAGGTTTCCCCCCTCTGCGCATCCATCTCCGTCATCAGAGAGCGGGCGAGTTCCAGATCGATCTTCTGCATGACGCACATGTAGGGATGTTCGTCCGATGCCTGTAAAACCTGCATCACCGTGGGCAGGTTGACCGCCGTCAGCAGAAAATGGGACTGATCATAGGCGTAAGTCTCGTCGCCCAGGACAACGCGTTTCATCCCCCGGACCGTGAACGTGAATGACGGCTCGAAGAAATATGACTTGGGTCCGAACGGGGATGTTTGCCGATGTAGGGATAGCCCGGATATGCAGGTGTCGCTTGACGGCCTCTGTCCCAGATGACGGGTTATGACCTGGGCCATCCGTTCACGAATGGCCTCTAGCAAAGCCTCGTTGGCATCCCTGTCCCGTGTTCGGTTCGACATTTTCTCGCTCAAGTCTCTATGAGCCCAACGCCCATATCGTTGGAACCTCCTCGTGGTCGCACAGAGAAATAGTAAGCCCGCCGGTCGATTGTAGAGGATGACAACAATTGCCTGATCCGGTTGCGAGCGGACCGAGAACCTGCGAACGCCCCTGGGCCGTGAGATCGTCCCGACCCAGGAGCGGCAAGCTCAGGCGACTGCGTATGTCTTGATGTTGGAGAAGGCGTCCATACCGCTCAACCCGAGTTCCCGACCGACGCCGGATGACTTGGTTCCACCGAACGGAATCTCGATCGGCGCGCCCAGATATTGGTTGATGCCGACCATGCCGGTGTCGAGCGCCTGCGCAACACGGCGAGCCTCATCGAGATCCTGTCCATAGACTGTGCCGCCGAGACCGTACTTGGTGTCGTTGGCGAGCGCGATGGCCGCGTCCGCGTCCGGCGCCCGGAATATGAGGCCCAGGGGGCCGAAGGCTTCCTCGTGATAGAGACGCATGTCGGGCGTGATCCCGGTCAGCACGGCAGGCTTGAAAAAGGCGCCTGCGCCTTCCGCCCGCCCGCCCGGCAGCAGCACTGTCGCGCCCTTGTCGAGCGCATCCTGATACTGTGTCTGAAGAGCATCGGCGGCCTCGATGCTTGACAACGGCCCAAGCGTCGTCGCGGGATCGAACGGATCGCCGACTTTCTGGCTGGCGAAGACCTCAGTATATTGCCGGATGAATTCGTCGGCGACCTTCTCGGTGACGATCACGCGTTTCGGCGAAACGCAGATTTGGCCTCCCAAGGCAAGGCGGCAGACTGCTCCCATCTGCGACGCCGCGGCGATATCGGCGGAATCAAGGACGATGAAGGCGTCCGATCCGCCGAGTTCAAGCACCACCGGCTTGATATTGCGACCGGCCTGTTCGCCGATCAACGCACCGGCGCGATCGGATCCGGTGAGCGTGACGGCCCGTACGCGCGGATCGGCGATAAATCTTGATATCTGCTCGCGAGAGGCGAGCGCCGTCTGGTAGACGGACGGCGGGAAGCCGGCTTCGGCAAACAGTTCGTCCAGGATCAGCGTGGTTCCCGCGACGATCTCGGCCGGTTTCAGGATCACGGTGTTGCCCACCATCAGGTTTGGCGCGATGGCGCGAACCGCCTGATAGACCGGACCATTCCAGGGCTCGATGGCGACAACGACACCGATCGGCTCCCGAAGTGTATAGACCCGGGAAAATCCAGCCAGGGCGACGTCCGTGCCCGCCAGCAACTTCTCGGCGTGTTCGGCGTAGTATCGCAGGATCACCGGGCCGAGTTGAGCTTCCATCTTGGACTGCGCCAGCGGTTTACCCATGTCGATCGTCACCTGGCGGGCGATCCGGTCGAGATTGGCGTCCAGAAGGTCGGCAAGGGTGAGGAAGAGTTCGACACGACGCGCCACCGGCTGTGAGCGCCAGGATGAAAACGCCTCGTCGGCGCGCGAAAGCAGCGCATCCGCCTCGGCGTCCGCGAGCGTTGGAAAGACCTTTACCAGTTCACCGGTGGCCGGGTTGAACGTGCGGTAGGCGTCGGTCGATGTCCCGGACGTCGATGGGGTCGCCCGTTTTGATTGATGGTCGTCCATATCTGATGTCTTCCCTGGTATTGCCTTGGTTGGCGTGGCGTAACGGGTTGATTTGGCGGGGCGGCGGTCTGAGCCGCCCTCTATGTTGAAGCGCGCTGTACGCTCGGATCTTTGATCGTCGCCGGGTCTCAGAAGCGGGTGATGACGGAGCGAATGCCCTCGCCATGCTTGAGCTGCTCGTAGGCGGCGTCGATCTCGTCTAGCGCGATTTCCTGGGTGACGATTTCATCGAGCAGAAGCCGCCCGTCGACATACATGTCCGCGTAATAGGGAATGTCGCGCTTGAGGTGGGTCGAGCCCATCGACACCGGCTTGATCGTTTTGTGCCCGAGCAGCATCTCCATCGAGGTCGGCAAGGTGATCGCAGAGCCAGGCTTCCCCATGCCCACCAGCATGGTCGTGCCGCCCGGGCGCGTGGCTTCGACGGCCTGCTGTTGCGTTGCCGGAAGGCCGATCACCTCGAACGCATAATCGACGCCCGTCCCGGTGATCGCGCGGATCGCTTCTATAGGATCGGTCTTGCCTGGGTTGACGACGTGGGTTGCGCCGAAGCGCTGGGCGCGCTCCAGCTTGGCGTCGACGAGATCGACGGCGACGATGATGGACGCCCCCGACAGCCGGGCGGCGTTGATGGCGTTCAGACCGACGCCGCCTGTTCCGAATACGGCGACGCTATCCCGAGGTCTGACCTGCGCGCTGTTGATGACGGCGCCCGCGCCCGTGACTGTGCCGCAACCCAGCACAGCCGCTTGAGGAAATGGAATGGTCTTGTTGACGACGGCGAGCTGGTTTTCATGCACCAGGACCTGTTCCGCGAAACCGCCGATGCCGACGAACTGGTAGACAGGTCCATCAGGGCCGGAAAGCCGCGGCGATGCGTCAGGCGCGCGCAATGTGGCGTCTGGATTGGTGCATTCGAACGTCCGGCCGCCAAGACAGGCGATGCACCTGCCGCAGAACTGGATCAGGCAGGCCACGACATGATCGCCGACGGCGATGTCCGTCACCTGCGGCCCCACCTGAAGCACGACGCCCGCCACCTCGTGACCGAGGACGGCCGGCAGAGGCAGGCCAAAATCCGACTCTGACATGGTGAGGTCGGTATGGCAGAGCCCCGACGCCCTGACCTCGACCAGAACCTCTCGACCCTTGGGTTGATCGATCTCGATCTCCACGACGGTGAAGCCCTGGCCCGGCCCCTTGCAGATGGATGCTTTCACGATGGTTCCTCCTGACTAGCGTTCAAGATCGTTGAACCGGTTGCAGGACCCCGAACCATCGGGCCATTCTCCTGCAGCAGATTGTCAGGAGATGATCTGGCAAGCCCCGCAGGGGTCTTTTAGCCCGATCTTGTCTAATTATTGCCCGATCCCGTCGCGCACGCTGTCCGTTGTGAACGACGACAGAGGCAAGTTCGCCACCGGAACAACCGCCGCCCAGCGCGACGGATGCTCCTCGCCATGAGCCAGCATCATCCGCACCGCACGATCGCGGACGTCAGATGAAAACTAGTTGGTCGTCTTGCCCATCGGGCTCACTCCTACTCAGGAGTTGGAGCCTCCGGGAAAACCGGCGCGGTTCAGTCCTGTCGCGTGGGCAGGCGCAAAAACGCTACAGAATGAAGGTGACGCCCAGGTAGAGGTTCAGGGCGGTGTCCCGTTTGGGGTAGAAGGACGGATTGAAGACCACGCCGGCGCCGGGTTGCAGGAAGACACCGGGCTTGAGACGGTAGGCGTAGCTGCCGATCACCGACACCGTATGGTCGTCGCTCTCTCCGGTCGGGGCGATGGCGTCCAGACCGGGGCGACCCAGGCCGTTATAGCTCGCAACCACGGACGCCATGTCGAAGGGACGGTTGGGCAGCAGCCCGATGCCGTAAACACGGCCCTCATAGTAGTTCGTGAACAGGTTCTGCTCGTCCGGGGCGTAGTTGACGGTGAAGCCGATCTTCGCGGAGTTTGGCCGCGTCGATATTCTCTGCAACAACGCCGGCGTCACGATGCGGCCTTTCCGGGCGATCTGGGAAGCCGACATCCGTGATTATCGCTGGATGATGGAGATCAACTATTTCGGCGTCGTGCACGGCGTGCTGGCGTTCCTGCCTCGCATGATGACCCAGACGGGCCACCGGCACATCGTCAACACCTCGTCGATGGTGACGCTGGAAGAGGTGCCGGGTCATGCGATGTACGGAGCGTCGAAAGGCGCGGTCGACGCCTTCTCGGACGCGCTCCGCGCTGAGTTGAAAGACCACGCTCAGGATATCGGCGTCACCATCCTGTATCCTGGCTATGTGCCCACACGTATCGGGACCAGCGAACGGCTCCGGGACGCCGCCGACCGATCCGACGCGCGAGGCGTGACGCCCTATCCCTTCACCTTGCCTCCGCGCGCGCACAATGCGCCGGTCGCGGCCGAGAGCGTAGGGGCGATGGTGATCGAGGCGATCGAGCAGAACCGTCCCTACTGTCTCACCCATCCCGCACCCGTCGATACGCTTTCCCGCCGCCTCGAGGACTGGCGCGCCGGGCACAACCCCTCGCTCGTCCAGGCCGAAGGTCCGGGCGACACCAACAAGGCCGACGCATGATCTGGACTGACATCGATAACAAGCTGACGAACGCGGCCTTCTTCGCCGGGCCGGGCTACCATGACCTGTTCACCCACCTACGGGCCGCCGAGCCCGTCCGGTGGACCGACAGCGCGAACTATGGTCGCCCCTTCTGGTCGGTGACCAAATATGCGGACTGCCTGCGCCTGCTTGAAGAGCCCGAGCTGTTCAGCAACCAGTTGGGGCCGCACCTGCCGCCCTCCGGCCGCGAGCTGACGGCGGAAGAACGCTACGCCATGGGATTTGACGTCCAGCTCGTGGCGCAGGACCCACCGATCCACATGCAAAAGCGACGCCCGTTCAACAAGTACTTCAGCGTGCCGTGGGTCTCTAAGTGGGATCAGCAGTGCGAAGAGATCGTCGACGACATCCTCGCCAATATCGCTGAAAAGGGCGAGGCGGAGCTGGTCGAGGATATTGCCGCCCAGTTGCCGGTGAACCTGTTCCTGTCGCTGATGGGCATTCCCAAATCGGATTGGCGGCATCTGCGGGACATCACTGTCACCATGCTGCACGCCCAGGATCCCGAGCATAACGCGGGCAAGGACGCCAGCGCAGTGGAAGTGTCCGCCTTCGCGCAACTCTACGATTATCTTGCCGCCCATACGAGCTCGCGTCGTGGCAAGAAGACCGAGGACTTCGCCTCGCTGATCGCCAATATCGAAGTCGACGGCAAGCTTCTGGACCCGCGTGACGCCGCCTGGATGTCCTTCTCGGTGGTGGCGGGGGGGCTCGAAACCACCCGGAACGCCGTCGCTATCGGGATGATGGAACTGATGGCCCGCCCGGAACAGTCCCGACTGATCCCGGGTAACGCCGCCGTCGCGAAGAGCGCCACCGAAGAAATCATTCGCTGGGTCACCCCGTCGAAAAATCGGCTGCGCATGGCGATGGCGGACTGTCAGATCGGAGACAAGTCGATCAAGAAGGGCGACTGGGTGGTCGGCTGGGTCGTTTCAGCCAACCGCGACGAGGACGTCTTCCCCGACGGCCAGGTGTTCGACATCCACCGCACCCCAAATCGGCATCTGGGCTTCGGCGATGGCGAACATCTGTGCCTGGGCCGCAACGTGGCGCGTCTCGAAATCCAGATTCTGCTCGATAGAATCTTCGGCGCCTTCCCGGACATCCACGCAGCCGGCGAGGCCGAATGGGTAGCCTCGACGAACACCGCGGGGCTGAAACGCCTCCCGGTCAGATTTACCCCCAGAAACCCCGCCGAAGTTCGCACCACGAGCAAGGCGGCGGCCTGAAAGTCTAGAGATGGTTCAAGTACATATTATCGACGCCAACGGAGAAACCCGAACTCTGGAGGGGCGCGATGGACAAGATCTGATGTCCCTCGCCGTCAATAATGACGTGGCGGGCATCGTAGGAGAGTGCGGCGGTGATCTCAGCTGCGGCACGTGTCATGTGCACGTCGAGCGGGAGTGGATGGAGGCTGTCGGGCCGGCCGGCGCCGACGAGCACGATATGCTCGAGGTCGTCGAGGATCTGCAGCCGAACAGCCGTCTCTGCTGTCAGCTGACCTTGTCGCCGGCTTTGAATGGTTTGACCGTCCGGGCGGCCGCCAACTCATGACGAGAGGGCCGCGATCAGAATCTTCGACCTACGCGGACATTGTTATTGTCGGCGCCGGTCATGCCGGGGCGCAGTTGGTCTTTTCGCTGGCGCAGAACAACTACGCGGGCTCGGTCATGCTGATCGGCGACGAGCCGCATCAACCCTACGAACGCCCGCCCTTGTCCAAGGCCTATCTCAAGGGCGACTTGGATCGCGCGGGTTTGGCCCTGCGTGAGCCGGCCTACTGGGGCGCCGCTTCCGCCGTGTTGCGTCTCGGTCAGCCTGTCGTGGCCGTCGATCCGCAAACCCGCTCGGCAACCCTCGGGAATGGCGAAATCGTAGGCTACGGCGACCTGGTCTGGGCGGCGGGTGGTCGCGCACGACGATTGCCCCTGCCTGGCGCGGATTTGGACGGGGTGGTCTATCTCAGGGACCTGGCCGACGCGGACGATCTGGTTGAGCGGCTATCGCCGGATCGCAAGGTCTGCATTATCGGCGGAGGCTACGGCCCGGATGGGGCAGGACGACCTGTCCGTCGTTGACGAGAACCTGCGGGTCCGCGGGGTCGACGGGCTTCGCGTCGTCGATGCGTCGGTCATGCCGGTGGTCGTCTCGTGCAACACCAACCCCGCCTCCATCATGATCGGCGAGAGAGCCGCAGATCTCATTCGAGGAAAGGTCCTGCCCCCAGCCGAGGTGCGACCGACCAACCAAGTCAGAGAGAAAGCCTATGCTTAAGTTTGACGAGAACTACATCGACGGCGCCTGGGTGAAGTCGCGGGGCGCACGTCGCCACGATCTCATCAACCCGGCCATTGAGAGCAAGATCGGCGAGGTCTGGATGGGGGACGCCCTTGATGCTGATGCGGCCGTCGCCGCTGCGCGTCGAGCGCTGCCGACCTATTCGCGCTGGACTGTCCAGGACCGGGCCGCCCTGCTCGACCGCATTGCGCAGTGCATGGAGGCGCGCGCCGAGGCGTTGGCGCGCGCTGTGTCCGAGGAAATGGGTTGCCCGGCCTGGCTTGCCGAAAGCGCGCAAATCCCCCTGGCCATCGCGCATGTGCGCATAGCGGCAGAGCATGCGCGCACTTTCGAGTTCAACCGTCCAATGGGCTCCACGATGGTTCGGATGGTCCCGATCGGTGTCTGCGCCCTGATCACGCCTTGGAACTTCCCGGTTTCAACGATCACTTGCAAGGTGGCTCCAGCCTTGGCGGTGGGCTGCACCATGGTGCTGAAGCCCTCGGAGTTTTCGCCCATCTCTGCGCGCCTGTTCGCTGAGATCTTGCACGAGGCCGGCGCGCCTGAAGGGGTGTTCAACCTGGTGTTCGGTGACGGAGAGACTGTCGGTACGGCGATCTCCAGCCATCCTGATGTCGACATGGTCAGCATTACCGGATCCACCCGAGCCGGCGTCGCGGTCGCGCAAGCCGCCGCGCCGACCATTAAGCGGGTCCATCAGGAACTGGGCGGCAAGAGCGCCAACGTCATCCTGCCCAGCGCAGATATCAAGGCGGCGGTGACGCGTGGCGTGAAGATGCTGATGATCAACGGTGGGCAGGGGTGCTCATTGCCGTCGCGGATGCTCGTGCCCAAGGCTCAGATGGATCTTGTGAGGGAAGCGGTCGCCGAGGTCGCCGAGGCGATTCAGCCGAGCGCGCCTGGCGGAAAGGGCTATATTGGACCCGTCGTCAACGCTTCGCAGTTTTCGCGCATTCAAGCCCTGATCGAGAAGGGCGTGGCCGAAGGCGCGACCGCCCTGATCGGCGGTCCTGGCCGACCCGATGGCTTGGAGACCGGATTCTATGTCCAGCCGACGGTGTTCGCCGACACGACGCCGGATATGACGATCGTTCGAGAAGAAATCTTCGGTCCCGTGCTGGTGCTTCAGGCTTATGACGATGTCGACGAGGCCATCGCTCTGGCGAACGACACAGACTACGGGCTCGCGGCCTATGTCGAGGCCGGAGATCTGGAAGAGGCGATCTCGGTCGCTGACCGACTGGTCGCCGGTCAGGTGATCGTGAACAGTGCGGCTCCCGACCTCGCCGCGCCATTCGGCGGGGTCAAGCATTCGGGCAACGGTCGAGAATATGGACCTTACGGCCTGGAGGCTTTCGTGGAAGTCAAATCGATCATCGGCTTCGACCCCGAGGCTGCCGCGTCCTCACCCCTGACCATCCACGCCTGAAGCTGACGTCTCTTAGGCCAGAACTGTCACGTCGGCTCAACCCACCCAGGCTACTGCTCGAGCCATCGCTCAATCCCATTTTGCGCGACCCCTCGACACGAAGGACAAGGTCGAGGCCCACCTCAAGACCGGGATCCACCAGGCCAAAGCGGCTCGGTTATTCTCCTTCGGGTGCGACCTCGACCTGCAGGCCGTCCAAGTCGGGATTGAAGCCGATCTGGCATGACAGGCGCGAGGTCGTCTTTCGAACGTCGGACGCTTCAAGCAGTTCGTCTTCATCTTCGCCGGGGGCGCCGACCGCTTCGTACCAGCGCTCATCGACATAGACGTGGCAGGTCGCGCAGGCGCAGGCGCCGCCGCAAATCGCCAGGAGTTCGTCAGAGCCGCTGTCGCGAATGACCTCCATCAGGGAAAGCCCTGGCTCGGCGGAAATTCGCGATGCCTCGCCGTTTCGTCCGATCACGATGACATGGTTCACTGGTCTGTGTCCTTGAAAGAGGTGGGGGTTGATCAGCCCACGCGGGCGAAGCCGGTTTGTCCGCCGCCGTCGATCACGAGCGTCTGGCCCGTGATCCATCCGGCGTGATCCGAACAGAGGAAGGTTGCGGCCGAAGCCATGTCTTGCAGATCGCCCAAGCGCTGCATCGGATAGTCCTGGGCGTATCGCTGGCCTTCTGGATCGTCGGTAAACATCACGGCGTTGAAATCGGTCTTGGTCAGGCCCGGCGCTATGGCGTTGACGCGAGCTTTCGGGCCAAGTTCGGCGGCATGCTGGCGGGTAAGATGCATCAGCGCCGCCTTGCTGACGTCATAGACGCCATGATCGACGCTGGTCCAAAGTCCTCCGACCGACGCCACGTTCAGGATCGCGCAACCGCCTTCTCCGTCGCGCATCGCGGCGCGCCATACGGCTTGCGTCCATAGCAATGGGGCGGTGAGGTTGACTTGGAGGGTCTTGTTCCACCTGGCCAGATCGACATCGACGGTCAGTCCGACATAGGGGTTGGTGGCGGCGTTGTTCACCAGAATGTCGATGCGGCCTTGGGCTGCAACGATCTTGCGCGCCACATCCGCCGCCGCCTGTTCGTCTCCGACGTTGGCGGCGATCCAGGCGCAACCGTGGCCTATATCGGCGGCCGCCTGCGCGCAGACCTCGGCCTTGCGCGAAACGATGGTGACGCACGCGCCCGCCTTCGCGAGCGCGGTCGCGATCGCCTTGCCGATGCCGCGCGATCCGCCGGTGACGATGGCGGTCCGGCCGGTCAGGTCCACGATCATGACGAATATCCCGCGACGGTTCCAGGCGCGCTGAAGCTGTCGAGGCTGTCGTGATCGTCGATGGCGGTGGTGATCCGCCTGATCAACTCGTACGTCATCTCGTCGCGCTGAGAATTAGGTTGAAACAGAGGATGACAGAGGGTCTGCGTCCACATGGCCAAGGCGTGGAAAAGCTGTTGCTGATAGCGGAGGACGGCATCCGTCGGATCGATGCCCGCATTCCACTTGTCGTTCATGCGCGCGACATAGCGGGCGATCAGCGCGCGGTCCCAGGCGCGTCGATCCTCGATCTTCAGAGCGCTGGACAGGGCGTAGCTTAGATCGCGCGCCCAATGACCCTGTGAAATGCATTGCCAGTCCAGAAGACCCATCGGGCCTTCCGGGCGCCGATACCAGTTGCCGATGTGCACGTCGGAATGAAGGACCGTTCTCTTGGCTGCGCCGCGAGCGTGGAGCGAAAGTCCCTTCAGCGTCGCAGGCCAGATTTCATTTCGGCGGTCCAGCAGGCGGGGTGGTATGACGTGCGCGGCCTTGGCGATCGCACGCCGGCTGTTGTGGTCGAGCTGCACCTTCTCGATACCGGCTCGGAACCAGTCGTCATAACCGAGCAGCCAGCGCCAATCCTGATCCAGACGCGCGTCGCCCAGAAGCGGACCGTGGTAGTCCGCCAACAGATTCACCATGCTTTCGGCGGAACCCAGATCGATCAGGGTGCGCTCGTCGCAAAACTCCGTACGGCCTGAGGCAGCGACGTCCTCGATGACGTGGATGGCCGCGAAGGTCTCGCGATCGGAGGCCGAATAGTAGCAATGCGGCGTATCGATGGAGAGGTGCGGCCTGATGCGGGTGTAGAACAGCATCTCGTAACGGGCATGGCCCATGAAGCCGACCAGCATCCGCGTGAGGAATGTCGGCAGGGTCTTGGTGAACACAGAACCCGGCAATGCGGGATCTCGCTCACCCAGTTCGTTATAGCTTAGGATCAACGCGCGTCGCTCGTGCGTCCCTCGGCTTCCCGCGCCGAAACGGAACGAGAGGACTCGCGCTCCGGGGCTGTCGCGGCACAGAACATCCGTGAGCCACGCGCAGGTGAGTTCGCTCAACGATCCGGGTATTTCCTTGGCGACATGAACATGGCGATGGCGGATGCGAGCGCGCAATAGGTCGCTGGCGACCTTCGCGGACGCCTGAACAGTCTTGGCCGCCGCGCCAGCGCGCATTCGTCAGTCCCCGCCGTCATGGCCCGAGAGGGTTCAGGCGGCGTCGAGACTAAGGCGAGGAAGGGTCTGAGGGTGTCCCTTGCGCGAGGGACGGCCCGGATTCCTAAATCCGCTATTGTTGCTGATGGTCGCCATTTGCATATAGTGGAGACCTTGAACCGGCTCATCATAAGAAGGCTGGTCACATTTATTGGGGAGAACGGCTTTGTTATCAACAAGCTTGACGGCCTGTTCTACGACCGCGCTGGACGGGACGCAGCCGATCGCGGGCGTTTTGCCGATGAGTGTGATAGGAGCGATCGGAGAGCAGGCGTTTGCCGGCCGGCTTCTGGATTTTCTGTCCGAGACCTGTGGAGCTGAACATTTTGCGGCTTTCCTGTTCGATCAGGGAAGACCCAATGAGCTGTTGTCGAGCAGCCTTGACGGCACGGACACGGCGCACCGACAGACCAATCTCTATCTCAATGGCCAGCACTGGCGGCGCGACCCCACGATGATCGAGGCCCGCAAGGCCATGAGCGACGGTGGATCGGGGCTTTACCGGATGAATGTTCAGGGCCTGCCCCACAACGAGCTGCGGGACCTGATCTACGGCAGCAAGCAAATCTGCGAGCGCGTGTTGATGGTGGGCAAGACCGAACACGCCACCATTGGACTAAGCCTGCTTCGATCTCATAGCCGGGGCGCGTTTTCGAACGCCGAGCTTGATGGATTGACCAAGGCGGCGGCGACGCTCTTGACGCTGGTCGATCGCCACGCCCGGTTCAGCTTTCCCCGGTTCGATCTGTCGATTTCGCTGACGTCTCTGGGTGAAATCGAAGAGGCGATCGCCGCCGCGCAAGAGAGTTTCCCGCGCCGGGAAGCCGAGGTCTGCGCCCGAATTCTCTATGGCGTCGCCACAGCCGGGATCGCCTCCGATCTCGGGATCGGCGAGGAAACCGTCATGACCTATCGCAAGCGAATCTATCAGCGTCTCGCCATCGGCAGCCAGCGCGAGTTGCTGGTCTGGTATCTGCGTCAATGGAGCCAGGTGCGCGGCTGCCTCGCGTCGTCGGCGTCCGGACAGCCGCTGGTTCACTGACGGTCCCCTTTCGGGGGGATAGTCCGCACGCGAGTCCGCGATAGGGTGCGATATCCGATGGGTGGTTGGGATCGCTGGGTGGCTTGGCTTTGACGGACGCGGATTATTTCGTCGACAAGACGGTCCTGGTGACAGGGGCCGCTTCAGGCATCGGCCTGGCTGCGGCGGCTGCCTTCGCCCGTCTGGGCGCCGCTGTCTGTGTAAACGACCGGACGTCCGACGCCGTGGGCGTCGTTGTCGATGATCTTGTTTCGAAGGGATATCGAGCGTCGGCTGCTGTCGCGGACGTCACCGATCCAGAAGCCGTTGATCAGGCGGTGGCGACGGTTGTCGAGCGTCATGGAAAGATCGACGTGCTCGTGAACAGCGCGGGTGTGTTCTACCACGGACCCGCCGCAGACGTATCGGCGGAGGCGTGGCGTCGGGTCATCGCGGTCGACCTGGACGGCGTCTTTTTCTGGTCGCAAGCAGCGGCGCGACACAGCATGTTGCGCCAGGGCGAGGGGGCGATCGTCAATGTGTCCTCGCTGGCCGGCTTGGTAGCTGGACCGGGGTCCGCGCCCTACACCGCCGCCAAACACGGCGTCGTCGGCCTCACCAAGGCGCTGGCTGTCGAATGGGGACCTTGCGGCATTCGCGTCAACGCCGTTTGCCCGGGGCTGACGGAGACGCCCATGGTCGTCTCGGCCTGGGAAGGGCGCGCTGACGCCTATGCCCAACGCCTCGCCCGTATTCCTCTTGGTATCGCGGCGAAACCGGACGACCAGGCGGATGCGATCGTCTTCCTGGCGTCCCATCGGGCGCGGTCCGTCAACGGACTGATCATGAATGTCGACGGCGGAACGGCGGCCTTGTCGTCCGGCTATGCGGCGACCGCGCAGAAACAATGACACCCAACATCGAAAGAGTCTGACGTGACCGACACAAACCTGGACAAGTTGAACCGCTTTGGAAAGGCGGCGGTTTTCGCCAAGGACGCCGACGACGCGCTCAAGATTCAGCAGTCCCTGCTGCATGAAGACTTCGAAATCATCGAGGCGCCGGGTCTTCCCTATGGCGGGACCTACCGCGGTCTCAAGGGTTGGGGCGATTTGATCGCGACGATCAAAACGATTTGGAATCCGGTTCGCGTCACGCCGCTATGGACCATCGGCGATCCGAATGGCGACCAGTTCGGAAAAATGTATCGCGTGAGCGGCGCATCCTCGGTCACCGGCAAGACCTTCGACACCACCATCTTCGAACTGTGGGAATTCAAGGACGGAAAGATCATCCGTACACGTCCCTATTACTGGGACACACACGAGCTTAACGCCTTGCATAAGGCCTGAGGCATGACTGTGACTTATGACAACAGGGTGGCCATCGTCACGGGGGCAGGCGGCGGTCTGGGGCGCGAACACGCGATCCTGCTGGCCCGTCATGGCGTCTCAGTGGTGGTCAACGACATCGGCGCGCACCCGGAAACCCAGGCGCCAATGGCCGATCGCGTCGTGGACGAAATCCGCGCGTTTGGGGGAAAGGCCGTCGCCAACTACGACAGCGTGGACACCGCAGTCGCTGCGCAGCGGATCATAGCCACCGCAATCGATGCGTTCGGAAGGCTGGACATTCTGGTGAACAACGCCGGGATTTTGCGCGACAGGTCGTTCGCCAAGGTGGAGCTGGCCGATTTCGAACTGGTCCTGCGCGTCCACCTCATGGGAGCGATCTATTGCACCCATGCCGCCTGGCCGCATCTGATCGAGCAGAAGCATGGACGGGTCATCCTGACGACTTCGGTCGCCGGCCTCAATGGCAACTTTGGCCAGTCGGCCTATGGCGCCGCCAAGATGGGTATGATCGGCCTGATGAACTGTCTCGCTCTGGAGGGGCGCAAGAGCAATGTGCTCATCAACGCCGTATCGCCCGGCGCGCAGACCCGTATGACGGAGGCCGTCAATCCAGCGCATCTGGTCCCCTATCTGGACCCTGCCCTTATCTCGCCCATGGTCGCCTGGCTCGCCAGCGACGAATGCAATGTGTCAGGCGAAATTTTCTGGGCGGCAGCGGGCGGATTCGCTCGGTACCATTACTTCGAGACCGAAGGCGTTCAGTTTGATCCGTTGGCTTCGGTGACGCCGCAGATGGTGGCCGAGTCCATCGACACGATCCGCGATTTGAAGAGGCCCATTCCCAGCGTGCCGGGATCCTTCGGACGGTTCGAAGAGCGTCTTCGCGCCGTCGGTCGTTGGGACGCGCCCGAATGAGGATGTTCGGCGCTGCTTCTGAACTGGCCGACGCCATCGGAGAAACCTTCGGTCCCGGGTCATGGTTGACGGTCGATCAGGAGATGATCAGCGCCTTCGCCGACCTGACCGGCGACCGCCAATGGGTTCACACCGATCCTGATCGCGCCGCGCGCGAGATGCCCGGCGGCAAGACGATCGCTCACGGATATCTGCTGCTCTCCCTCCTGGGACGGCTGATCCCCGAACTCTATTCGGTTCAGGCTCGTACGGTCCTGAACTATGGCGTCGACAAGCTGAGGTTCCTGGCGCCCGTCCCGTCTGGCGCACGGATCCGGGCGCGGGTCAGCCCGAAAGCTTGTGACGCCGTTTCCAACGGTGCGCGCGTCACTTGTGAACTCGCCATCGAGATCGAGGGCTTGGAAAAACCGGCGCTGATCGCGAGCTATATCTTTCTCTATCTCGATTGAGGTCCGCGATGAGTCTGAACGGCGCCGCCTATGTGGCGGGAGCATTCGAACACCCGACCCGCAAGGCGATCGGCAAGACGATCGCCCAGTTGCATGCCGAGGTGGCGAAGGGAGCCTTGGACGACGCCGGCCTCAGTCTGTCCGACGTGGATGGCTATTTCTGCGCCAGCGATGCGCCTGGCCTCGGCGCCTTGTCGATGGCGGAGTATCTGGGTATCCGGCCGCGCTACGTCGACAATACGAACACCGGCGGATCGGCCTATATCCTGGCCGTCGGCCATGCGGCCCAGGCCATCGCGACGGGGAAATGCTCCGTGGTTCTGATCACCATGGCCGGCATGCCGCGCATGGGGCAATCGGTGGGCGGCGAAATCGCCTACATGAGCGATCCCGCGGCGCCCGACGTGCCCTACGAACTACCCTTCAATCCCGCCACCGTGGGTCTCTACGCGCTCTCAGCCGGGCGTCACATGCACCAGTTCGGCACCACGAGCGAGCAGCTTGCATGGGTCAAGGTTGCGGCGTCAGAACACGCCCGACACAACCCCCACGCCATGTTGCGGGATGTCGTGACCGTGGATGATGTGCTGGCGTCGCCGATGATCGCCGACCCCCTGCACAAGCTGGACTGCTGCGTCACGAGCGATGGGGGCGGCGCGCTGGTGATCGTCAGCCCGGAAGTCGCTCGCCGCCTGGCGCGCCCCATGGTCAAGCTTCGCGGCGCCGGCGAGGCCATCAGCTATCTTGATGCGGCATCGCCCGACATCACCACATCTGCGGCGGCCGTCTCGGGTGAGATCGCCTTTAAAGAGGCGGGGGTCAAGCCGACGGACATCCAGTACGCTTCCCTCTACGACAGCTTCACGATCACCGTGATCGTGCAGCTTGAAGACCTCGGCTTTTGTCCCAAGGGGCGGGGCGGACGTTTCGTGGCCGACGGGGGGCTCATATCGGGGATCGGTTCCCTGCCGGTGAATACGGACGGCGGCGGGCTCTGCAACAATCACCCTGCCTTCCGAGGCGGGATGCCCAAGATGATCGAAGCCGTTCGACAACTGCGGGGGGAGGCGCATCCGGCGGTTCAGGTTCCGAACTGTGGTCTGGCGCTCGTCAACGGTCTGGGGGGCTACCTTCCCACCCGGCATGGCGCGGCCACCGTCATTCTGGAAAGAATCTAGCCATGGGTGAAGTCATCGACGTGAATGCTCCGGCTTGGCTGTCGCCGGAGGGCGCTCTGTTGATCGGTCGGGATACGGTGACCGGATCGGCGTTCTACCCGCCGCGCCCCCTGGCGCCGCGAACGCTCAACGTCGCCGACGCCGTGGCCGCATCGGGCAAAGGGCGCATCTATGCCTTCAGCGCCGTGCGTCGCATGGGACCGGACGTTTTTGTGCTGGCCATGGTCATTCTGGAGGAGGGGCCAACGCTTCTGACGCGCATCGTCGATTGCACGCCGGAAACCATAGTCATCGGCGCGGAGGTCTCAATGGTCGTTCGGGACCTCGGTGGAGCCCCTGCGCCTTGCTTCGCTCTGCTGACGTGACCGCCGAACCGTCGATCCTCCATCGCCGCGAGGGCGACATGGCGGTCCTCACATTGAATCGGCCCGATGTGCTGAACGCCTTCAGCCTCGAGATGGTCGATCGGCTCTTGGAGTTGCTGCAGCAGGTGCGAGCAGACGGGTCTCGCGCTCTGCTGATCAATGCATCTGGGCGTGCCTTTTGCACGGGGGCCGATCTGAGGGATCCGTGCGCCCGAACCCCACGCGTGCTGGAGAGCCATTTCAATCCGCTGATCCAGATGATTTTCGCCTTGGAGCTTCCGGTCGTCGCAGCGGTGAATGGCGCCGCGATAGGCATCGGTTGCTCGTTGGCGCTGTGCGCCGATCTTGTCCTTGCCGGCCGGTCGGCCTTTTTCCAGCAGTCTTTCGCTAACGTGGGGCTGGCGCCTGACGGAGGTGCGACCTGGGTCCTTCCCCGGCTCATCGGGCGCGCGCGCGCTAACGCCATGTTGCTGACTGCCGAGCGGACGCCTGCGGATTTGGCCGAACGCTGGGGCCTGATTTACCGCGCGGTGGACGACGAGGCGCTGCTCGACCGCGCCCTTGAAGCCACGGAACGGTTCGCGACAGGTCCCACCCGCGCCTATGCGCTCATCCGCCAAGGCGTTCATTTCGCGCAAGACGCGACGTTGGAAGACGCCCTTGCTCAAGAAGTTCGTAGTCAGGACGCGGCGTTCTTGACCCAGGACCATGCGGAAGCCGTGGCGGCCATTATGGAGCGACGCATCCCGCAGTTCAGGGGATGTTGAGCCGGACGTCTTCCACAGCCATACGGCGCCCTTCTGTCGCAGACGTCTGAATGGCCTGAATGAGCTGGTGTGTCTTCACGGCGTCGGCAAAGGTCGGGACGTCTCCGATGTGACGGGTCAGCTGGCTGTGAAGCGCAGCATAGGCGTTCGCCACGGTGAAGGCATGGGATGACGGCGGGACATCGAAATCCTGCATGAAGTCGGGTTCGGGCATCGGGGCCAGACCTTTCGCTGCGTCGCGCGCGCCTGAAAGCGTGACCTGGCCATACTGAAGATGGCCGTTGCCGCCCGATATCCAGAGTTCGCCTTCGTCGCCCAGGATTTGCCAGTTGAAGTTCGGGCCGCGTGATGCGCCTCCCCGGAAATGAAATGCGGCCACGACGCCGTCCTGCAGTTCGCCATGCACGGCGACCTGGTCGGGCGCCGTGGCTTTGATACGATCACCCCCGGGAATGACCTCCACCAGCGGGCGCCGAACGGCGAGCGTGGCCGACACGTTTTGGAACGGGGTCAACGCCCACTGCACCAGATCCACAGTGTGTCCGAAGGGGATCGTCAACATTGTCGCCCCTGTCGAGACGTCGTTGAGATAGACGCCTGAAGGATAGGTGACGCCGCCCCATGGTCGTCCGCCGTCCGCGACAATCGTTGTGGAGAGAACGCGACCGACATAGCCGCTGGCGATCAGATCTCGGACCTGGCGCAGAACCGGGGCGGAGCGCGCCTGAAGCCCGACGAAGTTCGCGACGCCTCTGTCTGCGGCCAGCCGCTCCAGATAGATCGCTTCATCCAGGCCGTTCCCCAGGGGCCACTCGCAATAGACAGCCTTGCCCGCGCTGATCGCGGCTTCCGTCAAGGATTTGTGTTCCGGAACTTTGACGGCGATCACGATCAAGTCGATATCGGGACGGTTCGCCAGGACGTGGGGGTCGTCAGTGTGAAAGGCGACGTTGTGCTTCTCGCCTGCGGCGCGAGCTGCCTCCGGCGAGGATCCACAAAGGCCCCTGACCTCATATCGTGAACCCAGCGCCCGCAGCGCGGGCAGGTGGGCGTTGGCGGCCCATCCCCCATTGGCGCTCAATCCGATGATCCCCACGCCGACGGTCGCTGACATCTGCATTTCCCTTTTGAATAAGAAGCATAGCCGATGCCGGCCCGTATCCTATCCCGGGCGGGAGGGACCGCCGCCTAAGTCGACCCTCAGGCTGGTCCCCAAGCAAAGGGACAGACCGGAGGCCTGCGGAAGCCAATGATCGGGTGATAGACTGGCTGCCTCAGGCGGGGAAGCAAACGCTGATCGCCGCCTCCGCCAATCATTTGGGAGCCATTGATGATGACCGACGCTCTGGAGGTCCGCGCGGAACAGCCGCCAGCGTTCGCCACCGATCCTTACGGCCTCGAGGTGCTTGAGGCGCCCTATGCATTCCAGGCTGCGTTGCGGGACGCCGGTCCAGTCGTGAGGATTGCGGAGCATGATATCTACGCCGTGGGTCGCCACGAGGAAGCCAAGTCTGTTCTGACGGACCATAGCCGCTTCATGGCTGGCGCCGGGATCGGGCTTCAGGACATTCGCAAGCCTGGCAATTTTCGTATTCCCAGTCGTTTGCTGGAGAACGACCCGCCTGATCACACCGCCATTCGCACGGTCGTCAACCGCATCCTCAGTCCTCTCGTCATCCGAAAAGCCAAGGATGATGTGAAGCAGGAGGCCGAGGCCGTCCTGGACGGTCTTCGCGACCGCGAAGCGTTCAATGGCGTTGATGATCTGGTCGAGGCCTATGTTCTGCGCGCCTTTCCCAAGGTTGTCGGCGTACAGTTGCCGCGCACCGAGACCCTCGCGATCGGCGAGATGCGCTTCAACCAGTCGGGTCCGCCCAACGCTCTTTATCATCGGGCCATCGCCAATGCGCAGCCCTATCTCGAGTGGTTTGAGGAAAGCTGCTCACGCGCCAAGGTGGCTTCGGGATCCATTTCGGACCTCCTGTTCGACGCCGAGGATGCGGGTTCGCTTCCAGAAGGCGTCGCTTCGAACATTGTCCGCTCGTTTGTCGGCGGGGGAACGGATTCGACCATAAGCGGCCTGGGCACGACGGTGCGTCATCTCGCCCAGGACCCCGACCAATGGGCGATTCTGGCGGCGGACCCTTCCAAGGTGAAAACCGCGCTCGACGAAGGCATCCGCATGGAGGCGCCGTTCCAGGTCACCTACCGCACTACGCGCGGTCCGACCGAGCTGGCGGGTTTCGCGCTGGAAGGAGACGCCAAGATCGGCGTCTTCCTGGGTGCGGCCGGCCGCGATCCGCGCAAGTGGGAGAACGCCGACCGCTTCGACCTGACCCGTCGATCCGCTGGCGTCCACCTGTCCTTCGGCACGGCCGACCACGCCTGCATCGGCCAGATGCTGGCCCGGCTCGAAGCGGAGGCGCTCCTGGCCGAGATGGTCAGCCGCATCGAGACGATCGAACTGGCGGGCGAGCCGATCTTTCGGCCGATGAACCAACTAAGGACGCTGGATTCCCTGCCGCTACGGGTTGTGTGGAAATAACCACCCCCCTTCTGAAACACGGAAACGCCCGCGGAGCGATACCGGTGCGCGGGTTGGATAAGGACTGACGTCTTGACGCTCGCCGCCTCGCCTGACTTGGCCCCGATGCTGTCTGGTCTCCGGGTTCTGGAGATCGGTCACTTCGTGGCTGCACCGTTTTGCACGCGTCTTCTCGCCGACCTCGGCGCCGATGTCATCAAGATCGAACCGATCGCCGGCGACCCGGTGCGCAAATGGGGCGCACAGGTCGATGGGGCCAGCCTCTGGTGGTCCGTCCATGGGCGAAACAAGCGCAGCGTCGCCATGGACCTGAAGTCTGAAGAGGCCAAGGGTCTGGTGCTGGACCTGGTGGAGTCCTGCGACGTCGTCGTCGAGAACTTCCGCCCTGGGCAATTGGAGCGGCTGGGTCTGGGACCCGACGCGCTGAGGGCGCGGCGACCCGGGCTGATCATCGCCAGTATTTCCGGCTACGGCCAGGACGGCCCCTATCGCAACCGTGCGGCCTTTGGCGTGATCGGGGAAGCGATGGGAGGACTTCGTTATCTCACGAACGATGCGCCAGGCGATCACGACCGACCGCCTGTCCGTGTCGGTGTCAGCATCGGCGACTCGATCGCAGGCCTTTACGCCGCTTTCGGCGTGATGGCGGCGCTCTGGGCCCGGGACAAGCCGGGCGGCGATGGGGCGGGACGAACGCTCGACGTCGCCCTGACCGAGTCCGTCTTCAGCATGATGGAGGCCATGCTGCCCGAATATGGCGCCCTTGGGCGTGTGAAACGGCCGACAGGGGGGGCGATCGCCACCGCTGCGCCTTCCAACGCCTATCCGACCGCCGATGGCGACTGGGTGCTGATCGCGGCGAACTCCGACCCTCTCTTCGCCAAACTCGCCGCCCTAATGCACCAACCCGAGCTGGCCACAGATGCGCGGTTCATCGACAATCGCGCCCGCGTGGCCAATGCGGTCGATCTGGACACGCTGATCTCGGACTGGTCGCAACAGACCGGGGCGCCCGAATTGCTGGCGCGCCTGGAGGCGGCGGACGTGCCAGCCTGCAAGGTCTATACTGCGGCCGACTGCGCGGCGGATGAACAGTTCCGGTTCCGGGGCATGGTGCGGGAGGTGGCGGATCCATTGTTTGGATCTGTTCTTCACACCGGCATCGTGCCGCGCGTCGTGGGGACCGCGGCGGACATTCGCTGGCCTGGACCGAGCATCGGCGCACATACCGATCAGGTGCTCACGGATGTCGCCGGCCTTTCGGCGGATAGGATCGCGACCCTTCGCGAACGGGGGGTGGTGGCGTGAGCGCTGATGTGACCCTGGTCGAGGTGGGCCCCCGCGACGGCTTTCAGGCTGTCGATCCCTTCATTCCGACAGATCGCAAGATCGCGCTGATCAAGGCGCTTTACGCCGCCGGGATGCGTCGGATCGAGGTCGGCTCCTTTGTAAGCGCTACGGCGCTGCCGCAAATGGCCGATGCCGAGGCCGTCTGGTCGGCCGCGTGCGATCTTCCCGGTCTGGATCCCCAAGTCCTGGCGCCGACGCTTCGTCAGGTGGAGCGTGCGATGGCGGCGGGCGTGGATCACGTCGGCTTTGTCCTGTCCGTGTCCGAGTGGCACAATCTGAACAACGTCCGGCGCATGCCCCTCGAGTCGGTCGCGGAATTTGCCCGGATCGTGGACGTGGTTCGGGCTGGTGTCCGTCTGCGGGTCAATGTGGCGACGGCTTTCGACTGCCCCGAAACCGGACTTGTGGAGGAGGACGCGACTCTGGCGCTCCTTGACGCCCTGGTCGGTCTGCGGCCCGATGCGGAGTTCACGCTGTGCGACACGACCGGGCGCGCCCGGCCCGACCATGTGCGACGTCTCTTCAGCCGCGCGCAGGAACGCTTTCCCCAGGCCGCGTCCTGGACCTTTCACGGCCACGACACCTATGGCGTCGGCGTGGCGAACGTTCTGGCGGCGTATGAAGCGGGCGTGCGCACCTTCGACGCATCCATCGCCGGCCTTGGCGGGTGCCCCTTTGCGCCCGGCGCGACGGGAAATGTCGCCACGGAAGACGTCGTCTGGACGTTCGAGGGCATGGGGCGCCGCACGGGAGTCGATTTCGATCGTCTTCTTCCTGTCGCCGCAGAGATTGTAGCGCTTCCCGGGGCGGAAACCGGCGGAAGGGTCCGCACCGCCATATCGCGCCGCGACGCCTGCAGGGCGGCCTGATGACAAAGCCGCGGACCCTGTTCGAGAAGATCTGGGACGATCATGCCGTCGATGAACTCGGCGACGGTCTGACGCTGCTCTACATCGACCGGCATCTGGTCAATGAAGTGACCAGCCCGCAGGCTTTCGAGGGGCTGCGGGTCAACGGTCGTTCGGTCCGCCGTCCCCAGAACACCATCGCGGTGGCCGACCACAATGTCCCGACGACGGACCGCCGCGCGGGCATCCAGGATCCCGAAAGCCGGCTGCAGGTTGAGACGCTGGAGGCGAATGTCCGGGAGTTCGCCGTTCCTTATGTGCCGCTGGATAGCGCCAGCCAGGGGATCGTGCATATCATCGGTCCCGAGTTGGGCCTGACCCTGCCCGGAATGACGATCGTCTGCGGGGATAGTCATACGTCCACCCACGGCGCTTTCGGCGCTCTGGCGTTCGGCATCGGAACCTCGGAAGTCGAGCATGTGCTGGCGACCCAGACCCTGGTCGAGCGCAAGGCCAAGACGATGCTGGTCAAGGTCGACGGCCGGGCCCCGGTCGGCGTCACCGCAAAGGACATCGTGCTGAGCGTCATCCAGGCCGTGGGGACTGCGGGCGCCACAGGCCACGTCATCGAATACGCCGGCAGCGCGATCCGCAGCCTGGACATGGCGGGCCGAATGACGGTCTGCAACATGTCGATCGAAGCGGGGGCCAGAGCGGGCCTGATCGCCCCGGACGACGTCGTGTTCGACTATCTGAGGACATGCCCGCATGCCCCCAAGGGCGGCGATCTAGAACGCAGCATCGCCCGATGGCGAACCCTGGCCTCGGATGCGAACGCCGTGTTCGACGCCGGGGTGACCTTGGATGCTTCGCAGTTCGAACCGATGGTCACCTGGGGCACGACGCCCGAGGCGGTGGTGGCCGTGGGCGGACGGACCCCCGAAGTGTCGGCGCTCGCGGATGAGGCGTCCCGACAGCAGGTCGAGCAGATGCTGACCTATATGGGTCTTGATCCCGATAGCCCGCTCTGTGGCCTTCCCATCGACGTCGCCTTCATCGGCAGCTGCACGAACGGCAGGCTGGAAGACCTTAGAGCGGCTGCGTTGGTCGCGCGGGGGAGACGGATCGCGCCAGGCGTTCGGGCGCTGGTGGTGCCGGGGTCCGGTCTGGTCAGAGCCGCCGCCGAACAAGAGGGCCTGGATCGCGTCTTCATCGAGGCCGGGTTCGAATGGCGCGAGGCGGGTTGCTCCATGTGTCTGGGCATGAATCCTGATCGGCTTCAGCCTGGAGAGCGCTGCGCCTCCACGTCTAACCGGAACTTCGAGGGACGGCAGGGCCCCGGCGGCCGCACTCATCTGATGTCGCCCGCCATGGTGGCCGCCGCCGCGGTGACCGGCCGGATCGTGGATGTCAGGACGATGCTCTCGTGACCCCCTTCACCACCCTGAGCGGGGTCGCGGCCCCCCTGCCGATCACCAATATCGACACCGATAAAATCCTGGCAGGACGTTTCCTGAAGACCATCAAGAGAGAAGGATTGGGCGAGGCGTTGTTCGATTCCATGCGACGCCACCCGGATGGCGCGCCTCGTGTGGACTTCGTCCTTAATCAGCCGCCTTACGACCATGCGGTCTTCATCGTGGCGCTCGACAATTTCGGGTGCGGGTCGAGTCGCGAACATGCACCCTGGGCGCTGGCCGATTTCGGCGTAAGATGCATCGTTGCGCCAAGCTTCGCGGACATCTTCGCCAATAACTGCAGCAAGAACGGTATTTTGCCGGTGGTTCTCACCCGCGCGGATATCGACTGGCTGATCGACCGTGTCAGCAAACCCGAGACCGCCGTCCTGGCCGTCGATCTACCGGAGCAGACGCTGCAGGCGGGCGACCGACGCTTCGCCTTCGACATCGCGCCCGGAGCCAAGAAACGGCTTGTCGAAGGGCTGGACGAAATCGGCGGCACCCTGCGCCTATTGCACCGGATCGAGGCCTTCGAAACCGGCCGGCAGGCGGAGGCCTATCGCTTCCCGTCGACGTCGACGGCGGTTTCAGGGCTCCGGCGTCGTCCCGCCGGATAGGGACTGCGGCCCTCCGGCGTCTTGGCCAAACTCCCATCCAGCAACTGAACGCCGCCTGGATAGGGACCCGCCCACATGACCACGCCAGCCGACGGCCGCGAGAAGCGGGCCAATCCGGGGTTGACCCCGCTTATGCTGAATCACGCCGCATGGGTGACGCATGATGTGGAGGCGACGGCGGACTTCTACACCCGCATCATGGGCATGGAACTGGCCAGCACCGTCTATGGTGCGCGAGTGCCATCGACCGGCGACGATCTGCCTTACTTCCACATCTTCTTCAAAATGCGGGACGGATCGACGATCGCCTTCTTCGAGGTGCCGGGGCTGCCCGCGCGTCCCGCAGTGACGCATGCAGCGTACAACATCTTCGATCACTTCGCGATGGAAGTCGAAAGTCCTGAGGAGGTTGATCGCTGGCACGCCTGGCTGGCGAGCAACGCCATAGAAGTCGTTGGCCCAACCAATCACGACGGTCTGATCTACAGCATCTACTTCAAGGATCCGAACGGCATGCGTCTGGAGATCACCACGCCCCTGGACTTGGAATGGAACAGTCACTGCGATCAGGCCAAGGCGGATCTGGATATGTGGAACGCCGCGAAACGAGACGCCGTGGCCGCCGGCGGAAGTATTTCTCAGTTCATGATCGACGTAATAAAGAAAAAAAAATCGACCAAAAGTCTCGAGTAAAGAGACCATCATCAGATGGACTAGAAATAAAACCAATAATAACAACCGGGGAGAGTGTAACATGAGAAGCATATTGGCGGGTGTATCCGTCATTGCCCTGTCGTCAGTCTTCGGAACGGCGGCATTGGCCCAGACCACGACCGCGGCGTCAGCGCAAACGGAGCCCGATCCGGCCTCTGCCAAACAAAGCACCGCCAGCGTTCTTGACGAGATCGTCGTGACCGCCACCAAG
The DNA here is from genome assembly GCA_029202665.1 of Candidatus Brevundimonas colombiensis. Lineage (NCBI taxonomy): Bacteria > Pseudomonadati > Pseudomonadota > Alphaproteobacteria > Caulobacterales > Caulobacteraceae > Brevundimonas > Candidatus Brevundimonas colombiensis. Next base: position 1,642,030 of record CP119326.1, read on the forward strand.
CGTTCGGAGGCGGTCAACACCGTGCCCATGTCGATCACGGCGGCGACAGGGCAGGCTCTGCAATCGCTCGGCGTTACCGACGTGGGCAGCCTGACCAAGATCGTGCCAGGCTTCAATGCCGTGGATTCCAGCTACGGTTCGCCGGTCTACTATTTGCGCGGGGTCGGCTATTTCGAGACGACCATGGTCGCCAAGCCGACGGTCGGTGTCTATGTCGACGAAATTCCCCTGGCCTTCTCCAACATGACGGCCGGGGCGGCGTTCGACCTGGAACGCGTCGAGGTTCTGAAGGGGCCCCAGGGCACTCTGTTCGGCTCCAACGCCACCGGCGGTGCGATCAACTACATCGCCGCCAAACCGACCGACACTTTCAAGGCCGGCCTCAGCGGAAGCGCCGGCAACTTTGGCGCACTGGAAACGACCGGCTTCTTGAGCGGGCCGCTGACCGATACGCTGTCTGCGCGTTTGGCCGTTCGGCGTGAGGTGCGCGACGATTGGCAACGAAGCACCACGCGCGATGACAGTCTAGGCGCGCGAAACTTCACCCAGGGCCGTCTGGCCTTGCAGTGGCGCCCGAACGATGCGCTGCAAGCCACGCTCACGCTAAGCGGCTTTATCGATCGGTCGGACACCCAAGCGCCGCAGTTTGTCGAACCCTTCAAACAGACCGTTAGTTCTGTGTTGAACCCGCGATTGGTCACCTATCCGGCAGCGATCGACAACGCCCGACAAGCGGACTGGGGCGCGACTTTCCCGTGGTCGCGCGACAACACGCTGTTCCAGGGCAGCTTGCGCCTGGACTACAACCTGTCCGAAACCCTGACGCTGACCTCGCTCACATCCTATTCGAAATACCGGCAGGACCAGACGCAGGACGGCGACGGCACAGACCTGATCATCTCCGACCTGCGGATCACCGGCAACGTCGAATCCTACTTCCAGGAACTGCGTCTTCAGGGCGATTTCACGCGCGGCTCCTGGATCCTGGGCGCCAACTACGAACATAGCGGCGGGCCGGAACTGGTCGAGCAGCGCCTGTTGAACTCGTCGTCGGCCGGCGCCTTCGCCGGTCTGGGCGTCGCCCCGTTCGACATTATTCCGCAGATCACCGACACGACGTATGAAAGCTACGGCATTTTCGCCAACGTCGACTACGACTTGACGGAACAACTGAAGCTGCACGCGGGCGCGCGCTACACTGACACGACCACCGATTTCACCGGGTGCGTCATCAACGGCGGCAACGGGTCGCGCGGACTGGGCTTCAGCCGCCTGTTGGGCATTCCCAACATTCCGATCGGCCAATGCTCGACCATCGTCGTCCGCAACGGCGTCACTCAGTTCGGCCAGGCGTCGGGAAATATCAGCGAGGACAATATTTCATGGCGCGTCGGCCTAGATTACACGCCGCGCGAACGGATGCTCATCTACGCCAATATCAGCCGGGGCTATAAGGCTGGCGGCTATTCCAATCTGCCCGGTTCGAGCGAAGATCAATATCGGCCGGTCAAGCAGGAAGAACTGACCGCTTATGAAATCGGCTTCAAGACCTCGCTGGCGCAACGCACGCTTCAGCTCAATGGCGCCGTCTTCTACTACGACTACGCGGACAAGCAGGTGAAGGGGCGCACCAACGTGCCGATCTTCAACTTCCTGGAAGCCCTGGTGAACGTGCCGGAATCCTCGATCAAGGGTGCTGAAATCCAGATCGACTGGCTGCCCGTCACGGGTTTGAGGTTTGGATTGGGCGCAGCCTATCTCGATACCGAGATCACGGGCACATTCAACAACTTCTCGGCTTTCGGTCAGCCGATCGACTTCAAGGGCTATGGGTTCGCCAACACGCCGAAATGGCAGGCGAACGCCAGTGTCGAATACAGATGGCCGGTGTCCGATACGCTGGGGGCCTATGTCGGGGCCAACGCCAATTATCGAAGCGATACGAACGGCGACTTCAAGCCGGACCCTCGCCTGGCGATCGATGGCTATACTTTGATCGATCTGCGCGCTGGTATTGAAAGCGACGGCGGAAACTGGCGGTTGGGCGTGTACGGCCGCAACGTCACCGACGAATATTATTGGACGACAGCAACTCGGCGTGGAGACGCCGTGGTCCGATACGCGGGAATGCCCGCCACCTACGGCGTGGACTTCAGCGTCCGTTTCTGAAGCCTGGCGGCGGGGCTTGGAGCGCCCCGCCGCGAGCGCTCGATCCGGGCGCATCATCTTCAGTCCAAGGACGTTAAATGACCGAAACGACCTCAACCTCGCGGTCGAAAGGCGCCCCTCCGTGGATGGTCCTGACGATCTTGACGGCAATCTACGCCTTGAACCTGATGGACCGGCAGTTGCTGCCGATTCTGGCGCAAGCCATCAAGGCGGAGTTCGCCTTGTCGGACACGCAGTTGGGGCTCTTGTCCGGGATCGTTTTCGCCGCCTTCTACATGACGGTCGCCATTCCGATCGCCAAATTGGCGGACCGGGCCAATCGCGTGCGGATCGTGGCGGCGGCGTGCGCCCTGTGGAGTCTGTTCACGGCTATTTCGGGCGCCAGCATCAATGCCCTGATGCTTGTGCTCGCGCGTATAGGCGTCGGGATCGGCGAGGCGGGCGGAGCGGCTCCGTCTTATTCTCTCATCTCGGACTACTTCCCGCCGCAAAGGCGCGGGCTGGCCATGGCGGTCTTCAACCTGGGCTTTCCGATCGGTATCGGCTGCGGCATTGCGATCGCGGGCTCGATCGCGGCGGTTCATGGGTGGCGGACGGCCTTCTACGTCGCCGCCGCGCCCGGCCTGGTCATGTCGATCCTACTGCTGGTGCTGGTGCGTGAACCGACCCGTGGCCGTCTGGACGGCGCAGCTTCATCACCCCAGCCGTCCGTCCCATTGATGACGGGAATCCTGCAGTATCTCCGCACCCCGGTTTTGTTGCGAACGACGGTCGCCACCTCGCTCACCTCCTTCGTTTTCCTCGGCCTGTTGGTTTGGGCGCCGACCTATCTGATACGCGTGCGGGGCATGGATCTGGGGGAGGTGGGAAAATACTATAGCGTGACCAACGCAATCTCGATGGCGCTTGGCCTTTGGCTGGGCGGATATCTGGCCCAGGTCCTGGTGCGCCGGGGCGGTGAAAGGATGTACGCCCTGGTTTCCATGGGCGGGGTGCTTGTGGCGGCTCCGACCCTGGTGATCGCCCTCCTGGCCGACGCCTGGCCCGTCGCGCTGGGGCTTCTGATGCTCCCGACCCTGTTCGGTCTTCTCTATCTGGGGCCTGCGACAGCCTTGGTTCAAAATGCCTCGGCTCCAGATCAGCGGAGTCTGTTCTCGGCGATCTATATGTTCTGCGGCAATATCGTCGGCCAGGGAGGGGGACCACTGTTCGTCGGTTTGGTCAGCGACGCTCTGACGCCCAGTCTGGGTCAGCAGGGCCTGACGGTCGCCCTCATTCTTCTCGCTCCCGTCTATCTGATGGCCGCCGGCGCCTATTATTGGACGTCGCGCGTGCTGGGCTCGCGGTCCCCGGCGACGGGGGCGTCCGAGGGAAGGCAACCCTCCTAAAAAGAGGCTCGCATTGGAGGGAGCCCAATGGCCCGACCTGTTCACACTGACGCCCGCCACGCCCTGGATGGGTTGCTCTTCGACGGCATGACGATCTGCGCGGGCGGGTTCGGTCTATGCGGCGTGCCGGAAAGGCTCATAGACGCCATCCGCGACAGTGGCGTCAGGAACCTGATCTGCGTGTCGAACAATGCCGGCGTCGATAACGAAGGGTTGGGAAAGCTGCTGCGGTCGCGACAGATCCGCAAGATGATCAGCTCTTACGTCGGCGAAAACCGCGAGTTCGAGCGGCAATATCTCGCCAAGGAACTGGAGGTCGAGTTCTGCCCGCAAGGCACGCTTGCCGAGCGTTGCCGAGCGGGCGGGGCGGGAATACCCGCCTTCTACACCCGAACCGGCGTCGGAACGGTCGTGGCCGAGGGCAAGGAGATCCGCGAGTTCGAGGGAGAGACCTATCTTCTCGAACACGCCATCAAGGCCGATCTGTCCATTATCAAGGCCTGGAAGGCCGACGAAGCGGGCAATCTGGTCTTTCGAAAGACAGCGAGAAACTTCAATGAGCCGATGGCGACCGCTGGGGCGGTGACGGTCGCCGAGGTGGAACAGGTTGTTCCGACCGGTTCGCTGGACCCGGACACGATCCATGTCCCGGGGATTTTCGTGAAACGGGTGTTCCTCAACCCCGCCCCGGAAAAGAAGATCGAGTTTCGCACAGTTCGCCAAAGGGAGGTCGCCTGATGGCGTGGACGCGTGAACAGATCGCCGCGCGCGCGGCGCGCGAATTACAGGATGGATACTATGTCAACCTGGGCATCGGCATCCCGACCCTGGTGGCCAACACTATTCCCGACGGCGTCGAAGTCACCCTTCAGTCGGAGAACGGCATGCTCGGCATCGGACCCTTCCCCTACGACGACGAGGTGGACGCGGATTTGATCAACGCGGGCAAACAGACCATCTCGGCCTTGCCGTCGTCCAGCTTCTTCTCGTCGTCCGACAGTTTCGCCATGATCCGCGGCGGTCACATCGACCTGACGATCCTTGGGGCGATGGAAGTCTCGGAGACCGGCGACATCGCCAACTGGATGATCCCCGGCAAGATGATCAAGGGGATGGGCGGCGCCATGGATTTGGTCGCGGGCGTAAAACGGATCATCGTCACCATGGACCACTGCGCCAAGGACGGATCGCCCAAGTTCATTCCGGCCTGCACGCTTCCGCTTACCGGACGCGGGGTCGTCGATATGATCGTCACCGATCTCTGCGTTTTCCGGCGCCCGGACAGGCGCTCTCCGTTCGTGCTGGTCGAGACGGCTCCGGGCGTCACGGTCGACGATGTCCGCGATCGCACGACCGCTGCATTCGTGACCGCTTGAGATAGATTTCCATGACGATGATCATCGGCTGGGCGCACACGCCCTTCGGCAAGCTGGACGCGCGGACGCTGGAAGACCTGATCGTGGAGGTCTCGCGCGAGGCGATCGCCCACGCCGGTTTGTCGCCTGTAGATATTGACGAGGTCGTTCTCGGCCATTTCAACACCGGCTTCTCACGCCAGGGCTTTACGGCGAGTCTGGTCCATCAGGCGGATCCGGCCTTGCGTTTCAAGCCCGCCACACGGGTCGAGAACGCCTGCGCCACCGGCTCGGCCGCCTTGTTTCAGGGCGCGCGCGCGATCCGCGCCGGCGACGCCCGGACCGTCCTGGTCGTGGGAGCGGAGACCATGAGCGGGTGTTCGGGTGCGGAGGTCGGCGCCAACCTGCTTCGCGCGGCCTATCTGCCCGAGGACGGTGAAATACAGGGTGGGTTCGCCGGCGTCTTCGGCCAGATCGCGTCCCGGTATTTCGCGACATACGGCGACCAGAGCGACGCGTTGGCGCGGATCGCCGCCAAAAGTCATCGCAACGCGCTTTCGAACCCCTATGCGCATCTTCGCAAGGATTTGGATTACGACTTCTGTCGCACGCCCAGCGACCGCAATCCCTTCGTCGCGGGGCCCCTGAAACGAACGGATTGTTCGCCTGTATCGGATGGAGCGGCCGCAGTGGTGCTGACCCGCGACGACCTGGCAGCCAGTGCGCCGCGCGCCGTTCGGTTACGCAGCATGACCCACGTTCAGGACTTCCTGCCGATGTCGCGCCGCGATCCCATCGCATTCGAAGGCTGCGCCAAGGCGTGGAAACAAGGGCTGGCGTCGGCCCAAATGAGCCTGGCCGACCTTGATCTGGTCGAAACGCACGACTGTTTCACCATCGCTGAACTGATCGAATATGAGGCGATGGGGCTTGCCGCGCCGGGGCAGGGCGTCCGCGTGGTCGAAGAAGGACTGGCCGAAATCGGCGGCCGCCTCCCCATCAACCCGTCAGGCGGGCTGAAGGCCAAGGGACACCCTATCGGAGCCACCGGCGTTTCCATGCACGCCATCGCCGCAATGCAGGTTTGCGGCCAGGCGCCGGAAGGGATGCAGATCCCCGACGCCCAGATCGCCGGGGTCTTCAACATGGGGGGCAGCGGCGTGGCCAACTATGTCTCAATCCTCGAGCGGGTTCGCTGAGGATCGCTATGCGTCGATCGGATTGTCACGCGGGAGAGGCCTAAATCGCCCGGACCCAAACCGACATTGCTGACTGATGGTTCAACGTCGAGAGGGTCAAACCTGAAGAAGGGCTTTGAGCGGCGTCGAGGGATCTATCAAACTGGCGATAGACGGCCTGATCTCCGAGAGAATCAGGCCCCGTCCCTGCGTGTAATCCTTGACGGCGTTGACACAATCCAGCGCCACCACCTTGCCGTCATGAAGATAGACGACCGAGAAGCTGGCGGTCTCCGGGGCGCCTCTCACGACGATCTGGTCATAGCCGCGAGAAAGACCCACCGTCTGTAACTTGAACTCATACTGGTTCGACCAGAACCACGGCAGACTATCGTAGGGCGCGGGGGCTCCGACGATCGCCTTGGCGACGACATTGGCCTGCTCCATGGCGTTCTGGACCGACTCAAGGCGCAGTCGCGCGCCTCGGGCGAAGTTATTGGCGTGGTTCGCGCAGTCTCCGATGGCGAAGATATCGGGCAGCGAGGTCTGACAATAGGCGTCCACCTCTACGCCGTCCCCGGCCTGGGCGCCGGCTTCGACAAGAGGAGCCACCGCAGGGATGACGCCGATGCCCACGATGACCAAATCCGCCACGAGCGATTCACCCGAGGCGAGGTCGACGGAAGTCACGCGCCCTGCCTGGGACGACAAGCCCGCGACCCCAACCCCGGTGCGGACGTCCACGCCCTTGGCCCGATGCTGTTGCTCGTAGAACCCGGAAATCTCCGGTCCGGCTACACGGGCCAGAACGCGGTCCGCCGCCTCCAGCACGGTGACGGACTTTTCGAAACCACGCAGGACCGCCGCGGCTTCCAATCCAATGTAGCCGCCGCCCACCACGACGATGCGGCGTGCATCCGGCAGATCGGCGAGCATCGCGTCCACATCCATGCGACCCCGGATGGCGTGAACACCGGCCAGCGTCTCTACGTCAGGCAGTCGTCGCGGCGCCGCGCCGGCCGCCCAGACAAGCCTGTCATAGGCAATGGCTTCGCCCGATCCGAGCGTTACGCAGTGCTCAGCGGCGTCAACCCCTACGACGCGCTCTCCAAGCCGCAGCCCGATGTTCCGATCCGCCCAGAAGGCCGACGACCGCAGCAGGGTGCGCTCGAAGGCTTTCTTTCCGGCCAGGTAGTCCTTGGACATCGACGGGCGATCATAGGGTTGATCAGGTTCGTCGCCGATCAGGGTGATGGGTCCGGCGAAACCGGCGTGCCGTAGGGCGATGGCCGTTTGCGCCCCGCCATGTCCGGCCCCGACGATGACCACGCCATGAGGTTCTTCGCCGTTTAGAGGTCTAGGCAGCTGCTGTTTGATCATTCGACCAGCATCTCGGCTTTCAGCTGGTCGCGCAGAGCCTGCTTCTGAATCTTTCCTGCAGCCGTTACTGGAAACTGGTCGACCACCCGCCAGATGACCGGGAATTTCGACCGCGCCATGCGCAGGGTTTCCAGATGCGCCAGAAGCGGCTCCGGGCCGGCCCATTCTGCGTCGGGGGCGAGTTTGACAAAGGCGGCGACAACCTCGCCGAACCGCGCGTCGGGAGCGCCGACGGCGGCGACGGCGGCGACTCCGGGGAAGCCGGCCAAGGCGATCTCGATGTCTTGGGCCGAAAACTTCTCGCCGCCGCGATTGATGATGTCCTTGATACGTCCGTGGATACGCAACCAGCCCTCGTCGTCCACCGAACCGACGTCGCCTGTGTAGAACCAGCCATCCTCGTCCATGCACTCCGCCGTGGCCTCTGGGCTCGTATAGCCCAACATCAACTGGGGACTGCGAATACGCAGCTCGCCGACCTCGCCAGGCGGCAGGGCCCTGCGGTCCTCGTCGACGGCCTGTATCTCGGTGCCATACACAACGCGCCCGGAGTTCACTGCGCGACGCTCCAGTGGATGGTCGGGGCGGCCCAAGGTGGAGTTGCAGGCGACCTCTGTCATTCCATACTGATTGATCGCGCCGATGCCGATCGCATCGGCGCGATGGATGAGCGTCGGGGGCGTCGGCGCGCCGCCCACGGAAACGATGCGAATGCGATGATCGCCGCCGTCGCCCTTTTCATAGAGTTCGACGATGTCCTGGAGATAGGTCACCACCGTACCGAAATGGGTCACCCGTTCCTGTTCGATAAGTTGAATGCCGGCCTCGGGACGCCAGGTCGACATGACGACGGTGCGGCCGCCGACCGTCATCGGGTTGATTATTCCGGTAGCGAGCGCTGCGACATGGGCCAGCGGCGAGGCGGCGAGGGCGACCATCGATTCGTCCAGCCCGTGGGTCAGCCGATAGGTCATCGAGTTGGACAGAATGGCGCGCGGCGTCAGAAGCGCGCCTTTCGGGGCGGCCGTCGAGCCCGATGTGTATAGGGTCAGACAGCACTTGTCCGCGGGCGGCGGCGAAGGCAGCCCGGCCTCATCGAGAGGCGTCGATGGCGCGGGCGAGGCGGGGAGGCGGCGCCATCCACCGCGGTCGGCTCCCCCGACCAGATACATTTCCAAAGGCTTGAGCCCGGTCTCGGCGACCACCTTGTCGACTTCGTCCGCCAGATTGCGCGATCCCACCTGGGCGGAAACCGCGATCATCTTGGGGTGCAGCTCATCGACGATAGTGGTCAGCTCCCGGAGGCGGAACATTGGAACGACCGGGATCGAGACGGCGCCGATGCGCCAGGCCGCGAACTGCAGGACCAGAACCTCCATGCCGTTGGCCATCTGAAGGAGAATGTGGTCGCCCGGCTTGAGGCCGCGCGCCGTCAGGTCGTGCGCGACGGCCAGCGTCCAGCGCCAGAATTCCTGATAGGTGTAGCGACGCCCGTCGCAATAGACGAACTCCCGGTCCGGCCAGCGGCTTGCGGCCGTTGCGGGAAGCAGGCCGAGGCATTCATCGGTCCAGAGGCCGCGTTCCCGATAGAAGCGTTCGCGTTCGATCCGCGTCCGGCCGTAGGGGGCTGAATCGTTCAGTTCCAAAGCCCGCGCTCCTCCAGCCAGGTTCGAATGACACCCGTCGCTTCCGCCAGAAGTTCGGGTTGTTGCATATAGTAGTGCGAGGCCCCGTGGATGCGCGCAAACTGCTTGTCGACGGACGCCGAGGCCTCGAAAACAAGGTGTGCATGGGGTTGAGGAACCGCGTCGTCGGCCGTGTTCTCGATCACCAGCAGGGGCGCCGATATGACGGAGGCGCAGGCGATCCCATCTCCCCGACTGTCGTCGATCGACCATTGAGACAACCAGGCTCTCAAGGTGGAAAAGCGCGCCAGGCCGACGGGGCCGCTGTTCACAGTCTCAGGGTCCCCCAGATAGCAACGGCCGATGGGCCGATCATTCGGATCCTGGGCGGCGTCGAGAAAACGTGGGTCGGCCAAGGTTCGATGGGTCACGAAACCGCGTTCCACCTCCTTGCCCCCGGCGGCGCGCAACTGGTCGAGCGTTTGCTTCACCCAGGCCGTTATACGTCTGACCCGCGCCACCTGCGCGGAGCGGTAGCGCGTGATGAACTCGTCGCTGTACGGCGGTTGATTGGAATTGGCTGGATCATAGAGGTCCAGTTCCGGATCCCGAAGATCAGGGTTGGTCTCATCGATCACCGAAGGGTCGATGATGTCGACAAGAAGCCGCGCCCGCGAGATGTGGGCCGCCTGAAAAATCACCGCGTCGGCGGGAATGAGCCTCGCCTTGACGAGATCGACCGGATCGCCGGCGGGGGTTGCGGTGATCGTCGGGCGCTCCGCCTGGGATTGATAGAACAACGACAGCGAACCGCCCCCGCTCCACCCAACAAGGACAACCTTGGTATAGCCCCATACGGTCTTGGCGTGCCGAATATAGGCGCCCAGATCGAGGAGGACTTTCTCCAGGATGCCAGCCGTGTCGTTGCGCGCGTAACGGCTGCCGGCGCACAGAACGTGGGCGCCCTGCCGGGCCGCTTCGCGCGGCGCCGGAAGAAGCTGCAAGGTTGATGCGGGATGCATGAAGATCAACAGAGTGTCGGAGGCGACGCCCTTGGGCCGTATTCTCACGCCTTCGATGTTCACCGCGCCCTGGGTGCCCGAGAATCCGTAGGTCTCTGCAAAACTCGCCGTCTCGTCGTAGGCGAGATGCACCCATTCGAATTCGAGTTCGCGTTCAGTATCCATGCCTAAAGGTAACGGTCGCGTCGCTGCGTGCCTGTCCCTTCACGCCGGGACGTGGATCCAGTCCCAAAGCCCTGCGGTGATCCATTCCGCAGGCCGGAGCAGATAGGTTTCTGAGCGGCCCAGGAGGGTCCGGCCGATCGAAGCCCGCTGGTCTTTCGCGAGGCTCGAAAGAGTCTGGTCGCGTTCCTCGGCCTCGCGGGCGGCGGCCCAGACCTCCGCATCCGGCCACCGAATGAGCAGGGCGACGCGCGGCAGGCTTGGGCCGGTCAGGGCGTCGGCCACCAGCCTCGGCCTGCCGCCTGAAGCTACGATCTTTGGCAGATAGACGTCACGCAACAAGGTGTTGGCGGCCGCTGTCTGCCCCAGGGCGATCTCGACAAAGCGCAGTTCGTCCAGTCCTGGCGAGGCGGGGTCGGGCCGTGGAATCTCCAATACGGGGTTCGGTGTCAGGAAGTGGGTGTCGAAACGCTCCACCATTTCCTCGCCATCGTTGGTCTCCGAACGCGCCTTCCACCAATCCTGGTCCGCATAGAAGCTGTCCCATTGATGGGTGCGTTCGGCGAGGGAGGTATAGGCGAGCAGATAGACCCACGTCGGTCCGGCAGGGCTTGAGAGGGCGGTCCAACATCCGATGTTGCGGATGCCGTGGCGCGCGAAGAGCGGGGGCAGCTTGTCACGGAAGCGGCCGTGGATGTCCTTCATCCGCCCGCCGACGACTTTGTAGAGTCTGAATTCAAAGAACATCGGCGCTCTGGCTACGCTGTGGGAAACAGATGGGGAAGGGCACCGCGCAGACTGTCGCGGACCGAGGTCGGATGATCGGAGCCGCGTTCGAAATCAAGCAGTTGGTCCCATCCGGCTAGAACTTCGGCGGCGCCGGCCGCTCCTGCGCCGACGCGCAGGCCTTGCGAGCGCTGCCAGCGAACGACGCCCGCCCAACCCGCTCCAACCTCGAGAATCTGCCCGGATATTTCACAGCCGGGGTGAAGCAGCGCCATCACGAACGGCGACACGCCCTCGTCGGACAGGGCGGCGGCGACCTGTTGATCGAATATCCCGTTGGTCATCGCCGTCGCCGCCATAGGAGCGACCGCATTGACCTTGATTCCATGGCGTGCGCCCTCGATGGACAAAGTCTTCATGAGGCCGATGAGACCGGCCTTGGCGGCCGCGTAGTTCACCTGTCCGAAGTTGCCATGAAGGCCCGCGCCTGAAGTCGTCAAGACCAGGCGTCCGGCAGGGGCGGCGGCCAGATGCGGCCAAGCCGCCGAGGCGAGGGCGAAGGCCGCGTTGAGGTGAACCTGGATCACGTCGCGCCATTCGTCTGTGCTCATCTTTGCGAAGCTGCGATCCTGGACGTGACCGGCGTTCAGCGCCAGACCATCCAGTCTTCCAGCCCAGTCGAGCGCGGCTGCGACGACGGTCGCGCCGTCGTCCACAGCCGCCCGGCAGGCTCGGGCGTCGCCGCCGGCGTCGCGGATCGCCGCGGCGGTCGTGTGGACATTGTCTCCTCGCCCGACCACAAGAACCCGCGCGCCAGCAGCAGCGAGATCAAGGCAGTATCGCCGGCCCAGGCCGGATCCGCCGCCTGTCACGGCGATGATCTCGGCCTGAAACAGGCGCGGATCCGTGGCGGGCGAGGTCACAGGTTCCTGGCGATAAGAAGCTTCATGACCTCGTTGGCGCCGCCATAAATGCGGTGGATTCGGCTATCCTGATACATGCGGGCGATGGGGTATTCCTTCATGAAGCCGTAGCCGCCGTAGAACTGCAGGCATCCATCCACGATCTTGCCCAGCAGGTCCGAAATCCAGTATTTCGCCATCGACGCCTTGTCCCCATCCAGACTGCCTTCCAGGAGAAGCTCCGTGCAGTGGTTGATGAAGACCTTGGCTATGGTCGCCTCGGTCTTGAATTCGGCGAGCTTGAACTGGGTGTTCTGGAAGTCCGCCAGAGTCTGTCCGAACATCTCGCGCGAGCGGACATAGGCGATTGTTTCGGAAAGGGCGCGTTCGATCATGGCCATGGATTGCCAGGCGATGACGATGCGTTCCTGGGCGAGTTTGGCCATCAGCTGACGCAGGCCCTGACCTTCCTGCTCGCCCAGAAGGTTTTCCGCCGGCAGGACGAGGTTGTCGAAGAACAGTTCGGATGTGTCCTGGCCCTCCAGTCCGATCTTGTCGAGGTTGCGCCCCCGCTCGAAGCCGCTTTCCACCTTGTCCGGCTCCACGACGAACAGAGAGATGCCGCCTTCGGTTTTCGCCGCCACCAGAATGAAGTCGCTCAGCTGGCCATTGGTGATGAAGGTCTTCTGCCCGCTCAGAACATAGGTGTCGCCAACCTTCTTGGCGGTCGTGCGCATGCCCCGCAGGTCGGACCCGGCGGCAGGCTCCGTCATGGCGATCGCGCTGATGCGGTCGCCGGTGCACAGGTCCGGCAGCCACTTCTGTTTTTGAGCTTCCGTGCCGAACTCCACCAGATAGGGCAGCACGACCGGGTTATGGACGGCGATCGCAAAGGCCTCGGCGCCGATGCGGCACACCGCCTGGATGATCGCGACCTCGTGGCGGAAATCACCCCCTGAGCCACCGTAGGCTTCCGGCACGCTGACGCCAAGAAGACCTGCCGCGCCGGCTTCGCGCCAGATTTCGCGGCCCACCGATTTCTGGTCTCGCCACCGTTGAATGACCGTCTCGTCGATCTGATCGTCCAAGAAGCGGATGACGGAACGCTCGAAGATCGACACGTCCTCGTCTTCAAGGAAACGGGGGCGGGAAAGGTCGGTGACAGTCATCTTTGGACTTATCCTTGCAGCGCGGCGCGCCGCGCCAAGTCTAATCGCACTAGGTCAAGATATCGCACGGCGGAGTCACCTGCGGAGGGGACTGCTTCGCGCCTCACGAGAGGGTCATAACCGAATGAAGAAGGGGCCGTAATGGACAGACACGATCTTCGGCGATTCAGGCTCGACTATTACCCGCATGCTGTCGAGATCGCCTCACGTTACGCCGATGTCGACGATCTGGGCCACATCAACAACCTGGCGCTCGCGGCTGTTTACGAGGACGGTCGGACGCGGTTCTACATGGATTATGGCGTCTGGACGGCTCCGCAGGCGCGCGACGACATCGGCGCCGAGGGAGTGATGATGGTCGCGTCTCTCAAGATCGATTTCATCGCCGAGACCCACTATCCGGCCCCTATCGTCATTCACAATGCGGTTGTGCGCGTGGGCGAGAAATCCTTCTCGACGCATCAGTTGGCGACCCAGGACGACAAGCCAGTCTCGCTTTGCGACGCCACCTTCGCCTATGTCGCTGGGAAGGCGGCCGTGCGCCTGCCAGACCCAATCCGGGCCAGGCTTCTTCGCGCGATGACGAGCCAGAACGGCGAAAGCGCATGACGGGCGCCGCAAGCTCTCCCTCCAGTTCTCCCGACGTGGTCATCGTAACCGGGGCCAGTCAGGGGATGGGACGCGCAACGGCGGAACGGCTATGTGCAGATGGCGCTGTGGTGATCCTGGCGGACATCAACGAAGAGATGGGCCGAGATGTCGCCCGCAGTCTTGGAAGGACCGCTTCCTTTTCTCGTCTGGATGTCGCCTCGGCCGCGGACTGGGCGACGCTCGCGGAGACGACGCTCAAGGCGCATGGTCGGATCGACGGCCTGGTCAACAATGCGGGCATCTATGCGACAGGCCGATTGGACGAGACTGAGGAAAGCGTCTTCCATCAGGTTCTTGACATCAATCTGCTGGGGCCATGGCTGGGCATCCGGGCTGTCGCGCCGAGCATGAAGGCCGCCCGCCGGGGGGCTATCGTGAACGTCTCCTCCATCGCCGGCCTGATGGGCCGCGCTGGACAAGGGGCCTATGTGACGGCGAAGTGGGGACTGCGGGGACTAACGCGCACGGCGGCCAAGGAACTGGGTCCGTTTGGCGTCCGGGTGAACTCGGTCCACCCAGGAGCGATAAACACCAAGATGTTCGCCGATCTCAGCCGCGGGTCGAAAGGCGCCTTCGCCGACCGGTTTCCCGAAGTCGCCATGAATCGTGTCGGCGAACCAGAAGAGGTCGCCTCGGCTACCACCTTTCTCCTGGGGCGGGAGGCCGGCTACATCTCGGGGACGGAACTCGTGGTCGACGGCGGTTGGAGCTGCGGCGCCTATTCTTCCAACAAGCCTGTGGCGAGCGACGAACCCGCTTAACAGGTTGGGGATGTCTCGCCCGACAAAATCACATGATTAAGCGCTCGGCGCGCCTGGAGCCAAGCTTGGGGCCCATAGATGTTGACGTAATTTAGTCAAACGGTTACCCCGATTTGACACTGAGGTTGCGATGCAATGGCGTTGAAAAGCAGATTGGAGAAGGCGGTTAGGCCGGAGTCCCGGCTGGCGCTGATCTCTGCGACCGCCCAACTGCTGTCAGAGAAGTCTATTCCCGATACGTCGCTGAGCGAGATCGCCGTGCGATCCGGATTGAATTCGGCGCTGATCAAATACTACTTCGGCAGCAAGGAGGGCCTGTTCATGGCTGTCCTGGAGCGGGACGCCGAGGCGTCGATGGAGGCGCTTTCGGAGCTCGTCGACATGCCGATTTCCGCCGAGCAGAAGCTGAAAATCCATATTAAGGGGATCATCAACACCTACTACCGGTCACCCTATATCAACCGGCTGATCAACTATATGATCGTCCAGGGCCAGCCGGCTTCGGCCCAAAGAGTGGCCGAAATCTTCGTCGAGCCGATGATCGACGCCTACCGGCGGATCGTCAGTCAGGGCGTCGACGAAGGACGTTTCCGGTCGGTGGACCCAGGCATGCTGTATTACAGCACTGTCGGCGCGTGCGAGCATATCTTCTACGCCTCCTACTCCATCCCCACGACCCTCGGCATCGAGCGCCTGACCGAAGAGACCAAACAGGCCTATGCGCAGCATGTAATCGACCTCTGCTTCGGCGGAATCCTGGCGAAGCCGTGACGCGCATACGACGGCGGCGCTTGCGACCGTAATCTAACGGAATCAGGTTTTCCTGAAGGGGCCAAAAAGGCCTTTATGGAGGATGTGATAGCCGGCGCTGCCGCACAGCACCCGTGCTGGGAATAAAACCGAAGCTGAGTTGGCTGTACCAACTCCACCCACGACGTCTAGAGCCGCTTTGCCGGTCCCATCTCTGAGGATGAGGGACGCGCCAAGACTAAACCTCAATGCAAAAGGGAGGCCATCTTCGCTTCGCGGAATGGCCGGCCTAAGGGCGTCGCGCCGGGCGGTTGGCGTTCGGGCTGAGCCTGAAACTAATCAATCGATTAAAACAATTTGACCTCAGGCCTGAACGGAGGTCTAAACTGCCATCGATAAGCCGAGAAAAATCGGCGTCTGGGAGGGTGAAATGAGAGGCAAGGCATATCTTTGCGCGGGTGCGGCCTGGGTTGCATTGGCGGCTGCGTGTTCGGCGGGGTCTGCGGCGGCGCAGGACGTCGTCGACAACACCAGAACCGCGGAGGCCAACCCGCAAAATCCGACGCAATTGGACGAGATTCTCGTCACGGCTCGTCGAAAGGATGAGCGTCTGCTCGATGTTCCCGTGGCGGTCACCGCCGTCAGCGCCGAGGCCATGGACGGTTATGCCGTGACGACGGTCAGTGATCTGGCGACCATGGTGCCGTCGATGGTGGCGGGCAAGGCCGCGTCGGGTTCGTCGGCCAGCATCTTCCTGCGCGGCGTCGGCTCCACGGCCTTGTCGGCTGGCTTTGACCAGTCGGTTTCCTTCGTCATCGACGGCCTCCCGATGAGCCGCGGACGCGAGATCAGTCTGCCGCAGTTCGACATTCAAAGCGTCGAGGTTCTGCGCGGACCACAGGCCCTGTTCTTTGGCAAGAACACCACCGGCGGCCTGATCAGCATCGCCTCCAACAATCCGACGTCGAATTTCCAGGCTGGCGCACGCGTAGGCTATGGGTTCGAGGCGCGCGACAAGTATGGCGAGGCCTATGTTTCCGGTCCGATCAGCGACACGCTGCGGGCGCGGCTGGCGGCTCGTCTGTCGGACAGCGAGGGGGCGTTCACCAACACGGCCGCCGAGACCTATCCGACGCCGATCCCCGGCCAGGTCCGCACCAGCACGGGAGCCCGCCGTGGCGGGTCCGAAAGCGCCAGCGCCCGCCTGAGCCTGGACTGGGATCCAAGCTCGGCTCTGAATGTGAAGTTCAAGGCCGGCGCCACCTCCGTCAAGGACGGCGGTCCGACAGACATCGTCGAACGTCTCTGCGGCGGCGGGCGCACGACGCCCTTGTCCGCCAACGGCGTCCCGCCGAGCCCGAACGCCGACTGCCGGATCGACGGTCGTTCCGACAGCGCCTCTTTGCCCTCCGATGTGGTGAACGCCAACTACCGCTGGGCGCGTGACGGCAAGATGTACGGCGATTTCGCATCCCAGTACGCCGTGCTGACCGGCAGCTACGAGGCGGACAAGTTCGATGTCACCTCGGTCACCGGCTATTATCACTTCCGCCAGACGGACCTGAGCAATGTGTCCGGCGAAGGCTATCCGGCGAGCTTCAGCCAGTTCGCGGATTTCAAGCAGACCTCCCAGGAGGTGCGGGTTCAGACCAAGTTCGACGGGCCGCTAAATCTGCTGTTCGGCGGCTTCTGGGCGCACGGCGAGTTCGAGTTCAACACGGACGCCTACATCTTCCCCGTGCCGCTGGATCCGACGACGAACACCTATACGACCTTCAGTCGCGATAACGGGTTCGATACGGATTCCCGATCGCTGTTCTTGCAGGGGACGTACAACTTCTCCGAACGGTGGGAGCTGAGCGCCGGCGGCCGCTACAGTTGGGAAGAGCGTGACAGCTACCAGCGCTCCCTGGCGGCCCATAGCGCCTTTGCTGCCGCCTTCACGGGCGGGCTCGAGTTGAAGGATAGCTACGACGACTCCAACTTCTCGCCCGAGGTCACCCTTCGGTACAAGCCGAGCCGCGACACCACGGTGTATGCGGCCTACAAGCAGGGGTTCAAGGCGGGCGGCTACAACATCTCGCAGGTGCTGACCCCGGCGTCGACCGTCGCAGCGGGACGCTTCGGCGCCGAAACGGCCGAGGGCGGCGAGGTCGGTCTTCGCACCCTGGCGTTCGCCCGCAATCTCAGCTTCAACATCACCGCCTATCGATACATCTATTCCGATCTGCAGGTGCAGTTCTTCGATCCCGCAACGGTGTCGCTGACAGCCGGGAACGCGGGCGAACTGCTGACGCAAGGGATCGAGGCGGACTTCAGCTATCGCATGCCCACCATCGACGGTCTGAGCCTACGCGGCTCGGCCGCATGGAACGACGCGGAGTATCGCAACTACATCGGCCAGTGCTATTCGGGCCAGACGGTCGCTGGCGGCTGCAACCTGTTGCCGGCGGGCGGCGTCTTCAACGGTCAGGACTATGATGGCCAAAGGCCGCCCAAGGCGCCGGAATTCGCCGCACGTCTCGGCAGCACCTTCGAACGTTCGGTGACGGGGTCGGGGGTCATGCTGCGCGTCAACGGCGACGTCAGCTACACCTCCTCCTACAACTTCTCGGACGCCTTGCGGCCCGATGCGGTTCAGGACGGCTTCTACAAGGTCGATGCGTCGATCAGTCTCGTGGCGCCGGACGAGCGGTGGACCGTGTCCCTGATCGGACGCAACCTCACCGACGAACTGGTCGTCGCGGCCGCAAACGACATTCCGTTCGCCGGCGGCACGGGGACGGGCACGACCTCGGGCGTCGTCGCCGACATGTCGGCCTTTGTGGACAACCCGCGCGAGGTCCTGATCGAGTTCGCCTGGAAGTTCTGATCACCCAGGACAGCGCAGGGCCATCCCTGCGCTGTCTTCCCGCTCAACCGATTTTGAAGAACAGAAACAGTCTTGATGCCCCAACTCACGGTGACGTCACGCGACGGCGTCCAGCACCAGGTCGAAGGCGAAGGGGGGCGCAGTCTGATGGAGACGCTGCGTCGGGCGGGCTTCGATGAGGTTTTGGCCCTGTGTGGCGGCTCCTGCTCCTGCGCGACCTGCCACGTCTATGTCGACGAGGCCGACCTGGACCGCCTTCCTGAACTCAGCGAGACCGAAAGCGATCTTCTCGACAGTTCGGAGCATCGCGCCGCGAACTCGCGGCTGTCGTGTCAAATCCCGTTCGGTCCCGATCTCGAGGGGCTGCGTGTGACCATCGCCCCCGAAGACTGAAAGCCCGTCGACCTCTCGCCATTCCTTCCAACGGCGTCGTCGGACGTCGCCATGAGATTTAATCGTGTCCTCCTCAATCAACTCCGTCGTCAGCCTCGATCATCGTCAGAACGTCGCTGTCGTCATCATCGATTCGCCGCCTGTGAACGCCCTGTCGCAGCCCGTTCGGGAAGGCGTCAGCCTGGCCTTGCGCCAGGCGCTTGGCGATCCCGACGTCCGCGCCGTGGTTCTGCATTGCGCGGGTCGCACCTTCTGCGCAGGCGCCGACATCTCGGAGTTTGGTCGCCCCCTCTCGGCGCCGGATCTGAACCAGGTGTTCGAAATCATGGAGGCCGCCTCCGTCCCCATCGTCGCCGCACTGCACGGCACGGCCTTGGGAGGCGGGCTTGAACTGGCCCTGGCCTGCCACTACCGGATCGCCGCGCGCGGCGCGAAGGTGGGATTGCCTGAAGTCAGCCTGGGGCTTCTGCCTGGGGCAGGCGGGACGCAGCGGACGCCCAGGCTGGTCGGCGTCGCGGCGGCGATCGAACTCATCGCAGCCGGCGCGCCTGTCGATGCCGAGCGCGCCCTGGCGATGGGACTGATCGATCGTGTGGTCGAAGGCGGCGATCTGCTGGAGTCGGCCGTCGACTATGCGCGCGATCTAGCCAGCGATGGCGCGCCCCTGAGACGCGCGCGCGATCTTTCGGTGGATCTGACGCCGGAAGCGGCCGAGGCGGCGGCCGAGGCCTATCAGGCGCGTAATCCCAAGCTGTTCAACGGGTTCAAGGCGCCGGGGCATATTCTGCTGGCCGTCAAGGCGTCGACCGACCGTTCCTTCGACGCTGGCCTTGAGCGCGAACGCGAGCTTTTCAACGCCTTGATGGCCAGCGATGAATCGGCCGCGCAACGCCATATTTTCTTCGCCGAGCGCGCCGTCTCCAAAATTCCCGGCTTGGCCGCCGACGTCAGACCTCTGGACATACAGAGCGCCGCCGTGATCGGCGCCGGGACGATGGGGACGGGCATCGCGATCGCCTTGCTGTCCGCGGGGATCGCGGTGACGCTGATCGATCGCGCGACAGAGGCGCTGGACAAGGCCGTGGCGCGTATCGACCGGACATACCAGGATCTGGTCAGGAAGGGACGATTGACCCAGCAGAAGGCTCAGGCCTGTCTTGGCGCCCTTACCGCGTCCAGCGACCTGACAGCCGTGGGACAGGTCGATCTGATCATCGAAGCCGTGTTCGAACGGCTGGACCTCAAACAGGGTGTCTTCAAGGAGATCGACGCCTTGGCGCGCCCGGGCGCCGTTCTGGCCAGCAACACGTCGTTCCTGGATCTGGACGCCATCGCTTCCGTGGTCTCGCGTCCCCAGGACGTGGTCGGTCTTCACTTCTTCGCGCCCGCCAACATCATGAGATTGCTTGAGGTCGTACGCGGGGCGAAGACGTCAGATGCTGTTCTGGTCACGGCCATGGCGCTCGGCCGTCGCCTGGGCAAGGTGGCGGTTCTGTCGGGCGTTTGCGACGGCTTCATCGCCAATCGGGTGATGGCGCGTCGCGGCGAGGCGGCCGATCGCCTGATTCTGGAAGGCGCCTGGCCCAGGGACATCGATCGCGTGCTGGAAGTCTACGGCTTCCCGATGGGCAGTTTCGCCATGATGGACCTGGTCGGGCTGGACGTCATCGGCTGGGATCGCGAGGCCAGCGCCGGACGCACGGTCCAGGAAATCCTGTGCGAGGCGGGGCATTGGGGACAGAAGACCGGGATCGGATACTACGAATATGGGCCGCAAGGACAGGTCGAGCCATCCAGGGCGGCCGTCGAAGCGATCGAGACGATCCGTGCCCGCGCGGGCGTATCGCAGCGGCCCAGATCCGACGCGGAGTTGCTGAACGAACTGCTTGACCCGGTCGTGAACGAGAGCGTGCGCCTTCTCGACGAAGGGATCGCCCTGCGGGCCTCCGACATCGATATGGCTCTGGTGGCGGGGTATGGCTGGCCTGTCTATCAGGGCGGGCCGATGTTCTGGGGCGACACCGTGGGCCTCCAGGGGATCGTCGACCGTCTTAAGGCGCGGATCGCGGCAGGTGAGGCGATCGTCCTGTCTCCCCTTCTGGAACGGTATGCGGCCGAAGGCCGCCGCTTCGTTCGCGACTGAACCCCTCCCATTTGTTGCAGGATCGATCGATGCCCGAAGCCTATATCGTCGCCGCCACCCGCACAGCCGGAGGCCGGCGCAACGGCCGGCTGAAAGACTGGCGCCCGTCTGACCTGGGCGGCGCTGTTCTGGACGCGCTGATCGCGCGCACCGGTCTTGATCCGGCGGCGGTGGATGACGTCGTCATGGGGTGCGTCGGACAAGTCGGCGAGCAGAGCATGCAGGTCGGGCGTAGCGCCGTCATGGCCTCAAGCCTGCCCGACAGCGTGCCGGCGGTCACCATCGATCGTCAGTGCGGATCATCTCAGCAGGCCGTGCATTTCGCCGCCCAGGCTGTGATGTCCGGTACGCAGGACATCGTGATCGCCGCAGGCGTCGAAAGCATGACACGCGTGCCGATGGGCATGGCGGCCTGGTTGCCCGCTCAGCACGGTCTCAGCCAAGGGGCGTGGTCGCCGCGAATTCTGGAACGCTATGGCGTCGCCGAGTTCAGCCAGTTCTCCGGCGCGGAACGGATCGCCGAGAAATACGGTCTGTCGCGCGAACGTCTGGACCAGTTCGCACTGGAAAGTCACCGCCGAGCCGCTGCCGCACAGGAGGCCGGACGGTTCGACGCCGAGATCACGGCATTGACGATCGAGGACGAAAACGGCGTCCGCGGCCAGCACGTCAGGGACGAGGGGGTGCGTCCCGACGCCACGCTGGAAAGCATCGGCGCGGTCAAGCCTCTTCAGGAGGGCGGTCGCATCAGCCCCGCCACCGCCAGCCAGATATGCGACGGCGCTGCAGGCGTCATGGTCGTGAGCGAGCGCGCCCTGAAGACCCATGGGCTGACGCCGCTGGCCCGCATTCATGGGCTGACGGTGACGGCGGGGGATCCCGTCATCATGCTGGAAGAGCCGATACCGGCGACACGCAAGGCTCTGCGGCGCGTCGGTCTCTCGCTGGATCAGATCGATCTCTATGAGGTGAACGAGGCCTTCGCGCCCATCCCGCTCGCCTGGCTTCAGGCCCTGGACGGCAACCCGGATCGATTGAACGTCAACGGCGGCGCCATCGCCCTGGGCCATCCGCTCGGCGCTTCGGGCGCCCGACTGATGACCACCCTGATCCACGCCCTTCGCGCGCGCGGCGGGCGATATGGACTTCAGACCATGTGCGAAGGCGGCGGCGTCGCCAATGTGACAATCCTGGAAGCCCTGTAATGGCCGGGCCGCTGTCGGGACTCAGGATCATCGAATTCGCCGGCATCGGCCCAGGGCCGTTCGCGGCGATGATGCTGGCCGACCATGGCGCCGAGGTCATTCGCATAGAGCGGCCCGGCGCCGTCGCCAACCCGACGGATCCCCTGCTGCGATCACGTCGGTCGGTGGTTCTCGATCTGAAGTCCGACGAAGATCGGGACAGGGTGCGCGATCTTTGCCGCTCAGCCGACGGCTTGATCGAAGGCTTCCGGCCGGGCGTCATGGAGCGTCTGGGCCTGGGGCCCGACATCCTGTTGGCCGACAATCCCAAGCTGATCTATGGGCGCATGACGGGCTGGGGCCAGCATGGACCTCTGGCGTCGGCCGCCGGCCACGACATCAACTATATCGCGCTCTCGGGCGTCCTCGCGGCGTGCGGCCGGGAGGGCGACAAGCCCACGCCTCCCATCAATCTGGCCGGAGACTTCGGCGGCGGCGCCATGATGCTGGCGTTCGGCATGACGGCCGCCTTGCTGCATGTTCGAATGGGCGGATCCGGGCAGGTGGTCGACTGCGCCATGACGGACGGTTCGGCCCTGCTGATGGCGATGATGTGGGGCTTTCGAGCCCAGGGCGAATGGCGTGATGCGCGCGGCGTCAACCTGCTCGACACGGGCGCGCCCTTCTATGACACCTACGAGACCGCCGAC
The DNA here is from genome assembly GCA_029202665.1 of Candidatus Brevundimonas colombiensis. Taxonomy (NCBI): domain Bacteria; kingdom Pseudomonadati; phylum Pseudomonadota; class Alphaproteobacteria; order Caulobacterales; family Caulobacteraceae; genus Brevundimonas; species Candidatus Brevundimonas colombiensis. Next base: position 1,664,570 of record CP119326.1, read on the forward strand.
GGCGGCCATGTCGCGCTGGGGGCCATCGAACCCCAGTTCTATGCCGAGTTTCGCGCACGCGTCGGGATCGCCGATCGGCGCGATCTGGACAGCCAGGACGATCCCAGCCGATGGCCCGAACAGAAGGCGGCGCTGGCCGCGATCTTCCGCACCCGCACCCGCGCAGACTGGTCGACCCTGCTGGAAGGCACGGACGCCTGCTGTCTGCCCGTGCTTGGTTTCGCCGAGGCCGTCCAGCATCCGCATAATCGCGCCCGCAACGTCTTCATCGACGTCGGCGGCGTGGTTCAGCCCGCGCCCGCGCCCCGTTACTCCGCAACGCCGTGCGCCGCGCCCACCCCTCCGCCGACGCCCGGCGCCGATCAGGTCCTGGTCCAGGGTCTGTCCCAGCAGGTGGCGTCATGACCCGCAGAGCGCGTCAGGTCGTCGGCGACGGTCGCCTCTCGCCGGTGCTGGTCCAGCCGATGCCCGAACCCGGGCCCGGCGAACTGCTGCTGCGCGTCCATGCCACCAGCGTCAACTATCATGACATGATCGGGGTGCGGGGCGGTTTGCCGGGGCTGCCGGTGCCTCGCGTGCCCTTCTCAGACTCTTCGGCGACCGTGGAGGCCCTTGGGCCCGGCGTTGAGGGATTCCATGTCGGCGATGCGGTGATTCCAAGCTTCTTTTTGGAATGGCGCAGCGGACCGCCGACCCGACGGGCGCTGGGGCGGATCCTGGGCGATCATCTGGATGGGACGCTGCAGTCCCATCTTTGCGTGCCGGCCCAGGCCGTCGCCCGCGCGCCGAGCCATCTCAGTCACCAGGAGATCGCAACCCTGGGATGCGCGGGACTGACCGCCTGGCGCAGCGTAGTCGTCGAGGCGGGCATCCGTCCCGGTCAGACGGTCGTGATTCAGGGCACGGGGGGCGTTTCCCTGTTCGCCCTGGGCTTTGCCAAGATGCTGGGCGCACGAACGATCATAACCTCGTCCTCGGACGAGAAGCTGGAGCGGGCCCGCGCGCTCGGCGCCGACATCCTCGTCAACTATCGTCGGACCCCGCAATGGTCGCGGGCCGTGATCGATGCGACCGACGGGCAGGGGGCGGACCTGATCGTCGATGTGGGAGGGGGCGCGACCCTGGGCGAAGCCGTCAGGGCGGTGAAGACGGGGGGGCATCTGTCGGTCATCGGCGTGCTGACCGGCCTGAGCGCCCCGGATTTCCCGCTGAACCGCGTGATGGCGCGAAACGCCACCCTGCGCGGCGTCACCGTGGGCTCGACAGCCGATCTTCAGGCCATGTGCAGGGGCGTCGAGCATTGCGGATATCGGCCGGTCATCGACAGCGTCTTCAACCTCGAGACGACGCACGAGGCGATTGAGGCCTTGGCCCGCCAGAAGCATTTCGGAAAGATCGTGGTGGAAGTCTGATCGCGCGCCATGGTTTATGGAACCCAATCTCTTCACCGCCTGGTTCAACGCGCGCCCGACGCCCTGGCCTCGATCGACGGCGCCCGCAGGCGCGACTGGGCCGAAGTCGCAACGGCGGCCCGAGCTTTTGCCGGGGCCCTGGTCCGTTCGGGGGTGAGGCCCGGCGATCGTGTGGCCTTGCTGGCCAGCAACGGCGACATTCATCTGGACTATGTGCTGGGTGTGTTCTGGGCAGGCGCCGTCATAAATCCGGTCAACACGCGCTGGTCGCCGCTTGAGATCGCCTTTTCCCTCGAGGATTGCCAAACGCGCCTGCTGATCGTCGAGGATCGGTTCTCCGCCTTGATTCCGGCAATCAGGGAGGCGGCGCCCGGCCTGGACATCGTGGTTCAGCGGGGCGGCGCGCCCGGCGGAGACGTCATCGCCTTCGAGCGCTGGATCGCGGACGCGCCTGGTCCGGAAGACGTCCGGGCGTCCGGCGAGACGCTGGCGGCCATCCTCTACACCGGCGGCACCACAGGTCGGCCAAAGGGCGTCATGCTCAGCCACGTCAATCTGCTTTCCTCGGCGAACGGCTATCTGGCGTTTCCGGGCGCCCGGCCCGGCGCCCGCTATCTGCATGTCGCGCCCCTGTTCCACATCGGGGCCTTGTCGGGGATGTTCACCTCGCTGATGGCGGGGTCCACGCAGGTCTTCCTTCCCGCGTTCGATCCAGCACGGGTCATCGAAACCGTGGGCGCCGAACAGGTTTCGGACGTCTTTCTGGTGCCATCCATGCTGCGCGCCATTCTGTCTGATCCCGGCTTTGCGCCGGGCCTGTTGAACAGCCTGGAGCGGATCGTCTACGGCGGTTCGTCCATCGACGACGCCCTGCTGGATCAGGCCATGACATTGCTGCCTGGCGCCGCCTTTGTTCAGGCCTATGGCATGACCGAACTGTCTCCGATCGCGACCCTGCTGGGGCCGGACGATCACAGCGAGGCGGCGCGGCGCCAGGGTCGCGGTCGGTCGGCAGGGCGGGCCACCACATCGACCGAAGTCCGCATCGTCGATCCGCACGGTCAGGAGGTCCCGCGCGGCGACCGCGGGGAGGTCGTGGCGAAGGGCGGCGGCGTGATGCTGGGTTACTGGGGGGTGCCTGATCAGACCTTGGCGGCGCTGCGCGACGGCTGGATGCACACCGGCGATGTCGGCTGGATGGATGATCAGGGCTATGTGACCGTCGTCGATCGGCTGAAAGACATGATCGTGACCGGCGGCGAGAACGTCTATTCGGCCGAAGTCGAGAACGCCCTGACCGCCCATCCTGACGTCATTCAGGCGGCCGTCATCGGTTTGCCGGACGACCGCTGGGGCGAGCGGGTGCATGCGGTCGTCGTTCTCCAGCCGGGGGCCGTGGCGACGGCCGAGACGCTGCGCCAGCACTGCCGCAGGCTGATCGCGGGCTACAAGATTCCCAAGACCGTGGCCGTGTTCGACGCCTTGCCGCTTTCGACCGCCGGGAAAGTGCTGAAAACCGAGTTGCGCGCCCGTTACGCCGCTTGCCAGACCACGCCCGACCCCCTTACCTAATGTGAATAGATAAAGGGGCCAAAGTCCCGGGAGGAATGCATGACGGACTTTGATTACGTCATTGTCGGCGCCGGGGCGGCCGGGTGCGTGCTGGCCTATCGGCTCAGCGAAAATCCGGCCATCAAGGTGGCCCTCGTCGAGGCCGGGCCGCGCGACTCTCATCCCTACATCACCATGCCGAAGGGCCTGGCGAAGGTAATGGCGGATCCTGCGCACCTGTGGGTGCATATGAGCCAGCCCGAGGCTTCCACGGCTCAACAGTCAGAGGCCTGGGTGCGGGGCCGGGTGCTGGGCGGTTCGTCCTCCGTGAACGGCATGATGTATGTGCGGGGCCAGCCGGCGGATTTCGAGGCGATCGCCGAACAGACCAGCGACGACTGGGGCTGGGCGCGCATCGCCGAGGCCTACCGCGCCCTGGAGGCTCATGAGCTGGGGGCGGCGCCGACGCGGGGTGAAAAGGGTCCGCTTCGAATCTCGATGCCCACCATTCGCAATCGGCTCAGCGAGGCGCAGGTCCTGGCGGCACGCGCCATGGGCTGGGCCATCAAGTCCGATATCAACGAGCCGGACGACGTCGCCCGCTTCGGCTATTCGCCGCGCACGATTTTTCGCGGCAAGCGGCAGAGCGCCGCGACCGCTTTTCTTCGGCCAGCGGAAAAACGTCCCAATCTGACCGTGCTGACGGATCGCACCGTTCGCCGCGTTGTATTCGAGGCAGGACGCGCGACCGGCGTTGAAATCCGTCACGGCGGCGCGCTGGAGACGGTCCATGCCCGACGCGAAGTCATTCTGTGCGGCGGCGCAATGGCCAGTCCGGGCGTCCTTGAGCGATCGGGCATCGGCGACGCGTCCCGCCTCGAAGCGCTGGGTGTGACGGTCGTCCATCACAGCCCCGAGGTGGGCGAGGGGCTGATCGAGCATCGCGGCCTGATCGTGCAGTGGAAGCTGAAAACCGCCAGTCTTTCCCAAAACCGCGAATTCGGCGGATGGCGGCTGCTTCGAGCTGTGGCCAAATACTATCTCACGGGCGATGGTCCGATGGCGTCGGCCGCCTATGAGATCGGCGGCTGGTTCAAGTCGCAGCCCGGCCTGAACCGGCCCGACGTCCAGATGCTGCTCGCACCCTACAGCTTCGATATGGAGAAACAGCGCACCGCGCTGGAACGCTTCCCCGGCATGAATGCCGTGGTCTATCCGCTGCGGCCGACGTCGCAGGGCTCCATCCATATCGAAACCCTGGACGAGAATGTTCCGGCCAGCTTCAAACCCAACTACCGAGCGACCGAACAGGATCGGTTGGCGATGATCGGCGCTATCCGCGGTGTCCGCGACTGGGCCGGCAAGGCGCCGATCGCCGATATGATCGTCGAGGAGACCCTGCCGGGGCCCGGCTATCAGACCGATGATCAGATCCTCGAAGCCTATGACCGCTTCGGCACCTGCGGCTATCATGCCGTCGGCAGTTGCCGGATGGGCCGCGACCCCGCGTCGGTGGTTGATCCCGCCCTGCGGGTCAGGGGCGTCGAGGGGCTGCGTGTCATCGACACATCGGTCATGCCGATAATCCCTTCAGGCAATACGAACGGTCCGACGATGGCCATGGCCTGGCGTGCAGCCGACATCATCCTGCGGGAGACAGACGCCGCATAAGCCAGATCGCAGGATCGGCGCGTCCAGTTCTGGACGCCCGCCACGCTCATTCGGGCGCGAGCCATCGACCAGGGCGCCGTCTCGCGACTCCTTGTTTTTAGGGCGGGCGACAAGGGCGTTCACAGGCGTCCGACCCCGATCCCCGACGACCGCCGACCTCGCCGCCTGTCGGCCGTTCGCGACCAAGGTCGTCGCCGTCCCTTGCGTCGCCCTAAGCGCCGCCACGCCTGCACGGACGCCTTGTCGGCGGCCCCGCTGTGGCCTGCGCCACTGGCCGGAGCCATGGCGAATCGATCCGGCGCAAATGGCTGACGACAGCCCTTGAGGACGCCGCCCGACGTATCTCCGCCGGGGTGCTGAAGCCTGTGGAGCCCAGCATCCTGGCGGTGGGTGAGGCTTCACGCGATGCGACAGCGTAAAAAGCGTTGCCTATAGTTATTTAATCGGTCAATTACACTTCAGCCTATTTGCAGGAGATGTCTGTTGTCCGAAGCGCTCATCATCGACGCAGTGCGTACGCCGCGAGGGATCGGCAAGGTTGGAAAGGGTGCGCTGGCGCATCTGCATCCCCAGCATCTGGCGGCGGTCGTGCTGGCGGCCGTCGCTGAACGAAACGGCCTCAATACGGCCGACGTCGAGGATGTCATCTGGTCGACGTCGACGCAGAAGGGCAAGCAGGGCGGCGATCTGGGCCGCATGGCGGCGCTGGACGCGGGCTACGACATCGTGGCCAGCGGCATGACCCTGGACCGGTTCTGCGGGGGCGGCATCACCGCGGTGAATCTCGCCGCCGCCCAGGTGATGTCCGGCATGGAGGATCTGGTGATCGCCGGCGGCGTCGAGATGATGAGCTACACCAATGCCGTGGCCGCCGAAGAGCAGGCTGCGGGCTTTGCCCCTGCTCTGATGGGCTCGGCCAATGAACACCTGGATGCGCGCCACCCACAGTCGCATCAGGGCGTGTGCGGCGACGCCATCGCCAGCCTGGAGGGGATCAGCCGGGAAACCCTGGACGCCTTCGGTCTGGAAAGCCAGCGGCGGGCCAAGGTGGCGATGGATGAGGGCCGCTTCGACCGGTCGATCGTGCCGGTCAAGGACGATGCCGGGAATATTATTCTGGACCACGACGAATATCCCCGGCCTGAGACGACGTTGGAGGGGCTGAGCCAACTCAAGCCCGCCTTCACCGCCCTGGCGGACTGGGCCTACGACGAGCAGGGACACACTTTCCGGGGTCAGATTCAGCGCCGCTATCCCGATCTGAAGATCGAGCCGGTCCATCACGCCGGCAATTCCTCGGGCGTCGTGGACGGCGCAGCAGCCATCGTCGTGGCGTCTCGCGCCTATGCGGAACGCAATGGCCTCAAGCCGCGGGCCCGGATCGTGGCCACGGCGAACCTCGGCGATGACCCGACCCTGATGTTGAATGCGCCGGTTCCGGCGGCGCGCAAGGTCCTGGCCAAGGCCGGCCTGACGGTCGATGACATCGACTTGTGGGAGATCAACGAAGCCTTCGCCGTCGTCGCCGTGAAGTTCATTCGGGACCTGGGGCTTGATCCCGCCAAGGTCAATGTGAACGGGGGCGCCATCGCGCTGGGCCATCCGATCGGCGCGACCGGCGCGATGTTGATCGGCGCCATCCTGGACGAGCTTGAACGGACCAACGGCCGCTACGGCCTGGTCACCATGTGCGCCGCAGGCGGCATGGCGCCGGCGATCATCATCGAACGGATCGACAGCTGAGCTGACGAGCTAAGGGAGGAATTTCATGCAACTCAACGACACAGTATCTGCGGTCATCACGGGCGGCGCATCGGGGCTGGGCGAAGCGACGGCCCGCGCCCTGGCGGCCAAGGGCGTCAAGGTCGCCATCTTTGATCTTCAGGACGAGAAGGGCCAGGCGGTCGCCGCCGACATCGGCGGCGTGTTCTGCAAGGTCGACGTCACCAGCGACGAGAGCGTCGATGCGGGATTCGCCAAGGCCCGCTCGGCCCATGGTCAGGAACGAATCCTGGTCTGTTGCGCCGGTACGGGCAATGCGATCAAGACCGCCAGCCGCGCTAAAGAGGACGGCAGCATCAAGCATTTCCCGCTCGACGCCTTCAACTGGCTGATTCAGATCAACCTGGTCGGCACGTTCCGCTGCGTGGCCAAGGCGGCCGCAGGCATGTTGACGCTGTCGCCGCTCGAGGACGGCGAGAGGGGCGCTGTGGTCATGACCGCCAGCGTCGCCGCCGAGGACGGTCAGATGGGCCAGGCGGCCTATTCCGCCTCCAAGGGCGGCGTCGTGGGTATGACGCTTCCCATCGCGCGGGACCTGATGGGAGAGGGTGTGCGGGTCAACACCATCCTGCCCGGCATTTTCAATACGCCGCTGATGCTGGGCGCCCCGCAGACGGTGAAGGACGCCCTGGCCGCATCCGTACCCTTCCCCAAACGTCTCGGCGATCCGCGTGAATACGCCAATCTTGCGCTCACCATGATCGAGAACAGCTATTTCAACGGCGAAGACGTGCGGCTGGACGGCGGCATCCGCATGGCTCCCCGGTGATCTGATGTCGGGAGTTTTCGCGGCTCCATCGCGATGGATGGACGAAGAGACGATCCTGTTTGAGGAATCGACCGCGCGCTTCTTCGCGGAAGCGGCGACCGCGCAGCGGATGGAGGACTGGCGCCGGGACGGCATCGTGGACCGGGCCGCCTGGACCGAGGCGGCGCAGGCGGGCCTCCTGGGCGTCTCCGTATCGCCCGACTATGGCGGCGCGGGCGGCGATTTCCGCCATGAGGCGGTGATCATGCGCCGCCTGGGGGTGATCGGCGCCGAAGGCTGGGCGATCCCGTTGCACAACGCCATCTGCGCCGCCTACATCGAGAAGTACGGCACGGAAGCCCAGAAACAGCGCTGGCTGCCGCTGATCGTCTCGGGTGAACGCATTACGGCGGTCGCCATGACCGAACCGGGCGCCGGATCCGATCTGAGGGGCATCCGAACCACGGCGCGCCGTGAAGGGGACCATTACGTCCTGCAAGGGCAGAAGACCTTCATCACCAACGGCCAACTGGCCGAGTTGATCATCGTCGTCGCCAAGACGGATCCCGAGGCGGGTGGAAAGGGAATCTCGCTGCTGCTGGTCGACACGGCCGACGCGCCGGGATTCAGTCGCGGACGAAACCTCGACAAGATCGGGGTGGAGATGGGCGACACTTCCGAGCTCTTCTTCGACAGTGTCCGCGTGCCGGTCGAAAACCTGCTGGGCGGCGAAGAAGGCCAGGGCCTTTATCAGCTGATGAAGGAACTGCCGAAGGAGCGGTTGATCATCGCCATCGAGTGCGTGGCGATCATGGAGGCCGCGCTGGATCACACCATCGCCTATGTCCGCGAGCGCCGGGCCTTTGGACAGCGTCTTCTGGACTTTCAGAACACGCAGTTCGTTCTGGCGGAATGCAAGACCGAGGCGACGATCGCGCGCAGTTTCGTCGATGACTGCATCGTGCGTTTCGGCGAAGGCGCGCTGGACGCGGCCACCGCCAGCATGGCCAAATACTGGGTGTCGGAGCGGGCCCAGAAGATCGTCGACGCCTGTCTGCAACTGTTCGGGGGCTATGGGTACATGACCGAATATCCCATCGCGCAGATGTACAAGGATGTCCGGGTCAAGCGCATCTATGGCGGCGCGAACGAGATCATGAAGGTCCTGATCGCCAGGACTCTCGATCAATGACGGCATCGAGACGGGACCTCCCGTCACGAGCCAGGCGATCCGGTTCAGCGTCAGGGACGGCATCGTCGACGTTGTCGTGGCCAAGGCTGGCCCGTTGTGGGACGAAGAGCCGTATCGTTGAGTTTGAAGGACCGTAGAAGATGACGATTTCCGACGCTGCGCCGCGCGAGGATCGCGGCGATCAGATCGCCGCGCGTGTCGAGGCCTTCGTGCGCGAAACGGTCGCGAACTATGAGCGGGATTCCCGTCTGGGGGCGCATGGCCCGGCAGAAGACCTGGTCGAGGAATTGCGCGATCTGGCGCGACAGGCTGGGTTGATGACGCCGCATATCCTGTCCGACGGCGGTCATCTGTCGCATCGTCAAACGGCCCGTGTGCTGCGGGCGGCCGGCCTTTCGCCGCTCGGCCCCGTTGCGGTCAATGTGGCGGCGCCGGACGAGGGCAATATGTATCTGTTGGGCCGTGTGGCGACGTCGGCCCAGAAGAGCCGCTTTCTCGATCCGCTGGTCAGGGGGCGTGCGCGGTCGGCCTTCTTCATGACCGAGCCGGCCGAGGATGGCGGCGCGGGTTCCGACCCGTCGCTGCTCAGCACCACCGCCGTCCGTGATGGCGACCATTGGCTGATCCGGGGTCGAAAGGCGTTCATCACCGGCGCCCAGGGCGCCAGCGTCGGGATCGTCATGGCGCGCACGGAGGAGGGGGCCACCCTGTTCCTCGCGGACCTGCCCGACCCTTCCGTCAGGATCGAACGCGTGCTGGACACCATCGACAGTTCCATGCCGGGCGGCCATTCGGTGGTCGCCCTGGACGATCTTCGGGTGCCGCACGATCAGGTCCTGGGCCAGCCGGGCGAGGGGTTCAAGCTGACGCAGGTGCGCCTTGCGCCCGCGCGATTGACCCACTGCATGCGCTGGCTGGGGGCCTGTACGCGCGCCCAGGAGATCGCCGTCGCCTATGCAGTCAGACGGCAGGCCTTCGGCAAGGCCCTGATCGATCATGAGGGCGTGGGATTCATGCTCGCCGAGAACATGATCGACCTGAAACAGGCCGAACTGATGATCGACTGGTGCGCCGATGTTCTCGACACCGGCGCCCTGGGCACGGTCGAAAGCTCCATGGCCAAGGTGTCCGTCAGCGAGGCGCTGATGCGTGTCGCCGACCGCTGCGTGCAGGTCATGGGGGGAACCGGCGTCTCGGGCGACACCATCGTCGAACAGGTGTTCCGCGAGGTTCGCGCCTTCCGCATCTACGACGGCCCTACCGAGGTCCATAAATGGAGCCTGGCCAAGACCATCAAACGCAACGCCATTCAGGGGCAGTGACGTCATGAGCGTGGGCGGAGCGACGACAGCGGTGCGCGGCAATGCGCGGTTTGACGAAGAGGCGCTGGCGCGTTGGATGACGGACCACATCCCCGGCTTTTCCGGGCCGCTGCATGTGGCTCAGTTCAGCGGCGGCCAGTCCAATCCGACCTTCCGGCTTTCAACGCCTGACCGATCCTATGTGATGCGTCGCAAGCCTGCTGGGCCCTTGCTGAAGGGCGCCCATGCGATCGATCGCGAAGCGCGCGTCATGCAGGCTCTGGAAGGCGCGGGTTTTCCCGCGCCGCACGTCCATGGCCTGTGTCTGGATGACGACGTCATCGGGACGGCCTTTTATGTGATGGACCTGATCGACGGGCGCATTTTCTGGGACAGCGCCTTCCCCGAAGCGCCGCGTGAAGCTCGGCCGGCGCACATGGACGCGATGAACGCCGTGCTGGCTCGGCTTCACAATCTCGATCCCAATGCCATCGGCCTGGGCGACTATGGGCGCCCCGGGCGCTACCTCGCCCGCCAGATTGACCGCTGGTCGCGCCAGTATCAGGACGATGCCTTGGCCGGGCGCACGGCGGATATGGATTTCCTGGTGGAGTGGCTGCCCGCCCATGCGCCGGACAACGAAGAGATGCGCATCGTCCACGGCGATTTCCGCGTGGACAACATCATCTTCCATCCCTCCCGGCCAGAGGTGGCGGCGGTGCTGGATTGGGAGCTTTCGACGCTGGGCCATCCGCTCGTCGACTTCACCTACAATGTGATGATGTACCGCGCGCCGGCCGACATCCCCTGGGGCCTGGCTGGATACGACCTTGAAGCGCTGGGTCTGCCCAGCGAGGCGGACTACGTCGCCGCCTACTGCCGTCGAACCGGGCGAAACGCCATTCCCGATCTGGACGCCTATATCGTGTTCAACCTGTTCCGGCTGGCGGCGATCATTCACGGCATCAAGGGGCGCATGCTGCGTGGCAACGCCTCGTCGGCCGACGCCGGCGCCATGATCCCGCAGATGGATGTCCTGGCCGCCGCGGCCCGCCGGATCGCCGAGAGGCTGTGACGGAACGGCGCGGGGACGGCGTGACGAGGCTTCTGTTCGCGTCTCAAAGGCGGTCGTGTGGTTCGATCCGGCGTTCACAGGACGACGCGAGGCGTTCCAGCCCGCTCAGGTCGATGGCGACAGCGTCGTCCCAAGCCTGTCCACACCCGAAACCCAAAAGAGATTGACAGAAACGTTACGTAATAACATTACGCGGCCTTCTAAAGGGGTCGTTCATGTCATTTATTCGTTCCGCATCCGGTGCAGCCGTCTTCGTCGCCGTCTCGTGGCCGGGCCTGTCGGCCCATGCCGAGATCGAGGTCGAAGCACCGCAGGCCCTGGCGGACGTCGTGGTGACGGCCACGGCGACGCCCCGGGCGCTTCGGACGGCGCCGGCAAGCGTCACGGTGGTGGATCAGCAGGCCCTGTCGCGCCGACCTGTTCAGGATCTGACCGATATCCTGCGTGACGTGCCAGGGGTGACAGTGAACGGCGCCGGTCTGACGCGGCGCGGGATCTCCATTCGCGGCATGCCAAGCGAGCACACGCTGTTTCTGGTCGACGGGCGGCGCGTCAACGGTTCGGCCAGCGCCATCGCCCACGCGGATTTCGAGCTGAACTGGGTCCCGGTCGAGGCGATGGACCGGGTGGAGATCGTGCGCGGCCCGATGTCGTCCCTCTATGGCTCAGAAGCCCTGGGCGGGGTGGTGAACGTCATCACCCGCAGCGCGACCGACACCTGGCGCGGCAGTCTGCGGGCCATGGGCGGCCTGCGCGAGGATGGGCGCGGCGGCGAGACCTATCAGCTCGGCGCCTATGCGGGCGGGCCGCTGATCCGCGACCGTCTGGGTCTGAGCCTTTATGCGGAATCAAAGGCGCGGGGCGATACGCCCCAGGCCGCCGACGCCCGCCTGTCGGACCTGGAGGGCCGCGAATCCCTGTCCGGATCGGCGACCTTGAGCTGGACGCCCGATGCGGCCCAGCGCATCGACTTCACCGTTCTGGCCGGGCGCGACGATCGCAAGCGCGACACCGTCACGACAGGCGGCAGGCCGGTCTATTACCGCTATGCCGACGCGGTGGAACGGCGGCAGTACGCCCTGTCGCACACCGGACGATGGGGGTGGGGCGAGACCGCGGTTCGCGCCTATCGCTCGACCCTGGACCGGACCAACACCGTCACCAACGGCCAGACGGCGTCGCGCCCGGTCGACATGCAGGAAGACATCGTCGACGGACGCGCCACCCTGGACGCCATCGCCGGCCATCGTTTCAGCCTTGGGGGCGAATGGCGGCGCGAAGACCTTGAAGATGCAGCGGCGGCCGTGTCGGGCAGGCTGACGAGCGAGCGCTATGCGATCTTCGCTCAGGACGAATGGGCTTTGACGCCCGTGCTGTCCTTGACCGGCGGCGCCCGCTTCGACCATCACGACCAGTATGGGTGGCAGACCAGCCCACGCCTCTACGCCGTCTGGACGCCGGTCGCGGGTCTGACCCTGAAGGGCGGGGGCGGCCGGGGCTTCAAGTCGCCCAGCCTGAAACAGCTGTCGTCCGAGTTCGTGACCGTGGCCGCCGGGGGGCGTTTCACCATCTATGGCAACCCCGACCTGAAGCCTGAGGTGGGCACATCCTATGAGGCGTCGGCGGACTATCGGCGCGATGGTTGGGCGGTGCATCTGGGCGGCTTCGTCAACGACATCGAGAACCTGATCGAGACGCGCTGCACGGCCTTCTGCGGCGTGCGTGGGCGTGAGGTGCGGCTGTATCAGAACATCAACGAGGCCCGGATCACCGGTCTGGAGCTGGGCGGCGAGACGCGGCTCCCTGCCGGGTTCAGCCTGCGCGGCGACTACACCTATCTGGACAGCGAGAACCGGACGACGAAACAGGTCCTGTCGGAACGCCCGCGCCACAGTGGCCATGCGACCCTGCGCTGGGAGCCTGACGATCGTCGCTTCGTACAGGTGCGCGGCGAATATGTGGGTGAGCAGCAAATGCTGTCGAACTCCGTCCAGTACGGCGTGCCGGACTACACCCTTGTGTCGCTGGAAGGCGGGCTGCGGCTGGAGGAGAATCTGTGGGTCCGGGCGGGGGTGCAGAACCTGGGCGACGTGCGGCTGGCCGATGAATCGTCCTATTTCTCATTCGCCGAGCCGGGCCGCTTCTACTACCTCAGCTTCACGGCGGGTTTCTAAGCTGTTGAAGCGGCTTGTTCACGCGCTGTTGCTCGCGGTCCTGGGCGTCATGGCCGTCGGGGGCGCGGCGATCGCCCAGTCGGCGCCGACCGTGAAGGTTCAGGTGATCGGCAGCGACTTCGTCCTGCCCGCCAAATATGAGCGGTTGGCCGCCTTCGCGGGGTCAGAGGGCGTGACGGTGCGCGGATCGTCCGTGTCTGCGCCGCCCCCGTCCGCGATCTGGGGCGATGCGGACCTGATCATTCTGGACACGCCGCGTCCGGCCGATGCGGAGGCGGTGGAGGCGCGCATCGGCGAGGCGTTGCGCGCGCAGGACCGGCCCTGGGTGCGGATCGGCGGCGGCCCGCCCGCGTTTGGCGGTCTGTCGCCAGAGGTCGCGCGCCGGATCGCGGCCTATTACGCCGCCGGCGGGAGGCGGAACTTCACCGCCCTGTTCGCCTATCTGAAACAATGGAAGACGGGCGGCGACCTGTCGGCCGTGCCGCCGCCCGCCCCGCTGGGCGCGGTCGGCTATTATCATCCGGCCGCGCCGACCTATGCGCCCGATGCTTTCACCGCCTGGCGGACAACCCGGCCCGACCGGCCCCGCGCCGCCATACTGATCAGCAGTTCGACGATAGCGGACGATGATACGGGCGTGGTCGACGCCCTGATCGCCGCTTTGGACGCGCATGGCGTCGACGGCGTGGCCGTGTGGTTCGACCAGCGTCTGCCCCGTGGCCTGATCGAGGCGGTGCGGCCTTTGAATCCGGATCTGTTGATCAACACCCAGCATATCGTCGCCGGGGGCGTAATCCGCGATCAACTGGTCGAACTGGACGTGCCCGCCGTCATGACCTTTTCCTATCGCGAAGGGGACGCCGCCGCCTGGCGTGCGGCTTCGGCGGGCCTGAACAGCCGTTCGGCCGCCGCCCTTATGGCCCCCGCCGAGACCTGGGGGATGAGCGATCCGATGATCGTCTCCGCCGTCGATCGGGGCGCGCTTGTTCCCATCCCCGAACAGATCGAGGCCGTCGCCGCCCGCGCTGCGCGTCAGGTCGCCCTGCGCCGCACGCCCAACGCCGAAAAACGGCTGGCCCTGATGTTCTGGAACCATCCGGGCGGGGAAGCGAACATTTCGGCCTCGAACCTCAATGTCCCGCGCAGTCTGGAGGCCATGAGCACGGATCTGAACGCCGCCGGCTATGCTGTTCCGCCCCTTGCGGAGGCCCGTTGGATCGAGGCGGCCCGCGCCATGCTGGGCGCCTTCTATCGACATGAGACGCTGGACGACCTGTCGGCTCAGGGCTTGGTGGCGACCCTGCCGGTGGCCCGATACCGCGCCTGGCTGGACGCCTTGCCGGCGGCCAGCCGCGACCCGATCCTGGCGCGCTGGGGCGATCCGGCGCGGCATTGGGCGGTGCGGACGGTGAATGGCGAGCCGGTCTTCCTGATCCCCGCCTTCCAGGACGGCGCCCTGACCGTCATGCCGCAGCCGCCGCGGGCCGCGCGGGTGGGAGAGGCTTATCATGACACCGCCGTGCCGCCGGACCACCTCTATCTTGCGGCCTATCTGTGGGTGCGCGAGGTCAGCGGGGCGGACGCCCTGATCCATCTGGGAACCCATGGCACGCAGGAGTTCCTGCCCGGCAAGGATCGCGGGCTTTCGGTCGCCGACGACGCCTTTCTGGCGCTGGGCGACCTGCCGGTCATCTATCCCTATATTCAGGACAATGTCGGCGAGGCCACCCAGGCCAAGCGCCGGGGTCGCGCCGTGACCGTCAGCCACCAGACCCCGCCGTTCGCGCCCGCCGGGCTGAATGACGAGCTGAAGACCCTGCACGACCTGATCCATCAATATCTTCTGGTGGACGAAGGGGCGGTGCGCGACGCGGTGGGCGACCAGATTCTGAGCCTTGCGGCCCAGCGACACATTGATGCGGACATGGGCTGGACCCCGGCCAGGGCGCGCGCGGACCTGCCGGTCTTCCTGGGCGAGCTTCACGACTATCTGCATCAGGTGGGCGGGGCGCCGACGCCAATGGGATTGCACACCTTCGGCCGTCCGGCCTCGCCGGACCATCGTCTGACGACGGTGCTGCAGCAGTTGGGCCGCCCCTTCTTCGACGCCCTGGGCGAGGACGACACCGAGACAATGGCCAGGGACGAGGCGGGCCTGCGGTCCAGCCGCGCCTTCACCATCCTGAAATCCTATCTGCGGGACGGCCTGCCGATCGAGACGGCCGAAGCCCCAATGCGTGAGCCGCTGACGCGCGCGAGATTGCTGGATCAGCGTCTGGCCGAGACCGGCGAGACCGAGGGGCTGCTTCAGGCCCTGGCGGGCCGGTTCGTTCGGCCAGGCGAAGGCGGCGATCCCATCCGCAATCCCGACGCCGTCGGTGGGCGCAACCTCTACGCCTTCGAGCCGGACAAGATGCCCGCCCCCGCCGCCTATGCCGCCGCAGCCGGCGCCCTGAAGACCCTGGCGGACGCCTATGCCGACGACCATCAGGGGCGGCCTTTGACCAAGCTGGCGATCACCCTGTGGTCATCCGAAACCATCCGCACCCTTGGCCTGCCCGAGGGCGAGATCCTGCAGGCTCTGGGCCTGCGTCCCCGCTGGGACGACGGCGGGCGGGTGGTCGCCCTGGACATCATCCCGGCGGCGGAGCTGGGCCGGCCGCGCATCGACGTCGTCGTTCACGCGACCGGGGTCTATCGCGATCAGTTCGACGGCTTCCTGCGCCTTCTGGCCGATGCGGTGGATCGCATCGTCGCCCTGGACGAGCCGAACGATCCGGTCGCCGAAAACAGTCGGATCGCCGCCCGGCGCCTGATGGCCGAAGGAGTCGAGGCCGAGACGGCGACGACGCTGGGGCGGGCGCGCATCTTCAGCAATGCGCCCGGCGATTACGGCAGCGGCCTGCCCGACGCCGTGCGGGATACGGCGGGCTGGGACGATCCGGCCGCCCTGGCGGACCCGTTCCTGGATCGGTTGGGCTATGTCTATGGCGCGGGCCGTTGGGGCGCCAAGGTTCAGGGCGCCGACGTCTTCGCCGCCCAACTGGCCGGGGTGCAGGCCGCCGCCCTGTCGCGCTCCAGCAATCTGCACGGCGTCCTGTCGACCGACCATCCGTTCGAATATCTGGGCGGCCTGTCGCTGGCCATCCGTCGCGCGGGCGGGACGGCGCCGTCGCTCTACATCACCGACGCGCGCGCGGGCGCGCCCACGACGGTCGCGGCGCGCGATTTTCTGGCCGCCGAAATGCGCAGCCGCTACCTGAACCGCAGCTGGATCAAGGCCATGCAGGCCGAAGGCTATGCCGGAACCCTGGCGGTGGTCGATCTTGCCGACAATCTGTTCGGCTGGCAGGCGACGGCGCCCGGCATGGTTCGGCCGGATCAATGGCAGGCCCTGCATGACGTCTATGTCCGCGATGAACGCGGCCTGGGCGTGCGGGACTGGTTCGCGGCGAACAATCCCTCGGCCGAGCGGCAGGTTCTGAATCGCCTGAAGGACGCGATCGGCAAGGGGTTCTGGACGCCGGACGACCAGACCCGCCGTGAATTGGACGCGCGTCTGGCCCAGATCGGCGCCCCCGCGCCCCGCGCAGCAGCCGCCGGCTTCGGTCGCGGCGGGCTGACAGCGCAGGCGGCGGCGACTGCGCCTGACACGGGCTCGGCCCCCACGACGGCGCAAGCGGCGCCGCCGGCGGCCCCCAACAGGATTCGCGGCCAGGTTCTGGAAAGGATCACCCCCCCCGCGCCCCCCGCTTCGCCTGCGCCCTGGGGTGGTCTGATCCTTGTTCTCGTCTTTCTCGCCGGCGGCGCCAGCCGTCTCTTCTTCCGTCGAAAGTTCGCCCATGCCTCAACTTGAAGCCGGTCTCTATCAGGTCTCCAGCCTGTTCCTCATCCCGGCCCTGGTCCTGATCCTGGCCGCCCTGCTGTACGCCGTCTTCGCCCTGGGGGCCTTTGTCGTCGAGGCCGTGCAACGCCGACGTCCCGGCTGGCGCTCGTCGCTGTCGCGTCGTCAGGCCCGGACGGACGCCGCCAGTGACGACCTGGAACTGATGATCCTGAAAGACCTGGAGGGTCTGCGCATCGTGTCGCGCAGCGCGCCGATGCTGGGCCTGGTCGCCACCATGATCCCGATGGGACCGGCCCTGTTGTCCCTGGGGCGTGGCGACGCATCGGGTGTCGGGCAGAACATGGTGGTGGCCTTCTCGGGCGTCACCCTGGCGCTGATCGCGGCCAGCATCGCCCATTATGTCCTTACGGTGCGTCGCCGTTGGCTGCTGCAGGACCTGCGGGCCATCGAGCGCGCGCGGGAGAGCCGTTGATGCGTTTCCTGGACGAGGACGACGATGATCCCATCAGTTCGGTCGTCAATCTGGTGGACCTGTTCGTGGTCATCATCGCCATACTGCTGGTCGTGCTGGTCCAGAACCCGCTGAACCCCTTCAACGCCCGCAATCTGGTGGTGATCGAGAATCCGGGCGAGGCCAATATGCGGATCACGGTCAAGGAAGGCGAAGACCTGACCCGCTACGAATCCCAGGGTCAGATCGGCGAGGGCCAGGGCGAAAAGGCCGGGTCCGCCTATCGCCTGCCGAACGGCAACCTGATCTATGTGCCGGAATAGAGGGTTTGTGAACAAGGACCTGTAGAAACCGGCAGTCCGTACGAGACGATCCGGCGACTATGGGCGCGCGTGTCGGGCGACGCGTTCGGTCGTGGGACCGAACGCGCCAAAATCACCGCTAAGTCGCCGACTTTCGCCGAGGCAGCGTCGTCAGAATAAGGGCTGCGGCGACGCCCAGCAGCGCCAGTTGCACGCCCCAGGCGGCGGGATCGGCGTAGACGCCGCCGTAGCGGATCAGATGAAGGCCGACGGTCGCCGCGATCAAGGCCGCCGAGGCGCGGCGCAGCAGGCGCGACAGTCGCGCGGGCTCGAACGCCAACGAGGCGGCGATCGTGACCAGGGTGACGGCGGCCCAAACGGCGACCGCGACGGCATCGCTCGCCCCCAGTCGGCCCGCCTCCAGTCCGATCGTCGCCAGGGCCGAGGCGGCGAAGGCCAGAGGCTGGCTCCAGACCGTGCCGATCCACAGGCGTTCCCAACGCGGCGCCGGTCGGCCCTTGTCGCGACGCCGCGCCAGCCAGATGGCGACGCCGCTGGCCGTGACCGAGGTCAGGGCCAGGCCGAGCAGGCCATAGGCCAGTTTGATGACGATGCCGCCGTACCAGCCGAAATGCAGAGGGCCCAGCGATCTCTGGATCTTCTCGCCCAGAACAGGCTTGTCGCGTTTGACCCCGCCGAGCGTCTGGCCCCGACCGTCGAAATAATAGGTCTGTCCCGAAACCAGGGTGTTGGGCGTGGCGACATTGACCATCACGGCCTGTCCGCGCTCGGTCGGGTGCTCAAGGCCGACGAAGGTGGGGCGGGAGCCGGGCGCCAGTCTCTGGGTGGCCTCCATCGCTGCGACCAGGTCGGGCAGGGCGGCGGCCGGGCGCGGGTCATCGACGATCGGCGGCAGGAACAGGGCATAGGCCTTTGAGGTGTCGCCCTGGAACATGGCCATGGCCAGCACGCCGACGATGAGGGTGGTCAGACCCAGCAGCGCGCCGGTCAGGGACACGATCACATGGAAGGGCAGGGCCCAGACGCCGAGCCGGTTGTGAATGTCGGCCTCCTGCAGGCGTTTTGAACCGCCCCAGCGCAGGTGGAAGGCGTCCTTGAACACCCGCGGGTGGGCCAGAACCCCGGAGATCAGCGACGACAGCAGCGCCACCCCGGTCAGGCCGACCACGAACATGCCCCAGGTCTGGGGCAGGTGCAGATGGATGTGAAGCCGCGTCATGAACTCGGTCCAGACCGCTTCACCCCCTTCGACCAACTGGCCCGAGGCGTTCGCCAGATAGGTGTGACGCTGGCCGTGCGCGTCCGTCATGACCGACAGGCGCGGCAGGTCGGGCGTCGGCAGGGTGATGTAGATATGTTCGACGTCCGCCCCGGCGTGTTTCAGCGCCTCCTGCATCACCGTCTGGACCGCGCGGGGCGTGACCTGGACGAGGGCGGGGGCGTCGGCCTGTTCCCAGCGCTGGAACTCGCGCGCGAAAACGGCGACCGAGCCGGAGAAGCAGACCAGATAGATCAGGGCCGCGAAGGCCAGGCCAAGGGCGGAGTGACCCGCAAGCACCGAGCGCACGAAACCGGCGGGAACCTTGGGCCAGATCGGCTTGCCGGGCTTCCGGGGCGTATCGGTCATCACGAGAAGCCCTTCAGAACGGCGGCGGTGAAAGTCGCCACGGCGACGCCGATCAGGACGGCGGTGGCGCGCAGAATCTTGTCGTCCGCCAGCGTCCAGGCCATGGCCCCGCCCCACAGCACGGGCACCATCAGCCCGCCGAGGATCAACCGCGTCTGGGCGGCGCCGGGACAGAAGGCGACGAAGGCGATGGCCATGCCCATGGCCGCGATCATGCCCAGCGGTCCCGCCAGCAGGGCGCGTAACCAGCCGCGCCAGGCCTTGGACACCCGATCAGACGGTTCCGGCGCCAGGCCCCGCTCGGCGCGCTCGCGGGCGGCGCGGACCTGTACGCCCCTGGCCACGATGGCGAGGGCCGCGACCGAAACAAGCGTCCAGGCGATGAACGGGCCTCGCGCCCCGCCCAGGACCAGGGCGGAGAACAGGGTGGCGACGGCCACGGCGGACCAGCCGGCGATGATCCAGCCGGGCCGCGAGGCCGTGCGGTCGTTCCACGCGCGCCGCAGAAGCTGCGCGGCGCACAGCGCCCCGGCCAGCACGGGAACGGTCCACAGGGTCGTCGTCAGCTCCGGGCTCACCAGCGGGCCTGAAGCATCAGGCCCACGACGCGCGGGTCGCCCAGCACCGCCTGGTTCGTCGATGATCGGTCATAGCTGAGATACTGCTCGTCCAGCAGGTTCTTGCCATAGACATAGGCGCCCCACCGTTCGGTTTCATAGCCGAAGCGCCCGTTGACCAGGGTGCGTGCGGCCACCCGGCTGCCCGGCTGGTAGATGCCGGTCTCGGTGAAGACCTCCGAGCGGTAGTTGGCGTTCAGATTGGCCACGAAGCCCGAACGCCAGCGATAGTCGCCGCCCACCGCTAGGGTCCAGCGGGGGGCATAGGCGAACTCCGTGCCCGACAGATCGCTGGCCGTCCCGTTCGTCTGGGACACGAACTCATCGAACTTGGTGCGGGAATAGCCGGCGGAGGCATAGACCTGAAGCGCCGAGGACAGCCGGTGGGTCGCCTCCAGTTCGAAGCCGTAAAGGTGCGACTTTCCGGCGTTGACCGTGTGATAGTCATACAGGTTCAGACCGAAGTTGACCGCCACCTGCTGATCTTTCCAGTCGATGTAATAGGCGTTGGCGTTGACGGTCAGGGCGCCGTCCAGCCACGACGAACGCAACGACGCCTCATAGTTCCAAGTGTATTCGGGGTCATAGGCGACGACCTGAGAGCGCGCCACATTGGCGCTGGACCCGCCCGAGCGATAGCCCCGCTGGACGACGAAGCCCGCCGTCATGTCCGGCGTCAGCTTATAGAGCACGCCCAGCTTGGGCAGGAAGGCGTCGAAGTCGCGCGTCTCCTCGGGCGTGTTGGAGTTGGCCTGACCCACGATGCTCGCCACGCCCGCGTTGATGCCCCTGATTATGGCGTTCTCCAGCGTCCCGGCGGGGGCGAAGGCGTCCGGATCGGGATAGACGCCGGCGAACAGGGCGGTCTGCGTGACCTGGACAGTGTTCTCTTCATGGTCCCAGCGGAAGCCGCCGACCAGCGAAAGGCGGTCGTTCAGCGACCATTCCCCGTCGCCGAACAGGGCGTAGGTCGTCACCTGAACGGGATACTGAGCCGCATAATCGACCGGAATGGCCGGCAGCGCGCTGACATAGTTTCCCGCAATCCTTTTCGCGTCGTCGGTGGACACTCTGCCCTGAAGCAGGGCCAAGATCGTGCTGACCGGGGTCGGTACGAAGGCGCGGCTGCCGGAATCGCGCTTCTGATCGCGGTCGAAATAGAAGGCGCCGATCAGGCCGTGCGCGCGCGACCCGCGATAGTTCAGCCGCACCTCCTGCGTCAGGGTGGTGTAGTCATAGTCGTTGAAGCCATAGCCCAGATTGGCGGCCGTGGCGTCGCTGTCGAACTGCTGGAACTGTTTGACGTCGCTCCACGATGTGGCGCTGGACAGGGTCAGAGAGGGCGACAGGGCCTGGGTCAGCTCCAGCGTCGTCACGTCCGTCTCGATATGGCTGCTGTCCGGCGTGTTCGAAAAGGCCCGGCGGTTCTTGTAGAAGTTCGGCACGTCGGTATTGGCGTAAACGAACAGATAGCCGCCGTCGCTTTCATAGTGGGTGTAGCCCAGCCGCGCCTCAAAGCCCGGCAGGGTCTTGGGCGTCCACAGCAGGCGGGCGCGCACCGTCAGCTTGTCGATCGGGTCTTCCGGGGCGTCGCGTGTTTCGTTGTGAACGAAGCCGTCGCCGTCCCGCTTCTCGGCCGATATGCGGAACGCCAGTTCGTCCTTGATCAGCGGCCCGCCGCCGGCGACCGCAAAAGCGGTCTCCTTCGGATCGGCGATGATGGCCCGCGCGCGCAGGTCCCAGTCAAACCCCGGCTCGACCGTGCGGATCACCACCGAGCCAGCCAGGGCGTTCAGGCCCTGCAGCGTGGATTGGGGACCCCGGAAGATCTCGATCTGGCGCACGTCCCAGGCGTCGGTCGGACCAGAAAAGGTCAGGGTGGGCGGCATGGGCGCGCCGTCCACATAGATGGTCGCCAGGGCTGCGTCCCCGCCGCCCGACACGCCCTGATTTCCGATGCCGCGAATGGTGAAACCCGCGTGGCCAAAGGTTTCGGTCAGGTTCGCCGTCCGCTCGAACACCTCGCCCAGGGTCTGGATGGCCTCGCGTTCGATGCGGCGCGCGGTGGTGACACCCACGCTGGTCGGCGTGTCCTGAAGCGCGCGATCGGTTTTTTCGCCGGTGACGATGATCTCTTCCAGCGCGGTCGCCTCGGACTGCGACTGTGCGCTAGCGGAACCCGCTGTCAGAAGAGCCGCCAGCCCAACGCCGGCCAGCAGTAACCCTTGATTGCCTGACATGACGCCCCTCCGCGAATGACTGGAGCGGGCTAATGAGAATAGTTTTGCAAGTCAATCGCATTTTCCTGTCCTCGCCCATCGCCATAATGATAGGGGATCGGTCATGAACCGCGTCGGATGGGTATTGCGAGGCTAGCATGGGCGAGGAACCCGGAACACTTTCGCACGCATTCGACGCCGGGCGCCGCCTGCCGGTTTGCCTTTTCGTGTTTTTGACACCGCGAATGAGGTTTCGAGGCGGACTATCGATGGGGCCTAAGCTTTGCGACGATAGTCGATGCGCACGAAGAATGTCCGCGTGCGCCAGTCGGCGGTTCTGGGCGCGCGCGGGAAGGGCGTGGCGTTTCGGATCGCGTCAAGCGCCAGGGCGTCCAGGCCCGGATCGCCGCTGGTGGCGAATACGGCGCTGTCATCGACGCCGCCCCTACGGTTCAGAACAAAGCGAATGGTGGCGACGCCCGTGCTTCGTCCGGCCGCACGACCCTTGTGCGCCTCGACCCAGGCGATCACGCGGGCGGCGTAACGATCCTCGTCCGGGGTGGCGGTCGCGCCCAGGGTGCGGGCGCCGCCGCCCTGCGTCCGGCCGGCGCGGGAGGGGGCGATGTCGCTGTTCCAGGTCAAGCTAGGCACGTCGGGCGCGATGCTGGCGACGGATGATGTCGGCGGTTGTGCGACATACCGGGGCGCCGGGTCTGGAGACACGGACACCATTTCGGGCGCCAAGGGATGCAGGAGCGGCTGGCGGGGTTTGGGCTGGGGCGCAGGCCGTTTCGACGAAGCGGCCGGGGCGGGGCGCGCGACCTGGCTGGCGGCTGAAGACGTGTCATCGAAGCGGGGCGAAGGCTCCAGCGTCAGATTGACGACCGGCGCGCCCCCTTGCGTTTGCAGGGCCGGGTGTTCGGGCGGCAGGTTCGCCAGAAACAGGGCCGCGTGGGCGGCCGTCACCGACAGAACGACAAAACCCCGCAGCGGAATCTGGAGGGTATGTCCGCGCATGCGGTCCCCCTAAGGGATGGGGACATGATATGCAATTGCGAATCGCTTGCATTAATGAAGTCGCGCCGCTAAGCCGCCCGCCAGTTTTGGGAAGGGCCGCCATGCGAACGTTTATTCTGCATACCTCCAGTCTTGCCGCGATGATGGCGGCGATCGCGGTTCCGGCCGCTGCACAGGAGACCCAGATTCCAACGGTGGTGGTCGAGGCGGACGAGAAGGCGGCCCCGGTCTATCGCTTCGGGGACCCCGTGGATTCGGGAACCACGAAGATCGATCGTGGCTCGGTCGAGAGCCGTGCGCCAGGATCAGGCGATGTCAACGAGGTGCTGAAGGCGCTGCCGACCGTACAGTTCAGCAGCCGGCAGGGCCGCGCCACACGGACTGAACTGCAGGACTTGAGGCCCGAGAATCTGTCGATCTCGGGCGGGTCGATCTATGAGAACCTGTTCGTCATCGACGGCGTGGGCGTGAACTCGCGCCTGGACGTGTCGGGCACGAATCCGCAGCATTATATCGATGGCAATACTGCGGCGTCGGCCCAGACGGTGTGGGTGGACTCCAATCTGGTGGAATCGCTGACCTTGCGCGATTCCAACGTGTCGGCGCGATACAGCCAGTTCACCGGCGGCGTGCTGGAGATCGCGACGCGCAGACCAGGGCGACGCTTCGGGGCGGAGACCTATTATGGCGAGACCAGTCCGGGGCTCGCGGAGTTTCGGGTGTCGGATCGCGTTCGGGACGCGATCACAGGGCCGCTGCCGCAAGAGCCGGACTACGAGAAACATCGCTATGGCCTGACGATCGACATGCCGTTCGGAGATCGGGTCCGGACTTTGTTGGCCTACAACCTGTCCGATGTGACGGTGACCAACTATCGCGGGCCGAACTGGCTGAAGTACGGCGACTATGGCCTGACAAGCCGCAACGAGACGGTGATGCTGAAGGCGGAGGCGGACCTGGGGGCGAACCTGCTGCTGACGTCGCAGTTCGTCTGGAGTCCATATGAGAGCCGCTCGTCGCACGCCAACGGGATCGACAACTATGTGACCCTGAACGGCGGCGGCTTCACCGGCAAGATGGGGCTGGAAGGGCGGCTGGGCGTGGGGCGCTGGGAGCTGCAACTCAGCCACGCCTTCTCGAACAACGACCGTGACAGCGATCATCCCGGAACGGTGAATGTGAACACCGGCGGCGGGTCGGGCATCGACTGGTGCTCGGGAAGCAGCTGTTCGTTGGGCGGGCCGGGCATATTGGAGCAGAGCCAGAGCGAGACCGGTCTGGAGGGTCGGTGGGCGCAGCCGTTGCTGGGAGGCGCGCTGAGCGCCGGATTCCAACTCGCCTACATCGAAGGGGAAAAGGGGCAGCCCTACAGCGCCGCCTATCGTCACGTCAGCACGAAGGATTATCCGGTCATCCCGAACGAGATCAATCCGAACACCGTCTGCGCCGATCCGGCGGAGGAGGCGGCGGGCACCTGCGTGACCGGGCGCTACGCCCTGGCCCAACGCAACGACGCGACGGCCTTCCACACCAAGAGGGATCTGACCAGCACGGGACTGTGGGCCGAGTACGAGACGGACTTGCGCGGATTCATGGTTCGGGCCGGGCTGCGCTACGACTACGAGACCTTCCTGGGCAACCACAATCTGGCGCCCCGCCTGTCGATCAGCCGGGATCTGCCGTGGAACCTGAACCTGACGGTCGGGGCGAACCGGTATTACGGCCGCAGCTTCCTGGGTTACGCCCTGCGCGAGGACTATCCCGGCAACCGCATCTATCAACGCCGACCGACCATCGTGGGGACGCAGCGGATCTGGTCGAACACCTGGTATCTGACCAACCATTCCGAGACGGCGGGATATTCGAACGCCAATCTGGCGACGCCTTACTCGGACGAGCTGACGGCGGTGCTGACAGGACGCGTGCCGGTGATCGGCGGCGACTTCCGCCTGAAGGGGATCACGCGAAACGGCGAGGACCAGTTCGCCAGTTCACGCGCCACAAGTCAGGTCTATGACCGCGAGACGGGCGGAACCTCGACGCGTCAAATCTATACGATCACCAATGACGGCTCGACCCGGTACAAGGGGCTGTCGCTGGAGTATGTCAGGCAACTTGGGGACCATCACGCGATCACCTTCAGCGCCAATGTCTCCCACACCTCATCGTCCAACATCAGCTATTTCGACCTGGCGGACGACACTGAATACGATCAGACCCTAGTCTATTACCAAGGTGAGATCAGGCCGCTGCTTGAGGTGACGGCGGACAACCAACTGGCCGACTATGCGGCGCCGCTGATGTTGAACGCAGACTGGGGCGCCAACTGGTTCGGCGGACGGCTGCGGACGAATGTCAACGCACACTGGCGGGACGGCTTCGAGCGGATTGAAGACACGGGCGTCAACATCATGGTCGGGGGCGTGCGCTACGATGTGTTCGACACGGTGAAGTTCTCCTCCTCGTTCAGCGCCAATCTGTCCGCCTCGCTGGAGCTGGCGCGCACTTCGTGGGGCACGGCGCTGCTGGATGTTCGGGTCAACAACCTGTTCAACACTGTCCTGGAGCAGGATTACTCCAGCACGTCCCAACCGTATCAGATGGGGCGCAATACCTGGATTTCGCTGAAGTATCGGTATTGAGCACCGCACGCGACAGTCTGATTGTTCTCGCCGCCACGGCCGTGATGTTCGCGGCGGCCGGGGCGGCGATGTCGCGCGTCCAGGCGCCGGCGACGATCAGCGAACTGCGCCTGGCCTATCAAGGCGCGCCCGAGACGTGGCCGCGGCCGACGCTGGAACCGGGCGCGAACTTCACGGAGTTCGGCCCCTTGCCGCCTGCGCCGTCTCCGCCGGACAATCCGACGACGCCGGAAAAGGTCGCTCTGGGCGCACGGCTTTTCGAGGATCCGAAGCTGTCGCGGTCGGGCCAGATCGCCTGCGGCTCCTGTCATCTGCAAGAGCTGGGCTTCGCCGACGGTCTGCGCACCTCGTTCGGTCATGACCGCCAGCGGGGCGCGCGCAATGCGCCCTCTGTCGCAGTGTCGGCTTGGATGGACAGCCTGTTCTGGGACGGCCGAAGCACGACCCTGGAGGCGCAGAGCCTGCACCCCTTGGTCGATCCGTTGGAGATGGCGGGGTCGCTGGACGCTGTGCGCGGTCAGGTGGCGGCGGAGGCGGCCTATGGCCCGCTGTTCTCGGCCGCCTTTGGCGATCCCGAAGTGACCATGCCGCGCGTCGCCCAGGCGCTGGCCGCCTTCCAGAGATCCCTGAAGCCGGCGGGCGGTCGCTGGCGCCGGTTCATAAATGGGGATCGCGCGGCGCTGACGGACCAGCAACTGCGCGGGCTTCACCTGTTCCGGACCAAGGCGGGGTGCGCCAACTGTCACAATGGTCCGTTGTTCACAGACCAGAAGTTCCACAACCTGGGCCTTCACTTCTATGGGCGGGCGCTGGAAGATCTGGGGCGTTATCAGGTGACAGGCCAGCCCGAGGACGTCGGCGCGTTCCGCACCCCCAGCCTGCTCGGCGTGCGAAGGACTGCGCCCTATATGCACAATGGCCTGTTCAGCGAGCTGGACAATGTGCTGCGCTTCTACAATGCGGGCGGCGCCAACCCTCGCCCCCGGCCCGATCAAGCGGACGATCCGCTGTTTCCGAAAACCGATCGTCTGCTGCGCCGCCGTGATCTGACTGCGGACGAGCGTGAGGACGTGACGGCGTTCCTGGGAACGCTGTGACGATCAACGGACATGGCGCCAGGCGTGAGCCCTAAGCCGCGAAGGCCGCCCGGATCGGTTGAACCGTCTGGTCGGGGCGTTTGACCGGCAGGTCAAAGCTGACGACCGTGCCGACGCCGGGTTCGCTTTCCATGGTCAACTGGCCGCCGTGCATTTCGATCAGGGACTTGGTCAGGGCCAGGCCCAGGCCTGTCCCTTGCGTGGTCTTGGAGTGCTGGCCCTCGACCTGTTCGAACGGGCGGGCCAGGCGGACCAGGTCCTCGGGCGCGATGCCGATGCCGGTGTCGGCGCAGGCGACGCGGATGCGGTCTTCACCCGATGCGCCGACGAAGGGCGTCAAGGACAGGGTGATCGCCCCGCCCTCGGGGGTGAACTTCACCGCGTTGGAGATAAGGTTCAGCATCACCTGTCTGACGCCGCGCTGATCGGCCTCGATGTCGGGCATGTCGCCGCCCTCGACAGCGATCTTCAACCCCGCGTCCTGAACCTTGCCGCGCATCAGGCGCACGGCGTCCTCGCACACCGCCTGCAACGACACCGGCTCATAGTGCAGGGTCATCTTGCCGGCCTCGATCTTGGCCATGTCCAGCACGTCGTTGATCAGGCTGAGCAGATGCTGGCCCGACTTCAGGATGTCGGCGGCATAGCCCTTGTACTTCTCGTTCAGCGGCCCGAACAACTCGCTGGCCATGATCTCGGAGAAGCCGTTGATGGCGTTCAGCGGCGTGCGCAGCTCGTGGCTCATATTGGCCAGGAACTCGGACTTGGCCTGGTTGGCGGCCTCGGCCCGGGTCATGGCGACCTCGTATTTGCGGGCCAGCAGGGACAGCTTCTCCTGGCTGGATTCCAGCTGGTCGACGGTGGCGCGCAGGTCGTCGGCGGCGCGGCGGCGCTCGGCCTCCTCGCGTTTGATGGCGGTGATGTCGGCGGCGGTGACGACCGAGCCGCCCTCGGAGGTGAAGCGTTCGGACAGTTGCAGCCAGCGCCCGTCGTGCAGTTCGACCTCGCGCAGGCCCGCCCGTCCGCCCGCCGGCGGATGTTCGGCCTTGATGGCCAGACCGGCGATGCGGTTCAACTCGTCCTTCAGGGCGCCACGCCGCACCACGCCGTTGTCGAAGCCGAAGGCGTCCTCGAACGCCTGGTTCCACAGGATCAGCCGCCCCTGGCGGTCGAACAGGACGAAGGCGTCGGAAATGCTCTCCACCCCGTCGCGCAGCCGGCTCTCGGCGGCCTGGGCGGCGGCCCTGGCGCGGCGGGCCTCGGTGATGTCCAGCGCGACGCCCAATATGGCTGAGAAGCCCGCATCCCCGCGCGGGCCGCGCGCCTGGCCCCGCGCGTCGATCCAGCGCGCACGCCCGTCCGCGCCCGGCACGGGGAAGGTGATCTCGAACGCGCCATAGGCCGCCGCCTGACGCAGGGCGTGGCGGAAATCCTCGTGAAAGCGCGGATGAACCCGGGCGATCACCTCTTCCGCTGTGGCCGATCCTCCGCGCGGAAAGCCCAGCAGCGTCGCCATATAGTCGGACAGGGACACCTCGTTCCTGGCCAGGTCCCATTCCCACACGCCGCAGCGGGCGGCCTCCACGGCGATACGGAACCGCTTTTCGGTGGCGATCCGGTCGCGATGCTGGCGATTGCGGCGCAGACCGTAGATGGCGAACATAGCCACGACCGCCAGCCCCAGCAGCAGCGGCGACCCGATCAGCCAGGCGTCGTCCAACAGCGCCGACCCCGGATGATCCGCCGTCACGATCACATAGGGGCCCTGCGCCCCCGCGCGCGCCGACGCCGTCAGCCGCTCCTGTCCCGCGATGGACAGCGGCCCCGGCGTGGTCAGTTGATCCAGGGCGGCGACGTCCGCGCCGATCAGGGCGCGGATCGGCTGGCCGATCTCGGCGTTGCGGGCGGAGGCCAGGACCACTCCGGCGGGCGACACGACCCGCATCCCTTTGGCGACCTCTGTCGGGGGGGCGATGCGCGCCTCCAGCCGGCCGGCGCGTGTCGTCGCCGAACCGACCGGCAGGGCGCCGTCGCCGACGCGGGCCAGCACGGTTTCGTCCGAGCCGATCAAGGCGAACCCGGCTTCCGGGGCGGCGCGGCGCGCGGCCTCGATCACCTCGGCGGCAGGACGGCCGGTGGCGGCGACGGCGGTTCCGGCGGCCAGACCGGCGTCCGCCGCGCGCGTCAGACCCTCGATCCGGCTGGCCGCCAGTCGGGCGGTCAGCACCAGATTCTCGACCGTCAGCCGATCCGCCTCGCGCGTCGGCCGGCTGATTTCACGAGACGCCAGAAGCACATAACCGGTCGAGAGCAGGGCTGCGACCAGCACCCCGATGCGCAGCCAGGCGGGCGCGCCAGGGGCGCGGTCCGACGCGCGTCGTCCCCGCCCATGTTCCCGCCGCTCCGCGTCGCGCAAGCCACCCCTCCCGGCAAATCCAGTCGAGACGGGAATCTAGGCTGCGTCGCGGATTCGTGTCGACCCTTCGACCGGTCTTTTCGTCGGATTTAGGCTGCGACGACGGGGGCGGGCAGGCGGTGGGGGGGCGCCTCGAGCACCCGGTTCACGCCTTGCAGCAGATCGCGCGCCTGTCGCGCCAGCCCCAGCACGGCGGGCGGCGCCTCGTCGGGGCTTTCCGACACCAGATCCACCAGCCCTTGCGCCACCTGCATCAGTTGCGGCGCGCAGGCGATCAGACGGGCCTGGCGTTCGATCTGCTGGGGGTCGCGGTCGTATTCGGCGCCGGGCACGCGCCAGCCGCCCCAGTCGGCCCGATCCGTCACCACCACCGGATAGGTGCCGGGCTGGGGATGATGCAGACAGTCCTCGGGCTGCTGCCACTTGTTGCGGGCGCGCAGAATCCGCCAATCCTCGCCGCCCCGGTCGGCGCCGGGGTCGTCGGCGGCCATCATCAGCTCGTTGGCCAAGAACTCGCGCCCCAGTCCGACGTCGTAGGTGACGCGCACGGGTTCGTCGAACCCCTTGGCCCAGACGGGCTGGACCTGTTCGACGAACGCCCAGGCGCCCACGCATTCGACCCAGACTTTTTGACCCTTCTGGAACTGCGCACGCGCCATGCCACTCTCCGAAACCAAAGGTCAGGATGAATGACGATCGTTGACGCCCAGTGTGAGGGCGCGGTTACGCAGACCTTAACGCGAGATGCTTTCCAGCGTCTCGCCCGCGTATTTTTCCTTCACCCGCGTCGACAGGTCGCCCAGCGAGACCACGCCGACCACGCGGCCGTGCTTGTCCACGACCGGCGCGCGGCGGATCTGTTTGGATCCCATCAGGTCCAGCACGATCTTCAGGTCGTCGGTGTCCAGCACGGTCTGGGCGTCGCGGGTGATGAACTCCACCACCGTCGCGCTGGGCGCCGCGCCGGTCGCCAGGGCGCGCACGACGATGTCGCGATCTGTGATCGTGCCGATCAGCTGGTCGCCGTCCGCCACGGGCACGAAGCCGAAACCGCCCTTGGCCATGCGGCTGGCGACGTCCTGGATGGTGTCGCCGGGGCGGGCCAGATGAACGTCCTTGGTCATCACGTCGCGAATCTTCATGGCAGGCTTCCTTTGAGGTGAAGGTTGCGCTGAAAACCCGCCGCGAGCGTGGCGGTTCCGGTCAGGGCGTCCCCATCATGGCGTTCGTTGCGGGGGCAGGGTTCCGGCCGCCCGCACCAGCTGGACGAACTCGGCCCGGTCGCCATAGGGATCGTCGCCCCTGGCCCCTTGCGCCTGTTCGACGATCCGGTCCCAGCCATAGTCGGCGGCCATCCACGGATCGCCGCGCAACTTCTGGCCGAAGGCGGCGACGGCCAGGGCCCAGCGCGTGGCCTCGGGCGGCTGGGCGCTGACGGGGCCGGACGCGCGATTGGTCAGCGGCTGCTGGATCAGCTCCGACCGGCTCTGGCCCGGCTGTTTGTAGCGCACCTGGACAAAGCCGATCTCGCCGTTCGGATCGCCGCCGCCCACGCCGATGCGGTTGTCGGGATAGCGCCGCTCTGCGATCTGCGTCGGGCCGCCGACGGGGGTGATCTCATACAGGGCCGTGACGCTGGCGCCCGATCCGACCTCGCCCGCGTCGATGCGGTCGTTGGCGAAATCCTGCTCGTTCAGCAGCCGGGTCTCGTATCCGATCAGCCGCCATTCGGCGACGCGGGCGGGATTGAACTCGACCTGAATCTTCACGTCGTCGGCGATGGGGAAGGCGCCCTTGTCGAAGGCCGGGCCGAACAGCCTGCGCGCGTCCCTCAGGTCCCCGACATAGGCCGCGATCCCATTGCCCGCCTGGGCGATGGTCTGCATCCGCGCGTCCTGATAGTTGCCGCGCCCGAACCCATAGACCGACAGATAGACGCCGGTCCCGCGCCGTTCGGCGACATAGTCTTCCAGCCGCTTATTGTCGGTGACGCCCACGTTGAAGTCGCCGTCGGTGAACATCAGGATGCGGTTGACCTTGTCGCGGGCGAAACTGGCCTGGGCCTGGTCATAGGCGTTGGTCATGCCGGTCGCCCCGGCCGTGCCGCCAGACGCCCGCAGGCTGGCGACCGCGCAGCGCATCTTCAGTTTCTGATCGCCCGGCGTCGGTTGCAGGGTGGTGCCCGCGCCCTCGGCGTAATAGGTGACGGCCAGCGTATCCTGGGGCCGCAGCCGGTCGATGGCCAGGTTCATCGCCTTCTTGGCCAGGTCCAGCTTGTCGGGGCTGCGCATCGACCCGGACACATCGACCAGGAAGGTCAGGTTCAGCGGACACCGCTGCTCGGCGGGCAACTCATAGCCCTGCAGGCCGATATGAACGATCTGACGCCCCCCTCTCTGGCCCTGGGGCCCCCAGGGCGAGGCCGCGACCGCCGTGGTGATGGCGAAGGGGCGGTTCTGCGATGTCGGCCGGGCGTAGTCATAGTAGAAGGCGTTGATCATCTCCTCGACCCGCACCGCATCCTTGGGCGGCGCGCGCCCCTCGTCGATGAAGCGCCGCACGTTCGAATAGGAGGCCGTGTCCACGTCGATGGAGAAGGTCGAGACCGGCTGATCGCTGGTCCGCTTCACGGGATTGGGCGTGGCGTCGGGATAGCGTTCGGTGTCGGCCGGCGCGGGCAGGCGCGTGGGCGCGGGCATGATGGGCGAAACCCGGGAACCCGTGACGGCGATATCGCCCGTCATCGGAGACGGCGGGGGCGGGGGAGGCGGCGGGGCCGGAGGCGGGGGCGGGGGCGGCGCGGCGTATTCGACGCGATCCTCTTTCTTGGTCGGCGCTATGTTCACCGGCGGCGGAAGGTTGCGCCGCAAAGGCTGCGCGGCGACCGGCTGGACCAGGGGCGGATCGATGTTGAAGCCCAGCGGCAGGCACGCCGCCTGCGTCGGTTCGCCATCCAGCGGCTCGGCCAGGGCGACCGTCGGAATGGCCACCGGCGGCGCGGCGAACGACAGGCTCAGAACGGATAGGGCCGCGATCCTGGTGATGCGTGACATGGCTTCCTCCGGTTGTTTCGTCACCGCCAGTCGCGGGTCGGCCTGGGGCGAAACTGTGGCGGTCGAACCGCTCCGCCGCACGACGATCTTCGACCGTGTCTTTTGCGTCCTCTCGCAATAGAGCGCGGCGCGCCCCACAATAGGGGCCAAGCTTGATGGGGTGCGCGATGGCCGAGGCGACGGCGGGACTGGATCTGGGCGCGGCGGCCGCCCTCCTGGCGGCGGGGGTGCTGGCGGTGCCGGTGTTCAAACGCATCGGCCTGGGGTCCGTGCTGGGCTATCTGGCGGCCGGTCTGGCCATCGGCCCCTTCGGCCTGAAACTGTTCCGCGAGCCCCAGACCATCCTGCACGTCGCCGAATTCGGCGTGGTCATCTTCCTGTTCATCATCGGACTGGAGATGCGGCCAAAACGCCTGTGGGGCCTGAGGAAGGACATCTTCGGCCTGGGCGCAGCCCAGGTGCTGTTCTGCGGCCTGATCCTGACGGGCGCGGCGATGCTGGCGGGTTTTTCGCCCTCGGTCGCCTTCGTCGGGGCCATGGGCTTCGTCCTGTCCTCCACCGCCGTCATCATGCAGATGCTGGAGGAGCGGGGCGAGATCGCGGGCGGCCCGGGCCAGCGGGCGGTCTCCATCCTGCTGCTGGAAGACCTGGCCATTGTGCCGCTTCTGGCCATCGTCGCCGTCCTGGCCTCCCTGACCGGCCGCGCCGCCGAACACGCCCCGCCCCTGTGGCAGACCGTCGGTCTTGCGGTCGCGGCGGTCGGCGGGGTGCTGCTGGCGGGCCGGTACGCGGTCAATCCGATCTTTCGCCTGTTGGCCCGCTATGGCGGGCGCGAGGTGATGACGGCCGCCGCCTTGCTGGTCGTGGTCGGCGCCGCCTGGGCCATGTCTCTGGGCGGCCTGTCCATGGCCATGGGCGCCTTCCTGGCCGGGGTGCTGCTGTCGGAATCCACCTTCCGCCATCAGCTGGAAGCGGATGTGGAGCCGTTCCGCGCCATCCTTCTGGGCCTGTTCTTCCTGTCGGTCGGCATGTCGCTGGACGTGTCGGTGGTGATCGCCGACTGGCGTCTGGTGATCGGCGGGGTCGTGGTCTTCATGCTGGTCAAGGGCGTCGGCATCTATGTGGTCGCGCGCCTGTTCAGGGCGTCCCACCATGAGGCGGTCGAGCGCGCGGGCCTGTTCGCGCAAGGGGGCGAGTTCGCCTTCGTCCTGTATGGCGCCGCCGTCGCCGCCGGCCTGTTCGACGCCCGGATCGGGGCGATGATGTCGGCGGTGGTCATCCTGTCGATGGCCCTGACGCCCCTGACCTCGATCCTGATCGCGCGCCTCTTGCCCAAGCCGACCTTGTCGGCCGAGGACACCGACGGCGTGGATTTCGCCAAGGACCTGCGCGGCCAGGTGCTGATCATCGGCTTCGGCCGGTTCGCCCAGGTGGTGTCCCAGCCGCTGCTGGCCCGCGACGTGGACGTCTCGATCATCGAGAACGACGTGGAGATGATCCAGGCCGCCTCCCAGTTCGGGTTCAAGGTCTATTACGGCGACGGCGCCCAGCTGCACACCCTCAGAGCGTCCGGCGCGGAGGAGGCCGAGATCGTGCTGGTCTGCGTCGACAAGCCCGAGGCCGCCGACCGCATCGTCGAACTGGTCAAGTCCGAGTTCCCGACCACCAAGATCATGGCCCGCGCCTTCGACCGCGGCCATTCGATGCGTCTGATCCAGGCCGGGGTCGACTATCAGATCCGAGAGACCTTCGAATCCGCCCTGAAGTTCGGCGAGCGCGCCCTGGTCGAACTGGGGCTGGACGAGCAGGAGGCGGCCGAAACCATCGGCGACGTGCGCCGCCGCGACGACGCGCGTCTGGACCTGCAACTGACCGGCGGCCTCAAGGCCGGCCGTCAGCTGATGCGCGGCAATATCCCCACGCCCCAGCCCGCCCCCTACATCAAGCCCCGCCGCGAAGGCCGCCTGCTGAACGACGACGAGGCGGGCCCGCCCGCGCCGGTCGCGCGCGAGCCGGTGGTTTGAACAGGGGGATAAAGAGTGCGCGCCAGCGTCCGGCCAGCCGCTCACCCCTTGCTCACGAACACTATTCACCCACCCCCGATCATGCTCTTAGGAGCTGACAAACCCCTCGTCAGAGTCCTCTCATGAAACGTCTCGCCATCGCCGCCCTGGCCCTCGTCGCGGTCGCCGCGCCGGCCGTCACCGTCACCGCCTGGGGCAACACCGGCCACCGCCTGATCGGGGTGGCGGCCATGCGCGCCCTGCCGGACGACCTGCCCGCCTTCCTGCGCACGCCCGGCGCCATCGCCGACGTCGGCGAACTGGCGCGCGAACCCGACCGCTGGAAGGGCGCCGGCCAACCGCACGACCGCGAGCGCGACACCGCCCACTTCGTCGATCTGGACGACCAGGGCCATGTCTTCGACCAGCGCGGCATGAGCATCGACGACCTGCCGCGCCTGAAATCCGAATATGACGCCGCCCTGACCAAGGCCGGGCTGGACGTCAACGACGCCGGCTATCTGCCCTACGCCATGATCGACGGCTGGCAGCAGCTGGGCCGCGACTTCGCCTATTGGCGCGTGCTGAACGCCGCCGAAAAGCGCGAGACGAACATGGAACGCCAGGCCTGGTATCGGGCCGACCGCCTGCGTCGCGAGGCCCTGATCCTGCGCGACATCGGCGTGATGGGCCACTATGTCGGCGACGGCTCGCAACCGCATCACACCAGCATTCACTTCAACGGCTGGGGCGATTTCCCGAACCCCGAAGGCTTCACCAACTCGCGCCAGACCCACGCCCTGTTCGAGGGTGAGTTCACCAATCGCGTCGCCCGTCTGGACGCCATCGAGGCCGCCATGCCCGCCGCAAACCTGGACGGCTTCGATCCCAAGGCGCGCACCGTCGCCTATCTGAAGACCACCCTGGGCACGGTGATCCCCTTCTATCGGCTGGAAAAGGCCGGCGGCTTCAAGGACGCCGACCCGCGCGGCGCGGCCTTCGTCAATGAACGTCTGGCGGCGGGCGCGGGCGAACTGCGCGACTTCATCGTCACCGCCTGGACCGCATCCAGCAGCGCCTCCATCGGCTGGCCCGCCGTCAAGGTCGCCGAGGTCGAGGCCGGAACCGCCGACCCCTGGATCGCCATGGTGGGCCAGGACTGATCTTCGTTTGAATCCGCTCATCCCGGCGAAAGCCGGGATGAGCGGAAAGAGTATGTGCATCGAATGTCCGACCTCACTCCCCCCGCCGTCATCCTCGACAAGTCCCAGATGGCTGAGAACATCGGCGCCGTGGCGCGGGTGATGGCCAATTTCGGCCTGACGGACCTGCGCCTGGTCAGCCCCCGCGATGGCTGGCCTCAGGAACGGGCCTGGGCCACCGCGTCCGGCGCCGACTGGGTGCTGGAAGGCGTGCGGGTGTTTGATAGCGTCGCCGAGGCCATCGCCGACCTGAACACCGTCTTCGCCACCACCGCCCGCCCGCGCGAGACGCGCCAGCCCGTCCGCACCCCGCGTGAGGCCAGCCGCGTCCTGTATGACGACACGGCGTCGGGCCTGAAGACCGGCCTGCTGTTCGGCGGCGAGCGGGCGGGTCTGGAGACGACCGACATCGCCCTGTGCGCCGGCATCGTCACCATCCCCATCGACCCGAAACACCATTCGCTGAACCTGGCGCAGGCCGTGGCGATCAACGCCTATGAGTGGCGCACCCTGATCCTGGACGCCCCGCCGCCGCGCTTCCGGGACGGCGAGCCGCCCGCCTCCAACGCCCTGCTGATCGGCATGTACGAACATCTGGAGGATGAGCTGGAGAACGGCGGCTTCTTCTATCCGCCCGAGAAGAAGCGCTCCATGAGCCAGAACCTGCGCGTCATGCTGGGCCGGGCCGCCTTCTCCGAACAGGAGGTCGCCACCATGCGCGGCGCCATCCACGCCCTATCGCGCGGTCGCGGCCGGGTGCTGGCCAAGCTGGCGGCCGAACGGGCGGCCAAGGACGCAGATTGATCGTCCTTCCGGGGCTTCGCGCAGCGAAGAACCCGGAGCCTGGCGCCCTCTCATCCCACGTGGCGCCTGCCTCTCCTCCGTCATCCTCGGGCTTGACCCGAGGATGCGGCCGAACGGGCGCCAATCCCCTTCCGCCAGTTTTCAGGCGGACGATCCGATCCTCGGGTCAAGCCCGAGGATGACGAGGACGGGAAGGGCGGCGTAAGAAGCTGCGATGAAACCCATCCTCATCTACCCCCTCGCCGCGCTGGCGGAGATCGGCGGCTGTTTCGCCTTCTGGGCCTGGCTGAAGCTGGATCGCTCGCCGCTGTGGCTGGCGCCTGGCGTCGCCTGCCTGATCGTCTTCGCCTGGCTGCTGACCCTGGTCCCCAGCGAGGCGGCGGGGCGGGCGTTCGCGGCCTATGGCGGGGTCTATATCTGCGCCTCGCTCGTCTGGATGGCCGTGGTCGAGAAGACGGCGCCGGATCGGTGGGACGGGCTGGGCGGGCTGGTCTGCCTGGCCGGCGCGGGGATCATCCTGTTTGGTCCCAGGGCCTAGCCGTCCTATTCGCGACGTCTGATCGCAAGGATTTCAACGCCCTGCCGCCCGCCAGCGTCATCTTTCCGGTCGCCGTTCAAATCCGTGCGATCCTGTCTCCGCTCGTCCGCGATGGATGGGACACACAGCCGGGGAGCGCGGATTTCAGACGATGTGCACTATTCAGACGGTGTTTTTTGCAGCCGACCGTCTGAAACAACGGCGGCTTCCTAACCCGCGCCCAGCAGGTCCGACCACCGCCAACTGCCCCTGCCCAGGGCCAGTTGCGCGCCGCCGGGGCGGTCTTCCAGCTTCAGCACCGCCAGCCCGGTCATGCGCTGGGCCTTGCACTCGGCCGGGGCGAAGGCGACCTCCAGGGCGATGGCCTGGCGCACCCCGGCCAGACCCTTGCCCGACTGATTTCGGCTCTGCAGCCAGTCGCCGTTCCACACCAGGATGGCGCGGCCCGAGGCGTTCATCGATTGGGCGGCGTCGATGACGGCGCGGCGCACGGCGGCGTCGTCGCGCACCGCGTCCTGGACCCAGCGCACCATGTCGCACGACCCGCCGCCGCGTCCCGTTCCGGTCCCGCCCGGCCCGCCGCCGACGCCCGCGCCAGGGCCCTGGCCGCCGCCTCCGCCCGGTCCAGCGCCCACGGTCAGGGCGCCGGCGATCTCGGCCGGACCCAGCAGAGGCAGGGGTGGTCCCGGCGGGGCGGGGGCGACGTGCAGCGGTTCGACGTCGGGCGGGCGTTTGGCGACGACCGGGCGCGGTCGGGCCGCGGCCACTGCCGGGGGACGCGCTTGCGGCGCAGGCTTCGGCGGCGCGGCCGACGTCGCGGCCGCCGGGGCGTCAGGCTTCGGCGACGGCTCGGGCGCGATGACGCGGGCGGGCGGTGGCGGGGCAGGGGGCGGGGGCGGATCGACCAGCTCGACGCTCATCAACGGCGGTTCCGGCGCCCCGGGCGCGGCCGGCGTCTGGGCGGCGATCAGCAGACCCAGGCCCAGGTGCGCCGCCAGGATCGGCGTCGCCGCCAGCGCCCATCGCCGTGTCCGCGCCGGTCTCAATCGCCGATCCGTGATGAGGCCGGCAGCCTTGGTCGCATGGTCATCGCAACGAAACGCCTGTAAAAAATCACGATGGCCTGTTGAAAACATTCGGGCGCGTCAGGAAAGAGGCGCAGGCCCAATACAACCGGGCGACGTTTCAGATTTCATTGAGATCAGGCAGGCCGCCCTCCGGCATGGCCGTCGGCGGACCAACGTCGCATCTCGCTCGTCGGTTCCATGCGGTGGTGAAAATCTGCGAAACCGGAGCAGTCGCTTATGGTCAAGCTGACATTTTCCTGCCCAACGCACGTCATTACTCCGCCTTTCAGCCTACGCCATTTTCATCTTGCGCATGAACTGGGCGTGGCGCCCCCGGCTAGAAGGAGACAGAACTTGAGCAGATCGAAACTCAGGACGGCGGTCGTCGGCGGCGCCCTCATCGCCCTCGGCCTTGCGGCCAGCGGCTGCGCCAGCCATCGTTTCGTGCGTGATCAGGTCGAAGTCGTCGACAACCGCGTGACCACCGTCGAAGGCACGGCGGGTCAGGCCCTGCAACGCGCCAATGACGCGCACAAGCTGGCCGAGGGCAAGTTCCTCTATCAGGTCGTGCTGTCCGACGATTCCGTGAAATTCCCCACCGACGCCGCGGCCCTGTCGCCGGAAGCCGAACAGCGCCTGGCCCAGTTCGCCCAGCGTCTGCAAAGCGAAAACCGCAACGTCTATCTGGAAATCCAGGGCTATACGGACGCGACCGGCACGCCCCAGCACAATGATCAGCTGGGCGAGCAGCGCGCCGAGGCCGTTCGTCGCTTCCTGAACCGTCAGGGCGTCGCCCTGAACCGGATGGCGACCATCTCCTATGGTCAGGAACAGCCGGTGGCCTCGAACGACACGCCCGAAGGCCGTTCGCAGAACCGCCGCGTGACCATCGTCGTCCTGGCCTGATCCGCCGAACGCCGAGACCGAAGAGGCGGCCGTAGCGATGCGGCCGCCTTTTTAATGGTGCGGAACGCCGTCCGGGCGCTCGGCGCACCGTCTGCCTGACTTCCCCCGACACCCTAGTCTTGCTGAAACAGGTCTTGCGCATCGGCTGGCGGCCCTGCGCCGAGGCGACCTGCAACGACCATCAGGTCCGGCTGTTCGAACGCGCTGGCGACGCCCCGTAGTCAGCCATTAAGGTTTATAGGTCACGCTGGCGGGGATAGTTCCGAGAGTCTCGCCCATGCCCATGCCCGTCGAAACCCTGCGCCAGCATCTGGTCCAGGCCTTTCCCGACGCCGAGATCGCCATCGAGGATCTGGCCGGCGACGGCGACCATTACCGCGCCCGCATCGTGTCCGACGCCTTTTCCGGCCTGTCGCGCGTGCGCCAGCACCAGATGGTCTATGCGGCGCTGAAGGGGCAGATGGGCGGCGAGCTGCACGCCCTGGCGCTGGAAACCTCGGCGCCGGCCAAGGAGGGATAGAGCCATGCGCTATCGCCCGTTCGGCGTTTCCGGCGCCGCGATCTCGAACCTGACGCTCAGTTTCGGGGCGGCGGCGCTGGCGCGCGGGCGGGCGGCGGGACTGGACCTGCTATATTCGGCGCTGGAGGCGGGGATTAACAGCTATCGGCTGGAGACCGCCGACCCCGTGGCGGCCGAGGTGCTGGGCGAGGCCCTGGCGCATGTGGAGCGCAAGTTGGTCTATGTCAGCGTGACCCTGGGGGTCGGCGATGGCCAGGGAGAGGCGGGCGCGCGCGATTTCTCGGCCGAGGGCATGACCAGCGCCATCGATCGGGTGCTGCATTTCTCGGGCCTGGGCTGGATCGACATGGCCGTGCTGCAAGAGCCGGGCGAGACCGAGCTGGCGCAATCGTCGCTGGCGGCGCTGAAGGCGTTGCGCAAGACCGGACGCATCCGTCTGTTGGGCATCGCCGGGGGCGGTTCGGTGATGGACGCCTATGTCTCGACCGGCGCGTTCGACGCCTTGTTGACCCCGCTCGACATCAACGTCGGCTGGCCGATCCGCAACCGCATCCGCTCGGCGCGCGAACAGGACATGGCCGTCTTCGCCTATGACGTCTTCATCGACCGGCGCACGCGCCAGCCCGACGCGCCGGTGTTCAAGAAGGGGCTGTTCGGCCTGGGCGGCGGCAGGCGGGCGGTGGAGACGCCCAAGACAGACGCCTTCGGGTTCCTCTATCGCACCCCGAACTGGACGGCCGAGGCCATCTGCCTGTCCTACGTCCTGACCGATCCGTCGGTGTCCAGCGTGATCGTGGGACCGACGGACACCGACCGGCTGGCCGTGCTGGCCGCAGCGCCCGAA
Organism: Candidatus Brevundimonas colombiensis; assembly: GCA_029202665.1. Classification (NCBI taxonomy): domain Bacteria; kingdom Pseudomonadati; phylum Pseudomonadota; class Alphaproteobacteria; order Caulobacterales; family Caulobacteraceae; genus Brevundimonas; species Candidatus Brevundimonas colombiensis. The sequence continues at coordinate 1,704,669 of CP119326.1, forward strand.
CGCGACATGCCGCCGGGTCTGGCGGCCCAGATCGAGATGGCGCGCGTTGCGGCCAGCGCCGCCTGATTCATTGGCGCGAAAGGCGGGCGGATCGTCGCGCACGCCTTGACCGCGCCCTTTGCGCTCCCTAGCTGACGGGCTTCACGAAAGGCCCTTCCCGTGACCGACACCGCTCAAGCCGCCGATCCCGTCCACGCCTTCATCGGCGAAACCGTCGCCCAGAACGACGTGGTTCTGTTCATGAAAGGCACGCCGGATCAGCCGCGCTGCGGTTTCTCGTCCCTGGCGGTTCAGATCCTGGATCATGTCGGCGCCGCCTTCGTGGGCGTGGACGTCCTGCAGGACGAGGCCCTGCGCGAAGGCATCAAGAGCTTCACCGACTGGCCCACGATCCCGCAGCTGTATGTGAAGGGCGAATTCGTCGGCGGATCGGACATCATCCGCGAGATGTTCCAGGCCGGCGAACTTCAGGCGCTGATGGTCGAAAAGGGCGTTCCGCTCGGCGAGGCCTGATGGCCCGCAAGACGCTGACGCCAAGAGAGGACCGGGAGGTCTTCGTCGTGCCGCTGGACGTGCGGCCCGAGCATATCGACGCCAACGGCCATGTGAACAACGTGGTCTATGTCGGCTGGCTGCAGGATGCGGGCACGGCCCACTGGAACGCGCGTTTCGACGAGGCGACGCGGGCGAAATGGTCGTGGGTCGCGACCCGGCACGAGATCGACTATCTGCGCGGCATCGCGCCCGGCGCGACGGGCGTCGCGGCCCGCACCTGGGTCGGAGAACCGCAAGGCCCCCGCTTCAACCGCTATGTCCGTATCGAGGATGACCAGGGCCGCGTCTGCGCCCAGGGCGTGACCGAATGGGTGCTGGTCGATGCAAAGACCCTGAGGCCCCAGCGCATTCCGCCCGACATGCTGAGCGTGTTCGAGACAGCGGCAGGCTGAGCCTTTCAACGCCCCGTCCTCCTGGGCCTTTGTCCGACCTCAGCGTAGGTCGCGGACATGCCGGGAGTAGGGATCCTCGCCACAAGGGCGAGGATGATGATTTGGATGGAGGGCTCTGCGCGTTATTTCAGCGGATTGAGGATGCGGGCGGGCGTGCCGGCGTCCAGGCCCAGGTCGACGTAGGTCCAGCGCAGTTCGACGCCGTTGGGAACCAGGGCCTTGCACAGGTCCGGACTGGTGCGGCGCAGGGTGATCTCCACCGGGTTGTTGTCCGCCACCGCCACTTCGAAATCCGAGGCCTGGGTGCAGCCGTTGGAATCGACGCGCACGACCAGGGCGCCGTCGGCGAAACGAGCCTCGCGTATGGCCTCGGCCGGCGGGGCGTCGTTGCGGGTGACGTTGACCGAGACGTTCTCGCCCGCGGTGCTGTCATAGATGACGCAGGCGGACAGCAGGGGGGCGGCCAGGACCGCCGCCGCCAGACCCTTGACCAGAACCCGCATTACTGACCCGCAGCCGGAGCGGTGATGACGCGCGTGGTCGGCTTTTCGGTCGAGACGATGATGCAGCCCGACAGCAGCGGCGCGGCGATGGCGATGGCGAGAGCGAGACGAAGCATTTGGGTTCCCCATTGAAAGCTTGACCCTTTGTGCCGCGAGGGCCGCGTCCGCACACGTGAATTATCGGCAAGCTGGATGAACAATCGGAAAGGCGGAGACCCATGGCGTCCCACGCCCTATTGGCCCCCTGGATTCCGGGTTCGTCCCTCGGACGCGTCCAGGACGAGCGTTCGCTCCGTCAGGCCGCGGCTGCAACCTTGACCGGGGCGGTGTCCCAGAGAACGCGGGCGGCGGCCTGGATTTCGCCCTCCACCGTCTTTTGCGGTCGACCCAGCAGATAGCCCTGCACCTCGTCGCAGCCTTGATCGCGCAGGAAGCTGAGCTGATCCAGCGTCTCGACCCCCTCGGCCAGGACCGGGATGTGCAGACTTTCGCCCAGGGCCAGGACCGCGCGGATGATGGCGGCGGATTCCGGCCCGCCATCCAGTTCCGACATGAAGGAGCGGTCCAGCTTGATCTTGTCGAATGGGAAGGCGCGCAGGGTCGACAGCGAGGAATAGCCGGTGCCGAAGTCGTCCATGGCGATGGAGACGCCCAGCAGCTTCAACTGGCGCAGGACGTGGGTCGTGCGCTCCATGTCGGTGATCATGGCGGTTTCGGTGATCTCCAGCTCCAGCCGCGAGGGCGACAGGCCGGTCTCGATCAGGACCTGATGCACCAGACGCGGCAGGTCGACGTGGCCCAACTGGACCGGCGACAGGTTGACGGCGATCTTGTGCGGCTCGGGCCAGAGGGCCGCCTCGGCGCAGGCGGTGCGCAGCACCCACTCCCCGATCGGCAGGATCAGACCGTTTTCCTCAGCCAGGGGGATGAAGTCGGCCGGCGAGATGAAGGTCCCGTCCGGCTGGATCCAGCGCAGCAACACCTCATAGCCCGTGATCGTCCCCGTATCGACGGCGGCCTGCAACTGCCAGTTCAGGCTGAACTGCCCCTGGTCCAGGGCCTCGCGCATCTGCTGGGCCATGCGGCGGCGGCTGCGGACAGCCTCGTCCATCTCTTCCTCGTAGAAGCAGACGTCCACGCCCAGAGAAGCCTTGGCCCGATACATGGCCAGGTCGGCGTCGTTGATCAGGGCAGAGGCGTTGTCGGCGTCGTCCGGCCAGACGGCGATGCCGACGCTGAGGCCGCAGGAGACCTCGGCGTGATCCAGCATGACGGGCGCGGTGACGGCGGCGCGCAGGCGCTCCGCCAGATCCAAAGCCTCTTCGCGACGCTGGACCGGCACGACGGCGACGAACTCGTCCCCGCCCAGACGCGCCACGAACTCGCCCGGACGCAGGGTCGCGCGCATCCGCTCGGCGACCTGGATCAGCAACTGGTCGCCGGCGGCGTGGCCGTGGACGTCGTTGACCTCCTTGAACCGATCCATGTCCATGGCCAGCAGGGCGACCTTGCCGGAGGGGACGGGATCGGCGGTCTGGCGCGTCAGCCATTCCAGGAAGGACGAGCGGTTGGGCAGGCCGGTCAGACTGTCGTTGCGCGCCAGATGGGCGATGCGACGTTCCTGAGCAAGACGCGTGCGAAGATCGCGCACGGCATAGATCATCAGGTCGCTCTCGACCGCACGGCCGCCGTCGCGACGGGCGGCGATCTCGACCGGGATATCCAGTCCTCCAGGACCGATCAGGCGCGATTGGGTCAGGGCGCCGACATGAAGATGGGCGGCGTCCTCCATCCAGCGCGACATGGGCTCGCCGACCAGGGCGCCGTGATCGACGCCGACCAGATCGGCGAAGGCGGCGTTGGCGGCCAGGATCAGCCCGTCCTGCTCGACCACCATGCCATCGACGCTGCCTTCCAGCAGATGGTCCAGCCGCGCCTTGGCCTGAATGCGGAACTGCATGTCCAGGGCGTGGGTGGCGATGCCGGTGCCCAGCATCATCAGACCGACAGCGGCGACGGCGAAGGCCAGAACCACATTGGCGCTATCGGCCGCCGTCGCGTCCGTCACGGGCGCCAGCGGGATCACCGTCATGGCGGCCATGCCGGTGAAATGCAGGGCGACAATGCCCAGGACCATCAGGACGACCGGCGCCAGCTTGCCGGGGCGTCGCGCCAGATGGAAGGCCAGACCGCCGAACACCACGGCCCCGGCGACCGAGGCGGCGACATAGGCCATTGACCAATGAATGATCGCGTCCGTCGCGAAGCCGGCCATGCCGGTATAATGCATCGCCACCACGGTCAGGCCGAACAGCACGCCGCCCAGCTCGGCGGACCCGCGCATGGCGCGCGAGGCGACCCACAGGGCCGCGCCGCTGCCCGACATGGCCACACCCAGCGACAGGCCGGTCAGCAGGGGTTCGTAGTGGACGATGGCGCCCGGTTCATAGGCGATCATCGCCACGAAATGCGTGCACCAGATCGTCGCCCCGGTCGCCACCGCGCCCATGAAGCTCCAGGCCAGGCGTGTGCCCTTCTCGGCCGCGCGCAGGCGCCGGAAAAGCCGAAAAGTGATGATGGAGCCGATCAGGCAGAGGACGGCCGCGAGGCCGACCAACCAAAGATTATGGTTGTCGGTCAGGCAGGTGAAGAAACGCATGGACTACGAACCAGAGGGACACGGCCCGTTTCGATAGCGAACGAACTTTAACCAGACGCGCCCGAACAGGCTTAACGAAACCCTATGGATGAAAGGCTCAGGAGCGCGGCAACTGGTAGGGGTTGTTGACGCTGACCGGCGCGCCGGGCGTCAGGCCCAGTTCCTGGAACGACCACTTCAGCTCGACCCCCTCGACCAGGTCCTGACGGCACTTGTCCTCGTCGATGCGGCGCAGGGTGATGACGGCCTGACCATCCCGCAGGCTGACGATGGGGATCAGGTCGTCCTTCTTGGTGCAGCCGTTGGAACTGACCCAGAAGATGGCCTCGTCCTTGGTGAAGGTCGCGGCGTGTATGGACTCAAGCTGTCCGGGCATGCCGCGCGTCGAGACGGTCGGCTCCGACGTGGCGCAGCCCGACACGACAGCGGCGCAGGCCAGGGCGCCGACGACGACGAAGCGTTTGATGATGGAGCCGTTCAACTGACGACCTCCCCAGATCTCCAAGCCTGATCGGCCCAGAGTGCGCCTGTTCGCCCGTCAAGGGAACAGGGTGAAAGACGAAGGGCCCCGGACGAATCCGGGGCCCTTGCAACTCGATGGGTCGAGGCTCGACTTACGAAGCGTAGTATTCGACGACCAGGTTCGGTTCCATCTTGACGGCGTAGGGCACGTCCGACAGTTCCGGCACGCGGACATAACGGACCGAGAACGAACGATCCGACAGTTCCAGATAGTCCGGCACGTCGCGTTCCGACGACTGCTGGGCTTCCAGCACCAGCGCCATGTTGCGCGACTTTTCCTTCACGGTGACGACGTCTTCCGGCTTCACGCGGTAAGAGGCGATATCGACCTTCTTGCCGTTGACCAGGACGTGGCCGTGGCTGACGAACTGGCGGGCGGCCCAGACGGTCGGGACGAACTTGGCGCGATAGACGACGGCGTCCAGGCGCGATTCCAGCAGGCCGATCAGGTTCTCCGAGGTGTTGCCCTTGCGGCGAGCGGCCTCGTCATAGGTCTTGGCGAACTGCTTCTCGGTGATGTTGCCGTAGTAGCCCTTCAGCTTCTGCTTGGCCTTCAGTTGCAGGCCGAAGTCGGAAACCTTGGACTTGCGGCGCTGGCCGTGCTGGCCGGGACCGTAGGAACGCTTGTTGACCGGCGACTTGGCGCGGCCCCACAGGTTCTCACCCATGGCCCGGTCGATCTTGTACTTGGCGCTGTGGCGCTTGGACATTCTATTCTCTTTTCAACGATACGGCCCGGCATCCCCTCGATTGGGAATGCGATCTCAACGGCGGTCCACGCATCTTCCGTCATGACCGCGCCCGGCGGCGAACCGTCGGACGTGGAAGGCGGCGCTTATGACCAGACGCGCCCGCAGAGTCAAGGCGGACGGGTCCGTTAAGGACGATGGCGGGGAACGAACGCGCGATCCCGCCCTTCTGCCTTGTGACGCAACCGAACCCCGCATTCGGACAAGGGAAGAGTAGAATGCATCGCGAAGACAAGAGCTTCCAGACAGGCCTGTCGGACCAGGGCTTCGAGGCGCTGAAACGTCAGCTGGTCGATCTGGTGGAACCGTTGACCGACGGCCAGCTTCTGGAACTGGCCGACGGCATCCATGAAATGCTGCGCCAGCGCCGCGCGGTGCGCCGCCATCACGCCGAACGGATGCAGGATCTGATGCCGCCTGGCGTGGACTTGCGCGTCTGAGATCTATTTCGAGACCGACTGGGTCGACTGGGCTTCAGAGATGAACATGGCGCGGCCTTCGCGCGTGGCGATCTTGCCCAGACCCGGGAAGGGGAAATGATAGGCATAGATGTGAGCGCCGGAGTTGCGCAGCGCCGTCACCTCGTCCAGCCGCGCCTTCTCGCCCGCCGCCTGATCGTCGTCGTAGCCGACGCGCCAGTCGGGGTGCTCAACCGACAGAATCCAGTGGTGCATCAGGTCGCCGGTATAGAGCAGTTGGTTCTGACCATCGGCGATCAGATAGGCGACGTGGCCCGGCGTGTGGCCGGCCGTATCCTGGGCCGTGACGCCCGGCGCCGCCTCTGCGCCCGGCTTGAAGGTCTGGACCTTGGGCGTGATGATCCGCACCAGATCGGCCAGTTCGGGATTGGCGCGGATTAAGGCCCAGTCGGCCTCCGACATTCGAATAGCGGCGTTGGGGAAGGCCAAGGCGCCGTTCGCGACCAGGCCACCGATGTGGTCGGGGTGTCCGTGCGAGATCAGGACGTCGGTGATGCTGGCCGGCTCGACGCCCGCCGTGCGCAGGCTCTGCATCAACAGCCCCTTGCCTTCGCCCAGACCGGTGTCGAACAACATTGTCCGGTCGTCCTTCCTGACCAGCAGCGGATGAATCTCCAGCATGATCACATCCGTCGGCTGGCCGGCGGCCGTCAGGGGCGCGGCGACCGCCTGAGGCGTCAGGCCGACGCCGAAGACCTTGTTGTCGTTCGGGACGGGATTTTGACCGTCGAACAAGGCGATGGCGTCCAGGGTGCCGATCTTGAAGCGATACACAGGCTTCTCGGCCGGAGCCGCGACTGTCTGGGTCGGATTGGGCGGGGCGGGATCGCCGGGCTTTTTGTCGTTCGCCGGCTGGCAGGCCGCCAGCATCAGGCCGGCCAATGCCCCGCCCGTCATCAACATCCGCATCGCTTGGTCCTCCACATGCGAGAGCAGAATCGAAAACGCCCGCCGGAGGTTCCGGCGGGCGTCGTCATGTCTCGATCTCTAACGGGCCTTATTTGGCGGCGGCGTACAGTTCGTTGACCTTGTTCCAGTTCACCACCGTCCAGAAGGACTTCAGATAGTCGGCGCGGCGGTTCTGGTATTTCAGATAATAGGCGTGTTCCCAGACGTCGGCGCCCAGGACGACGGCGCCCTTCTCGTCGGCGACGTCCATCAGGGGATTGTCCTGGTTCGGCGTCGAGGTGATCTTCAGCTTGCCGTCCTGAACGATCAGCCAGGCCCAGCCCGAGCCGAATTGCGCGGCGCCGGCGGCGTTGAAGTCTTCCTTGAACTTGTCCATCCCGCCCAGATCGGCGTCGATGGCGGCCTTCAGCTCGGCCGAGGGTTCGCCGGCCTGATCGGCCGGAGCCAGCAGTTCCCAGAACAGGCTGTGGTTCCAGTGACCGCCGCCATTGTTACGCACGGCCTTGGGGGCCTTGGAGATGTTGGCGAAGATGTCTTCCAGCGACTTGCCCTGCAGGCTGGCGTCGGCGTCCACCGCCTTGTTCAGATTGTCGACATAGGTCTGGTGATGCTTGTCGTGGTGGAAGGCCATCGTCTCCTTGTCGATGGCCGGTTCCAGCGCGTCATAGGCGTAGGGCAGCGGGGGCAGGGTGAAGGCCATGGGAGGTTCCTCTCGCGACAAATCTTGATGGGCTGCACATAGGCGCCCGTTCGTAAAACCCAAGCGACAAAGCCCGGATTCGTTCCGACTTATCGGCCCGGAACGGTCAAGCTGGCAAGTTCGCCTTCAGGCAGTCGCGCACCGCCCGCTTCAGATCGCCCGGCGCATTGGGCTCATCCACGCCCTCGGCGGCGAAGACCGCGCGCACGGCGGCGTCCAGCCCCTTGGGCAGGGCCTCGACCACCCGCTTCTGACCCTTCTCGTGCAGGCAAAACCCCACCTCGCGGCACAGGGCGGAAAATAGGGGTTCGTAAGGGTCGGGGGCGCTCATGGGGCCCCTGTATCATCAGGGAAGAAGACGCGACAGCCAGTGCAGAAGGTTCAGCGCGAACTGCTGGTCGTCGTGTCCCGGCGTATTCAGCCCCATCTTGCGTGGTGGGCGTCCATCGGGAAAGCGCACCACCTGCGCCGTCAGCATCCCAGCCTCGCCCAGAACGACCACCCGACCGCGCCCGAAGGCGAACGCCAAACCCTGCGCGGGAAGCGCGGGACGCGCCAGTTCGGTCGTCACGATCCTGGCGTCCTCGCCAGCCCGCAAACGCTCTCGAATGGTCTGAAGCGCAGCCAAGTCGGGCGCCTCGTACGCATCGTCGCTCATAGCCAGAAGGATGGCGGCCGAGGAAGGCCCGCGCAGAGACTGTCCAGTGAAGGTCCGCAACGTGCGCACCATCTCGGTTGGGGAGCGACCGTGGATGATCGGATGATTGGCCAGAGCTGGCGACGGAAAGGCGAGATTGGTCGTGAGGTCGTTCCCCACGCGCTGGAAGGTGTAGCCCTTGCCCATAGTCACGCCGAACCGACGCCCCAACGCCTCGGCCGCCGCGCCATAGGGCGCATGATCGATCGGCAGCAGAAGCGCGCCGCCCTGTTCGACCCAGGTCGCGACGGCGGCGATTTCCGTGTCGGAGAACGCGGAAGGGCCGGTTTCGGATGAGGCAAGGCGCGGATTGGAAATGACCAGCACATCCGCTTCTCGCAGAGCGTCCGGCTCATCCAGACGTCGGCGCAAAGGCTGCACGCGATAACCATCGGCGCGCGCTAGAGCTGCGAAGCCGGAATATCGACCGTGCACAGTCTGAAGCGTATCGTGCGCCTCGTCGATCAGGATCATCGGGCCGGAGGCCGAAGCGTAGGCAGGCGCCGGTACGGCCGGTCTCCACTCCAAGTCCGGGACCTGCTCCTGCGCTATCGCGACCATCGGACAGGCGGTCAAGGCGGCGAAACCGAGGAGCAGACTGCGGCGCCGCATCGCTTTCAACCCTTCAACCGTTCGGCGTGGAAGGCGATGTGGTCGGCGATGAAGCTGGTCATGAAGAAGTAGGAGTGGTCGTAGCCGGGCTGCATGCGGATGGTGACCTTCTGGCCCACGGCGTCGGCGGCGGCTTGCAGCAGTTCGGGCTTCAGCTGGTCGGTCAGGAAGCTGTCGGCGTCGCCCTGGTCGATCAGGATGTCGTCGAAGACGCCCTTGGCCCGGCCTGATGCAATCAGCTTGGCGGCGTCATGCTGGTCCCAGACGGCGCGGTCTTCGCCCAGATAGGCGGTGAAGGCCTTCTCGCCCCACGGCACCACGGATGGCGACACGATGGGCGCAAAGGCCGAGACCGAGCGGAACAGGTCGGGGTGTTTCAGCGCCAGCGTCAGGGCGCCATGCCCGCCCATCGAATGGCCGCTGATCGAACGCACGCCGGTCGTGGGGAAATTGTCGTCGATCAGGCGGACCAGTTCGCCGACGACATAGGATTCCATGCGGAAATGCGCCGCCCACGGCCCTTCGGTCGCATCGACATAGAAGCCCGCTCCCTGCCCCAGATCATAGGCCGGGTCGTCCGCCACACTCGTTCCCTTGAGATCGGCGCCGCGCGGCGAGGTGTCGGGCGCCACGATGATGACGCCGTGTTCCGCGGCGGCGGCATAGGCCCCGGCCTTGGTGGTGAAGTTGTCTTCCGTACAGGTCAGGCCCGACAGCCAGATCAGGACCGGAAACGGTCCGTCTCCGGCGGGGACAAAGACCGACAGGGTCATGGGCGTGCCGGTCGTCTCGCTGTCATGCTTCAGATAGCGAAGGCTTCCGCCGTGGACGATGTGGGTCTTTGTGGTTTGCATGACGTCTTCTGTTTCAGCTCGCCCGGTGGGCGGCGCAGATCTTGTTGCCCGAGGGATCACGCAGATAGGCCAGATGCAATACACCGAACGGAGAGGTGCGCGGACCGGCCGGGTCTTCGATCACCGTGCCGCCCGCTGCGGCGCCCGCCTCTGAAAAGGCGACAACAGCCTCAGGCGTGGCGGCGGCGAAGCCGATGGTGCCGCCGTTGGCGTGACAGGCGGCCTGACCGTCGCGCGGCTTGACCACGCCCAGCATCCCGCGCGGCGTCATGTACCAGATTCCCGGCATGGGAAGGTCGCTGGCCACGCCCGGCTGGTGACCGAGGGCGCCGAGCACCGCATCATAGAATTTTTGCGACGCCTCAAGGTTATTGGCGCCCAGGGTGACGTGGGTGAACATGATTCTCTCGCTCCAACCGCCCGGCCGTTTCACCGGGCGTCGCAACCTAGGCGGACTTAGTTTCGTTTGGCAACGCTTGCTTCAGAACACCACGACCGAACGGATGCTCTTGCCCTCATGCATCAGGTCGAAGGCGGTGTTGATGTCTTCCAGGGCGAAGGTGTGCGTGATCATCGGGTCGATCTCGATCTTGCCGTCCATGTACCAGTCGACGATCTTGGGCGTATCGGTGCGGCCGCGCGCGCCGCCGAAGGCCGAACCGCGCCAGACACGGCCGGTGACCAGCTGGAACGGGCGGGTGGCGATCTCCTTGCCGGATTCGGCCACGCCGATGACGACGCTTTCGCCCCAGCCGCGGTGGCAGGCCTCAAGCGCCTGGCGCATGACCACGGTGTTGCCGGTGCAGTCGAAGGTGTAGTCCGCGCCGCCGCCGGTCAGGTCGACCAGATGGGCCACCACGTCCGGCACGTCCTTGGGGTTGACGAAATGGGTCATGCCGAAGCGACGGCCCCATTCTTCCTTGTCGCCGTTGATGTCCACGCCCACGATCATGTCGGCGCCGACCATCTTCAGCCCCTGGATGACGTTCAGGCCGATGCCGCCCAGGCCGAAGACCACGGCGTTGGCGCCCGGCTCGACCTTGGCCGTATTGACCACGGCGCCCACGCCGGTGGTCACGCCGCAGCCGACGTAGCAGGCCTTGTCGAAGGGCGCGTCCTTGCGGATTTTCGCCACCGCGATCTCGGGCAGGACGGTGAAGTTCGAGAAGGTCGAACAGCCCATATAGTGGGCGATGGCCTGGCCCTTGTAGCTGAAGCGCGACGTGCCGTCCGGCATCAGGCCCTTGCCTTGCGTGCCGCGGATCGAGGTGCACAGGTTGGTCTTGCGCGACAGGCACGACTTACACTGGCGGCATTCGGGGGTGTAGAGCGGGATGACGTGATCACCGACCGCGACCGAGGTCACGCCCGGCCCCACCTCGACCACCACGCCCGCGCCTTCGTGGCCCAGGATGCTCGGGAAGATGCCCTCTGAATCCAGACCGTCCAGCGTATAGGCGTCGGTGTGGCAGATGCCGGTGGCCTTGATCTCGATCAGCACCTCGCCCGCGCGCGGCCCCTCCAGATCGACCTCGACGATCTCCAGCGGACGTTTGGCTTCAAACGCGACGGCGGCGCGAGTTTTCATTGTTCTTGGTCCTTCGGACGTCCCTATCGCTTGCCGCGCGGCGGCGCGCTGCTTGAGGGACAGGCGGTGAGTGTATTGGGCTTCTTCTACGCCTCAGGCCGAGCGTTAAAAGCGCGACAAACGCAAAACATTATTGTCGTGTCGCAACAATCCTGATCCAAGGCTCGCATGAGCCGCTGGGACGGGATCGACGAATTCACCGCTGTCGCCGAACAGGCCAGCTTCTCGGCCGCCGCGCGTCGGCTGGGTCTGTCGACCTCGGCCGTCAGCCGAGAGATCGCGCGGTTGGAGGATCGGCTGCAGACCCGGCTGCTTCATCGCACGACCCGCAGGGTGGAACTGACGGACGCGGGCCGCGACTTCCTGGGGCGCTGTCGCCGGCTGATCGACGACCGGGACGAGGCTCTGGCCGCCGTCCAGCCCGATGACCAGGCCCCGCGCGGTCTGTTGCGGATGACCTGTTCCGTCTCCTATGGCGAGCGGTTCATTGCTCCCGCCGTCAACGCCTTCGCCCGCCAGAACCCGGAACTGCGGATCGAGTTGGACCTGGACAATCGGCTGCGCGACCTGGTGGGCGATGGCTATGATCTGGCGGTGCGGTTTGGGCATCTGACCGACTCGCGGCTGATGGCGCGGCGTCTGGCGTCGCGGCGGCTGATCCTGTGCGCCAGTCCCGACTATCTGGAGAAGCGGGGCGCGCCGCGCGACCTGTCTGAAATCGCCAGCCATGACGGGCTGATCGGCTCGGCCGAGCATTGGCGTTTCACCGAGGCGGGACGCGAGGTGGCCTTGCGCCCCATCGGCCGCTGGCGCTGCAACTCGGGCGCTGCGGTGCTGGACGCGGCGTTGCAGGGGCTGGGCCTGTGCCAGTTGCCGGACTTCTATGTGACACAAGCCCTGGCGTCGGGCGCCCTGGTGTCCTTGCTGGATCACGCCCGCCCGCCCGATGAAGGCGTCTGGGCCGTCCATCCGCATCCCCGCCACGTCCCGCCCAAGGTGCGCGCCATGATCGACTGGCTGTATGATCGTCTGTCGTCCGCCCGGAGAGCTCCTGCATGAACCTCGTCGTCCTGACCGGCGCCGGCATATCGGCCGAGAGCGGGGTGCCCACGTTTCGGGCGTCGGACGGCCTGTGGTGCGGCCATCGGGTCGAGGATGTGGCGACGCCTGAGGGCTATGCGGCGGACCCGGCCCTGGTGCAGGACTTCTACAATCAGCGGCGGCGGCAGTTGGCGCAGGTTCGGCCCAATGCGGCGCATCGGGCGCTGGCGGACCTGGCGGCGCGGTGGGCGGGCGACTTCCTGCTGGTGACGCAGAACGTGGACGATCTGCACGACCGGGCGCACGCCGAGACGCAGCCGGCCGAGGGGTTCGAACTGATCCATATGCACGGCGAACTGCTGAAAGGCCGCTGCACCCGCTCCGGCGCGGTTATGGATTGGACAGGCGACATGGCGGCGGATCAGGCCTCGCCGCATCATCCGCTGGGTCGGATGCGGCCGCACATCGTCTGGTTCGGAGAGACGCCGCTGCGGATGGAACGCATCGAGCGGGCGCTGGAGGCCTGCGACCTGTTCGTGTCCATCGGCACCTCGGGCGCGGTCTATCCGGCGGCGGGCTTTGTCCAGGCGGCGCGGGCCGCCGGGGCGCGGACGGTGGAGATCAATCTGGAGCCGACCACAGGCGCGCGCCTGTTCGACGAAGGCGTCTATGGCCCGGCGACGCAGGCCGTGCCGACCTTTTTCAACGTCCTGAAACCTTAAGAATCACATCGCGTTTTGGCGCGTCCGCTCCGCGATAGCGGGCCTCAGCAAGACACCTGGGTTTCATCACAACGCGCACAACGAGGCACAACCAACCCGCGAAGAGATAGACGCGGCCGATGATGAAGGCGGTGAAGCCCCGGTTCTTCAGGACCGGGCGTTACGTCGTCAGCGTGGTCGTCACATCAGCCCCAATTGTTTCAGACTGGCCACGCCGTCGCGGCCGACGACCAGATGATCGTGAACCTCGACGTTAAGGGCGCGCCCGGCCAGCACGACCTGTTTCGTCATCTCCACGTCGGCGCGGCTGGGGGTGGGATCGCCCGACGGATGGTTGTGCACCAGGATCAGGGCGCTGGACGACAGCTCCAGCGCGCGGCGCACCACTTCGCGGGGATAGACCGGCGCATGATCGACCGTGCCCTTGTTCTGCACCTCATCGAGGATCAGCTGGTTCTTCTTGTCCAGATAGAGCACGCGGAACTGTTCGCGCGGCTCATGCTGTAAGGCGATGCGGACATAGGCCAGCAACGCCGTCCACGACGAGATCACGGCGCGTTTGGCGGCCGGTTCGCGCGCGATACGCCGTGTCACGTCGAAGATCAGCTGCAGGTCCAGCGCCACCGCCCGCGTCGCCTTGCCGGCGACATAGCCCATCGACCGCGCCACCTGATCCTCGATGGCCTCGTGACTGGCCGCGCCGATCCCCTCCAGCCCCCCGAACCGCGCGAGCAAGTCCTTGGCCAGGGGCTTTACATCCCTGTAAGGCACGCTGCGGAACAGCAGCAGCTCCAGCAGCTCATAGTCGGGCAGGGCGCCCAGTCCCCCCTTCGCCGCCCGCTCGCGCAAGCGGTCGCGATGGCCGCTGTGGCGGGGCTTGGGCTTGGCTGCGCCTTGATCCGACTCCCCACTGTCCAGCATATCCCCCTCCGTTGCCTGCAACCTGTGCGGAATGCGAGGGAGGATCAAGGGTGCGCTGTCATATCCAAGCTAGAACGTTGGGGGCGGAGACACGACTTCCAATCGCGTCCGCCGGAGCAGGCCATATCGATATGTCACGTCCCACCCATGAGGCGCAGCCTGTGATGGGGCCAGCCTGAAGGAAAGGCATCTTGCTTCAGCCAAGCATGGCGTCGCCGAGACGATCCGATCAGGCGAGACAAAATTCGGCGAAGGGTCGGACGCGCGATCCTTTTTCGGCATGGCTTGCACCGCATCCTGATAGGCGCGCAGCATTTCGGTTGCGACGTCGGATGACGGCGCTGCAAATCCAGAGGGTGTCCCTGTCCTGTGGCGACAGCCACCGCTTTCGTCGCCGGCGCGATAGAGGATTTGACGATATCCACTGAATACCTTGACGACCGTCTTGCCTTGGACCGTTTGGTCAGTGCCGATGAAGGTGTTCAATGCTGTCTCGCATACGTTTCCGGCGCGCGCTTGGGTCGTTTCGACAAGTTCGAGCACGACGTTCCCGAACGGTGCGGACGACACCACGGATGCGGTCTCGATATCATCCGCGCGTTCAGGCACGAGCCAAAGCGCCAGATCTCTCGCGGAATAGGATTGAAGTTGAGCAGCCGGCCTCTCTTCGGACGGAATCGAAATCTGGCTGTAGCCAGTGTCCAACTGAACCAACATTCCCGCTTGGTCGAACTTGGGCGCACAACCGACTACGAGAAGAAGAAGTGGGATCGCAGCCTGTTTCATGCGAATCCCGCCCCTCTCACGATCAGTTCGGGCGGAACAGGCCCGCAGGCGAGGCGGTGAAGATTTCCAGCCCGTCCTCGGTCACGCCGATGGTGTGTTCGCACTGGGCGGACAGCGACTTGTCGCGGGTCACGGCGGTCCAGCCGTCGGACAGCACCTTCACCTGCGGCTTGCCCAGGTTCACCATCGGCTCAACGGTGAAGAACATGCCGGGCTTCAGAACCGCGCCTTCGCCGCGACGGCCGTAGTGCAGGACATTGGGGCTGTCGTGGAAGACGCGGCCGATGCCGTGGCCGCAGAAGTCGCGCACCACGCTCATGCGCTGGGCCTCGACGAACTTCTGGATGGCGAAGCCGATGTCGCCGAACGTATTGCCCGGCTTGACCTGTTCCAGTCCCAGCTCCAGCGATTCATAGGTGACGTCGATCAGGCGCTTGGCGCGAGCGTTGATTTCGCCGACCGCGTACATGCGGCTGGAATCGCCATGCCAGCCGTCGACGATGACCGTGTGGTCGATGTTGACGATGTCGCCGTCCTTCAGAACCTTGTCGCCGGGAATGCCGTGGCAGACGACGTGGTTGATCGAGGTGCAGACGGTCTTCTCATAGCCCTTGTAGCCCAGGCAGGCGGGCAGGCCGCCGTGGTCCAGGGTGAACTCACGCACCAGGTCGTCGATCTCTCCGGTCGTCACGCCCGGCTTCACATGGGCGGCGATCATGTCCAGGGCTTCGGCGACCAGCCGGCCGGCCTTGCGCATCCCCTCGAAATCTTCGGGGGTGTGGACGCGGATGGCGCTGGAACGGATCAGGACGTCGGTTTCCAGTTCGGGCGTTTCGTACATGGGGGAGCTTCGATCAGGCTTTACGGCGGGGCGCGGTGCAGATGGCCCTTATATCACGGATGCACAAGGCGATCTTGGGGCGACCGAGGCCGGGTAAGGAAATCCGCCGCAGCGGCCTGTCGCGCCCTTTCCGCTGCGTAAGTGTGTGATTCAGCGACAGCATCTTGCCGCAACGGAACCTCGCGCGGGTGTGATCTTGTGCAGCTTTTGCGACACAGTTTCGCCCGGATCGGAGCAGAGAGCGGCCATGCGTGCAACGCTTTCTGGTCGAAAGCGCTGCGGCAACGTCTCTCCCCCGACACCCCACCGCCGCGTTTGATGGCGGGGGCTCCACTTAGGAATGGTACATGACCTCCAGGAACATCGCTCGCATGGGCGGCATCGCCCTGACCACCGCCCTGCTGGCCGGCGTCGCCGCCCCGGCCATGGCCGGCTCCTTCTACGTTCAGGAACAGTCGACCCGCGCGCAGGGTCGCGCCAACGCCGGCGTCGGCGCCGACAAGGGCGTCCAGTCGCTGTGGTGGAACCCCGCCGCCATCGCCGGAACCCAGCGCGAAGTCTATATGGGCATGCACGGCCTGATCCTGGATTCCAGCGTCGACGACCGCGGCTCCAGCCTGACGTACAACGTCCCCGTCACCGGCGTCGGCGTGGTCAGCCGCACCTATCCCGTCAACGGCGATCCGCACGTCCATGACGTGGTCGAAAGCGGCATCGTACCGAACTTCGCCATCTCGACCCCCATCGGCGACCGGTTCAACGTCGCTCTGGCCGTCCAGGCGCCCTACAACTTCACCACCAAATATCTGCCGGACGACTTCGCCCGCTACGACGCCCTGACCTCGGAACTGCGCTCGGCCAACGTCAGCCTGGTCGCCGCCGCCAAGGTCACCGACTGGCTGGACATCGGCGCGGGCTTTGACGCCCAGTACGCCAAGTCCACGCTGTCGGCGGCCCTTCCGAACGCGCCGATCCCGGCGGTCCTGTCCCCCGCCTATGTGATTTCGCCGTCCACCGACGGCCGCAACCAGCTGGAAGGCGACGGCTGGAACTATGGCTGGAACGCCGGCGCCCAGATGCATTTCGGCAAGCTGGACCTGGGTCTGTCCTACCGGTCGGAAGTCAAGCACGAGCTTGACGGCACGGTGAACATCTCGGGTCTGACCGGCGTCCTGGCCGGCGGCAACGTCTCGGCGGACGGCACGGCCAAGTTCACCACGCCCTGGTACGCGACCGTCTCGGCCCGCTACGCCGTCAACGACCGCCTGACGCTGAACGCCCAAGTCAACCAGATCGGCTGGAGCAAGTTCGACGCCATCCGCGTCAACTATGGCGCCAACGGTTCCTCGATCATCGTTCAGGACTATGACGACGTCACCACCGGCGCGGTCGGCTTCGACTACAAGATCGACCCGACCATGACCTTCCGCGCGGGCGTGGGCTATGACCCGACCCCGACCCCGGACGACCACCGCACCGCCCGCATCCCGGACGGCGACCGCTGGCTCTACGCCGCCGGTCTGTCCAAGACGGTGGGGGCGATGACCTTCGATGGCGCCGTGACCTATATCGACATCAGCGACGCCGCGATCAACGACACGCGCGATGTCTATGGCAACGGCCTGGTCGTCTCGAACCTGCGCGGCGAGGCCAAGGGCAATGGCGTCGGCTTCTCGCTGGGCGCGACCTGGAACTTCTAAGGTCCGTACAGGCTGACATGAGAACGGCGGCGTCTGCAAAGACGCCGCCGTTTTTTATCGCCCGCCTTTTTCTCCGCGTCATCCTCGGGTCAAGCCCGAGGGTGACGGCAAGCTGTTATCCCTTGGCGGCCGCGCCATAGCCCTTGCCGCCGTTCGACGGGCGGCGACGGGGGCGGCGCTTCATTTCACCTTCGGGACGCGGCTCGGACTGACGGTTGTCGGACGGGCGGGGTTCGCGCGGCGTGGTCTTTTCACCCGCCATCGGGTTGTAGGTCTTCTCGGGACGCGGAGCCGCCGCCTCGCCGCCGGGGCGGTTGCGACGCTGACGGTGGGGCTGGCCGCCGCCTTCCGGGCGGACGCCCTCGCGGTGCGGCGCGCGGTTGCGCCCGCCGCCACGACCCCCACGGCCGCCTTCGTTGCGCTCGCCGCCCTCACGTTCCGGCATGGTCGCCTTCTTGGCCACGCCCGCCGACATGATGGAGGCGTCCAGAGCCGCCAGCTGCTTGTCGTTGCGGCGATCCGCAGCCGGGATCTTCTGGCGCGTGACCTTTTCGATGTCGCGCAGCAGCTTCATCTCGTCGCCCGCCACGAAGCTGACGGCGGTGCCGTCCTTGCCCGCCCGCGCGGTGCGGCCGATGCGGTGGACGTAGCTTTCCGGCACGTGCGGCAGTTCGAAGTTCACGACGTGCGAGACGCCGTCCACGTCGATGCCGCGCGCGGCGATGTCGGTGGCGACCAGCACCCGCAGCTTGCCCTTCTTGAAGGCTTCCAGCGTGCGTTCACGCTGGGGCTGGGACTTGTTGCCGTGGATCGCGCCTGCTTCCACGCCGCCGGTCTCCAGATAGGCGGCGACCTTGTCGGCGCCATGCTTGGTCTTGGTGAAGACCAGGCAGCGCTTGTATTCCGGGTCGCTGAACATTTCGGTCAGCAGGGCGCGCTTCTTGCCCTGTTCGATATAGACCACCGACTGGCTGATGCGCTGGACGGTGGTCGATTGCGGGGTGACCTGAACCTTGACCGGGTCTTTCAGCAGTTCGCCCGCCAGCTTGCCGATCTCGGACGGCATGGTCGCCGAGAAGAACAGGTTCTGACGCTTGGCCGGGATGCGGCTGACGATCTGGCGGATCGGCTTGATGAAGCCCAGGTCCAGCATCTGGTCGGCCTCGTCCAGCACGAAGATTTCGGTCGAGGACAGGTCCAGGTTCTTCTGCTGGATATGGTCCAGCAGGCGGCCGGGCGCCGCGACCAGGATGTCCAGACCCTGTTGCAGGGCGCGTTCCTGACCGCCGTATTTCACGCCGCCGAAGATCACGGCGACCCGGAAGCCCAGGTGGGCGCCGTAAGCCTTGAAGCTGTCGCCGATCTGGGTCGCCAGCTCACGCGTGGGGCTCAGGACTAGCACGCGCGTGGTGCGCGGCTTTGGCGCAATGCGGTTCTCGGCCAGGCGATGCAGGATCGGCAGGGCGAAGGCGGCGGTCTTGCCGGTGCCGGTCTGGGCGATGCCCAGCAGGTCCTTGCCGGCCATGACGTCGGGGATGGACTTTTCCTGGATCGGCGTGGGCTTGGTATAGCCGGTAGAGGCCAAAGCCTGAAGAAGGGCCTTGTTCAGGCCCATGGATTCGAAGGTGATGCTCACAGCAATGTCTTTCGCGTGCGGCGACGCGCATCGGCCATGGCATGACGCCGTCGGGCCGCGCACCGCCAGTCCCGACGGGGCCTGCGACAGCGGGCCTGCGGGGTGGATCGGGCGCCGCCCCGCGTGTCCGGGCAGCGAATGAACTTGAGGAACCGGCGGCTGCTACAGACAGGTCCGAAACGGACCCACACGCGCTGGAGACGCCGGAGATCGCGAGTGTGCGACGCCGCGCAAATGGGCGCTTATCGCCGATAAGTCAACAGTGGACGCCCCGCCGTGGTGCACAGGCGGGGCGAACAGGCGCGGTGGAGAACTCCGCCTTACTGCGTGTAAAGGGTGCGCAGTCGCTGGAGGTCGGCCGCGTCCACATCCAGTTCGCGATCCAGATAAATTTCGACCGAACCGTAGTCGCGATCGATGAGATCGAAAACGGCCTGCAGATACCGGGCGTCCACCCCCATGAACACGGCGCGGACGTCTGGCGGCATCTGCAGGAAGGCCGACATGCCTGGATCGGCCTCGGCGCCCGCGGCGGAAGCCTGGCCGCGATAATAGCGGTTCGACAGCTCATAATCGGCCAGTATGGTCTGGCGCGGCACGCCGAGCGCCGACAGGATCAGCGCCGTCGCCATGCCGGTGCGGTCCTTGCCGGCCGTGCAATGATAGAGGATCGGTCCGTCGCCCTTCAGCAGGTCGGCGAACAGCGCCCGGTGCTGGGGCCGCTGCATCTTGAGCAACTGGGGATAGGAGGCGGTGAAGACTTCGCGCGCTCGCTCAGCCGTGGGAACGCCGTCCTTGAACAGGTCGGAAAAACTGAGCATGTCCAGCGTATAGTCGGTGGCCGTGATCGGCGGCGCGCCTTCGCCGGTCCAGGCCGTCGGGTGGCTGCGCCGTTCCTCGACCGTGCGCAGGTCGTGGATCGCACGTAGTCCATGCCCGCGCAGGAAGGCCACATCATCGGGCGTGAGGGCGGACAATTCGCCGGTGCGATAGATGACGTCCCATTTCACCGTGCGGCCGTCGACGGTGCGATAGCCGCCGATGTCGCGGGCGTTCTGAACCCCCTGAAGCGGCAGCAGACGCTCGTGATCGGCCGGCGCATTCGGGGCGGCCGCCGAACCTTGGGTCGCCTGAGCCTGGACGGCCGAAACGGAAGCGCTCGTGGCGCAGGCCGACAAGGCCAGGGCGGCGATCGCCCCGGCGCAAAGAAGAAGGCGTTTCATCCCATTGATCCTTTTTTATTTCAGAAGCGAAGGCGCAGGCCAGCCATCATGCGACGGCCGATCTGTTCCACTTCGGTCGGATGGTCCTTGTCGCCCTCGAAGGCGATGTACTGTTCGTCGGTCAGGTTGTTGGCGTCCAGATAGAGGGACACGCGGTCGTTGATCGCATAACGCAGCGATACGTCGACGCTCTCATAGGCCGCGCGCGTCTGGTCGCCCCAGCCGCCGAAGTCCAGGGTGTCGATCCAGTCCGAACGCCATTGCCAGCTGACCCGCGCCGAAATCCCGTACTTCTCATAGAACAGCGAGGCGTTGGCGATGGTGTCGGAAACGCCGGGGAAGTCGACGGTGCGTCCTCCCGGCGCCTCGAAGTCGCCGGCCAGCATCGCCAGGTTGCCCTGGAAGCCCAGACCCTCCCAGGCGCCCGGCAGGAAGACGAACTGCTGCTGATAGGACACTTCCAGGCCATACAGCTTGCCTTCGCCGCCGTTCAGGGTGGTGACGTAGTCATAGTTCGAGCGGTCGATGCCCGGCGCATTGTAGCGGTTGTCGCGGACCTTGGTGGTGCTGTTGAACAGCACATTCTCGACATTGCGGTAGAAGCCGCTGACCGAGGCCAGGCCCGCGCCCGGAAGATACCATTCCAGCGAGGCGTCGCCGCCCCAGGTACGCTCGGGCTCCAGCCACGGATTGCCTGCCTTCACGGTGGTGTTCGTATCGTCGATCGAGGCGCTGGTGCGAACCACGGCGAAAGACGGGCGCGAGATTCCGGTCTGGGCGGAAAGGCGCAGGACGATGTCGTCCGTCAGGTCGAACTTGGCGTTGATGCTGGGAAAGACGCTGGTGTCGTCCTGGCTGGCGGTCAGGGACGAATAGACGCGGTCGCCGCCCGTGGCCGGCGTGGTGTCGACAAAGCCGGCGATGTCCTGGCTGGCCTGCTCGATCCTGAGGCCCGCCACGATCTGGGCCAGGCCCAGGCGGAACTTCGCCATGGCGTAGCCGGCGATGACGTCTTCGTCGATGTCATAACGGTCGGTGGGCTTGACGATCGCTTGGCGGTCGAAGGCGGCGGCGGCCAGCACGCGGTCGATATCGTCGCGCATCCGGTCGTTGTCGACCTTGCGGACGTCGAAGCCGCGCGGGAACCGGCTGTCCCAGAGATCGTCCGTCACATAGTCCGCAGCCTTGATCGCCGAGGTCACATTGATCAGCGACCCCTGGACCAGTGAGGAGCCTTTGATGCTGCGGCTGTCGTAGGACAGGCCGGCCGACAGCTCGACGTCTCGGCCGGCCAGGAAGAACGACCGGCGTCCGTCCAGCTTGTAGACCCAGCTTTCGGTCTCGATCTTTCCGACGATCGGCAACAGCAGGTTCATGCCAAACGCCCCCTGGTTCAGCGAGGTGCGCGCGGTCCCGCGCTGGAGCACGCCGGCGCCGTCGACCACCGTGTCGTAGAGGTTCAGGATCGGGAAGTTCCGGTCCTTGGCGTCATAGGTCAGCGACACCCGGTCGGTGTTCGAAGTCTGGTTCTGGAGGACGATGGGCAGGAAGGTGGTGTTCTCGGTCTCGGTGTAGTTGATCCGCCAGTCGACGTCCCAGCCGCCGATCCGATGGTCGCCGCCCAGGGTGTTGATCCAGTTGCTGTTCTCGTATTCGCCGCGGTTGAACATGCCGCGGACGCCGACCCCGACCAGATCGCCGGACTCGCTGGTGCGCGACAGGGTGCGCCGCGCGCCGCCCAGCAGGAACACATACTGGTTGCGCTTCTCCTCGTCGTTGAAGTCCGAATAGAGCGAGTTGAAGAACAGTTTGTGGCCTTCGGCCGGGCGGAAGGCCAGGCCCAGCATGGCGGCGTCGCTGGAACGTGTGACCTGATAGGAGCGGAAGTCGAACTGGGTCGGCAGACCCGCGGTGTCATAGTCGAACTCGCGGTTGTCGGTAGTCTGTTCACGCTCGTAATGAGAGGCGGCGGCCACGATTCCGAAACGGTCGCCCGACCAGGAGGCGCGTGCGGCGGCCTGTTCCTGGGCGCCGCCGCCCAGTTTCATCTCGCCATAGCCGAGGTCGGCGAAGGCGTGGAAACCGCGCTGCTGGAACGGCGAGAAGGTGTTCAGATTGACCCGCGCCAGCACCGCCTCGGCCGGCAGATCCGGCGTCAGGGACTTGTTGACCTCAAGCGCGCTCAGGATCACCGCCGGCACGGCGTCGAAGCGGAAGGCGCGGCCTTCGCCGCCCTCGTCGACCCCTATGATGTTGACGCCGTCGATCGAGACGCTGGTCCAGCGGTTCGGACCGCCGCGCACCTGAAGATACCGTTCCTGGCCCTGGTCGCGTTGCACCGCCACGGCCGGAAGCCGCGCCAGGGCGGCCGCCGAGTTCTGATCCGGAAACTGGCCGACCGTGTCGGCGGCGATGACGTTGATGAGGTTGTCGGCGTTGCGTTGTTGGCGCAGGGCCGCGCGCTGGCTGCCGACGATGGGCGAAGCGGTGACGACGATTTCATCGACCTCGGCGGCTTCTTGCGCGGCGTCCTGCGCCTGAGCGGTTCCGCCCGCGATCAGAGCTGCTGTCGCGACGCCAGCGCACAAGGCGCCGCGTGAGGAAAAACTGTGGTGAAAAATCATGATGGCGCCCCCTTCGGCCTCAAAGCTTGGCCGGGGGAATTAGAACGATTGTTTCTCAAATTTCGAACATATGTACGTCTCTTCAAAGATGTTCCGGCGACGCTTTTGCGACGGCGGATCGCCGCCATTGCCTGAGGCGTCATCTGCGGGCACATCAGGGGCATGCCAAAGCCATCCGCACCCGTCCCTATTGTGGACCTTGCCGCCTCTAGTCGTGCTGACGCGCTTGTTGACGCCTTCCTGGCTGAGATGGCCGTCTCGGGGGCGCAGGGGGCGTCCGCACGAAATGTCGCGACTCGCGCCTCCGCCTCCGCATCCTCGATCAACTACCATTTTGGATCGATAGAACAATTGTACGGGTCCAGCCAAAGGCGGGCCATCCAACAGGCGGACAGCTGGCTCGACAGCCGATTGATGGATGCGGCTGCGGGCGCTCCATGGCCCGCCGAGGCCTTTCCCGCCTTTGCGGCCGAAATGATCGACGCCTGGGTCGACACTCGCAGGGTCGAAGCCCAGGCCGAAGCCTGCGATCTCATGAGCCGATCGCGGGTTCCGTCGGAGACCGTCCCCCTGTGGATCGATCTGTGGGATCAATTCTGGGTGCAGCTTCTGCCCCTGTTCACGCTTGATCCCGAGCACGCGCCCATCGTCTCGTCCATTCTGCAGTCCGAACGGCTGGCTCATCTGGCGCGCTGGCGTTGGCCGCATGATCGCGCCGGGCTCGAAGAGGTCTGCGTCCGGCTGGTCGCCCGGTTGTCGGGAGACGCCTCGCTTCTGGCGAGAGCTTCGCCCTGGCGTTCCGGCGCCGAACGATTGACCCAGCAGGAGACGGGGTTCCCGCCCTTGACGGGCGCCGCCGCACGCATCGCGCAAGCCGTCGTCGCCGCAGTCGATGAAGACGGCGAAGAGGGACTGACCCATAGGGCGGCGGCAAAGAGGGCGGGGCTGAGCCTGGGCGCCGTGACCCACCACTTCCCCACGCGTTCGGCGCTGACAGCCGCCGGCTACGCCTGTCTCTATCAACGTCTCGTCGACGCCGCCCAAGGCCCCGGGGGCCGCACGGCCGAACATGGCGACCTGGGCCTGCACCTCTCGTCGATGCTCGACATCAGCGCGGGCGCGCCCGGCGCCGGCGCCTTCGAACTCTTCTTTTTGGCGGCCACGCGCGACGAAGCCCTGACGCCCTTCGCCGCGAGGGTCCGTTACAGTCGCGGCCTCAACACCCTGCGATTCCTCACACCGGTCGCACCGGACCTGACACGCCTTGACGGCGTGCTCCTCTCCCACTGGATTTTGAGCGTCGGCCGATCAGCGAACGCCGGGCATCAACGCCAGGATGAGGCCGTTCGCCAGTTTTCTCACTGGGCCAAGGTGCTCTTCAGCAGGGACTAGGACGAATCGACATTCACCGCATCCAGATCATTGATGCGGCGATGTGGACGAAGGCAAGGTCGTGTCGGGCGACCCGGTCGAAGCGGGTGGCGAACCGTCGGAAGTGTTTGAGCGTGTTGAAGCATCGCTCTATGCGATTGCGCAGCTTGTAGATCAGGGGATCGTGCGGGATCGGGGTTTTGCGTGAGCAGGTCGAGGGGGTGACGGCCTCGGCGCCGATCCCGGCCAGATGCGCCCGAAGACTGTTTGCATCATAGGCCCTGTCGGCCAGGACGGCCTTGGGGCGGTGACCTTCCAGAAGCGCCGGGACGGCGAGGATGTCGTGGCTCTGACCGGGTGCGATCAAGAGCCGGACAGGCCGCCCGAGCGTGTCGCACGCCATGTGGACCCTGGTCGTCAGTCCGCCTCGGGAACGCCCCGCAGCCGGATCGAGGCCCCCTTTTTTGAACCGCTGCCCCGGCCTGTCGTCGCCTGCTGGTGGGCCCGAACCAGGGTCGAAACGCCGTCGGGCCGCGCACCGCCAGTCCCGACGGGGCCTGCGACAGCGGGCCTGCGGGGTAGATCGGGCGCCGCCCCGCGTGTCCGGGCAGCGAATGAACTTGAGGAACCGGCGGCTGCTACAGACAGGTCCGAAACGGACCCACACGCGCTGGAAACGCCGGAGATCGCGAGTGTGCGACGCCGCGCAAATGGGCGCTTATCGCCGATAAGTCGACAGCCGCATACTTTACGACGCATGCCGCGTCGTCGCGTCGCCGCCGAGTTTGTAACGGGCGCGAGTTCAGGAAGGCGTCGTCAGCATGGCCCGACATGCCCGATCCAGCGTGACCAATACGCGGACGGCGGCGCGGCCGTCGGCGTCGTCTAATCCCGCCAGCGCACGACTTCGCAGTTCGTGCAACGCAGCGTCGAGCTGTTGCGCGCGGCTGGCGCCAGCCGGCGTCAGAAACAGCGCCTTCGCTCTGGAGTCCGTGGGGTTTCGCCGCCGCGCAAGAAGTCCGTCTCTCTCTAAGGCCAATACTGATCGCGCGATCGCGGCGGGGTCTATGACTGCCTCTTCCGCAACATCCCGCTGGCTGACGCCGTCGCCCAAGCGAGCGACGACCAGCAAGGCCGCCCCCTCCGATAGCGACATTCCCAACCGATTGAACTCCATCCCGGCGGCTTTCTGCCAAGCCCTACCGACCGGAAGCAGCGTCCAGGTGAGCGAAGTGGCCCAATCATCGGTGGATTTAACAGACATGCTATTGTTGACTCGTCATCTATTACCCATGTCCCGTCTCCGATGTGGACCAGACCATCCAATGGGGATGGCGACGCATAAAGGAGAAAAGACCCGATGGGCAGGTTGACAGGCAAGGTCGCGATCATCACGGGCGCGGCGCAGGGCATGGGCGCGTCGCACGCGCAGCGGTTCGTCACGGAAGGCGCTAAGGTCGTCATGACCGATCTGAACAGCGAGGCCGGGTCGGCGCTCGCGGCGAAGCTCGGCCATGATGCGCTGTTCGTCCATCACGATGTGACGAGCAGCGAAGGTTGGGCCGACGTGGTCAGCAGGGCGGTGGCGGCGTTCGGTGACGTTTCCATTCTCGTGAACAACGCCGGCATCCTCGGTCCGATCGCCAAGACGGCGGACATTTCCGAGGACGCCTTCCTCAAGGTCTGCGCCGTGAACCAGACCGCCGTCTTCTTGGGTATGAAGGCGACGATCCCATCGATGCTGCGTGCGGGCGTCGGATCGATTGTGAACGTCTCGTCCATCGCCGGCATCGCCGCCAACTACGGCTTCCCCAGCCTCGCCTATGTGGGCAGCAAGTTCGCCGTCCGAGGCATGAGCAAGGCGACTGCGATCGAGTACGGCGCCAACAATATCCGCGTTAACTCCGTGCATCCAGGCTTCATCCGCACGCCGATGATGGTCGAGGGAACCGATGAGAATGGTGGAGAGGCCGTCGCCATGATCCCGCTGGGCCGTATTGCCGAGGCGAGCGAAGTAACCAATCTGGTGCTCTTTCTTGCGTCCGATGAAGCCTCCTATATCACTGGCGCCGAGCATCTGGTCGATGCGGGGATGATGGCGCAGTAGCGCCGGGGGAAGGGGCGTTTACAGCCGCCCCTTCCTGAACCGCTCCTGCGCTTCCGCCGCCGCCTCCTTGCGCCATTTCTTCGGCGCGGACTTGTCCACCTCTTCCCCCGCGCCGGTCAGGGCTTCGTTGGCGAACTCCAGGTCCATCAGCTTCATGCGCTTGATCTCGTCGCGCAGGCGGGCGGCTTCCTCGAACTCCAGGTTGGAGGCGGCTTCGCGCATGCGGCCTTCCAGATCGCGTAGGGCGGCCTGGAAGTTGGAGCCGACGAAGGGTTTGGAGGCCTCGGCCACGCCCGGCCGGGTCAGGCGGTCCAGTTCGCGCGACTCATAGGGGCTGTCCATGATCTCCTTGATGTCGCGCTTGACGCTTTCGGGCGTGATGCCGTGTTCGGTGTTGTAGGCGACCTGACGTTCGCGCCTGCGGTCCGTCTCGGCGATGGCGCGCTCCATACTGCCGGTCATGCGGTCGGCGTACAGGATGACGCGGCCGTCCACATTGCGGGCGGCGCGGCCGATGGTCTGGATCAGGCTGGTCTCGGAGCGCAGGAAGCCCTCCTTGTCCGCATCCAGAATGGCGACCAGGCCGCACTCGGGGATGTCCAGCCCCTCGCGCAGCAGGTTGATGCCGATCAGACAGTCGAACGTCCCCAGCCGCAGGTCGCGCAGGATCTCGATCCGTTCCAGCGTGTCGACGTCGGAGTGCATGTAGCGGACGCGCACCCCCTGTTCGTGCATATATTCGGTCAGGTCCTCGGCCATTTTCTTGGTCAGGGTGGTGACCAGGCTGCGATAGCCTTTAGCGGTCGTCGCCTTGACCTCGTCGATGACGTCGTCGACCTGGTTGCGGGTCTTGCCGCTGACTGGGCGGATTTCGACCGGCGGGTCGATCAGGCCGGTGGGGCGGATGACCTGTTCGACGAAGACGCCGCCCGCCTGTTCCATCTCCCACGGGCCGGGGGTGGCGCTGACGTGAACCGTCTGGGGGCGCATGGCCTCCCATTCCTCGAACTTCAGCGGGCGGTTGTCGATGCAGGAGGGCAGGCGGAAGCCGTATTCCGCCAGCGTGGATTTGCGGCGGTAGTCGCCCCGGAACATGCCGTTGATCTGGCCGACGGTGACGTGGCTCTCGTCCACGAACAGCAGGGCGTTGTCGGGGATGTATTCGAAAAAGGTCGGCGGCGGCTCGCCCGGCGCGCGGCCGGTCAGCCAGCGGGAATAGTTCTCGATCCCGGCGCAGCTGCCGGTGGCTTCCATCATCTCCAGGTCGAAGCGGGTGCGTTGCTCAAGTCGTTGCGCCTCCAAGAGCTTGCCGTTCTCGACCATCCAGTCCAGCGTCTCCTTCAGCTCGGCCTTGATGCCGGTGGTCGCCTGGTTCAGCGTCGGGCGCGGGGTGACATAGTGGCTGGCGGCATAGACGGTGATCTCGGTCAGGTCGGCGGTCTTCTTGCCCGTCAGGGGATCGAACTCCTGGATCGTCTCCAGCTCGTCCCCGAACAGGCTGATGCGCCAGGCGCGGTCCTCCAGGTGGACCGGGAAGATTTCGATCACGTCCCCGCGCTTCCTGAACATGCCCCGTTCGAAGTTCAGGTCGTTGCGCTTGTACTGCAGCGCGATCAGATCGGCCCGCAGCTTGGCCTCGTCGATCTGGTCCCCGACCTTCAGGGTGAAGGTCATGGCGGTATAGGTCTCGACCGACCCGATGCCGTAGATGCAGCTGACCGAAGCGACCACGATCACGTCGTCCCGCTCCAGGATCGCCCGCGTCGCCGAGTGGCGCATCCGGTCGATCTGCTCGTTTATGGACGAGTCCTTTTCGATGTAAGTGTCTGTTCTTGGGACATAAGCTTCCGGTTGATAATAGTCATAATAACTGACGAAATATTCGACGGCATTGTCCGGGAAGAAGCTCTTGAACTCGGAATAGAGTTGGGCAGCCAAGGTCTTGTTCGGGGCCAGGATCAGGGCCGGACGCTGGGTCTGTTCGATGACCTTGGCCATGGTGAACGTCTTGCCCGAGCCGGTGACGCCCAGCAGCACCTGGTCCCGGTCGCCCGCATCCGCCTGGGCCACCAGTTCGGCGATGGCGGCGGGCTGGTCCCCGGCGGGCGTGTATTTAGTCTCCAGCCGGAAAACGCCGCCCTTCTTCGTGCCCTCGCGGGAGGGACGGTGCGGGACCCAGTCCGATGGCGCGGCGATCGGCTCCTCAGGCGTCAGACGCGGGCCGGAGACGGGGGCGAACATGGGCATTTTGCCCGTATCGCGAATGAAGGCGGCCGACGCCTCCTGCACGCCCGGATTGGGGACGTGGACGGGCTTGGCGGGCTTTGCGGCGGCGGGCTTCGGCGTCGAAGAACGGTTCATGAACAGAACTTAGTGCGCGGGGTGGGACGACGCCATAGCGCGCCGCGCCGAAGACGGTTGCGGCCAGGATGCGTCAGGCGGCGCGGGATGTGATCCAGCGTCCGTCGGGCAGACGCTCCACATGGCCATAGCGGTGCAGCGTCGCCAGGACGCGCGTGATGCGCGGCTCCAGCCGGGAGCCGCCGCTGAACCGGAGGGCGAGTTCGGGCGGGGCGACGGGGCCGATGGTTTGAAGGGCGGCCTGTATGGCCAGCGGCTGCTCGTACCGGTCCTTGGGAAAGGCCGGGCGGGCGCGTTTGGTCTGGGCGGCCAGCGGCACCAGCGACAGCGAGCGGGCCTGCGCCGGGGCCAGTCCGCTGCGCGGCTGTTGATAGGCGGGACGCAGCCAGCGGACACGGCCATTTCGTTCCTCGGCAGCGCGTTCGTCGTTCAGAGCGACCAGATGGGCGACGGTCTGCGCCTCGGTCAGGGTGTCCGGCCAGCCGTAGGCGCCGAGGGTCAGACGATCGACGACGTCATGCAGGTCGCGCAGGATGAGGATCAGGCCCCGCTGTTTCACGTCTTCGGCCTTGGCGTCGAGCGGAACGCCGGACCGAACCTGCTCCAGACAGTTGTAGAGGCCGGTCAGGGTCAGGTCGGGATGATCGGCGAGGACGGCGCGGCGGTGGGCGTCCAGGGCTTCGCCCGCCTCGCGCAGGCGCTGGCGCATGGTCTCGTCGCGGGGCGGGAAAGGGAAGGGGTCGAAGCAACGGGATTTCACATAGACGGCGTCACGGTCATAGACGCCAAGCTTGCCCGCATTGGCCAGATACCAGGCCGTATGCGTCCGGGAGCTGAGTATGGCCAGATCGGCGGCGTCATCGAGGGCGAAGGCGATCAGCTTGTTGTCGGGCAGAATCTCGGCGTCGAGGAACTGGAACACCCGGTGCTTGGCGGTTTCGACCGTGGCGATGTAGCGGTGAAGGCCTTCGATCGCGGGCCTGAAATCGGACCTCGGTTCTCCGAACGTCCACCAGTTGTCGCGGTAGCAGGCGCGGCGGTTGGCGTCGCGACCAACAAGGACGCCCTGGTCGTCGCGCAGCTCTTTCACCTGTTCGACCACATGCTGATAGGCCTCTGGGAAGTGCAGGCGCAGGTCGTCCGCCGTCAGGCCGAAGAAGTCCAGCACCCAGGCGTCGCGAGATCGCCCGGTCAGGTCGCGGCCGTTGCGATAGGGGCGGATGTGACGTTCCAGCCCGGGGCGGCGTCCAAGGCCGAGCGAAATGGCGAGGGGCTTGGTGACGATGAAGCCGGAGCCATGCAGTTTGACGCCCGGCGAGCAAAGGCCGGACGACGCCTTCAGCGCCAGGGCCTTGGTGACATCGACGCCGATGGTCAGGTCCGCATTGATGCGGCCGGAGCAGACGGCCAGTTCGATGACGGGTTCATCCGTATCCAGCGCGGACTCGGATACCCGCGTCAGCAGCGTGCCGTCGTGACGGCCGGCCTGAACAACGGTCATGGCGATGCGGACGGCGGCGCTGTCGCGGCTGGCCTTGGTCCAGGGGTGGTCCGGCGCTGCATGGATCAGGCTGAGCGGGCGAGGGCCGTCGAGCCAGCGCTCGACGGTGCGGCGCTGGAACACCTGGGTGATCGAGTTGGTGGTGACGAAGCCGAAGCGACGCAGCGTCGCGCCGGGCCGCGTCAGGATGTCGGCGGCCTGATCCCACCAATACATGACCAGATCGGCGCTTTCGTTCATGCGCGGATGCGCCGCCCACAAGGCTTCGGCATAGCCCGGGTCCAGTCGGGAGCGCAGGTCCTTGCCGCCAATGAAGGGCGGGTTGCCGACGATGAATTCCGCCTCGGGCCATGTCGCCGGTCGGGGATTGGGCCACAGCTGAACCGGCGCGCCGTCGTGATAGCCGGTCACCACCGCCGGGGCGCCATCCCAATCCAACGCGGCGTCGGTGCATCTTATGTTGCCGTGCGCCTTCAGGATGGGTTGGGACGGGTGACCTGTGTGGTTGCGGTAATGCTGCTGCAGAAAACCGATCCATAGCACGACATCGGCGATGGCCGCGGCGCGCGGGTTCAACTCCAGCCCCAGGAACTGATGCGGATCCACCGTATCCAGGGCCAAGGTGTCCGATTGGCCCAGGTCCAGCAGCGTCTGCAGGACTTCGCCCTCCAGCTTTTTCATCTGTTCCAATGCGACGTACAGGAAGTTGCCGGTGCCGCAGGCCGGGTCCAGCACGCGCGTCCGGCACAGGGTCTGGTGGAAGGTCTTGACCAGTCGCACGGCGCCGCGCGCATCGCCTTCGTCACAGGCCATTTCGACGCTTTGCTGAACCTGTGACCAGTCGGCGCGCAGCACCTCCATCACCGTTAGCTCGACCATATGTTCGACGAAGCGGCGCGGGGTGTAGTGGGCGCCCAGCCGGCGGCGTTCGGTCGGCTCCAGCGCGTGCTCAAGCAGGCTGCCGAAAATGGCGGGCTCGACATCCTTCCAATCTTTGGAGGCGGCCAGGATCAGGCGGCGAATCTCCGGCGCGCCCAGAGGAAAGGCGCGCGAATCCGCGAACAGGTTGCCATTGATGTGGGGCAGATAGTCCCCGAAACCCGAGTAGAACCTCTTGGGCCTGGCCGGCTGATCGAAGCGGGTCCACATATCCTCCATCATCGGGGCGAAACGCGCTGGAGAACGGACGCAGCCCTCCAGCATCTCGACCAGCCTGGGTTTGGGGATCAGATCGACGTCGGCGATGAAGATGGTGAAGATGCACCGCATCAGAAAATGGGCCGCATCCTGGGCCGAAACCCCCTGCTGCTCCAGTCGCCGCGAGATGACGCTCAGTTCGTCGGCGATCTCACGGGTGACGACGGCGGCGATCCGCGCGGGGTCCAGACTGTGCGGGTCGGTCCAGATGGCGCGCAGCCTGGCCTGAATTTCAGGTCTGGCCAGATCGGCGTGGGTGAACCGATGGCCCAGGCGATCGGGAAAGGGGGCATAGCCCCGACCCGTGCCGGAAAAATCCGCCCAGACTTCGAATGAATGCGCCACGTCGCAGATGATGACGAAGGGCGGTGCGACATGATCGGCCGGCAACATCGACACATAGGCGAACGCCTGAGCGCGCGCATTCCGGATCAGGGTGTCCCAGCCGGGGCCGTGCGACAGCGGGGAAGGGTTGGGCAAATCCCCGAACGGCGACAGCTTCGATGTGCCGCACAGGCGCGACTGTTTCGCCTCCATCAGGAAGCAGCCGCGCTTGTAGAGGTCGATGCGTTTGGGGTGGCCCGAATGGAAGCTGGGACGCACGGCGCGCTCGAACACATAGTCGTTGTGCAGCGTGGTCGCCCCGGCCGGGTCGGGCGGCGGCAAACCCAGCGCCCGCAGCAGCCCCAGAATATAGGGCGCGGTATTGGCGCGTTCGGCGCCGCCTTCCGTATTCGCCCAGAACGCAATGAAGGCGTCGATATTCATGCAGCCCCCGCGTGCGATGATGCAATAACACACGTAGAAATAGTATTTGCAAGATCGCAGGTTGGGCCGTCCGTCCTTGACAGGGTCGTACAGTATGTCGCATACACTGTGTATCGTACACTATATGGCATCCGGGGCGTGATTTTGGGCCAGAATGAAGAGGCGCTGCTGTTCGAGAGCTTGCGGCTGGAACTGCGGCGGGGGTCGTTGATCCTGGCCGTGTTGGCCAGCCTGAGGCGCGAACAATACGGCTATTCGCTGCGGGTCGCGCTGGGCGAGGCGGGGGTCGAGATGGAGGAGAGCACCCTGTATCCGCTGCTGCGTCGGCTGGAGAGCCAGGGTTTGCTGGACAGCGAGTGGCGCGAGGAAGAGCGGCGCAAGAAGCGGTTCTACCGTCTGTCGCCGCGTGGCGAAGCGATGCTGGCGCGGCTGGCGGCGGAATGGCGGGCTCTGTCGGCCTCGCTGGAGAAAATGCTGTGAAGAACGGGATCGGAGGAGGGACAGGGATGGACCTGGTGGAACGCTATTTGAACGCCGTGGCGGCGCAGCTGCCCAAGGCTGTTCGCGAGGACATCGTGGCGGAGTTGCGCGACGAGATCATGGGGCGGCTGGAGGCCTTGGAAGCGCGGTTGGGGCGCGCGCCAACGGACGGCGAAATCGAGGCCCTGCTGCGCGAGGTGGGGCATCCGTTGAGCGTGGCGGCCCGCTATCGCCCCGGGCCGCAGGCGCTGATCGGGCCGACGCTCTATCCGTGGTGGCTGTTCGGGGCAAAGGTCGGTCTGGTCGTCATGGCCTGCGTCACCCTGGTCGGTCTGGCGGTCCGGGTGCTGGTCGGGGATGTCTATGTGGGACAGGCTGTGGGCCAGGCCTTCGCCAGCCTGTTCAGCGGCGCCGTCACCGTGATCGGTCTGCTGACGCTCGCCGGTTTCTTCCTGGAACGACAGGAGAAGAAACCCGACTTCATCGCCAACTGGCGGGTCAAGGATCTGGGCGTGTTCGAATTGGGCGGCGACTTCGACCCGGAGCGCTGGACCAGCGAACGGATCGCCAGGGGCGAATGGTTCAGCCGGGGGCGCGAACACCCGTCGAAATCGGGTCGCGAGGTTCGCAAGGGCGCCCAGATGTCGCCTGTCGCGCGCGCCGTGGCCAGCGCTATCGGCTGGTCGGTCTTGCTGCTGTGGTGGACGGGCCTGCTTCAGATTCGGCCGATCCAGCCGGAGGAATGGGCCGGCGTCGTGGACGGCGTGAACTATGGCCGCATCCTGGGCCAGATGTTCGCCGCCGCCTACTGGCCCGTCATCCTGTTCGCTGTGTGCCGCATCGGTTTCGACCTGATGCGCGCGGTTTCTGGCGGGAATGTGCGGCTGACGGCGGCGGGCGATATTTTGTTCGGTCTGGCCGCCGCCTGGGGCGTGCTGTGGATCTGGTTCTGGTCGACCCTGTCCCCGGTGATCTGGGTCGGCACGGCGACGGACTTCTACCAGAGGGTGAGGCTGCTGTTCGAGCGCGATGGCGATCACGTCGGCGGCCTGGCGACCCTATTGATGGTGGTCGTGGTCTGGGCCTTTGCGGTCGAGGTGGCGCGCATCGTCGGGGCGTCGGCGCGTCTGATCGTCGGTGCCGAGTCGAAGACGGCTTGACGCCGTGTAACCTATAGGTGATATGTAACCTCAAGGTGACTTGAGGAGGTTGCGATGACCAATGACG
The DNA here is from genome assembly GCA_029202665.1 of Candidatus Brevundimonas colombiensis. Classification (NCBI taxonomy): domain Bacteria; kingdom Pseudomonadati; phylum Pseudomonadota; class Alphaproteobacteria; order Caulobacterales; family Caulobacteraceae; genus Brevundimonas; species Candidatus Brevundimonas colombiensis. The sequence goes on from CP119326.1 coordinate 1,738,394, forward strand.
AAGCGAACGCCGTGCGGCGGGTGACGACGGAGCGAGGGCGATGCTGGTGGGCCGGCGTCGCCCTGGCTCTCATCGGCGCCTTGGGCCTGATCGGCGGGACGGGGTTCGCCTTGGTGAACGGAACCGACGGCGACCGGGCGACGATCGCCGGAGTCGCGGCGGGCATGGGCCTGGCCTTCATTGTGCTGGGAGGGCTTGCGATGTGGTGGGGCCGGCCGGGAAGGCCGGTCGATCCGGCCGCCAGTCGCGACAGCGTCCGTCGCGAAAAGCTGCAACGCGAACGGACGCGCCAACTGGTGGTCTTCCCCCTGGTGCTGCTGATGTTCATGGCTCAGGCGCAGATGGGGATGCAGCGGGTGCTGGGCGGTGATCACAACCTGGGCGCCTATGTGCAGATTGTGTTGCCCGTCCTGTACGGCTGGCTGATCCCGGTTTTGGTCATGGGTTGGGACCTGCATGCCCGACGCAACCGCCGCCTGCTGGAGGACGAACTGACCCAGGTCATGCGGGCGCGTTCGATGATCCTGGCCTTCGTCGTGTTGATGGGCGGGATCACGATGGCGCTCGGCCTTGGGCTGTGGCGGGCCGACTACGGGGTGATGGCGCTGCCCTATGTGCTGGCGCTGGGCGGCGCCACGGCGGGTTTGCGCTTCGCCTGGCTGGACAGGGAGGCCGGCCGCGATGGGTGATCCGCGCCTGGGGTCGCGGCTGAAGGACGTCCGCACCGCCGCTGGCCTGACGCAACAGGCGCTGGCCGACAAGGCCGGGGTCTCGCGCAAGACTATCAATACGGTGGAGAACGGGGTCTTCATTCCCTCCACTCTTTTGGCTCTGGATCTGGCGCGGGCGCTGGAGACCACGGTGGAGGCGCTGTTCTTCCTGAAGGACTGATCCGATCCATGTCCGAAAACCGCGAGACATGACGCGCGGGGCGGGGCATCCTGCCTCCTATGGACACAGGTCTGGATCAGGACGCCTGCTGGCGCGCGGTGGTGGCGAGGGACGCCCGTTTCGACGGGCGCTTCTTCACCGGCGTCGTCTCGACCGGCATCTACTGCCGTCCGGTCTGCCCGGCGCGAACACCCAAGCGCGAGAACGTGGTCTTCCACCGCACGGCGGCGGCGGCGGAGGCGGCGAACCTCAGGGCCTGTTTGCGCTGCCGGCCCGAAACGGCCCCCGATTTCGCGGGCTGGCGGGGCGAGACCGCGCGCGGCGGCGCCTGGCGCGGAACCTCCAACACGGTCAGCCGGGCGCTGGCCCTGATCGAGGCGGGGGCGCTGGACACGGGCGACACGGAGGCCCTGGCCGGACGCCTGGGTCTGGGCGAACGTCAGTTGCGCCGTCTGTTCCGCCAGCATCTGGGCGCCGCCCCGGTCAGCGTGGCCCAGACACGGCGCGTGCTTCTGGCCAAACAGCTGATCCACGAGACCGATCTGTCCATGGCCGATGTGGCGCTGGCGGCGGGCTTCGGCAGCGTGCGGCGCTTCAATGAGACGTTTCAGGCCCTGTATGGACGCGCGCCGTCGGATCTGCGGCGTCGCAAGTTTGACGGCGAAGTCGGCGGCGAGGCGGGCGGAACGATCAGGATCGGCCTGGCCTATCGCCCGCCCTACGACTGGCCGGCCATGATGGACGCGCTGGCGACGCGCGACGCAGAGGACGAAACGGTGGCCGACGGTGTTTGGACGCGACGACTGCGCGCGGCGGTGGACGGCACGGACGGATCAGTGACTGTCCGTCCGGCCGCCGAGGGCAAGGCCGCGGTCCAGGCGCGGATCGGCGAGCTGAAGGCCTTGCCGGGCGTCCTGGCCCGCATACGGCGCGTGTTCGACCTGGCCGCCGATCCCGAGGCGATCACGCGCGACCTGTCGGCCGATCCCCGGCTCAAAGCGGCGCTGCAGGCGCGGCCGGGGCTGAGACCGGCGGGCGACTGGATTGACACGGGCGAGGATGCACCCAGCGACCGGCTGACGACGACCGACGGCGATCTGCTGGCGCGCGCGGAGCAATGGCGGCCGTGGCGAGCCTATGGCGCCCTCTATTGGACCTTGAGTGAAGGAATGGCGAAATGACCCCGCAAGAGACGGCCCCTGCCTTGACGCTGACCCTGGACCGGATCGCTTCGCCGGTCGGCGAGGTGCTGGTCGTGACCGACGCGGACAGCGCGGTTCGCGCACTGGATTTCCACGACTATGAGCCCCGGCTGCGGCGCTTGCTGAACCGGCACTATGGCGCGGTTGCGTTGAGCGAAGGCCGGGCGCCGCAGCTGGTGCGCGACGCCGTGGCCGCCTGGTTCGGCGGCGACCTGACCGCCTTCGACGGACTTGAGGTCCGCACCGGCGGCACCGTGTTTCAGCGCGCGGTCTGGCGGGCCCTTCGCGACATCCCCCCAGGCGAGACGCGCACCTATGGCCAACTGGCCGCCGCCATCGGCGCGCCCAAGGCGGTGCGGGCGGTCGGCCTGGCGAACGGCGCAAACCCCGTCGGCGTCATCGTGCCCTGCCACCGGGTCATCGGCGCCAACGGAACCCTGACCGGCTATGCGGGCGGCCTGGAGCGCAAACGCTGGCTGCTGGCGCACGAGGCGGCCGGCCGGCTGCTTTAGCGGGTCGGAGGCGGCGGGACCGGGGACAGGGGTGCGACCACCTGGGGCGGGGTGGGCGCCGCCCCGGCCTTCAGCTGTGAAATATACTCCAGCTCGCGTTTGGCGTTGGCGTCGTCCGGGTCGATCGCCAGCGCGGCGTCATAGGCGGCCTTGGCCTCGTCCAGCCGACCCAGTTCGATCAGGCTGAACCCCCGGCGGCGATGAAACGGCCCGCGATGCAGGGTCATCAGCAGATCATCGTCGGCCAGGGCCGCGTCCGCCAAGGTCAGAGCGTCGTCCCACCGGGCCAGTCCCTGCAAGGCGGCCGCCTTTTCGACCAGCAACAGCCAGTTCTTGGGCTGAACCTTCAGAACGCGATCCAGATAGGCGATGCCCTCCTCATAACGACGCGCCTCGACCGCTTCGGAGGCGAGCATCAGGGCGATGTCGCCATAGACGTTCGGCATGGCCGTCGCGCCCTTGGCCTCTCCGCCCTTCGCGGCGGCGGACACGGCGACCATGCTGACCAGCACATCGCCCGGATCGGTCAGTCGAACGACAGTCTGACCGTCCTGCTCGAACGCCTGTCCGTAATCGGCCGGCATGCGATCCAGCGCCTGGCGCAGAGCGGGAAGGCGGCGGGCGAGGGCCGGATAGCCCTGGCGCTGAAACTCGGTGTTGGCCCGCACGAACAGGTCGTGGTCCTGGCGTTCCTGTCGCGACATCTGCGGCGCGGCGGCGACGGCGGCGGATGGGCGCGCCAGCGTCGGGCTCGTCGTCAGCACGGCCGTCGATATCGCCAAGGCCGCAGCCAGAATTTTCAACATCGCGATCTACTCCCCCAGACCGGGTGAAGCCTAACCACAACCTGGGGGCGGTTGCGAGCCCATCCTGCGCGGCGGGTGTTCAGCGCGTGGAGCGGAGCGGCGCCGCTCATGGCCTTTTTCGACGACGCGTCCGCGACATCGGGCCTCTTCGCCGTCAGGCAACGGCATGGGCCTGGGTTCGTTATCTCCAACCCGAAAGAGACTGGAGAACCGATGATGAAACTTTCCAATGGCGCGCTGGTGGCCGTGGTGGACGGCGAGAAACTGGCCCTGTTCAAGAACACGAACGGATCGGACATCACCCTAGTCCCGCTGGAGAATCCGCCCATCGCCGACCGTGTCTCCGGCTCGGCGGGACGCCGTTCCAATGAGGCCAATCCCGACAACGACACCCAGGCGGAGGACGGGTTCGCCATGGGCGTGGCCGAGGTGCTGAACAAATGGTCGGTCACCAACAAGACCGACGAACTGCTGGTGATCGCCGCGCCCAAGACCCTGGGCGAACTGCGAAAACATTGGCACAAGGATTTGCAGAGCAAGCTGGTCGGCGAGATCGCCAAGGACCTGACCGGCCATTCCACCGACCAGATCGCGACGGCCATCGCCAAGGCGTGAGGCTGAAGCCGATGCATAAAGGGGGGCGCCGCAAGCGCCCCCTTTTTTGTCGTCAGTCCTTGATCTCTGCGGTGCAGGGGCCGTCGTCCGGCCCCATCGCGCCGTCGCAGCGACGGGCGGCGACCAGCGGCCGATCCGTCTCGACCAGTCGATTGCGACCGTCCGCCCCTCGCTGCAGGGTGAAGGCGTCATAGAGACCGCCGTCGGCGGTGAAGGCCTGGAAGGCGATATGGTCGTCGGCGACGTCGATGACCTGATAGAGTTCGGTGTTTTCGGCGGCGCGCACCGGCTGGGTGTCGGCGCGGTCGTTCAGCCCGTACATCTTGGACCCCGTCACCGAGACCAGATAGACCGGCCCGACCGGCTGTCCCGCATCGGACGCCGCGCGAGACGCGGCCGCTCCGGCATCATTGGAAACGCGGGCGTAACAGTGATCATGGCCTTGCAGGACCAGATCGACTTTGTGGCGTTCGAAGATTGGCTTCCAGGCCGTCTTCAGGGCGGCGGTGTCGTTCGGCCGCGCGCAGGTGAAGATCGGCTGGTGCATCAGGACGATGGTCCAGCGGGCCGTATTCTCGGTCAGCACCCGCTCCAGCCAGGCGGTCTGGCTGTCCAGCGTGCCCAGGTCGATGGCCGAGGTGCCGTCCAGCACCACGAACCGCGCGCCCTGATAGTCGAAGACATAGGAGGTCGCCTCGGCGCCAGCCGCGCCATTGGCGGGCAGGGCGTGGTGGGGCGTCCAGCCCGGTCCCAGCTCGCGGGTCTCGGAGCCGTCAGCGGCGATGGCGTCGCGATACTCGTGATTTCCGGCGGCGACCGCCTGGGGGATCATGGCGAAGGCGTAGCCGCCCGCCTGGGTCCATTCGCCGTATTCGTCGTCGTTCACCTTGGTCTCGCGCTGGGCCACCTGGTCGCCCGCATGGACCGCCAGGGCGACCGGGCCGGACGACAGGAAGGCCTGGCGAATGACGCGCGATCCGATCTCCAGAATGTCGTTCTGGGTGTCGCCGAAATAGAGGAAGCGGAACGGCGCAGGCTCGGCCTTGGCGGTGGTGAAGGGCAGCCATTCCGACCAGCCGTCGGCCGCCTTCACCCGATAGACATAGCGGGCGCCCGGCGTCAGGTCGGTGAAGCGGATGTGGTGGTGATGGGCGGGCCCGTTCTCGGCCGTAGCGGCGAGGGTTTCCCCCGTCACCGTTCGGGCCGCATGGCCCAGCAGGGGGCCGGCGATATCCAGGGCGATCTGGGCTTCCGCGCGGGTCTGGCGCGTGTCGGTGCGCCAGGCGACGGCCATCGCGCGCGCGGCGTCGGCGCCGGGCGACAGCACGATCCGGTCGGCCCAGCCCTTGGCGGCGTAGCGGCCGTTCGGCGCCTGGGCGGGCGGGGGCAGGGGATCGGGATCGGGCGGCGCGACGATCTGGGCCTGGGCGGCGCCCGCGCCGATGAGCGCGCAAAGCGCGATGGTCGAAAACAGTCGCATGGCGGTCCCCCGATCGATCCGAGGCCAGCTAGGGGCGTCGCGTGTCGAGTCGGCGACGAAGATGCGACGGTTTCGTCATGATCGCTCCGTCCCCATGCGACGGATCGTCGCCGCCCGTTCCTCAGACGCCGTCCAGAAACAGGCGGCAGGCGGGATTGTCGGTCTCCTCGACGTAGGGATAGCCCAGGTCCGCCAGGGCGGCGGCCAGGCGATCCTGATCCTGCGGCGGCACGCTGATCCCGGCCAGCACCCGACCCACATCGTCGCCATGGTTGCGATAGTGGAACAAGGTCAGGGCCCAGGCGGGTTGCAGGCTGTTCAAAAAGCGCAGGAAGGCGCCGGGCCGTTCAGGGAACTGGAAGCGCAGGATGCGTTCGTGCGGCAGGCCCACGGTGCGGCCGCCCACCATGTAGCGGACGTGCAGCTTGGCCGTCTCGTTGTCGCTCATGTCCTCGACGGCATAGCCGCCTGATCGCAGGGCGGCGATCAGGTCGTCGCGCTCGTGCGGGCCGTTTCTCAGCGCCACCCCGACGAAGATCTGGGCCTGACCGTCGCCGGACCAGCGATAGTTGAACTCGGTCACCGCCCGGCCGTCCAGACTGTCCAGGAAGCGGCGATAGTCGTCGCGGTCGTCTTTCATCGCCACGGCCAGCAGGGCCTCGGCGCCCTCGCCGATCTCGGCCCGTTCGGCGACATGACGCAGCCGGTCGAAGTTGACGTTGGCGCCCGAATTGATCGCGATCAGAGATCCCTTTCTGAAATCGGGGCCGGGATTGGCGGCCGCCCAGGCCTTCAGACCGGCCAGGGCCACGGCGCCGGACGGTTCGGCGATGGCACGGCTGTCGTCGAAGATGTCCTTGATCGCCGCGCAGATGGCGTCGGTATCGACCAGCACGATCTCGTCCAGCAGGGTCTTGCACAGGTCGAACGTCCGTTCGCCCGCCCGGCGCACGGCCACGCCGTCGGCGAACAGGCCGACCTCGTTCAGCGTCACGACTTGACCGGCGTCCAGGGCGGATTTCATCGTCGGTGCGTCGACCGGCTCTACGCCGATCACCCGGGTCTCGGGCCTCAGGAATTTGACGATGGCGGCGACGCCGGCGGCCAGGCCCCCGCCGCCGATGGGCACGAAGACTGCCTCGATCGGATCGGCGTGCTGGCGGGCGATCTCCAGCCCCACGGTGCCCTGGCCGGCGATGACGTCGGGATCGTCGAACGGATGGATGAAGACCGCCCCGGTCTGCTCCTCCAGCAGTCGCGCATGGGCATAGGCCTCATCGAAACTGTCGCCATGCAGCACGACCTCGCCGCCCAGCGCGCGCACGGCCGCAACCTTGATGCCCGGCGTGGTGGTCGGCATCACGATGGTCGCGGGCGTATGGCGTCGCGCCGCCGCCAGGGCCACGCCCTGCGCGTGATTGCCCGCCGAGGCGCAGATGACGCCCCGCGCCAGTTCGCTTTCGGACAGGCCGGCGATCTTGTTGTAGGCGCCCCGGATCTTGAACGAGAAGACCGGCTGCAGGTCCTCGCGCTTCAACAGGATGGACCGATCCAGTCGCGCCGACAGACGGCGCAACGGATCAAGCGGCGTCTCCTCGGCCACGTCATAGACGCGGGCGGTCAGGATGCGGCGGATGGTGTCCTGCATGGAAATATCGAAAAGACGCTGAAGTGGGAAACGAAACGGGCTTTCGTCTAGGCGATCGCCCCACTGTTGGGCAAGGTTTTTGCGCCATTGGCTGGGTTCGTCCGTGGTCCACGTCACATCCGCGTCTGTTTTCTCTTGCGCGGGGTCTGCATCGGCCTACATTGATCCTGCTTATGCTAACTCTGAGCATAAGGGTAGGGAGAAGGCGGTCATGGCGGACGGCATGTTCGGTCTGACGAAGGATCTGGAGCGGGAGACCGCCGGGGTGTGGGCCAAGGTCAGGGACCACGTCACGCCGCTGGAATGGCCCGAGCAGGCGCGGCTGATCAGCGAGATCAACCGGCTGAAGCGCGAGCGCGACGCCGTGATCCTGGCCCACAACTATATGACGCCGGAAATCTTCCACGGCGTCGGCGACTATGTCGGTGACAGCCTGGGCCTGGCCAAGGAGGCCGCGCGGTCGGACGCCAGGGTCATCGTCCAGGCAGGCGTCCACTTCATGGCCGAGACGTCCAAGATCCTGTCGCCGGAGAAGACCGTGCTGATCCCCGATCTGCGCGCGGGCTGTTCGTTGGCCTCCTCGATCACGGGGGCGGACGTGCGGCTGATCAAGCAGCGCTATCCGGGCCTGCCGGTCATCACCTATGTCAATACGACCGCCGAGGTGAAGGCCGAGACCGACATCTGCTGCACCAGCGCCAACGCCGTGCAGGTGGTGGAATGGGCGGCCAGGGAATGGGGCGTGGACCGCGTCATCCTGATCCCCGACGAGTTCCTGGCGCGCAATGTCGCGGCCCAGACGACGGTGGGGATCATCGCCTGGAAGGGCCACTGCGAGGTCCACAAACGCTTCACCGCCCAGGACATCGCCGACATGCGCGACGCCTGGCCCGACGCCGAGGTTCTGGCCCACCCCGAATGCCCGGAGGAAATCCTGGCGGCGTCCGACTTCGCCGGATCGACGGCGGCCATGACCGACTATGTCGAACAGCGCAAACCCAAACGGGTGGTGCTGATCACCGAATGTTCGATGGCGTCCAACATCAAGGGCGACGTGCCCAACGTGGAGTTCGTCGGCCCCTGCAACCTGTGCCCGCACATGAAGCGGATCACGCTCCAGAACATCCGCGACTGTCTGGTGAACCTGCAGTTCGAGGTGACGGTGCCCGAGGAGATGATCGAACGCGGGCGTCTGGCGGTGCAGCGGATGATCGACCTGCCGCCGCCCGCCGTTCCGGCGCGCTACGACATCGTCAAGGCGCGCCATCACGTCGATGTGGAGCTGATCTGAGGCGCGGCGTTCGGTCCTGTCGTCAGGGCCGGGCGCAACGCCCATCTGGACGCCATGAGCGACATCGACACACCCTCCCGCAAGCCCGGCCCCTGGGACGCCCAGCCAGCGGCGCCCCGCACGCCCGAACCCGCCGTCGCCCCGGCTGTCGCCGAACGGCCGGCCGATAAGGATCAGAGCCTGATACTGGCCCTGGCCTCGACGGCGCTGATGGGCGGTTTCCTGTGGTGGATCAGCGGCAGCGCCGTCGTCGCTGGGGCCGTCCTGATCGGCCTGTTCGTGCATGAGGCTGGGCATGCCCTGGCCATGAACCGGCTGGGCATGGGACCGGCGCGCATCTACATCATCCCGTTCCTGGGCGGTCTGGCCAAGGCGCGGCGCGAACCGAAGAGCGAATGGCACGGGGTTCTGGTGTCGCTGGCCGGGCCGGCGTTCGGCCTTCTGGCCATGATTCCCTTCGTCGCCGTGGGTCTGGTTCTGAGGCAGCCCGAATGGCTGGCCGGCGCCTTCTTCATCGCCCTGCTGAATCTGGTGAACCTGGTTCCCGCTCCGCCGCTGGACGGGTCCAAGGCGCTGGGGCCGGTGCTGACGCGGGTGCATCCCCGGCTGGAGCAGGCGGTGTTGCTGGCGGTCGGCGTGGCCGTGGTCTGGTGGGGCGTGTCCACGGGCCGGTTCATCCTGGCCGTCTTCCTGGCCCTGTCGGTCTTCGCCCATCTGAAGCGCGGCGTCTGGCGCGCGGCCTGGGGCACGCTGAGCTGGTCCGAGGCGGGCAAGAGCCTGGCCCTGTATCTGCTGACCCTGGCGATCTGCGCGGCGGCGTCGATCGGCGCCCTGTTGCCCCTGACCGAGGGCGACCCGGCCGGGGCGGTGCGGCTGGGACTGAGTTATCTCGGGGTTGGACGATGAACCGGATGCGACACGACGGCCCGCTGATCGTCGGTGCGGGCCTGGCCGGTTTGTCTGCGGCGCTGGAGGCGGCGCGGGCGGGGGCGCAGGTGCTGGTGGTCACGCCCGAGCCGCTGCTGAACGCCTGTTCCTCGGCCTGGGCGCAGGGCGGCATGGCCGCGGCCCTGACGGCCATCGACTCCCCCGAACTGCACGCGCGGGACACCGAGGCGGCGGGCGCCGGTCTGGTCGAGGCGACGGCGGCGCGGGCCCTGACCGGCGTGGGACGTCAGACGGTGGAATGGCTTGCCGCCCTGGGCGCCCCGTTCGACCGGGATGCGGACGGCGGCTTCGTCGTCAGCCTGGAGGCCGCCCATTCCACCCCCCGCGTGGCGCGGGTCGGCGGCGACGGCGCGGGCCGGGCCATCCTGTCGGCCGTGGTCGCGGCGGTGCGGGCTGAAAAACGGATCACGATCTGGGACGACGCGCGGCTGAAGGCCCTGACGCAGGACGCCGACGGCCGGGTGGTCGGGGCCGTTATCGCGCGCGGACCGACGGGGCGCCGGGTCGAGATCACGGCGACGGCGGTGGTTCTGGCCGCCGGGGGGGCGGGCGGCCTGTTCGCCGCCACCACCACGCCCTCGGCCCTGAAGGGGGAGGGGATGGCCCTGGCCGCCCTGGCGGGCGCCGAGATCATGGATCCCGAGTTCGTGCAGTTTCATCCCACCGCCATCGACGTGGGGCTGGACCCGGCGCCGCTGGCCACCGAGGCCCTGCGCGGCGAGGGCGCACGGCTGATCGACGGCGAGGGGCGGTTCCTGCTGGGCGCGGCGGACGACGCCGATCTGAAGCCGCGCGACGTCGTGGCCCGCGCCGTTCACGCCGCGCGCATCGAAGGGCGCGGGGCCTATCTGGATGCGCGAACCGCCATCGGGGACGAGTTCCCCCACGCCTTTCCGGCCGTCTTCGCCGCCTGTATGCGCGCCGGCCTGGACCCGCGTGTTAGCCCCATTCCGGTGATGGCCGCCTGCCATTATCACATGGGCGGGATCGCCGCCGACGTGGACGGACGCACGACGGCGCCCGGCCTCTACGCCGTGGGGGAATGCGCCGCGACCGGGGTGCATGGCGCCAACCGCCTGGCCTCGAACTCCCTGCTGGAAGCCGCCGCCTTCGGGCGTCGCGCCGGGCGGGCGGCGGCGGCCCAGACGGGCGGTGGACGGCCCAACCCCGTCCGGATCGCGCCGGACCTGCCGGACGCCGCGTTGGCGGACCTGCGGGACGCCATGACGACCCACGCGGGCGTGGTGCGGACGGCCGAGGGGCTGGCGACCCTGATCGCCCTGATCGACGATCTGGAGGCGCGGCACGGTGCGGCGGCCGCGTTGCTGGCCGCGCGGCTGATCGCGCAGGCGGCGCTGGACCGGCGCGAGAGCCGTGGCGGCCACTACCGCGCCGACCACCCCGAAACGGCCGCCCGGGCCGAACATACGCGCGTGCGGCTGGCGACCCCGGCGGCGCTGGAGGCGGCGGAATGAGACGATTGCCCGACATCCTGATCGAACCGGTCGTGCGACTGGCCCTGACCGAGGACCTGGGCCGGGCGGGGGACGTCACCGCCATGGCCTGCATCCCCGAGGATGCGCGGATGACGGCGGCCTTCGCCAGCCGCAGTTTCGGCGTGCTGGCGGGCGTGGACGCCGTGCGTCTGGCCGTTCTGGCCCTCGATCCCCAGGCGCGGATCGATCAGCGCCTGTACGACGGCGACGCCCTGACGCCCGGAGCGGTCATCGCGGTGGTCGAGGCCGACGCCCGCGCCTTCCTGTCGGCCGAACGCACGGCGCTGAACCTGGTCGGGCGGCTGTCGGGCGTGGCCACCCTGACCCGGACCTATGTCCAGGCCGTCTCGGGCACGGCTGCGCGGATCGCCGACACCCGCAAGACCACCCCCGGCCTGCGCGCTCTGGAGAAGCACGCCGTGGCCTGTGGCGGCGGCATGAACCATCGCTTCGGTCTGGATGACGCCATTCTGATCAAGGACAATCACGTCGCCGTCTGCGGCGGGGTCGCCGAGGCGGTGCGTCGCGCCCGGACCTTTGCGCCGCATCTGATGAAGGTGGAGGTCGAGGTCGACGGCCTGGATCAGCTGGACGCCGTTCTGGCCCTGATCGACGAAGGCGCGGCGCCTGACGTGATCATGCTGGACAACTTCAGCCTGGCCGATCTTCGCACGGCGGTCGGTCGCGTGGCCGGCCGGATCGTGCTGGAGGCGTCGGGCGGGGTCGATCTGACCACGGTGCGCGCCATCGCCGAGACGGGCGTGGACGTCATCTCGGTCGGCGCCCTGACCCATTCGGCGCCGGTTCTGGATATCGGTCTGGACGCGCTTTGAGCCGCGCCACCGCCGCCGCCGGTCAGGCGGGGCTGGCGGCGGTTTCGGCCATCTCGGCCTTGGCGGCCGTCTCGGCGGGGCGGGCGGGCCGCGCGGCAGGGGCCGGGGCGCCGGTCGTGCGAGCGGCGGGCGGGGCCGGGGTCTGTGTCGGCGCGTTGGCCGGACGCGCCTGGGGCGACGCCGCGTGGGCGGTCGGAACGCTGAGACCATCTTGGGCCAGCACCAGCGAATAGGCCACGGCCTGCCCCGCCTGACGGGCGGTCTCCACCGGGTTCAGGCTGGCCTGAACCAGACGGGGACGTTCGACCTCGGACGACGGATGGGCGGCGTAGGTGAAGGCGTTGCTCCCGCCCGAACGTCCGCCGAAGCGATAGAACAGATGGCTGCCCACCTGGCTGACCTGCACCAGCGACGACCGCCAACCGGGCGCGACATGGGTGGTGTGGAAATGGGTGGCGTTGCCGACGCGGGCGAAGACCGACCCCGACAGGGCGCTGGACGCCACCGAACGCGCGCGGCTCCAGGCCGAGGCGTTGACCCGGCCGCGCATCGCGCCGGAACAGGTGAATGAGAACTGGCACCCGCTGCTGCGCGCGGCGCCCTGGAAGACCACGCCGCAGATAGTCTTGGGGAAGGCGGGGTGGCGAACGCGGTTCAGAACCACCTGGGCCACGGCCTTCATGCCGTCGGCGCCTTCGCCGCGCGCTTCGTAATAGACGGCCTGGGTCAGGCAATCCAGATCGCGGCTGGCGTCCAGCGCGTGGTCCATGCGGAAGGGGCGGGCGGGGTCGGGCGCCGTCAGGCTGGCGCGACGAAGATTGGAACCATCCGAGGTGCGAAGCTGTTCAAGACGAGCGGCCAGCAGTTCGGACTGGCGGTCGCGCTGGGCGGACCCAGCGCTGGTGTAGGGATCATGCCGACGCGCGATGGTCAGGGCGCTGGCGTCCAGACCGCCTGCGGCGGCGGCAAGGGCTTCTTCGGTGAAACCGGCGGAGGTCGCGCCCTGTATCCGCTCGGCCTGGGCGCGCAGCGTCGTCGCGCGCGCCGCCGTGCCGCCCAGATAGGCGCATCCGATCGCCAGACCCACCAGACCGCCGATCGCTGCGGCGGCCGTAATGGGCTTCATTCTGGCCACACGATCGGCGCGCAGAAAGGCGCGCGTCTGCGAAGAATGCGACAACGAGGTAGTCCTGTTCAGCAGGGCGAGAAACGCGGCCCCCGGGGGTAGTCTTGCCGGCCAGGCGACACTGGCGGTCGCTTTCCAGCCTGCAATTCCGGCGCTCGGCTCACTGGCCCGGGCGTCGAGGACGGGCCTATAGCCAGCCCTTTATGGCGGTAATGTGGTCGATTCGCAATCGGTTGGTTAAGCGACAGAAGCGTCTATGTATTTTTCAGCAGTCGCCTGCGATGTGACCAAAAACGGACGTTGGAGGTGCAATCGATATCGCCAATACTGTATTGCTTCATTTGTTCACTTTGTCACAAATCGGCGTATTTGATGTTGATGACTAAAAAACCGTCCCTGCATGGTTTTGAAATGTGACATCGCGTCTGATCCGTGACTGAAATCCGCCATCGGAACCGCGACACGGCTTTCGGCGTTCAAGCGTGGCTTTTGGAGAGAGACCTCATGAAAACCGTCATCACCGCCGTCGCCGTCCTGGGAACCCTGGCCCTCGCCGCCTGCGGGGCCACCATCGAACAGAAGGCCGCCAGCGGCGCGGTCGCGGGCGCCGTCGTCGGCGGCCCGGTTGGCGCGGCCGTCGGCGGCGCAGCTGGAACCGCGGTCGGCCAGTCGCAGAAGCCGCGCTGAGCCCTGAGCGGCGCGTCATTCGGAAAGGCGGCTCTCGCCGTCCGACGGGCGCGCCCTCTCTGTTCGGGCGGTGTTGCGCCCGCGCCGCCGCGACCCATTGAATCGGGCTTTGCCGTCGATTTCGTCGCCGCGAACCTTGATTTTTGCTCGCATATCGGCTTTGTGCGCCCCGCTTCAGGCCGCGCGTTTTCTTCGCCGCCTGACCCCCGACGGCCGCTCCTGGCCGCTCACAAGGAACCCTGACGCTTTCGCATGAAAGATCTGAAGACCGGATTCTCCGACCGCATTACCGCCCAGCAGGACGCCAAGAAGGCGTTGCTCGCCAAGTTCAAGCCCAAGGCCGCCGCGCCTGATCCCGAATTCGAAAAGCTGGCCGAGAAGCGCGCCGCCGAAAAGGAAGCCCTGCGCCAGCAGCACGAACTGGCCAAGGCCGAGCTTCGTCGCGAAAAGGCCGAGAAGGAAGCCGCCCGCATGGCGGCCGAACTGGCCGCTCAGGAAGAGATCGACGCCGAGAAGCGCGCGGACCGCAAGGCTCGCAAGCAACTGACCAAGGAAGAGCAGAAGGCCAAGCGCGACGCCCGCTACGCCGCCCGCAAGGCGCGTCGCTAAGCATCGCCCGCTTCTGAACGATCAACGCGCCGCAGGCTCTGCGGCGCGTTTTTCTTTTCCGGTCAGGCGACCGGCGTGGTCGTCAGCTGTTCCAGCAGACCGCGAAGCTGGTCCGACGAATAGGGTTTGCGCAGCAGCGGCCAGGGCGTGTCGGACAGCACCTCGTCCACATCCTCGCCGACATAACCCGACACCAGGGCGATCCGCATCTCGGGCCAGGATCGGGCCGCCGCGCGCGCCAGGTCGACGCCGCTCATCCCGCCCGGCATGACCACGTCGGTCAGCATCATGTCGAATGCAGCCTGCTCGAGCGCGCGCAGGGCGTCCTGACCGTTCTGGGCCAGATCGACGTCCAGACCCAGCTCTTCCAGGATTTCCAGGGCCACCGCCGCCACGCCCGGATCGTCTTCGACCAGCAGCAGCCGGCCGCCCTCGATACGGCTGGCGTCGGTCTCGACCGGGGCGCCGTCGCTGGCGGCCTCGTCAGGCGACAAGGGCGGCAGATAGAGCCGGATCTCCGCCCCCCGTCCCGGCGCAGAGACGATCTGCACCCCGCCGCCCGACTGGCGGGCGAAACCATAGACCTGGCTCAGACCCAGGCCCGTGCCCTTGCCGACGCCCTTGGTGGTGAAGAAGGGCTCGAATACCCGGTCCTGGATATCGGGCGACATCCCCTCGCCGTTGTCGATCACCGCGACGCAGACATAGGCGCCCGGCGCCAGTTCGGCGACCTGGCCGGCCGCGACCTGAAGCTCGCGCGTCTGCACCGTGATGCGCGCGCCGCCGCGCCCCTTGGGCCCGGTCACGTCGCCCAGGGCGTCGCGGGCGTTGACGATCAGGTTCAGCAGGGCCGCCTCGAACTGGGCGGGATCGACGTTGGCGCGCGCGCCGCCGCGCTTCAATTTGACCTTGAAGTCCACCGTCTCGCCCACCGCCCGACGCCACAGGGGTTCGCCCTCGCGGATCAGGGCGTTCAGGTCAATGGGCTCGGGCCGCAAGGCCTGACGCCGCGAGAAGGCCAGCAACTGGTGGGTCAGGCTTTCGCCACGGCGAGCGGCGGCCAGGGCGGCTTCGCCCAGCTTGCGGCGCTTGGCCGGATCGTCACTGCGCAGGATGATGTCCAGCGCGCCGATCACCACGGTCAGCAGGTTGTTGAAGTCGTGCGCCACCCCGCCAGTCAGCCGTCCGACCGCCTCCATCCGCTGGGCGTGCATCAACTGGGCCTCGGCCTGGGCCTTTTCGATCAAGGCTTCGTCGACCCGCTCTTCCAGCAGTTCGTTGATCCGCTTCAGATCGTCCTCGGCCCGTTTGGCGTCGGTGACGTCCAGACAAGCCCCCACATAGCCCTGGAACAGGCCGGAGGCGTCGAAGCGCGGCACCCCCTCTGTACGCAGCCAGCGCAGGCCCAGCGACGGATGCTGCACCCGGCTCAGCGCCTCAAAACGATCCCGCGCCTCGAAGGCGCGCATGAAGGCCGCCGAGAAGACCGCCTCGTCGTCGGCATGCACCAGGGCGCGCCAGCTGTCGGGCAGATGAACCTCGCCGTGCACGCCGAAGAAGGTGCGGTAACGACGATTGGCGAAGACCAGCTGGGCGGCGTCGTCGCTCATCCAGATCAGGGCCGGCGCGCTGTCGGCGACGGTGCGGAAACGGTTCTCGGATTCCTCCAGCCGGGCTTGGGCCGCGCGGGTCTCGGTCACATCGAAGGCGACGCCGACAAACCCGATCACCTCAGAACCGCTGAGGCGCGGGCGCGAGAACGACTTCAGCCAGCGCCACTCGCCGTCGTGTCGGCGATAGCGGGCCTCCAGCGAGAACGGCGCGTGCGAGGCCTCCCCCGCCACGGCTTCGGCCAGGATGCGCGCCTGGTCGTCGGGGTGGATGGCCTCGCGCCAGTCCAGGTCGCGCGCCGCCTCGTAACCCGCGCCGAAGAAGTCGACATAGGTCTGGTTTACGAAACTGCGCCTCGCGTCCTGACCGGTCACCCAGATCAGGACGGGGGCGGTGTCGGCGATGACGCGGAAGCGCTGCTCGCTCTCGCGGGTCTCGTTCTCGGCGCGGGCGCGCTCGACCTCGGCCCAGGTGCGGTCGGCGACCTCCTCGACCAGGCTGACCTGGGCCTCGGTCCAGGCGCGCGGCTGCGAGGCGTGGACATAGAGGAAGGCGCGCAGGCGGCCGCCTCGAATCAGGGGCGCGCGGATCAGGGCGCGGGTCTGGATGGCGTCGAAGGCGCCGGCGAAGGCGGCTGTGCGGGGGTCGTTGCGCACGTCCTCGATCTGGATCGTGCGGCCTTCGGCCAGATCCGCGATCAGGCCCTCGCCAAAGGCGTGCAGGCTGAACTGGCCCTGGGCGCTGGCGACGCCGGCGGTCCAGTCGCGTGTCATGGACACGACGCCCGCCGTCTGGTCGACCTCGCCATAGCCCACCCGTTCGGCGTCCAACAGGCCGCCCAGGGCGCTTTCGACCTGGCCCATGATCTCGTCGGGATCGGTCTGGTCGCGCAGCCGGTCGCTGAGGTCCAGCAGGAAGGCGTGGCGGCGTTCCGCCCGGGCCGACGCCTCCAGCGCCTCGTGGCTGTCGGTCACATCAAAGGCGATGCCGGTGTGACCCAGGAACCGCCCCTGTTCGTCGAACCGCGGGCGTGCGACGGCCCGCATCCATCGCCAGTCGCCGTCGGTCCCGCGCACGCGGGCCTCGAATGCATAGGGTTTGCGGTCCTTGGCGGCCTCGGCTTCCACGGCGTCGATCGTGGCCAGATCGTCGGGATGAAAGACCTGGCGCCACCCGCCGTCGGCCAGGTCCGCCTTGTCCAAGCCGTGCAGATCCAGGACAGCGGCGTTGACGAATTCGAACGCGCCGTCGGCGTTGCGCAGCCAGATGGGCGAGGGCGTGGTGTCGGCCAGATGCCGGAACCGGGTGTCGCTTTCGCTGATACGCAGCAAAGCGCCGCGCAGGGCCGCGCTGACCCCGGCCATGAACAAGCCGACCATGACGAAGTTGACGGTGGCGACGCCCGCGATGGCGTTGAGCACGCCGTCCTCACCGGTCGCGGTCAAACCCACGATGGCCCAGCCGCCGCCGATGCAGACGATCAAGGCCGTCAGAGCGGCCGTCCATCCGCCGGCCAACGCCGCCAGGCTGATCGCCGGCAGCAGAATCGAGAAACTGGTCACGTCGCCATAGACCGTCGACAGGGCGGCCCGACCCAGCAGGGCTGCGGCCGCGAACCCGAAACCGATCACCAGGCGGCTGAACATGGAAGGGGTCGACAACCGCGCCAAGCCAATCAGCCAGCTGTCCGCCGCCGCCATGCGCCACGACGACGCCCTGTCGTCCCTGGTTTTTCGCATCCCCGGTCCCGTCTCGATCAGGCGAACTCCACATAGCTTTACACCTTGCATCGCGACCGGCCACCCCATCTTGAACCGCGCCTGCCGACGCACGACGTAACGGTGGTCGCCCGGGCGCCGGAAATTGGTCTAGGTTTGCCGTTAAAAGGCGCGAACCTTTGGCGATCGGCGACGTTGTCGAACGCCTCTTCGGACCGTGAATGACCCTGACGCCCTGGAAGACGATGTTGAAGACGCTGCGGCGGTCGGCGGCGGCCCTGCCGGCGGCGGGCGCGGTGCTGGGCGTCGCCATGGCCGCCGGGTCCAGCGTGCGGCCCGACGCCGACCGCACGGCCGAGGCGGTGTCGCGCATCACCGGCGGCGATCTGGGCGTGGATGGTCTGGCGGCGATCAAGGCGCGCCTGACCCCGGCCCAGCTGGCCGAGGCCATGCGTCACGACCCTGCGCTGTTGCAGCCGGCCCTCTATGGACTGACGCCCGGTTGGGAAAGCCTGACCCTGGCCGGCAAGCCTGGGCTTGAGCCGGGCAAGAGCGGGCTGGAGGCCCAGCGCCTGAACGCGGCCATGGCGCCCGCCCCCGGCGCCCTGCGTCCCGCCCAGCCCTTTATCTTCAAAGGCAGCGCCGAGGATCGCCGCCGCGCGCTGCGCTGCCTGACCCAGGCGGTCTATTTCGAGGCGGCGCTGGAGCCGGACAGCGGCCAGGCGGGCGTGGCCCAGGTCGTTCTGAACCGGGTGCGCGATCCCAACTACGCCAACACCGTCTGCGGCGTGGTGTTCGAAGGCGCCGAACGGACCACGGGCTGCCAGTTCAGCTTCACCTGCGACGGCTCCCTGGCCCAGTCTACGGTCCCCTGGGCGTGGGATCGGGCCCGTCGCGTGGCGGAAAAGGCGCTGGACGGCGCGGTCGCGCAGCAGGTCGGCGCCGCCACCCATTATCACGCCGACTATGTGCACCCCTGGTGGGCGCCCACGGTCGCCAAGGTGACGCAGATCGGCGCGCACATCTTCTATCGCTGGAAGGGCGTCTATGGCGAACCCGCCGCCTTGCGCAATGTCTACAAGGGGCGCGAGCCTGCGATCGACGAGGCGCGCTTCTCGCGTCCGCGCGCGGTCCTGCCCGCCGGCGCGGCGACCGGCGGACCCGATCCCGACGCCCCCGCGGCCGCGGTGAAGGACGCGCCCCTGCGGACGGTCGAGATCGACGGCCAGCAGCGCGTCGTCGGCGTCGCCAGTCTGGGCGGGCGGCGCCTGCCGACCCGCGAGGAGGTCGCCGCCATCAACGCCCGTCTGACCGTGCTGGAGCGCCCCAAGGCCGCGGCGCCCGCGCCCGCCGGCGTCACGACCATGGATGTCGAGGAAGTCGGTCGGCCGACGAACTGAAAAGCCGGCTTGCAACGGTTTCGCGGCTCGGGGCATTGATGAACTCACACAAGCGCGCCGGGCTTAAGAGGATGCCTCGTTGAACCACCCAGAAGTCGGCCGTTCCCGGTGGGACGAGGCGGATCGCCTTGCGGCGCTCAAGAGATACGGGGTGCTGGACACGACGCCTGAGGCCGCGTTCGACGATCTGGCCAATCTGGCGGCGCGGCTGTGCGAGGCCCCCATGGCCGCCGTCAGTCTGGTGGACGCCGAGCGTCAGTGGTTCAAGGCCGAGGTCGGGCTGGGCGTGTCCGAGACGCCGCGTCCCACATCCTTCTGCGCCCACGCCATGGTCAGCGACCGGCCGATGGTGGTGACCGACGCCTGTCTCGACGCGCGTTTCGCGGACAATCCGCTGGTCACCGGCGCGCCCAATATACGCTTCTACGCCGGTTATCCGTTGAAGACGCCCGAGGGCGTGCCGCTCGGCGCGCTGTGCGTTCTGGACCGTCGCGCGCGTCCGGAAGGGCTGACCGAACTTCAGGCCTTGGCGATGCAGACCCTGGCGGACCAGGTGATGACCCAGTTGGAGCTGCGTCGCGCCTTGCTGGACCGCGACCGCAGCGAGAAGACCGCCCGGCTGGCCATAGAGGCCTCGGCCTATGTCGGCGCCTGGGATTGGGACATCGCCACCGACCGCGTGGTGGCCGACGAGCGGTTCGCGCGGATGTACGGCGTCGATCCCGTCGCCGCGCGCGAAGGCGCGCCCATCGCGGTGTTTCGCGCCAGCGTCCATCCCGACGACCTCGTTCGTCGGGATGCGGACATCCAGCGTGCGCTGGACGGCGAGGGGCTGTTCGTCAGCGAATACCGGCTCGTCGTCGACGGACGGGTGCGATGGATGCTGGCGCGCGGTCGGGTCGAATATGATCGCTCCGGCGCGGCGGTGCGCCTGCCCGGCGTCGCTGTCGACATCACCGAGCGCAAACAGACCGAGACCGATCTGGCCGAGACTGCACGCGCGCTCAGTGCAAGCGAGGCCCGGTTCCGCATCCTGGCCGACGCCATGCCGCAGATGGTTTGGTCGACCCGGCCCGACGGGTTCCACGACTACTACAACGCCCGTTGGTATGAATTCACCGGCGTTCCCGTCGGCTCCACGGACGGGCAGGGGTGGAGCGACATCTTCCATCCCGACGATCAGCAACGCGCCTGGACGACGTGGCGGCATTCGCTGGAGACGGGCGATCCCTACGAGATCGAATATCGGCTGAAGCACCACAGCGGCGCCTATCGCTGGACCCTGGGGCGCGCGGTGGCCATCCACGACGAAGAGGGGCGGATCACCCGCTGGTTCGGCACCTGCACCGATATCGACGAACTGAAGCGGCTTGAGCAGGGTCGTGAACTGGTAAGCCAGGAGCTAAGCCACCGCATCAAGAACATCTTCGCTGTGGTCTCTGCCTTGGTCGCCCTGTCGGCTCGCCAGTATCCGGAGGCCAAGGCGTTCTCCGCGTCGCTGCGCACCCGCATCGCCGCCTTGGCCCGCGCGCACGAGTTCGTGCGGCCGCACACCGAGACGTCCCAGCCCACGGTCGGCGCCACCACGCTGCACACCTTCCTGGCGGACCTGTTCAAGGCCTATGCCGACGATGTGGGTCTGGCGCGGGTGATCATCAGCGGGGACGATGCGGTGTTCGATGATCAGGCGGCCACGTCGGTCGCCCTGCTGTTCCACGAACTGGCCACCAACGCCGCCAAATACGGCGCCCTATCGCAAAAGGAGGGCAGCGTTCTGCTGCATACGGCGCAGGACGGCGATCGCTTCGTCCTGACCTGGAGCGAACGTGACGGTCCCCGCATCGACGGGCCGCCCTCGCGTTCGGGCTTCGGTTCGTCGCTGGCGACCCTGTCGGTCGAGGGGCAACTGGGTGGAAAACTCCAGCGCGAGTGGAACGCGGCCGGACTGAAGGTGATTGTCGACCTGCCGGCGACAGCCCTTTCGCGCCGCAGAGCCGCCGTTTCCGGAAGAATCTAGTCTTTAGTATGAAACCGATATCGAGAACCTGCGTTAGGTACGCCAACGATCACAAGCTTGAATCATGACCGCGCGTATCCTGATCATCGAAGACGAGGCCCTGGTGGCCATGGAGCTTCGGTTCGTCCTGGAAGACCTGGGTCATCAGGTCATGGGTGTCGCCGCGACCGCAAAGGCCGCGCAGGATCTCGTGCGCGAAAATGATGTGGATCTGGCCCTGGTCGATATTCACCTCTCCGATGGTCCCACCGGGATCGAACTGGGTCGAGAGCTGGGCCAGGAAATGGGTGTCAGCGTCCTGTTCATGACCGCCAATCCCGGCATGGTTCGCGACGGCGTGGCCGGCACCATCGGCGTCTTGTCCAAGCCCACCGACGAACGGGCCGTTCAGACCGCCGTGGACTACGCCCTGCGGCGTCGGCAGGGTCAGCCGACCGATTACGCGCCGCCCGGACTTCAACTGTTCGGGTGATCGCCACCGCAGCGGTTGCGGTCGCTTCGCTGTCGCCTATGTGCAGGGCTCCCCGAAACGGAGCCTCCCTTATGAGCAATCCCGACAAACGCGCCCTGGGCCGCAGCGGCCTGAACATCGCCCCGCTCGTTTTCGGCGGAAACGTCTTTGGCTGGACGGCGGACAGTAAGACGTCGTTCGACCTGCTGGATGGGTTCGTCGAGGCCGGGTTCGACGCCATCGACACGGCCGACGCCTATTCGCGCTGGGTTCCGGGACATTCGGGCGGTGAGAGCGAGACGGTCATCGGTGAGTGGCTGAAGGCGCGCGGCGGTCGTGACGCGGTGAAAATCTTCACCAAGGTCGGGTCGGACATGGGGCAGGGCCGCAAGGACTTGTCGCCGGGTTGGATCGGCAAGGCGGTCGAGGACAGCCTGCGTCGGCTCCAGACCGACTATATCGACCTTTATCAGACCCACTGGCCCGACCCGGAGACGCCCCAGGAAGAGACCCTGCGCGCGCTCGACGATCTGGTGAAGGCGGGCAAGGTGCGCGCCATCGGCACGTCCAACCACTCCGCCGACCAGGTGGCCGAGGCCCTGGCCATCTCCGAGCGCGACGGCCTGGCCGCCTACGCCTCGATCCAGCCCCACTACAACCTCTACAGCCGCGACACCTTCGAAGGGCCATTGCAGGACGTCGCGATCGAAAAGGGGCTGGGCGTCATCACCTATTTCAGCCTTGAGAGCGGCTTCCTGACCGGCAAGTACAAGACCGCCGATCAGATCGCCGGGACCAAGCGCGAAGGGATGCTGCAGGGCCGGTTCGACGAGCGGGGCGTGCGCATCCTGGCGGTGCTGGACGCCGTGGCTCAGCGCAACGAGGCCACCTCCGCCCAGGTCGCCTTGGCCTGGCTGCTGGCCCAACCCGGCGTCACGGCGCCCATCGTCAGCGCCACGACGCTGGCGCAACTGGCCGATACGCTGAAGGCCGCCGGTCTGACCCTATCGCCCGAGGATGTGACGGAGCTGACGGAAGCCAGCGCCTACTGAAGGACCTTAGCCGATCGGCATGAAGAAGCCGCCGAACTCGGCAGGGAGTTCGGCGCTTCCGATCGTCACCGCGCCGCTGGGATCGACGCCCTCGATCCGCACTTTGAGGCCGTGCTGGTCCAGCAGGGCCGGTCCGCGCGGCGTCTGCGGCCGGATAGGCGTGAAAGGGCTGGCCAGCGGACGTTTGCGCCGTCCCTCGCCCGTCGATAGGACCACCTCATAGGCGCCCGCCCGGCGGTTCCAGATCACGCGCGCCTGGCCGCTCAGGGCGCGCGGATCGGTCAGATGATCGGCATTCAGCGCAGAATAGGCGACCGGCCCGCCCTCTATCGTTTGTCGCCCCTGATAGGCCAGCGGCGTGGGTTCGCGGCACGCCGCCTCGCGCAGAAGGCTGCAGCCGCCCCGCATCGCCCACCAGAACTGCTCGAACCGACCATCATCGTCGGCGTCGCGAAGACAGCGCGCTGAATAGTTCTGGTCCGAACAATAGACGGTCTGGCCCGACCGCGTGGTGGCGGCCATCCAAAGCGGATCGTCGATCTTGATGGCTTCTTCGCCGAACCCGGCGGCCGGAATCTCGCGCGCCACGCTTCGTGCGGCGATCCTCGACAGGCGGAAGTCGAACAAATAGCCGGGTTCGGTCGAGGCCTGATTTCGCGTCGGCCTCAAGACGACGGGAAAGACGATGGCGTCCGAAAACCGAGACGGTTCAGGCTCGGTGATTTGAGCTTTCGCGGTCGTGACCGGGAGGATCAGCAGCGCCGCAGCGACCGCCATCCCTAGCGTGATCGATCCCTTCACGATCCGTCCTCCTCGCGGCCTTACCAGACGCCGATCTTTTCCGCCTCGGCGTGGCTGATGGGGTGGTGGGCCTTGGCGTGGTCTTCTTCGGCCAGGAACCGGGCGGCCTCCAGCGCGGCCATGCAGCCCATGCCGGCGGCGGTGACGGCCTGGCGATAGACGTCGTCGGTGACGTCGCCGGCGGCCCAGACGCCCTCGATGGCGGTGGACGCCGTGCCGGGCTTGACCCGCAGATAGCCGCCCGAGTTGGTCTCCAACTGGCCCTTGAACAGTTCCGACGACGGGGCATGGCCGATGGCGATGAAGACGCCGTCGGCCGGGATGTCGCGGGTCGATCCGTCCTTGACGTTCTTCAGGCGGACGCCCGTGACGTTGCGGGCGATGCCGTCCACCACGCCGACGATCTCCTCGATGGCGACGTTCCAGATCACCTCGACCTTGGGGTTGGCGAACAGGCGGTCCTGCAGGATCTTTTCGGCGCGGAACTCGTCCTTGCGGTGGATGACCGTGACCTTGGAGGCGAAGTTGGTCAGGAACAGCGCCTCTTCGACCGCCGTATTGCCGCCGCCGACCACGACCACTTCCTTGCCGCGATAGAAGAAGCCGTCGCAGGTAGCGCAGGCCGAGACGCCGAAACCCTGATAGGCGGCCTCCGACTCCAGCCCAAGCCATTTGGCCTGGGCGCCGGTGGAGATGATGACCGTCTCGGCCAGAATCTCGTCGCCGCCGTCCAGCTTCAGCCGGAACGGACGCTGGGACAGGTCGGCGGAGGTGACGATGTCGTGGATGACCTCGGTCCCGACGTGCAGGGCCTGGGCTTGCATCTGCTCCATCAGCCACGGGCCCTGGATGGTCTCGGCGAAGCCGGGATAGTTTTCGACGTCGGTGGTGATGGTCAGCTGGCCGCCGGGCTGGATGCCGGCGATGACGACAGGGTTCAGGGAGGCGCGGGCCGCATAGATGGCGGCGGTCCAGCCGGCGGGGCCGGAACCAATGATGGCGACGCGAACGGTACGAGCTTGGGTCATGCGCCTATTTAGGCGGTGATTCCCGTTTGCGCGATGCTGGTCCTCAGTTTCTATCGCGTCCGCATCGCCTCCAGAACCGCGCGGGCGGCGCGGTCGGTTTCGGCCAGGGGTTCGTAGGTCCAGGGGATCAGCGCGCCGTCGAACGGCCGGGCGGCGCCGCGCGAACGCAGATCATCGTGCAGGCGGGCGAACTTGCCGGGGGATTTCAGCGGGACCATCGGCAGGATGTGAACCGGCTTGCCGGTCGAGGCGGCTTCGGCGGCCATGTTGGCGCTGTCCTCTGTGACCAGCACATGGTCAGCGTAATGCAGGAAGCCGAACAGGGGGTTGTCGCCGGTCCCGTCCCAGATCCAGCCGGGCAGGTCGGACAGGCGTGCGGTCATCGCCGCCTTGGCCAGCTCAGGCGTGCGGCGCGAGAAGGTCAGCATCAGCGATCCGCCCGCCGCCCGCACGGCGTCCGCGATCCGGTCGGCCAGAGCGGCGGCATGGGCGGCGGGCAGGTCGAAAGCCTTGGACCGACCGCCGATCAGGACCGCAATGCGCGGATGGGGCAGGGGAGCGATCCGGTCGGCGAAGTCGGGGGCCGCCTCGGCGATCCGCTGGGGCGTGATGCGGTGCGGCGAGCCGGTGATCTCGAAGACATTGTCGCCCGACAGGTTGTCGTGGGCGGGGGCGACGATCATGTCGTAGCGGGGGTTGGCCCAGCGCGGGTCCTGGGTCTGAACGACGAAGGTCTTGCCGCCGCTCCATTGTTTGACCCGTGTCGAAAGCGGCAGGGTGGCGCGGCCCGTCGCGATCCACAGATCGGGCCAGGGGGCGGCGAGGGCGTCCGAGGCGGGGTCCAGCATCGCCCGCGTCTTCAACGCCGACGGCCAGCGGTCGAACAAAGCCCGCCAGCGGATATGTTTGATCGTGACTTCGGCCGGGGTCAGGCGCTGCACCGCCTCGGCGAGGCCCAGGGCCTGGTTCTCGATCCCGGCGCGGCCGTCCGAGACCACCCAGACGCTGAGGGGGCGGGACGGCGGAATGGACGTCACGCCTGGCCGGGCGCGGCCCGAACCCAGGTCATGGCCTCGATCTTGTTGCCGTCAGGATCGCGCAGGAAGGCGGCGTAATAGCCGGGCGCATAGTCGGGGCGGAAACCGGGCGCGCCATCGTCGCGACCGCCGGCGGCAAGGCCCTGGGCGTGAAAGCGATCGACCGCGTCCCGATCCGGCGCGGCGAAACAGACATGGGCGCCATTGCCGGCCGAGGCGGCCTGACGGTCGTGAGGGATGGAGGCCCAGAATTCGGGCAAGGCGCGGCCATAGGCCAGCCCCATCGGATGTTCCATCACCCGGCCGACGCCCAGGCTTGCGAACACGGCGTCGTAGAAGACGCCGGTCCGAACCAGATCGGTGACGCCCACCGAAACATGCGACACCAGGGGCGGGCGTGTTTCGGCGGCGTCGGTCACGGTCTTATTTCCACTCGACCTTGAGGATCTCATAGGCCTTCACCCCGCCGGGGGTGTTGACCTCGACCACGTCGCCGACCTCCTTGGAGATCATGGCGCGGGCGATCGGCGAGGCGATGGAGATGCGGCCCTGTTTCACGTCGGCCTCATGCTCGCCGACGATCTGGTACCGGCTCTCTTCCTCGGTGTCCTCGTCCACCACCGTGACGGTGGCGCCGAACTTCACCTGGTTGCCGGACAGTTTGGACACGTCGATGACCTGGGCGCGGCTGATCTTGTCCTCGATCTCGGCGATCTGGCCTTCGATCCAGCCCTGCCGCTCCTTGGCGGCATGATATTCGGCGTTTTCGGACAGGTCACCGTGTTCGCGGGCCTCTGAAATGGCCGCGATCACGCTGGGCCTTTCGACCGACTTCAATTGCTTCAGTTGATCGTCGAGAGCGCGATAGCCCTCGGCCGTCATCGGCACTTTTTCCATTGTGTCGTGATTTTTCTTGTTCGCCCGGAGACTGGAAAGACGCGAAATAGGCACACAAAAGGCCGCGGGGCGGGCGCGGCCGGGCATCAAAGCTAGGGGATATCGGTCCTGAAATCAAGAGCGCCACCCCAGGCGAGCCATATTTCAGGCACGCGCAGGAGGCTCCGACTTGGGGTCGCGGCGCAGAACGCCCTTGATCAGACTATAGGCCAACCAGCCGATGGCGGCCAGTCCGGCGAACATGAACAGGCCGGAAATGAGTGCGGCCCCTGCGGCCATGAAGGCCAGAACGAAGGCGACGGCGGCGGCGAGCCCGGCGATGATCTGAATGGTGTGAAGGCGCATGGCTTGTTAACGTCTTGCGCCTCGTCGGGTTGCGATCAACCGATCACGATCCGATCACGCATAACTATATTCGCCGCCCCGCTCCAAGGCGCGACGGTAGGCGGGGCGGGCATGAATTCGGTCCAGAAACGCCCTGAGGCGCGGCTTGGTCGCGGCGTCGAAGGCTCGGTCGGCCCCGGCCTCGACCGGAAAGCTCATCATGATGTCGGCGGCGGTGAACTGATCGCCCGCAAACCATTCTGACCGTTCCAGTTCGGCCTCCCAGAAGGCGACATGGGTGCGCAGTTGCGGTTCGACGAAGCTGGCCAGGGCCTTGTTCGCAACGCCCTTGACCAGGGGCTTCATCAGCCCGGGCGCGCGCTGAGGCATTATGCTGAAGACCAGCTTGAGCAGCAGCGGCGGCATGGCCGACCCTTCCGCGTAGTGAAGCCAATAGGTGAATCGGCGCGCATTCTCTGTGCCCGCCGCCGGGCGCAGCCGGCCGGCGCCATAGGCATCCAGCAGATATTCGACGACGGCGCCGGTCTCTGCGACCGTAATCTCTCCGTCCTCGATCACCGGCGACTTGCCCAGCGGGTGGATTTTCAGCAGTTCTGGCGGGGCCAGCCGGTTGCCGGGATTGCGCTCGTAACGCACCACCTCATAGTCCAGCCCCAATTCTTCCAGCAGCCACAGGACGCGCTGCGAGCGGCTGTCGTTCAGGTGATGGACTTTGATCATGGCTCATCTCCGGGCGGGCGTCGACTATCGGGGCGCGCCCGGGGGAAGTCGAGGACTATCGCGGCGCGCGGCCGCTCCAGCGATTGCGGGCGCGTGGGCGATCCTGCGCCTGTGTCTGAGAGGCGGCCTGGGGGCGGGCGCCGTTACGGCGGCTGCGCCACACCTCATAGGCCAAGGTCGCCAGGGCCAGCTTTCCGGCGTGACGGCCCGCCAGGCGGCGTCCGGCCTTGGACAGCAAGAGGCCGCCGATCATGGGAACCAGTTTGTGCAGACGGGACATGGTTGATCTCCTTGTTCCTGTCCAAACGCACCGGCGCGGTTCGCGTTTCGTGCTGCGACGACCTGATCTGCCAACGGGCGTCAGAAGGTTTGGCGCGCGCATGGCGAAAAGGGGTGCTAGCTCTGGCCGATGCGCTCTTCCCGTCTCGCCGCCTTCTTCACCTCTCTCAGCTTCTTCGTCATCGCCGCCCTGGTCGCGGGCGTGGTGGTCGGGGCCATGGCCCAGGGCGCCGACGCGCCGTGGTTGACGGGCGGTTTGGGCGTGGTCGAAAGTCTGGGCCAGGTCTGGCTGAACGCGCTGCGCATGACCGTCATTCCGCTGGTGTTCAGCCTGCTGGTCACGGGCATCGTCTCCATCGCCGACGCCGCCGCGACGGGGCGGATCGCGGTGCGGTCGCTGGGGGTGTTCGGCGTGCTGCTGGTCGGGGCTACGGTCTATGCCATCCTGGCGGGGCTGGGGCTTCTGGCGATCTGGCCCATTGACCCGGAGGCGGGCCAGAGCCTGTTGTCGGGCGTCAGCGCGGACGCCTTGGCGACCGTGGGCGACGCGGCGCGGACGGATGGCCTGCGCGCCTTCCTGGCCAGTCTGGCGCCGGCGAATGTGGTCAAGGCGGCCGCCGACGACGGGGTGCTGGCCGTGGTCGTCTTCGCCGTGGCGTTCGGTTTCGCCGCCACTCGGATCAAGACCGAGCTTCGTCGACCGCTGGCCGGCTTCTTCGAGGCGGTGGCCGAGACGATGGTGGTGATCGTTCACTGGGTGCTGCTGGCCGCGCCGTTCGGGGTGTTCGCCCTGGCGCTGGGCGTGGGTCTGCGCGCCGGTCTGGGGGTGGCGGGGACGCTGGCCCACTATGTGGCCATTGTCTGCCTGAGCCAGATCGGTCTGATCCTGATCACCTATGTCGTCGCCATCGTCTGGGGGCGGATCCCGCTGGCCCGGTTTGCGCGCGCGGCGGCCCCGGCCCAGGTCGTCGCCGTCTCGACCCAGTCGTCGCTGGCCAGCCTGCCGGTGATGATCGAACGGGCGCGCGACTGGCTAGGCGTGCCCCAGACCTCCGCGGGCCTGGTTCTGCCGCTGGCGGTGGCGGTGTTCCGCATCACCAGCCCCGTCGCCAACCTGGCGGTCTGCCTCTATGTGGCGCAGCTGAACGGGGTGCATCTGGGCCTCGGCGTGCTGATCGCCGGCGGGCTGACGGCCATCGCCGTGTCCATCGCCTCGGTCGGCCTGCCGGGCCAGGTCAGCTTCTTCGCCGCCATCGGGCCGATCTGCCTGGCCATGGGCCTGCCGCTCGGTGTGCTGCCGCTGCTGTTGGCGGTCGAGGTCATCCCCGACATCTTCCGCACCGTCGGCAATGTCACCGCCGACCTCGCCGCAACCCGGATCGTGGCGGGGCGGGATGACGCCGCTGCCACACCTGACATCGAATAGGGATCGAACCTTGCCCGTGCCCAAGCTTCCTGTCGCCGCCGCGTTCGGCCTGACCGCCCTGGCCCTGATCCAGACGCCGGCGATGGCGTCGAGCGAACCCCTGCCGGTCCATGTCGGCGGGCGGGTGATCCGCGCGGCGGACGGGTTGAGCTTCGGCTGGCCGTGCGTCTATTTCGAGAGTCGCTTCAACGGGACGGGGGTGCGGGTCCGTTTCGACGCGCCAGAGCAGAACCTGCGGCTGCTGGTCGACGGGCGCGAGCGCACCCTGTTCCGAAACGCCGGACGCGTCGATCTGACGCTGGAGGACCTGGGGGCCGGGGATCACGTCGTGCGGCTGGAGAAACAGAGCGAGAGCCAGACCGGCGGCGGGCGGTTCACGGGCTTCTTCCCGACAGGCGACGGCCGCCCCCTGCCGGCGCCGGCGCGCAGCCGCCAGATCGAGTTCATCGGCGATTCCTATTCGGTGGGCTATGGCGACGTGTCGTCGGCCCGCACCTGCACGCCGCAGGAAATTCATGACACGACCGACACCCAGCGCGCCTTCGGTCCGCTGGTGGCGCGCCGGTTCGACGCCGATTACCGGATCAACGCCTATTCCGGCTATGGCGTCGTTCGCAATTATGGCGGCAAGGACCCGGGGGCCAGCCTGCCGACCCTCTATGCGCGCCTGAAGCCGGACGATCCGCGAGCGGCGGTCGGTGCGGACCCGGACTGGAGGCCTGCGATCATCGTCGTCAACCTGGGCGTCAACGACTTCTCGACCCCGCTGCACGCGGGCGAAGCCTGGGCGGACGAGGCGGCCCTGCGCGACGCCTATCGCCGGCGCTATGTGGATTTCCTTCAAGAGCTGCACCGGGCTCAGCCCCAGGCGCGGTTCATCCTGATGGGATGGGTGAACACCGTGGGGGCGGACATCGCCCAGGTGGCGGCGACGGTGAATGCGCGGACGCCGAACCTGGCCACCGCCCTCCCGTCCGACGGGCTGGACCTGCAGGCCTGCGATTGGCACCCGTCCCAGGCCGATCACGTCAAGCTGGCGAGCCTGGTCGAGCGGGCGATCACGACGATGGACGGCGACTGGCGGCCCACGCCCTGACGGTCAGAAGACGACCCAGGCCGCCCCGGCCAGCAGCAGGATCAGGTGCAGCGAAACCACCACGCCGAACCGCGTCCTGAACGGTTCCTCGCGCGTCTTGTGGCGCATCAGATGCTGGCCCATCCAAGCGCCCAGGCCGCCGATCAGGCCGAACAGCAGGAGCGTCGATTCCGGCGTGCGCCACAGGCCGCTCCTGGCCTTCCGCTTGTCCCAGGCGAAGGCCAGAAAGCCCGCCGCCTCCGCGATCAGAATGGCGATCAGGGCCTTGTCGAGCGTCGAAATCGTCAGGGTTTCCCTGTCATCGGCCGCACCGTCAGCGCAGGGTGCGGCCGATGACTGAATGTCAGCCGTAGGCCTGGATCGCCTTCACATCCAGGTCGCCGGCCTTGATGGCGCCGATGGCCTGGGCCGCCGCAAGCGCGCCGGCGGTGGTGGTGTAGTAGGGCATCTTCATCATCAGGGCGGTGCGGCGCAGGGAGAAACTGTCCTGCAGCGACTGCTTGCCCGAGGTGGTGTTGAAGACCAGCTGGACCTCGCCGTTCTTCATGGCGTCCACGATGTGCGGGCGGCCTTCCAGCACCTTCTTGACCAGCTTCACCTCCAGCCCCTGTTCGACCAGATAGGCGTGGGTGCCGCCGGTGGCGATCAGGCTGAAACCCTCGGCCAGCAGGGTCCGGGCGGCGTCGACGATGAAGGGCTTGTCCTCGTCCTTGACCGAGATGAAGGCGCAGCCCGAGGTCGGCAGGGTGACGCCGCCGCCGATCTGGGATTTGGCGAAGGCGCGGGCGAAGGCGGGGGCCATGTCGGCCTCGCCGTCGCGCTTCCAGTCCAGACCCATGACCTCGCCGGTCGAACGCATTTCCGGGCCGAGGATGGTGTCGACCCCGGCGAAGCGGGCGAACGGGAAGACCGCCTCCTTGACCGCGATATGGTCGTAAGACCTGTCGGTCAGGCCGAAGGACTTCAGCGGCACGCCCGCCATGACCTTGGCGGCGATGGCGGCGATGGGCTGGCCGATGGTCTTGGCGACGAACGGCGCCGTGCGGCTGGCGCGCGGGTTCACCTCCAGCACGAAGATGCGGGGTTCGGCGCTGTGCGGCTCCTCGATCGCGAACTGCACGTTCATCAGGCCGCGCACCTTCAGGGCCTTGGCCATTTCGGTGGTCTGGCGCTTCAGCTCGGCCACCGTTTCGGCGGACAGGGAGTAGGGCGGCATCGAGCAGGCGCTGTCGCCCGAGTGGACCCCGGCCTCCTCGATATGTTCCAGCACGCCGGCGACGAAGACCGTCTCGTCGTCGCACAGGGCGTCGACGTCGACCTCGGTGGCGCGGTTCAGATAGTGGTCGATCAGGACGGGATCGGAACCCGACACCCGCATGGCCTCATGGACGTAACGGTCCAGTTGCTCGCGGTCGTGGACGATCATCATGCCGCGTCCGCCCAGGACGTAGGAGGGGCGCAGGACGACCGGATAGCCGACCTCTTCGGCCTTCTGCGCGGCTTCCTCGGCCGAACGGGCCAGGGCGTTGGGCGGCTGGCGCAGGCCGATGCCCTCAAGCATCTGCTGGAAGCGTTCGCGGTCCTCGGCCAGGTCGATGGAGTCGACGGATGTGCCCAGCACCGGAATGCCGTCGTCCTGAAGCGCATGGGCCAGTTTCAGCGGGGTCTGGCCGCCGAACTGGACGACGCAGCCGATCAGTTCGCCGTTCGAGCGTTCGACCTCGATCAGCTCCAGCACGTCCTCGGCCGTCAGCGGCTCGAAATACAGGCGGTCGGAGGTGTCGTAGTCGGTCGAGACGGTCTCAGGGTTGCAGTTGACCATGATCGATTCGACGCCGATCTGGTCGAAGGCGAAGGCCGCGTGGCAGCAGCAGTAGTCGAACTCGATCCCCTGGCCGATCCGGTTGGGACCGCCGCCCAGGATGATGGCCTTCTTCTTGTCCGACGGCGCGCTCTCGCACTCGGGAATCTGGCCCAGGGCGCCCGTCTCATAAGTCGAATACATATAGGCGGTGGCGCTGGCGAACTCGGCCGCGCAGGTGTCGATGCGTTTGAACACCGGACGGACGTTCAGGCCGCGACGGGCCAGACGCACGGATTTTTCGGTCGCGCCGGTCAGATGGGCCAGGCGGGCGTCGGAGAAGCCCTTGGCCTTCAGGCGGCGGAACTCGGTCGGATCGGTCGGCAGGCCCTTGACGCGGACGTGGCCCTCCTCGCGCACGATGTCGGCGATCTGGCGCAGGAACCACGGCTCATAGGCGCAGGCGGCGTTGACCTCTTCCACCGACAGGCCGTGGCGGAAGGCCTGGGCGATGACGCGGATGCGGTCGGGCGTCGGCACGCCCAGCGCCCGCACCACGGCGCCGCGCGCGGTCGCGTCGTCGGCCGCCCCGGCCACGCCCTCGATCTCGATCTCGTCGAAGCCGTCCAGACCCGTCTCCAGCCCGCGCAGGGCCTTCTGCATCGATTCCTGGAAGGTGCGGCCGATGGCCATGACCTCGCCCACCGACTTCATCGAGGTGCCCAGCAGAGGCTCGGAACCGGGATATTTCTCGAAGGCGAAGCGCGGGATCTTGGTGACGACATAGTCGATCGACGGCTCGAACGACGCGGGCGTGACCTGGGTGATGTCGTTCTGAAGCTCGTCCAGCGTATAGCCGACCGCCAGACGCGCCGCGACCTTGGCGATGGGGAAGCCGGTGGCCTTGGACGCCAGGGCCGAGGAGCGCGACACGCGCGGGTTCATCTCGATCACGACCATGCGGCCGTCGGCAGGGTTGATGGCCCACTGGACGTTCGATCCGCCCGTCTCCACGCCGATTTCGCGCAGCACATTGATCGAGCCGGTCCGCATCCGCTGATATTCTTTATCCGTCAGCGTCAGGGCGGGGGCGACGGTGATCGAGTCGCCCGTATGGACGCCCATCGGATCGACGTTCTCGATGGAGCAGATGATGATGCAGTTGTCCGCCGTGTCGCGGACGACCTCCATCTCGTATTCCTTCCAGCCCAGCACCGATTCTTCGATCAGGACCTCGGTCGTCGGCGACAGGTCCAGGCCGCGCAGGACGATCTCCTCGAACTCCTCGCGGTTGAAGGCGATGCCGCCGCCGGTGCCGGCCAGGGTGAAGGACGGGCGGATCACGGCGGGCAGGCCGACGAACTCCAGCCCCTCCAGCGCCTCTTCCATCGAATGGGCGGCCTTGGAGCGGGGGCTCTCCAGACCCAGCTTGTCCATGGCGTCGCGGAACTTCTGGCGGTCCTCGGCCTTGTCGATGACCTCGGCCTTGGCGCCGATCATCTCGACCCCGTGGCGGGCCAGGGCGCCCGATTCATGCAGGGCCAGCGCCGTGTTCAGCGCCGTCTGGCCGCCCATGGTGGGCAGCAGGGCGTCGGGCCTTTCCTTGATGATGATCTTCTCGACCATCTCGGGCGTGATCGGCTCGATATAGGTGGCGTCGGCCACCTCCGGGTCGGTCATGATGGTGGCGGGGTTCGAATTGACCAGGATGACCCGGTAGCCTTCCGCCTTCAGCGCCTTGCACGCCTGAACGCCGGAATAGTCGAACTCGCACGCCTGGCCGATGACGATCGGGCCGGCGCCGATGATGAGGATGGACTTGATGTCTGTGCGCTTGGGCATCGCCAGCTCTTCTTCTTATTGAACGCTAATGGGTCACGACCGCGCAGTCCCAGCCGTCATAGTCCAGCTGGAAGGCCGCGGCCCAGGTCTGCATCATGGCCGAGGTCGCAGCGAACGACGCCGCATCCACCGCCATGGTGGTCTCTAGAATGGTGGAATCGTCGGCGCCGCTGGTCAGAAAGCCCGCGCGCCGCGCGACCTCGTTCAGGTCGCCATGATCGCCCTCGCCATAGAAGTAGAACCGCGTGTGGCGCGGCGTCAGGCCGCTGTCGCCCTGTTCGGCCAGCGCCGCGCGCACCATGGCGTCGCGTTCGTCATGACTGATGTCCGGGGCGAGCAAGTGCGGCGTCTTCCTTCGGTCTCTACGCGCGCGAGAAGCCCCCGCACGGCAGGGCCATGCGACGTTCGCGTCGGGTTGTCGGTTAAGCGGCCCGTTTAGAGAGGGTCATCCCCCCTGACAAGGTGGGGGTGACGTCAGGCAAAGAAAAAGGGCGGCGTCTTGCGACGCCGCCCTTCATTCTCAGGAGTGAACCCGCTTTAGAAGGGGCGGAAGTTCAGGCCGACGAAGAAGCGACGGCCGTAGGGGTCGAAGTTGGAATAGATGGTCGTCCCCAGGATGTCGCGCTGTTCTGCGTCAAACAGGTTCACGACGCCGGCGCGCAGCGTCAGATCGTCCCGCACCTTGTAGCGTACGGTCAGATCGTGACGGACGAACGGTCCAGTATCCATCTGATCGACCAAGCGAGCGTCGGCGTTGTTGACGAAGTCGCGCGCCCGAATGATGTTGGCGCTCGACTGCCAATCGGCCGTCCAGTTGATGTTCCAAGTGTCG
The DNA here is from genome assembly GCA_029202665.1 of Candidatus Brevundimonas colombiensis. NCBI lineage: Bacteria > Pseudomonadati > Pseudomonadota > Alphaproteobacteria > Caulobacterales > Caulobacteraceae > Brevundimonas > Candidatus Brevundimonas colombiensis. The sequence continues at coordinate 1,772,891 of CP119326.1, forward strand.
TTCGGACGCCATGCCAGAGACGAGCTCAGTCGCACCCGCGGATAAACGTTGGTGCCGCTGAGACCGATGCTGCCGGCCAGTTCATCGTAGTCGCTCGGGTCAGATTCGTTCAGATATTGCTTCTGCTCAATCAGCCACGAGCCGTTCACACGCCAGTCGAAGGCGCCCCAGTTCTTGCCGAAGTCAGCCGTTTCCAGCGTGTAGTTGGCGCCGAAATCGAGTCCGCGGGTTTCAAGAGCGGCGTAGTTGAACGACCGCTCGATAAAGCCGCCGATCGCATTGCCGGACGGTGCGCCGACACCGAACGGGATGTTCGGCGAGTTGCGGAAGATCGAGTTGCAGGCGTCCAGGTTCAGTTCCGCGCCATTGACGCAGTTGTTCGCAATCCCTTCAGCCGAAACCGAGGCGATCACCTTGTCGATGCGGATTTCATAGTAATCCAGCGTCATGGTCAGGCCGGGGATGAAGCGCGGCTGCAACACGGTCGAGAAGGTGAAGGATTCGGATTCTTCCGGCACCAAGTTCGGGTTGCCGCCGCTGACGCCTGCGATGCCCGAGGTGTAGTCCGGGCGGAAGTCGTCGGTGTTGGTGGCGGTCGCGCCGGCGAAGTCGAACGTCAGACCCTTCTGCGCGGCCAAGGCCGTGCAGTTCTTGATGCGGTTGGCCTTGGTTTCCTGGTCATTCACCGCGGCGATGCTAGCGGTCGCACACGGATCAACGAAGTTGTTCGCGAAGGTTTGGCCGAACGGTGCGTAGTTCTCGCCGAGGTTCGGAACGCGAACCGAGGAGTTGAAGCTGGTCTTGAAGGTGATGTCGCGGATCGGGCGATAAACCAGGTTCACGCCATACACATCGACATTGCCAACCGTCGAATAGTCAGCCCAGCGGTACGAACCGCTGAGTTCGGCGTATTCACCAAGACGGGAGTCGCGGAACAGCGGCACGGACAGCTCCGTGAACAATTCCTTGGACTCATAGCTGACTTCAGGGAAGTCCGCCCCGGTGTTGAGGAACAGCAGGCGATCGCCGGCCGTCGCGCTACGACCGATGGCCGATGTCGTTTCCTTGCGCCATTCACCGCCGAAGGCGAAGCCGAGGTTGCCGGCGCCCCAGAGATCCCAGAGCTCGGTCGAGATCGAGCCAACAGCCTGCTGCTGTTCGTTCATCTCCTTAACAACAACGGCGGCGTCCACATACTGCAGCGCTTCAGCCGATTGATTGCCGGCGCCGAAGATGTTCAGCGGCGCACACTGGGCGATCGAGTTGCGGCCGTATTCCGTGTCCAGCAGGTTGGTAGGATCGCCGTTTGCGTCCTTGCGGTGCTTGTCGGCGATGAAGGTTGCGCCTTGCGCCTGAAGCAGCCTGGATCGGCAGACGATGGACCCTGCCGGGCCAGCGACACCCAGTCTGTCGATCACGGAGTCGGCGGCGAGAGCCATACGTTGCGAATCGACAGCGCGCTCGATGTTTTCGATCTCGGCCTTGCCGTAGGTGTAGCCAAGGTCCCAAGACAGCGACTTGGCGAAGCCCATTGGACCGTGGTCGCCCTTGAAACCAGCAACATAGCGCTGAATGTCGCGGGTGTTCGATTGCGTGCGGTCAGGGCCGAAGAAGCTGTGACGTGCGATCGGCAACGCTTGGCTGCGGATCAACTCGCCGGCATTCGCCGCAGTGGGCGGCGCGTAAATATCGATCCGATTGGCTGCGATCGCCGTTTTCAGGTTTAGCGGCAGGAAGGCATTGTCATCCCATCGCAGGTCAAACGCCGAGTTAGCCCAAATGGAGTTTGTGTCGTTCGTACCGTAGGAGTCATTGTCCAAATCGACATCGAAGAAGGTCCGCTGACCCCGCATAAAGGTATCTTCAGTGACGTATTTCGCTTCTGTATAAAAGCTGATGGCATCCGTGACCTTGAAGTTGGCGCCGACCTGATAACGCTGCGATTCGGACGCAGGGACGCGGCTGTAGCCCGCCACTTCGCCCAACGGCATCCCGTCGCCACCGATGTTATAGGGACGGTTGATGCCAACGTTGCCGACGCGCTGACCGAAGTTAGCCAGGCGGCCGTTGGCGCCATCGTAAACATAAGTCTTGCCAGGCGTAATGCCGTAGCAGTTTGCAGCGTAGGTGAAATTGCCTCCGCTAAAGCAATTCTGATACGGGATGTTGGGATTGGTCAGGTTGCTGGGCTGCTGGAGGTTGGCCAGCGTGGTTTGCCCCCAAGGCAGGATGTCCAGCCGGTTGACGCCATAGAAGACTGCAGCATCAAGGCGGCCATCATAAGGAGCGGTCGTCGGATCGGCGTCGATCGACAAGCGGATCGGCGCACGGCGAATCCAGTCGATGTCCATCGAATCGACGTTGTCGATCTTTTCATATTCAGCGTGGGCATAGACGTTCAACCGGTTATCGAAGAAATTCTTGCCGATCAGGCCAGAAATGCGGCGGCTGGCCTCACCATTATCGTTGATTTGGCCATAATTGGCGTCGATCTCGAGGCCTTCAAAGTCCTTTTTTAGGATGAAGTTGACTACGCCTGAAACTGCGTCCGCCCCGTAGACCGAGGAGGCGCCGCCCGTGATAATTTCCACATTCTGAATCAAGAGGCGGGGGATCGTATCCACATCGACCGACAACTCACCGCCGGAAGAACCGATATGACGGCGGCCATCGACTAGCGTCAGAGTGCGACCGGCGCCCAACGAGCGGAGGTTGGGCAGGGAAAGGCCGCCGGTGTTCAAGTTCGAACCCGTTGTGTCTGAGGGTACGGTGGAGTTCTGAAGTGCAGGAATTGTGGCCAGATAATCGATGACGCTCGTCTGACCGGTCGACAGTATTTCGTCCTGCGATACTTGAATCAGAGGCGTTGGTGCATTGGCGGCGCTGCGGCGAATGCGCGAGCCGGTGACGATGATTTCATCAAGTTGTGTGGCTGATGCGTCTGAGGGAGAGGTAGTTTGGGTCGGCAAATCTTGCGCGAAAGCGGTGGTGGCGATCAAGGCACCGGCAAGGACTGTCGAAGACAATAGAATATTTCGCATATGGACTCCGTATAGCGCGGCCGATGGGGAAGGGCGTCAAAGGACGTCGTTGATCCGCCGCTTGCGGGTCACAAACCTGACACAGAAGGAGGCGTCAAGTTAGAGGTCGCGTATGGGGAACATAACGACGTTATACATAGGGGGTGTTTTGCAATAGACACACTTTCTCTTCAGTTCTCGAAGCTTCGCTTTTACTGAGCTTTGGCGTTGTCGAATGTTATTTAAGATTCACGGTCAGCATTTTGCGTTGAGTTCAACTGTGACCATATGACTCATCGAACAGGTCCGGCGTCAACATTGGACCGCGGCGATCCAGTCGGGCAGTTCGTCGATGCGGGCCAGGGAGACGTAGCGGGGCTCGTTCTCGGGCGCGTCGGCGAGTTCGTGGGCCCAGGTGACGGCGTAGGGGATGTGGACGCCGAAGGCGCCGGCGGCGATGGCGGGCAGGACGTCGGACTTCATCGAGTTGCCGGCCATGACGGCCTCTGCGGCGCCGGTGCCGTGACGGGCGAAGGCGCGCTGATAGGTGGCGCTGTCCTTTTCCGACACGATCTCGACGGCGCTGAACCGTTCCCCCAGGCCGGACGCGGCCAGCTTGCGCTCCTGGTCCATCAGGTCGCCCTTGGTGATCAGAACGAGGCGGTATTTGTCGGCCAGTTCGGCGATCACCTCGTCCACGCCGGGCAGGGTCTCGACGGGGTGGGCCAGCATTTCGCGGCCGGCGGCCAGGATTTCACGCACGACGTGGGGCGGCGCGGCGCCGCCCGTCAGCTCCATCGCCGTCTCGATCATCGACAGGGTGAAGCCTTTCACGCCATAGCCGTAGAGGCGGAGATTGCGCTGCTCGGTCTCGGCCAGGCGCGCCTCGATGGCCGCCTCGTCGCCGTGGTCGGACAGCAGATCGACGAATCGCGCGTGGGTCAGGCGAAAGATCGTCTCGTTGTGCCAAAGGGTGTCGTCGGCATCCAGGCCGACCGTGGTGATGCTCATGCCGCGCCCCTATCATGGGATGCGACGCGACGGGAGACGCGATGAGCGGATCGACGCGCCCGAATGACGCGCATTCGTGACTTGAGGCCGGGCGGGCCGTGGGTCAGATGAAGCTCATGCGCCTTTCCTTTTCCGCACGGCTGTTCGGCGTCCTGTTGCTGGGTTTGCCCATGGGGCAGGCGGCGGCGGCCGATGCGGCGCACCCGGGCGCGGCGGTCGTGGCGGCGGGGCCGACACGCCAGCAGGCGCGGCTGAACCAGCAGGTGTTCGACCGGGTGTGGGACGAGGTCAGGCGCGGCTATTACGACCCCAGCCTGCATGGGGTGGATTGGGGCGTCGCGCGGGCGCAGTTCCGACCCCAGGCCCTGGCGGCGCCGGACGAACGGGCCTTGTACCGGGTGCTGAACGCCATGCTGGACCTGCTGGACGACGGCCATGCGGCCGCCAGCCCGCCGGCGGCGGTTCGAAGACAGGAGGCGCAGTTCGCGCGCCGCGCGGTGATGGGCTTGACCCTGATGCTCGGGGCGACGCCGGACGACTGGACTGTAGAGCGCGTTCGTCCCGGCTCTCCGGCCGAGGCGGCGGGGGTTCAGATCGGCTGGGCGCTGAACAGCGTCGATGGACAACCGTGGGGGCCGGATGTGGAGACGTTCGACGGTCGGCCCGTGCGTCTGGTCCTGACCGATGAAACGGGTCAAAGGCGCGAGATCACCCTGACGCCGCGCATCATGGAGGCGGTCCAGCCCTTCGTCGCCGATACATCGCGGCCCGGCGTTCTGGTGTTGCGCGTCGAGCAGTTCGACAAGGGGCTGGGGCCGTGGATGGGCAGCGCGCTGGAGGGTCTGCCGCCTGACGTGGACGTGGTTCTGGACCTGCGCGGCAATCCGGGCGGGCGGTTGATGGAGGCGGAATCGGTGCTGACCTGTTTCCTGCCGCGCGGTCAGGCCTGGGCCACACGTACCGGGCGCACGGGGCGGGCGGTGGTGCTGAGGGCGGCGGGAAACTGCGGCGACCGGCGCGATCCACTGGCCAATCCGGTCGCGGTGCTGGTCGATCAGGGCAGCCGCAGCGCGGCGGAGCTGACGCCGGCGGCGTTGCAGGAGGCGCGTCGCGGGATCGTGGTGGGGGAGAGGACCGGCGGCTCGGTCCTGATCGCGCAGGAGACCAATCTGCCCGACGGCGGTCGGCTGACGCTCAGCCGGGCGGACTTCGTGACGGCCGGGGGGATGCGGCTGGAAAAGCGCGGGGTGACGCCGGATGTCGCCGCCCCCCGCACCGTGGCCCAGCGTCGCGCCGGCGACGACCCGACGCTGGAAGCGGCGATCGCGGCGCTTCGCGGCAGGGACCGGGCCGCGGCCACGGGGCTTTAGGTCAGCAGCATTTGAATCCGCCCGCCCCGCCGAAACGGCGCTGTTCGTGCAGGCGGAAGAAGGCGGTCTTGTCCATCGGCGGCTGGTCGGGATGGGTCGCCGCCGCGTGATCCACATAGGCCTGATAGTCGGGCTGGCCGATCATGGCCCCGGCCGTGCGCCGGACGCCGCGACCCCACCGCAGGGCGGCGTCGCGGCACAGGCACAGCAGATCGTCTTGCGACGGATCAGGCACGGGCGACGTCCGCCGCGTCGTCGGCCGCCGTCAGCGCGTGGCTCTCGGGATATTCGCGCACGGTCGGGCGGTTGTTCCGATAGGCCTTCAGGCAGGCCAGGACGCCATAGACGACCATGGTGATGACCACGAACAGGAAGCCCGCCGTCAGGGCCGAGTTGACGTAGTCGTTGACCACGATCCGGTGCATGTCCGCCGCCGACTTGGCCGGGGCGATCAAGTCGCCGGCGCCCAGGGCCTCCTGATACTTTCTGGCGTGGGCCAGGAAACCGATGCGGACGTCCGGGTGGAACAGCTTCTGGAAACCGGCCGTCAGGGTGCAGATCAGAAGCCAGGTCGCCGGGACGACCATGACCCAGGCGAACTTTTCGCGCTTCATCTTGAACAGGACGACCGTGCCCAGGATCAGGGCGACCGCCGCCAGCATCTGGTTGGCGATGCCGAACAGGGGCCACAGGCTGTTGATGCCGCCCAGCGGGTCGACCACGCCCGTATAGAGGAAATAGCCCCACAGGCTGACCGTCAGGGCGGTGGCCACGACATTGGCGCCCCAGGACTTGGTTTCGCGCATCTTGGGAACCGCGACGCCCAGCAGGTCCTGGATCATGAAGCGGCAGACGCGGGTGCCGGCATCGACGGTGGTCAGGATGAACAGGGCCTCGAACAGGATGGCGAAGTGATACCAGAAGGCCATCATGGCCTTGCCGCCGATGACGTTGGACAGGATGTGGGCCATGCCGACCGCCAGCGTCGGGGCGCCGCCCGCGCGCGACAGGATCGAGTGTTCGCCCACGTCGCGGGCCAACTGCTCAAGCTCTCCGGGCGTGATGTGGAAGCCCCACTGGGCCACGGCGGCGGCGGCCGAGGCGGCGTCCTTGCCGATCACGGCGACCGGGCTGTTCATGGCGAAATAGACCGCCGGGTCCAGAACCGTGGCGGCGATCAGGGCCATGACCGCGACGAAGCTTTCGCACAGCATGGCGCCATAGCCGATCATCGGAATCTGGGCTTCGTTCTCCAGCAGCTTGGGCGTGGTGCCTGACGAGATCAGGGCGTGGAAGCCGGACACGGCGCCACAGGCGATGGTGATGAACAGGAAGGGGAACAGGGCGCCGGCGAACACCGGGCCCGTGCCGTCGATGAAGGGGGTGATGGCGGGCATCTGCAGATGCGGACGCACGATCAGTATGCCGATGGCCAGGGCCAGGATGGCGCCGATCTTCAGGAAGGTCGACAGATAGTCGCGCGGCGCCAGCAGCAGCCAGACCGGAATGACCGAGGCGATGAAACCATAGACCATCATCAGCACGGCCAGCGTCGGGCCGGTCAGGGTGAAGGCCGGGCCCCAGTAGGGATCGGCCGCGACATGGCCGCCGCCGATGATGGCCAGGATCAGCAGGACCACGCCGATCACCGACACCTCGCCCACACGGCCGGGCCGCAGGAAGCGAGTGTAAAGACCCATGAAAATGGCGATGGGGATGGTGGCGGCGACGGTGAAGGTTCCCCACGGGCTTTCGGCCAGGGCCTTGACCACCACTAGGGCCAGGACGGCCAGGATGATGACCATGATCATCAGGACGCCGACCTGGGCGATGATGCCGGGGATATTGCCCATTTCGGTGCGGATCATATCTCCGAGCGACTTGCCGTCGCGGCGCGTGGACATGAACAGGACCATCATGTCCTGCACCGCCCCCGCCAGAACGGCGCCGACCAGGATCCACAATACGCCGGGCAGATAGCCCATCTGGGCGGCCAGCACCGGCCCGACCAGCGGCCCGGCCCCCGCGATGGCGGCGAAGTGGTGGCCGAAAAGGACGTTTTTGGGCGTCGGCACATAGTCCAGCCCGTCGTTGCGGCGCATGGCCGGCGTCGGGCGCGCGGCGTTCAGCCCCATGACCTTGTTGGCCAGATACCGGGCGTAGAACCGATAGGCGATGGCGTAGGTGCAGACGGCGGCGACCACCATCCAGACCGCGCTGATGCTCTCGCCCTGATGCAGGGCGATGACGCCCAGGGACACGGCCCCCAGAATGGCGATAGCGCCGAAGATTATGGGTGTGCTCAGCTTGCCCACGACAGATTCCTCCCGACCGACTGACTGCGGCCCTCGCCCTTGGTTTGCACCACAATGCGGGACAAGGCCAATCGACCAAAGTCGTAGAGGACGCCGATCTTCTTTCGTCATTCTCCGGCAAGCCGCCTCTTGGCGGCGCAGACCGGGGAACCCAGCGGCGCCGAAGGCGATGCAGCCGCCACGAGACTGTTGAAGCTATGCGTGCGCGACAGGTTCGCGCTCTCGCGCGCCGCTGGGTCCCCAGGTCGCTTCGCGCCGGAGGATGACGAAAGGAGACAGTAAAAGGCCCCACCCCCACGGGTGGGGAGGAGACTACGCCCGAACCACCTTCACCCGCCCGGCGGCTTCCCGCGCGCGCTCGCGGGCCTGGTCCACGTCGGCGCCGCGCGCGGTGGCGACGCCCATACGGCGGCGCTCATAGGCTTCAGGTTTGCCGAACAGGCGCAGGTCGGCGGTGGGGACCGACAGGGCCTCGGCGACGCCTTCGAAGGCCACGCCCTGCGCCTCCATGCCGCCATAGATGACGGCGCTGGCGGCGGGTTCGCGCTGGGTCACATCGACCGGCAGGCCCAGTATGGCGCGGGCGTGCAGGGCGAACTCGCTCATGATCTGGCTGGCCAGGGTGACCAGGCCGGTGTCGTGCGGACGGGGCGAGACTTCGGAGAACCAGACCTGATCGCCCTTGACGAACAACTCCACGCCGAACACGCCGTAACCGCCAAGAGCGTCCGTGACCTTGGCGGCGATGTCCTGGGCCGAGGCGAGGGCGGCCGCGCTCATGGCTTGGGGCTGCCAGCTCTCGACATAGTCGCCCTTGACCTGACGGTGGCCGATGGGGGCGCAGAAATCCGTGCCCGTCTCGCCGTCGGCCCCGCGCGAGCGGACGGTCAGCAGGGTGATCTCGAAATCGAAGTCGATCCGGCCCTCGACGATGACGCGGGCGCCCGCGACCCGGCCGCTTTCCTGGGCATAGGTCCAGGCGTCGGCGATCTGATCGGGGCTTTCGACGAAGGATTGCCCCTTGCCCGACGACGACATGACCGGCTTGACGAAGTTGGGATAGCCGACGGCCTCGGCGCCCGCCGCCAGCTCCTCGGCCGAACCGGCGAAGGCGTAGGGGCTGGTGGGCAGTCCCAGGTCCTCGGCCGCCAGTTTGCGAATGCCCTCGCGGTTCATGGTCAGCTGCACCGCGCGGGCGGTGGGGATCACGCGCGCCATGCCCGCCGCCTCGATGTCGGCCAGAACCTCAGTGGCGATGGCCTCGATCTCGGGCACGATGATGTGCGGCGCCTCGGCCAGGATGACGCCGTTCAGCACCTGGGCGTCGGTCATCGGAATGACATGGCTGCGATGCGCCACCTGCATGGCCGGGGCGTTCGGATAGCGGTCCACGGCGATGACCTCGCAGCCCAGCCGCTGAAGCTCGATCGCGACCTCCTTGCCCAGTTCGCCCGCTCCCAGCAGCATGACGCGGACGGCGGTGTCGGAAAGCGGGGTGCCGAGTTTCATCGAAGGCTCCACATTCTGTCCCTCTCCCATTGGGAGAGGGCTTGAGCGCACGGCGGCGAAGCGTCGTTCTCGCGCGAAAGGGTGAGGGCCGGACGGTGCGAACTGGTCCGCCCGCCGACCCTCATCCGGCCCTGCGGGCCACCTTCTCCCATTGGGAGAAGGGTCGTGTTCTTACAGCCGGGCCTTGACCGCCGCGACGACGGCTTCGGCGGTGATGCCGAATTTTTCGTAGAGGATTTCGGCCGGGGCCGAGGCGCCGAAGCTGGACATGCCGATGAAGGCGCCGTCCTCGCCGATGAAGCGTTCCCAACCCTGTTTGATGGCGGCCTCGACGGCGACGCGCACCGTGCCGCGACCGATGACGGCGGCCTGATAGGCGGCGTCCTGCTGTTCGAACAATTCGAAGCTGGGGACGGAGACGACGCGAGTGGGCGTGCCTTCGGCCTCCAGAACCTTGGCGGCGTCCAGCGCCAGGGCCAGTTCCGTGCCGGTGCCGAACAGGGTGACCTTGGCCTCGCCATCGGCGGCCTTGATCTCATAGGCCCCCTTGGCCGACAGGTTCTCGCCCGAGGGGACGGTGCGGACAGCCGGGGTCTTCTGGCGCGACAGGGCCAGGGCCGAGGGGGCGGTCCTGGTCTGAAGCGCGACCTGCCAGCACTCCATCGCCTCGACCGTGTCGGCGGGGCGGAAGACCAACAGGTTCGGAATGGCGCGAAGCGCCGCCAGATGCTCGACCGGCTGGTGCGTCGGGCCGTCTTCGCCCAGACCGATGGAGTCGTGGGTCAGGACGTGAATGGCGCGCACCCCCATCAGGGCGCCCAGACGGATGGCCGGGCGGCTGTAGTCCGAAAACACCATGAAGGTGCCGCCATAGGGGATGACGCCGCCGTGCAAAGCCAGGCCGTTCATGGCGGCGGCCATGCCGAACTCGCGAATGCCCCAGTTGACGTAGCGGCCCTCATAGGTCGGGGCGTCCAGGATCGGCGTGCCCTTGACGAAGGTGTTGTTCGATCCGGTCAGGTCGGCCGAGCCGCCGACCAGTTCGGGGATGGCGGCGAACAGTTCATCCAGCGCGGCGCCCGACGACTGGCGCGTGGCCTGTGCGGGCTGGGTCTCGATCAGTTCGGCGATCTTGGCGTTCAGGGCGTCGAAGGCGGCCTCGGGCAGGTCGCCCTTCATGGCGCGGGTGAAGTCGGCGGCCTGGGCCGAGGCGGCCAGGCGGGCCTCCCACTTCTTGCGGTCCTTGGAACCCCGACGGCCGACCTTGTGCCAGGCCGACAGGATGGTCTCGGGCATTTCAAACGGGGCGTGATCCCAGGCCAGACCCAGGCGGGTGGCGGCGATCTCGGCGGCGCCCAGGGCCGCGCCGTGGGTCTTGTGGCTGCCTTCCATGGTGGCGGCGCCCTTGCCGATCTTGGTCTTGCAGGCCAGCAGGACGGGCTTGTCCTGACGGATCGCCCACTGCATCGCCGACTTGATCGCCTTCATGTCGTGGCCGTCGACGGCCTTGACCGCCCAACCGGCGGCCTTGAAGCGGGCCTTCTGGTCCACGGCGTCCGACAGCGACACCTTGCCGTCGATGGTGATTTCGTTGTCGTCCCACAGCACGGTCAGCTTGTTCAGCTTATAGCGGCCGGCGAGCGCGATGGCTTCCTGCGACACGCCCTCCATTAGGCAGCCGTCGCCGGCGATGACCCAGGTGCGGTGATCGACCAAGTCGTCGCCGTATTTGGCGGCCAGATGCCGCTCGGCCAGCGCGAAACCGACCGAGGTCGCCAGACCCTGACCCAGCGGGCCGGTCGTGACCTCGACGCCCGGCATATGGCCGTATTCCGGGTGGCCTGCGGTTTTCGAACCCCACTGGCGGAAGTTGGACAGTTCCTGCTTGGTCGCGGCCTTGTAGCCCGTCAGGTGCAGCAGGGCGTAGATCAGCATCGAGCCGTGACCGGCCGACAGGATGAAGCGGTCGCGGTCTGCCCAGTCGGGGCGCGACGCATCGAACTTCAGGAACTTCGAAAACAGCACCGTGGCGACGTCGGCCATGCCCATCGGCATGCCGGGGTGGCCCGACTTGGCCTTCTCCACGCCGTCCATGGCGAGGACGCGAATGGCGTTGGCCATCTGCTCGGGGGTGGCCTTCGGTGCGGATTTGGCGTCGGTCATGGCGGAGACCTTTCGGGCGATGCGGAATTTAAGAGGCGGCGCCGCTTTACCCCGGCGCGTGCTCGGGTTCTATACGCAATTTGCAAGGAGCGACCGATGGCAGACGCCACCACGGCCGCACGGGCGCGCATCGATCGCGCCCTGGCCGATCTGGAACGCAAGATCCTGGAGCTGAAGGCGCGTCCGGCCTCGGCGCCCGCCGTGGCGGACGACGACCTGTTCGCGCCCCGGCCGTCGGATGCGCGCGTGGCCGAGCTGGAAGCCGCGGGACGCCAGGCGTCCGACGCCCTGGGCCGCGCCGCCGAGGCCGTGCGCGAGGTGCTGAACGAAGCCGAGCACGCAACGCAAGGCGAGGACCGCTGATGGCCACGGTGACGGTGGATGTGAACGGCCGCCCCTATGCGGTCGGCTGCGCCGACGGTCAGGAGGAGCGGGTCCGCATCCTGGCCAAACAGTTCGACAACCAGGTCCGGGCCGTGGCCCAGGACGTGGGCCAGGTCGGCGACCTGCGCCTGTTCCTGATGTCGGCCTTGATCCTGGCCGACGAACTGCATGAGGCGCGGCTGAGCAGCGGCAAGCCGGGTCACGCGCCGCCCGCCCAGCCCGCGCCGTCGCCCGATGGCGTGGCCGAAGCCCTGAACGCCGTCGCGGCGCGGATCGAGAAGATCGCGCAAAATATCTGAGGCCCGGCCGCTGGCGCGTTCGGCCGCAAGGCCCTATCTTGCCCGACGGCGGGTCATGCTGCGGCCCACGTCGAAGACAACATATCCTTCTGACCTTAATTCACTCTACGGGATCTGTCCCTGTCCGGGCTCGAGGGCCTGGGCATATGGAGCCCACCTGGCTACCCAGGTCGAGAGGATTTAAACGTTCTTCACGGTTCGCGCGGCGCCGCCACCTTCTCTTTATTTTAGTGCGCTAACGCGCGCGACGCGGTCGCGCATGGCCTGAGCGCGTGGTCGTGCGGCCCAGCGAATATTGACAATTGTCTCATGCGAGACGAGATATTGTCTGTGTTGAGCGAGGTCGATCATGTCTGACTATTCCGCCGTCGCCTATGCGCTGGGGGTCGAGGACGCCGCCAGCATTTCGCCGATGGATCTAGCGCGTTCGGTCAGCGCGGGCCTGCCGACGCGGGCCCTGACCCTGGTCGCCGACGCCGTCAGCCCTGACGACAACGGTTTCCGTCACCGGGTCGTGCCGCGTGCGACGGCGGCGCGCAACAAGTCGGGCCTGCTGTCGCCCGCCGCCAGCGAGCGGGTCGCCCGCGTGGCCCGGGTCTGGGCCGAGGCTGTGTCGGTCTGGGGCGGCGACGTCGCGGCGCGCGGCTTCCTGTTCCGGCCCCACGCCATGCTGGAGAACCAGGCGCCGATGACGGTGGCGATCGGCAGTGAACTGGGCGCCGAACTGGTCTGCGACATCCTGGGCCGACTGCGCTACGGCTCGGCGGCTTGAAGCCCCAGCGGCTGGACCAGGGGCTGACCGCCTATCGGATCGGCGATCCCGCGGGGGCCTATCCGATTTTCGACGCCACCGGCTCGACCATCAATCCGGGGCGCTGGAACGACCCGGTCCATCCGCTGATCTATGCAGCGCAGCACTATTCCACCACCCTGCTGGAGAAGCTGGTGCATGGCTCGGGCGCCCTGCCGCCGAACCAGCACTATGTCGAGATCACCATACCGGCGGGCGCCAGCTATGAGGTGTTCCAGCCCGCCGCCCATTCGGGCTGGGACCTGGCCAATGGCGCCGTCAGCCGGGCGTTCGGCTGTCAGTGGCAGAGGGCGGGACGGTCGCTGATCCTGATCGTGCCGTCGGTGGTGGCGCGGCTGGACAGCAACATCCTGATCAATCCGTCCCATGCCGAGTTTGGTCGGGTCACGACCGGTCTGAACACCCCCGTCTATTGGGATGCGAGACTGTTCCCATGATCCAGAAATCAGAACAGCGCGCCGCCATGCGGGCGATCCGCAAACATCTGGCGGGACTGGAACCTGAGGCTGCGGGGCGGGCGGCTGGCCATGTCGATCAACTGCCCGCCGGTGAAACCGTGGCCCTGTACCGGGCCATGGGGTCGGAACTGGACACCGACGCACTGGCCGTGGCGCTGCAGGCGGCGGGGCGGCGGCTGTGCCTGCCGGTGGTGTTGCACCGGGACGCGCCCATGATCTTTCGCGCCTGGTCGCCCGGCGAACCACTGGAGATGGACGTCGCCGGATGCCCCGCGCCCCTACCCCTTGCGGAGGGGGTCGATCCCGATCTGATCCTGACGCCGCTGTTGGCCTTCGATCGATTCGGCGGGCGGCTGGGGCAGGGCGGGGGCTATTACGACCGCACCTTCGCCCAGCGTCCGCAGACGGTCCGCGTCGGTTTCGCCTATGCCGGACAGGCGGTGGAACGGCTGGCGCTGGAGCAACACGACATCCGCCTGCATGGCGTTCTGACCCAGAACGGCTATACGGCTTTCGAATGAGACTGGCATTTTTCGGCGACGTCATCGGCAAGTCCGGCCGTGACGGCATCAGCGACTATCTTCCGGGCCTGAAGCGCGACCTGAAGCTCGACTTCGTGGTGGTGAACGCCGAGAACGCGGCGGGCGGGTTCGGCATCACCGAGAACACGGCGCGCGAGCTGTTCATGGCGGGCGCCGACTGTCTGACGCTGGGCAACCACAGCTGGGACCAGCGCGAGGCCCTGACCTATATCGTGCGCGAGCCGCGCCTGATCCGTCCGGCCAACTATCCGCGTCTGATGGATGCGCCGGGCGCGGGCGCCAACCTGTTCGAGACCCATTCGGGCCGCACCGTCCTGGTCATGAACGTGCTGGGCCGGGTGCATATGGACCCGATGGACGATCCATTCGGCGCGGTGGAGCGTGAACTGGCCGCCGCCCCCCTGGGCGCCGTCGCCGATGCGGTGATCGTGGACATGCACTGCGAGGCCACGTCCGAGAAGATGGCCATGGGCCATTTCTGCGATGGGCGCGCGTCGCTGGTCGTGGGCACCCACACCCACGTCCCGACCGCCGACTGCCAGATCCTGCCCGGCGGCACGGCCTATCAGACCGACGCGGGCGGCTGCTGCGACTATGACAGCGTCATCGGCAACGAGAAGGAAGAGCCGCTGCGCCGCTTCACCACCCGCATCTCGGGCGGCCGCTACACGCCCGCCTCCGGCCCCGCCACCATCTGCGGCGTCTTCGTCGAGACCGACGACCGCACCGGCCTGGCCACGCGCGTCGAGCCGATCCGCGTCGGCGGGCGACTGTCTCAGGCGATCCCGGTCGTCTGACGACGGTTCGGGCGCCGGATCAGGCCGGAACCCGCGCGGTCGTCCGCTTCGACAGCAGTTTCAGCCGAAGGGCGTCCAACTCGCGCGAACGTCGGTCGGGGGCATGGGTGCTGAGCACATGGCGTTGGGCGTCGACGGCCATCGTGGTGCGGCGGACCGGGTCCGCAATCAGGGTCTCCATCGCGTCGATCAGGCTGGCGGGCGTCACCTCATCAACATACAGCGCGTGGGGACCGCTGGCCTCGCGCAGGCCGCCGCGTCCGGAAGAGATCAGGGCGGCGCCCGCCGCATGGGCTTCCAACGCTGTCAGGCCCAGAGGTTCGGCCCAGACGGACGGGGTCACAGCAATGGCGACCGTCTTCATGATCTCGCGCACCTGGCCCAGAGGGGCCGAGTGCAGGATGGTCACCCTATCCCCGTATCGCAGAAGCGGCGCGACATGGGGGGCTGCCCATTCGCAATGGTCGTCCCAGTCGTTCAGCATCAGAACTGCGCGCCAGTGCGGATGCCTGTCCAGCACGGCGGGCAGGGCGGCGCACAGGATGTCCAACCCCTTTTCCGGCATGGCGCGGCCAGCGAAGGCGATGACCTGTTCGCGATCAAGGGGCGACGCCAGCCACGGCCCTGCCTGAATAGGATTGGGAATGCCGAAACTCTTGTCCGCCAGTCGGGGATGCTGGGCGACGAAACGGTCGCGTTCTGATTGGCTGACGAACACCAGCCCATCCTGTATCCCGTAACGCACCTGGTATCGCCAGCGATCCAGCAGGGTCTTGGGGGACTTGAGCGCGTGATGGCGGTACAGCAGATGGGTCGCGTGCGGAAAACGGCGGGCCAGACGGGTGGCATCCACGACCTTCTGGTGCACTTCTATCAGGTCAGGGGCATAGTCGCTGATGCAACGGGTCAGGGCCTCGATACGGACGTTCCGGCCTTCCGTCACGGTCTGGACATCGAAGTCGCCATGGTCGTCGGCGCCCTCGGGGCAGAATATGCGGATCGACGACCGATAACGGCTGACCTCCGCCAGGGTCCGCACCACTGTCTCCATCGAGTTCGGGCGCGACTGCGAAAAGCGGCTACCGGGTGCGAGAACGATCGCGATCTTCACGAGAGGAGGCCTGAGAGAGATTGAGTTTTGATATCGTACATCGTCGGTCGGAAAGCGCCCCCGCTGGTTGTCGCTGGGCGCCTCAAAGGTGGTGGCGGTTCAGTTCCGTCCTTCATCGCGCGCCGGTGCGCTTCATCGCTTCGTCGTGCGGATTGGGGCGCGATGCGCCGAACGCCGTCGATGACCTGTCCATCACGCCAGGACGAATTCGGATCACATCGAGCAGGTTCACCACCAGGCGTATGCTGTGCTGAAATCCCGATCGGTTCACTTGGCCTGACCGCAGATACCGATGCCGCGGTTGGTGTAGGGAAAATGCCGGGGGTCATGCGGGTCAAGGTTCGTTTGACGACCACCCTATCGGCTCATCGCAACAGTAATTTGAACGACCCGCGGCAGTCGGGCCGAGTTGGGGCTTTAGGCGGCCTTGCGGCGCGCCCGCAGGCGCAACCGCATCGGCTCGCGGCTGCGAAGGGTGATCTGGTGGACCGGACGAGGCTCCGCCATGGTCAGGGGCTCCACCTCGGCCACGCGCAGGATGGCGGCCAGGGCGATCATGGCCTCCTGAATGGCGAAGGCCGCGCCGATGCAGACCCGGGGACCGGCGCTGAAGGGGATGTAGGCGTATCGGTCCACGGCCTTGCGGGTCTCGGGCAGGAAGCGTTCGGGCCGGAAGGCGTCGGGATCGTCCCACAGCAGCCGGTGGCGTTGCAGAATCCACGGCGAGATGATGACCGTGGCGCCCGCCCTGATCGCCTGCCCGCCGATCTCGTCATCGGCCAGGGCCGTGCGGGCCATGGTGGGGGCGGGCGGAAACAGGCGCATGGTCTCCTCCAGCACGGCGCGGGTCCAGGGCAGGGCCTCGGCCCATTTGGGATCGCCGACGTCGAAACCCTCCGCCTCCGCCTGCAACCGGGCCAGATACTCAGGCTGGCGCGACAGCAGGTGCAGGGTCCAGCCCAGGGCGCGGGCCGTGGTCTCGTGGCCCGCCAGGATGAAGGTCAGGATGTTGGCGGCGACCTCTTCGTCCGACAGGCCGGGGCCGCCGGTCTCGTCCCTGGCCAGCAGCAGGGCGCTGAGCAGATCGGCGGGCGGGGCGTCGCCGGCCTGGATATGGGCGCGTCGCGCCTCGACCAGTCGCGTCACGCGCTGTTCGAAGAAGCGGGCCGAGCGGAAGCTGGCCAGCCGGCCCAGACGCGGCGCCCAGTCCGGCGCGCCCAGCACGTCCAGCGGATCGATGCGGGCGCCATTGGCCAGAAACTGGTTCAGGGCCCGCTCGAAGCCGCGCGCCTCGCCGCCCAGCTCGTCCGAGAACATGGTCGCCGACAGGATGTCGAAGGTCAGGCCCGACATCTCGGAATCCACATCCAGCACCCGCCCGCGCGCCGAAAGCGCCCAGGCGGCGACGCGGGCGTGACAGACCTCGGCCATGCGGGCGTTCAGGGTGGCCATCTTCGCCGGGGTGAACAGCGGCGCCAGGATGCGCCGGGCGCGGCGCCATGTGTCGCCCTCGGTCAGCAACAGGCCGTCAGCCAGCATCGGCCCCAACACTCGACGCTGCAACTCGCCCTTCTCATAGTTGGCGGCGTTCTCGGTCAGGACGTGACGCACGCCCTGCGGGTGGCTGACCACCAGGACCTCGCCAAAGGCCGACCGGCCGTAAATCTGCGGCTCGGTGAAATGCCGCTCCGACCACATGCGGATGGGATCGCGCCAGCTGACCCACAGGAAGGGCAGCAGCGACAACGGCTTGCCCGTGCGTCGCGGCGGGATCGCGGGACGAAAAACATCGGCGGTTATGGCGTCCATCGCACGCTCCTTCACTGATCGACGGCTCAACCCGCGTCCTCTTCGAAACGCGCGATCTGATGCATGCGTTCATGCAGGATCGTCACGATCCCGACCGACCCGTCGGACAACAGGCGCCAATAGACATAGTGATGGCGGCATCGGACGTAGAAGCCGTCGACGCCGAACTCGGCGGGAATGGCGCGCCACGCGACACGGCGGGCCGCGATGTCCTCGAAACAGACGAAGAGCTGGCGGATGTAGGTCTGCGCCTGCGCCTCGCCCCAGGCGTCGCGGCTGTATGTGTAGATGTCGTCGAGGCGCCGGCCGGCCGCGTCCTGAATGCGAAAGCCGGCCATGTCCGTTAGCGCCGGGCGTTGCGCGCGAACACAGCCTCGGCGTCGAGCGGACAATAACGGCTTTCCGGCGCATCGAACGCGGCGGTCAGCTCCGCCTTCAGCCGTTCGAACCGTTCGGCCTCCACCCGCTCGCGATCGCGCCGGATCAGGTCGCGGACATATTCGCTGACGTTCTCATAGGCGCCGTTTTCGCCCACATTGGCAGCGACGAACTCGCTCAACGGCCCGGTGACGCGGACATTGAGGGTCATGGAAGTGGACATGGCGCTCTCCTCCGTCCTCAATGTGAGGAATATCGAGGACGATGCAAGGGGGCGTCAGCGCGTCGGCGGCGTCGCGGGAGTCCAGGCTTTCATTTCGGCGATCTCGCGGGACCGGGTGTCGATCACGGTCTGGGCCATGCGGCGGATGGCGGGGTCGCGGCTGTCGCGCAGGGCGATCCGGGCCATGGCGACGGCGCCCTCGTTGTGGGCGATCATCTTGGCGACATAGGCCTGATCGGCCGTCTGGCTGGCGGCCTCGGCTTCGGCCGTCGTGTGGGCCGCCGCCGCGTGATTGGCGGCGGAGGTGTCGCGCAGCGCCTGCTGCACCGGATCGCCGCCGCCGTCGCAGGCCCCCAGCATCAGGACCAGGGCGACGGGAACGGCGGCGCGGATCATGCGGCGTCGCCCAGCCAGCCGGGCATCCAGCCTTCGTGCCATTCGCGCAGATGGGCGACGGGAATGCTGAACAGTTCGCCCTTGTCGCCCTTGGAGGCGAAGGCGTCGCCGCCCGCATGGCCGACGACCGAGGCGTGAAGCCCGGCGGCCTGGGCCTTGGCGATCAGGGCGTCGGCGTCGGTCACGGCGACCAGATAACGAGCCTGATCCTCCCCGAACAGGAAGATGTGGGCGTGGGCGGCGCTGGAGGCGTCCAACGTTGCGCCGACGTCCGAGGCCAGCACCAGATCGGCGGCGGCGCCGATCAGACCGCCGTCGGACAGGTCGTGAACCACGGTCAGGTCGCCGCCCTCGATCAGGCCGCGCACGAAGTCGCCGGTTTGCTTTTCCAGCCTCAGGTCGACGGGCGGCGGTGCGCCGTCCTCGCGGCCCAGAACCTCGCGCAGATAGATGGAGGCGCCCAGTTCGCCGTGCGTCTGGCCGATCAGGACCAGCGTATCGCCCTCGGCCATGCCGCCGAAGCCGGTGACGACGTCGTAGTTGGGCAGCAGGCCCACGGCGCCGACGGTCGGGGTCGGCGGAATGGCGACGCCGTTGGTCTCATTATACAGCGACACATTCCCGGACACGACCGGGAAGACCAGTTCGCGGCAGGCCTCGGCCATGCCGTCGATGGCGCGCACGATCTGGCCCATGATCTCCGGCCGCTGCGGATTGCCGAAGTTCAGATTGTCGGTGATGGCGATGGGGCGGCTGCCCACGGCGGTCAGGTTGCGCCACGCCTCGGCCACCGCCTGTTTGCCGCCCTCATAAGGGTCGTTCTGGACATAGCGGGGGGTGCAGTCCGAGGTGACGGCCAGACCCTTGTCCGTGCCATGCACCCGCACCACGCCCGCGTCGGCGCCGGTGGCGGAATCCTGCAGGGTGTCGGCCATGACGTGGCGGTCGTACTGCTCCCAGATCCAGCGCTTGGAGGCCATGTCGGGGCAGGCGACGACCTTCATCACCGCATCGGCCCAGTTGGCGGGGGCGGGGATTTCGGCGTGGTTCAGTGTCGGCTGCAGCTCAGGCTGGACCCAGGGGCGGTCATACAGGGGGGCGTCGTCGAACAGGGGCGCCAGAGGCACGTCGCAGACCGTCTCGCCATGATGCGTCAGCACCAGATGGCCGGTGTCGGTGGTCTTGCCGATGACGGCGAAGTCCAGGCCCCATTTCTGGAAGATGCGATAGCCGACGTCTTCATAGCCGGGCTTCAACACCGCCAGCATCCGCTCCTGGCTTTCCGACAGCATCATCTCATAGGCCGTCATGCCGGTTTCGCGCTGGGGCACCTTGTCGAGGTTCAGCTCGACGCCGACGCCGCCCTTGCCCGCCATTTCGACGGACGAAGACGTCAGGCCGGCCGCGCCCATGTCCTGAATGGCGGCGACGGCGCCCGAGGCCATCAGCTCCAGCGTCGCCTCGATCAGCAGCTTTTCGGCGAAGGGGTCGCCGACCTGGACCGTCGGGCGTTTGGCCTCCGACTCGTCGTCGAACTCGGTCGAGGACATGGTGGCGCCGTGGATGCCGTCGCGGCCGGTCTTGGAGCCGAAATAGACCACGTCATGGCCCGCCTCGGGCGCGGCCGAATAATAGATCTCGTCGGCGCGGGCCAGGCCCACGCACATGGCGTTGACCAGGATGTTGCCGTTGTAACCCTTGTGGAAGTTGGTCTCGCCCGCCACCGTCGGCACGCCGACGCAGTTGCCGTAACCGCCGATGCCGGCGACCACGCCCTTGACCAGACGTTTGGACTTCTCGTGGCTGGGATCGCCGAAACGCAGGGCGTTCAGCAGGGCCACGGGGCGCGCGCCCATGGTGAAGACGTCGCGCATGATGCCGCCCACGCCCGTCGCCGCGCCCTGATAGGGTTCGATGTAGGAGGGGTGGTTGTGGCTCTCCATCTTGAAGATGCAGGCGTCGCCGTCGTCGATGTCGATGACGCCCGCATTCTCGCCCGGCCCGCAGATGACGCGCTCGCCGGTCGTGGGGAACTTGCCCAGATGGATCTTGGAGGACTTGTAGGAGCAGTGCTCGGACCACATGACCGAGAAGACGCCCAATTCGACGTGGTTCGGCTCGCGCCCCAGTCGGTCCAGGACGACCTGATATTCGTTCGGGGCCAGACCGTATTCGGCGGCCAGTTCGGCCATCGACTTGGCGGGGGTCTTTTCAGGTGCGCTCATGGGCGGGGCTTCTAGCCGCAGATGGGGGAAATGTCAGCCCGCACGGCGCAAGATCGGGGAACATCGACCATCGTGGACGGTTGATTCCGGCGACAGTCTTCAAGGAGCCGATCATGACCGACACGCCTATCGACCCCGCCGCAACGCCGGACGACGACGACCGGCCGGAAATCGCCGCCGACGACGCGGGCGCCTCCGCCCTGGCCGAAGCCGCTCAGAAGAAGGCTGAAGGCGACGCCGAGGAGAAGGACCAATGAGCAAGCCGCGCATCGAACGCATCGTCCCGGCGTCGGGCCAGCAGATGGATCGCTCGAACGATCCCGAAACCACCGCCGAACTGGACGCCGCCGCGCCGGACGCGGCCCTGGCCAGCCGTCAACGCCTGACCGGATCGGCCGTCGGCGTCGGCAGCGTCGACTTCGACAGCGTCGGGGCCTTCGACGTGGGCGCGGACGACAACGATCCTCAGGACGACGCGATCGTCACGCCTGCAAAGCCCTGACGGATCAGCGCTCCACGCCGGGGCGCAGGCGGAAGCTCAACAGCACGCCGGCGATCAGCAGGACGACCGCGCCGGCCAGGGCGGTAAAGGCCACGGCCGGCTTTTCGGACTGTTCCGCGACGAACGCCCCCAGCAGACCCCAGGCGACAGGCAGCGGATAGGCCATCGTCCGCAGGATCGCCGTCACCCCCAGCGCCACGACCGTCACCGCCACGATGGCGACGATGGCCCACAGGCTGGGCGACAGGGCGGCGGGCAGGGCGTCAAAGGCGGTCAGGGTGGTGATCAGGTTCAGCGGCGCCGCCACGGTCAACCAGCCCGCGAGCGCCGCCAGGGGCCAGACCAGCAACAGACGCTCGCGATCCATGCGCGGCAGAGCGCGCACGGCGCCGGAAACCGTCAGCAACGGCAGCAGAAGCGCCAGAAGGGCGGCGAAGATCACCGCCACGCTGGCCGCCTTCAGGTTCATCGCCGCCACCACGATCCAGAAGCCGATGCCGAAGAAGGCGACCGCCGATGGCAGGCCCATCCGCGTCAGCAGCGGGCTTTCTCCTGTCTGGGGCAGGGCCTGACGCACGGCGTAGGCCAGGATGCCCGCATAGATCAGCCCCCAGATCGAGAAGGCGTAACCGGCGACGCGCAGGGTGCTGTTCCCCTCGGCGGCGAATTCCGCCTGGGTCAGGCCCAGGCCGGACAGGGTCTGGACCAGGGGAACGACGATGGCGAACAGGGCGGCGGCCAGGACCACCAGGCGGCGGGTGCGCTGTCGGGGCGTGGGGCGAATGATGGAGGACATGAGCTTTCCAGTGCGACGCTTGTCCGGGCCATACGCGCCGGAGACCCGGAGGTTCACCTGGCGGGGCGGAAAAGTGAAGCTTGCATTGCCTGCGGTGGGTAGGGTCTGGTGCGCGGATGCTATTGTTTCATCGCCCGCTCCTGTCGATCCTCGCCCTTGCGGCGGTCGCCGCCGCCTCGGTTCCGGCCGTCGCGCAGCCCTCGACCGCTCAACAATCGACCGGCCAGACGACGCCCTTGCCCGCCTCGGTTCTGGACGCCTGGGGGCAGGTGCGCGCCGCTCTGACCCCCGCCCAGCAGGCCAACGCCGTGCGCGGCTTCTTGTCGGCGCTGGCGGCGTGGCAACGGCGTCCCACCCCGCCGCCGATGGACGCCCGCGACATCGCCTCGGGCCGCGCGGTGTCGCTGGACGATCCGGCGCTGATGCAACGTCCCCAGGCGCACGAGGTCACGGTGACGGTGGGCGGCCAGTTCCTGGTGTTCCGCCCCCTGTCGCGCGCCAGCCTGGAGCCCTTCTTCAGCCGCTAGGAACCGAAGACGCCTGCGGTCGGTTGTTCGCGGGAACCCCTGAAAGAGGATGCGACCATGGCCGACCCGGACAACGAAGATCTGAACCTGACCGACGAGGTCCAGGCCAATCTGGCGATCGAACAGGGCCTGGGCGTCGGCGCTCGCGAACTGGCCGCCCAGCGCGAGGCCGGTGAAAAGGCCGTGGACGACGAAGACCACGACGGCGCCGACCTGTCGGATGGACGCGCTCAGATCAAGGAGGTCTGAGACCGTCTTACGGCTCCATCTTGAAGTTGACCGAGAAACGGACCATTCGGCCGGCCAGAGACAGGCCGGCCGCAGCCGCTTCGTCAGACAGCTTCAAACGGGCGCGTGGCAGCGAGCGTTCGACGGATCGCCACAGATTGTAGCCCGACGGCTGTTCGCTTTCCGTCTGGCACTCGGTCATCCGACCCTCGGCCGTCAGGACGCAGGACAGGACCACATAGCCCTCTAGCGGGCTGCGGCCGTTGACCGATTCCGGGAAGGTCGGGCGGGGCAAGGATTCCCACTGCACCGTATCCGGCAGGCCGTCCTGACCATTGCCGTCGATTTCTTCGGCTCGGACCTCGCGCGGATCGACCATGGGGCGACCGCAGGCTGTCAGGGTCTGCTCGATGGCCGTGCTGGACGGGTTCAGGTCCATGACATAGCGCGTTCGCGGGGCGCCGGGCGTCGGCGGCGGCACGATGACCTGAAGCTTACCGCCCTTCGCCAGATCGCGCGCCACGACGGCGGGAATGCGGCTGAACGCCGTATTGCGGTTCGTGCCCACCGTCCAGACGGAGGTATAGGGCTCTTCCTGATCGCCCACCTGGATGCCCAGATCGCGCGACATGGCGCGCCGCGGCGCTTCGGGCAGGCCGGTGATCAGGATGTCGTAAACCCCGTCGACGCATCGGGCCACGATACCCAGATCGGAGGTGAAGTTGATCGTGGCGATCGTGGCTTTCCGCTCCGGCACGGACGCCAGCATCCAGTCCTCGGCCGGAGGCGGGGTTTCCTGAGCCAGAGCAGGCGTTGCAGCGGCGAGCGTCAGCAAGGCGGCGGTGAATCGAAGGCGATCATGCATCGCCTGAATGGGCGCCAACTTCAGATTGCCGTCAAGCCGCCGCGTAGATGCTCTGGAACAGCACCGCGCCGTCGGCCGAGCCCAGTTCGGCCTCGAAGGCGCGGTCCGGGTGGGGCATCATGCCCAGCACATTGCCGCGCGCGTTCTGAATGCCCGCGATGGCGTTGACCGAGCCATTGGGATTGTCGACATAGCGGAACACGACCTGACCTTCGCCCTCGATGCGGGCCAGGGTCTCGGCGTCGGCGAAGAAGTTTCCGTCGCCGTTGCCCTGCGTCATCGTCACCTCGCGCTGGCCCTGATAGCCGGCGGTGAAACGGGTCTGGCCGTTGGCCACGGTCAGGGCGATGGGTTTGCAGACGTATTTCAGACCCTGATTGCGCAACAGGGCGCCGGGCAGCAGTCCGGCCTCGCACAGGATCTGGAAGCCGTTGCAGATGCCGACCACGGCGACGCCCCTATCAGCCGCTTGCTTGACCGCCTGCATCACCGGCGACTGGGCCGCCATGGCGCCGCAGCGCAAATAGTCGCCATAGGAAAAGCCGCCGGGAATGACGATCAGGTCCAGCCCCTGGGGCAGTTCCGTCTCGGCGTGCCAGACCATGCTGACGGCCTCGCCGGTAGAGCGTTCGACGGCGACCTTGCAGTCGCGATCGCAGTTGGACCCGGGGAAGACGATGACGGCGGCGCTCATGGGGCGGGCCTCTAGCACCGATGGAAGGCTTTGTCAGCGGGGCAGGCGACCCGTGGCGCGCGCCATCGTCGTCGCCACCGTCAGCAGGCTGCGCCGTTGGGCGGGGTCCTGTATGTCATCGAACGCCGTCAGCAGGGTCTCGATTTCGGCGGCCTGCTGGGCCGGGTCGGCCGTTTCGCCGAACAGCGCCGCTGGCGAGACGCCCAGCCGCAGGGCGATGGCGGCCAGACGGGCGGACGATATCCGGTTCTGTCCGTCCTCATACTTCTGGATCTGCTGAAAGGTGACCCCGGCCGCCTGGGCCAGGTCGCGCCGTGTCAGACCCAGCCGGCGGCGCAGGGCATGGATGCGGCGACCGACCTCGATGTCGACGGGTTGCGGCGTCATGGGCGGCGGCCTCAGTCCAGGGTCCGCAGAAGGGCGGCGACGCGATTCAGTATCTTGGCGCGTTGGGCGTCGCGCGGCGGCAGGCGAATCGCGCGGTTCAACTCGCTCAGCGCCAAATGGATCTGGTCCGCCGTTTGCGGCGGCCGACACCCTTCCTCGATCTCCAGCGCCACCTGCCCGATTCGTTCCAGCAAGTCGTTGGTAATCACCGCCCAGCCCCATTCTTGCAATCGAGAATGGTCAAGCTGCTAACATAAGGGTGTATTTTATCAAAGCAACATATTGCTGGTAGTATATCACCTTTCCAATCGCTGCGGTTCCGACGACGCCTCCCCGCATGGATTGGAAGGTGTGGCTGGGGCGGAACATCCGCCAGTGTCGGAAGGCGAAGGGATGGTCGCAGCAGACCCTCGCGGGCGAGGCGAATCTGTCCCTGAGGTATCTGGCGGGTGTCGAACGGGGCGAGGAGAATCCATCGCTGGAAACCATCGTCGCGATCGCCGCAGCGATGAACGTGTCGCCGTCAGCGCTGTTCGTGCGTCCCGACGCCTCCTGACGCCTTAGTCTGGCCCGTTCGCCCGCCCTGTCAGCCAGGCGACGACGAAGATGGCGAAACCGCCCAGCGACAGGCCCACGCCGACCCAGGCGGTGGACGTCCAGCCATAGCCGGCCGCGATCGCTATGCCGCCCAGCAGCGGGCCGATGGCGTTGGCGGTGTTGAACGCCGAGTGGTTCAGCGCCGCGGCCAGGGTCTGTGCGTCGCCGGCCACGTCCATCAGCCGGGTCTGCAGGATCGACCCAAGACCGCCGCCGGCCCCGATCAGGAAGACCACGATCATCATGGCCCACAGGTGCGGCGCCGCCATCGGATAGAGCGCCAGGGCCGCCGCGCTCCACAGCAACAGGCCGCCCGCCGCCTTGAACCCCACATGGTCGGCCGCCCAGGCGCCCAGGATATTGCCCATGAACATTCCCACGCCGAAGACGGCGAAGACCCAGGGCATGACGTCCGCGCCCGCGCCCGTGACCGCCTGCAGCGTCGAGGCCAGATAGGCGTAGACCGCGAACATCCCGCCAAAGCCGACCGCGCCGACGCCCAGGGTCAGCCAGACCTGCCCCCGTTTCAGGGCCCCCAGTTCTCGCCAGGGGCTGGCGTCGGGATGGGCGGGATCGCGCGGCGCGAACAGGGCGACCAGCGCCATGGTCGCCACGGCCAGGACGCCGACGATGGCGAAGGTCCAGCGCCAGCCGTAGGCGTGGCTGATGATATTGACCACCGGCACGCCCAGAACCGTGCCCACTGTCAGGCCCATCAATATGGTCGAGACGGCGCGGGTGCGGAAATGCAGCGGCACGACAGAGGCCGCGACCAGGGCCGCCACGCCGAAATAGGCCCCGTGCGGCAGGCCGCTGAGGAAGCGGAAGACCAGCATCCAGCCATAGGTGGGGGCCAGGGCGCTGGCGACATTGCCGATGGCGAACAGGGCCATGAAGCCGATCAGCAATCGCCAGCGCGGCAGACGCGCCCCCAGCACCGCCAGGATCGGCGCCCCGACCACGACACCGGCCGCATAGGCGCTGATGACATGACCGGCGGTCGGCGCATCGACGCCCAGGCCGGCGGCGAAATCGGGCAGAATGCTCATCGCCGCGAACTCGGTCACGCCGATGGCGAAACCGCCCATGGCCAGCGCCACAAGCACAAGCGCCACCGCACCGCGAGAAAGCTTGGGCGATTCGGGAGCGAGAGCGGCCTGGGTCATGTTGCGGCGCAACATAGGCGCGCCTGATGACCCGGCAAGGGCAAAGCCGTGATCAGCCCCGGTTTTCGTAGGTCGCGGTGATCGACGCCTTGGCCAGGGTGTGGAAATGCAGGTTGAAACCGAACACGGCGCCGGAGTTGTCCGCCGTCACGTCCAGGCCTTCCACGTCCACCGCGAATACGGTGAAGATGTAACGGTGCGGCCCGTGGCCGGGAGGCGGGGCGGCGCCGCCGAAACCGGTCTGGCCGAAATCGGTGCGGCCCTGGATCGCGCTATGCGGCAACTGACCGCCCGCCGACCCGGCTCCCGCCGCCAGTTCCGTCACGTCCGCCGGAATATTGGCCACCGTCCAGTGCCAGAAACCCGAACCGGTCGGGGCGTCTGGATCGAAACAGGTGACGGCGTAGCTCTTGGTCCCCTCGGGCGCCCCGGACCATGCCAACTGCGGCGACAGGTTGCCCTTGGCGTGCACCTGGGCGTCCGGCAGCACGCCGCCGTCCTGAATGTCGGTGGAGGTGAGGGTGAAGGTCATGGGCGCTCCGTCGATCAAGCCGTCTGCTAAACTGGCGTCGATGTCGAAGGATGCAACCGTCTTCTCTCCATGAAATGGAAACGCGATCCTTAAGCCGCCTCGATCCGGTAGCTTTCGATCACCGTATTGGCCAGCAGTTGCTCGCACATCTTCTTCGCTTCTGCTTCGGGGTCTTCGACGCCGGTCAGATCGAATTCGATCAGCTTGCCGACGCGGGCGTTGGACACGCCGGGCCAGCCCAGGCCCTGCAAGGCGCCTTCTACGGCCTTGCCCTGAACGTCCAGCACGCCGGGCTTGAGGAAGACGTGAACCTTGACCTTAGCCATCAGTGCAGCCCCCCCTGGATCACCGTGGGCATGCCCTTCATGATGCCCAGGCGACGCGCGACCTCGGTATAGCTTTCGATCACATTGCCCAGGTCGCGGCGGAAGCGGTCCTTGTCCAGCTTCTCGCCGGTGGAGGCGTCCCACAGGCGGCAGCTATCGGGGCTGATCTCGTCGGCCAGCAGCACGCGGCTGAAGTCGTTTTCCCACACGCGGCCGAACTCGATCTTGAAGTCGACCAGGGTGATGCCGACGGCGCCGAACATGCCCGACAGATAGTCGTTAACCCGCACCGTCATGGCCAGCATGTCGTCCAGTTCCTGGGTCGAGGCCCAGTTGAAGGCCGTGATATGCTCTTCCGTGACCATTGGGTCGTTGAGCTCGTCCTTCTTGTAGTAGAATTCGATGATCGAGCGGGGCAGGGGCGTGCCTTCCTCGATGCCCAGGCGCTGGCTCATCGAACCGGCGACGATGTTGCGGCACACGACCTCTAGCGGAATGATCTCGACTTCGCGGATCAACTGCTCGCGCAGGTTCAGGCGCTTGATGAAGTGGTTGGTCACGCCGATGCCGTTCAGGCGCGACATGATGAATTCGCTGATCTGATTGTTGACCACGCCCTTGCCTTCCAGCACGGCCTTCTTCTGGGCGTTGAAGGCGGTGGCGTCGTCCTTGAAATACTGGATCAGGGTGCCGGGCTCGGGTCCTTCGTAAAGGATCTTGGCCTTGCCTTCGTAGATTTTCTTGCGCTTGCTGTTCATCGTCCGGTCCCGGCTTACGGGCGCCCTCCAGAAACAAAAATCGCGCGGCCATGAGTGGAAGGGCAAGACCCGGTCCTGGCGGCGCGTTTTGGAATCGTTCGGGCAGTCAATCTCGTTCCGGGTCTCCTTAGCCGAAGGCGGGCTTCGATACAAATGAGGAAGGCGTGCGCGCCCTGCCGACAAGGTGGCGGCGAAGGCGAACGATGAGGACAGTGCGTCCCACCCGACGGAAGTCAGGTTGCGTTCATGGCCGGGCGGGCTATAGACGGCCGGTGCCCCGACGTTAGCGGGGCGTACGGAGCTATGCTGAGCGAAATGACGACCTTCGACGATCGGGAAAGGGCCTTCGAGGCCAAGTTCGTCCTCGATCAGGAGCAGGAGTTCAAGGCCATCGCCCGGCGCAACCGGATGCTGGGCCTGTGGGCCGCCGAGAAGATGGGCCTTTCGAGCGAAAGCGCCGATCAATACGCCGCCGCCGTGGTGCGCGCCGATTTCGAGCAGCCGGGCGACGAGGACGTGTTCCGCAAGGTGGCCGGCGACTTCAAGGCCTCAGGCCTGTCGGTATCGGAAGGCGAAATTCGCTCCAAGATCGACGAACTGGCCTCAATCGCCCGCGAAGGCATTCGCGCCGGCGAGTAAGGCGATCGGCCTTCGGGCCATTCTGGAATTCGAAAGGGCCGCACCCGGGGGAAAGTGCGGCCCTTTCTTTTTGCCGGGGACGTTGGGGGATGTCTCACCCGGCGTACTGTGCGTCTCGCGCCCCAGAAGAACACGGGCGCACGATTTTGGTTTCAGCGCCGAAGCGCCGAAACCAAATTATTTTTTACGGCATCAGAACCGTGTCCACGACGTGGACCATGCCGTTCGATTGGGCCACGTCCGCCTGGGTGATGGTGGACTTGCCGCCCTTGGCGTCGGTGATGACCCAGGTATTGTTCGAGCCGGCCGAAACCTTCAGTTCTTCGCCCTGAACCGTCTTCAGCGTGGCGGTCCCGCCGTTGGC
Organism: Candidatus Brevundimonas colombiensis; assembly: GCA_029202665.1. Classification (NCBI taxonomy): domain Bacteria; kingdom Pseudomonadati; phylum Pseudomonadota; class Alphaproteobacteria; order Caulobacterales; family Caulobacteraceae; genus Brevundimonas; species Candidatus Brevundimonas colombiensis. The sequence goes on from CP119326.1 coordinate 1,802,093, forward strand.
CTGGGCCTGGGCGGCGATGTCGGCGGCGGTCAAACGACCGGCGACCACGTGATAGGTCAGGATCTTGGTCAGGTCGGCCTTCATCGCGGGCTGCATCAGGCTGGTGCGCGTCGCCTCGGGGATCTTCTCGAAGGCGGCGTTGTCGGGCGCAAAGACCGTGAAGGGGCCTGCGCCCTGCAGGGTGTCGACCAGACCGGCGGCTTTGACGGCCGAGACCAGGGTGGTCAGGTTCGAGGCCTTGGAGGCGTTGGCGACGATGGTGTCGTTCGGGCTCATCGCCGCGCCGCCGACCATCGGATCGGTGGCGGGAGACATGGCTGCGCCCTCGGCCGGCGCCATGGCGGTCGATTCCGCCGGGGCGGTCTTGGCCGGCTCGTTGTTGTTGCAGGCGCCCAGCGCCATCAGCGCTCCGCCGGACACGGCGACGAGCATGAGATTGCGAAGATTGGTCATGATGTTTCGTTCCCTATTTGCCGCTCACGAGGCGGTAACGGGAACGTTACGTTTGGGAGAGGCGAAAGGATGCGTGTCGCGCGACAAGACATCGCGGTTTCACCCCTTAGTCTTCGAACACCACCGTCTTTGCGCCATGCAGCAAAACGCGGTCTTCCAGATGGCGGCGGACGGCGCGCGCCAGTACGCGGCGTTCGATGTCGCGGCCCTTGCGGATCAGGTCTTCGGGCGTGTCGCGGTGGCTGATCCGCTCGACGTCCTGTTCGATGATCGGGCCTTCGTCCAGGTCGGGCGTGACATAGTGGGCCGTGGCGCCGATCACCTTCACGCCCCGCGCATGGGCCTGATGATAGGGTTTGGCGCCCTTGAACCCCGGCAGGAAGGAGTGGTGGATGTTGATGCAGCGTCCCGCCAGCGCCCGGCTGAGGTCGTCCGACAGAATCTGCATGTAGCGCGCCAGCACGACCAGCTCCGTGCCGGTCTCCTCGATCAGGCGTAGCAGCATCAGTTCCTGCTCGGCCTTGGCGGCGGCGTCCCCGGCCTTCAGCGGCAGGTGATGGAAGGGCAGATCGCCCAGATCGACATGGCCGATCAGCTCGCGCGGATGGTTCGATACAATGGCGGTCACCTGCATCGGCAGTTCGTCGATCCGCCAGCGGTACAGCAGGTCCGCCAGACAATGATCGAACCGCGACGTCAGGATCATCACCTTGCGCGGTTCGGCGCCGCGCAGGGTCCAGTCCATCTGGAACCGTTCGGCCAGCGGCGCAAAGGCCTCGCGGACCGTGGCCTCGACGTCGCCCTCGGCAGGCTCGAACACGACCCGCATGAAGAAGGTGGCGCTGAAGGCGTCGCCGAACTGCTGCGCGTCCGAAATATTGGCGTCGCGCGCCAGCAGAAATGAGGAAACCGCCGCGACGATGCCGTGGCGGTCAGGGCAGGAAAGGGTCAGGATCATCAGTCGGCAGGCTTATCCGGGAGAAACTTCCCCAGTATGGCCCAGGTTTGCGACTTTGCCGACAAAGATATTGCATGGGCGGGGCTGGATGACGGCAGATCGACCAGTTCGACCCCATCCAGGCTGCTCAGAATGCGCCGCCCAAGCCTGGCCGCCAGCCCGCCATTGAAGGCGACCGCGCGCAATTCCGGCAGGCTTGCGATCAGTCCGCGCAGGTCAGCGGCCTCGGGCGAGTGGATGGCCGCATCCAGACTGCCCGACCGCTCCGCCGAGGCGATTACGTCCCACAGCCCGACGCCTCGCGTCTTCAACCGCGCCAGACGCTGCTCATAGGGCAGGGCGGGCAGGTCTTCGCCCAACACCCCGCCAATCAGCCGCCAGAAGCCGTTGCGGGGATGGCCATAATACTGCGCCGCCTTGAGAGACGCGTCCCCCGGCAGACTGCCCAGGATCAGCAGGCGCGTGTCCGCATCGACAATGGGATCAAAGCCGATGCGGCGCGGGTTGGACACTCAGTCTCCGAACACCCGCTTGAACACCACGTCCACGTTCTTGGTGTGATAGCCGAGGTCGAACAGGGCTTCGAGCTGGTCGTGGGGCAGGGTGACGCGTTCGTCGGCCTTGAGGAAGTCCAGGAAGGCGCCTTCGCCGCGCCAGACCTTCATGGCGTTTTCCTGCACGGCGGCATAGGCGGCCTCGCGCGAGATGCCCGCCTGGGTCAGGGCCAGCATGACCCGTTGCGAATGAACCAGACCGCCCAGGCGGTCGATGTTCTTCTGCATGTTCTCGGGATAGACGTTCAGCCGCTCGACCACGTTCGCCAGGCGGTGCAGGGCGAAGTCCAGGTGGATGGTGGCGTCCGGGCCGATGCCGCGTTCGACCGAGGAATGGCTGATGTCGCGCTCGTGCCACAGGGCGACGTTTTCCATCGCGGGCGTGACTGCCGAACGCACCAGACGGGCCAGTCCGGTCAGGTTCTCGGTCAGGATCGGGTTGCGCTTGTGCGGCATGGCCGACGAGCCCTTCTGGCCCTTGTCGAAGAACTCTTCGGCTTCGAGGACTTCGGTGCGTTGAAGATGGCGGATTTCGACAGCGAGGCGTTCGACCGAACTGGCGACGACGCCAAGCGCGGCGAAGAAGGCGGCGTGGCGGTCGCGCGGGATCACCTGGGTCGAGACCGGCTCGACCTGCAGACCCATCTTTTCGGCCACATAGGCTTCGACCGCCGGATCGACATTGGCGAATGTGCCGACGGCGCCCGAGATGGCGCAGGTGGCGATCTCTTCCTTGGCGGTGATCAGGCGGCGCTTGGCCCGCTGGAACTCGGCGTGATAGCCGGCCAGCTTCAGGCCGAAGGTGACGGGCTCGGCGTGGATGCCGTGCGACCGGCCCACGGTCGGGGTGTATTTATGCTCCTTGGCGCGGGTTTCCAGCGCGGCCAGAACCCGGTCCACGCCCTCGATCAGCAGGTCCGACGACCGGGCCAGCTGAACCGCGAAACAGGTGTCCAGCACGTCCGAGGAGGTCATGCCCTGGTGCAGGAAGCGGGCCTCGTCGCCGACGATCTCGGCCACGTGCGTCAGGAAGGCGATGACGTCGTGCTTGGTGGTGCGTTCGATCTCGTCGATGCGGTCGGCGTCGAAGGTCGCGTTCTCGCCCTTGGCCCAGATGGCCTGGGCCGCCTCGGTCGGGATGACGCCCAGCTCGGCCATCTTGGTGGCGGCGTGGGCCTCGATCTCGAACCAGATTTTGTACTTGGTCTCTTGCGACCAGAGGGCGGCGGCGACGGGGCGGGAATAGCGCGTGATCATGGGCGGGTCGTGTCGGTCCGACAGCCCCCGGAGTCAAGGTTCGCCGGGCCCCGGCCTTGACTTTACGCGCGCCTGTCCCACATTGAGCGCGCATTCAGGAGGACGACCTCCCCCACATGGGATCAACGCCGGGACGACCCGGCGCCATGCAGGGAGATATGTCATGGCCTGGGTGTTTCTTCTTTTCGCCGGTCTGCTCGAAGTGGTCTGGGCCTTTCTGATGAAGGCGTCGGTCGGGTTCACGCGCCCGTGGCCGACGGTGGGGATGATCGTCTTCATGATCGGGTCGTTCGGCCTGCTGTCCATGGCGATGAAGACCTTGCCGCTGGGCACGGCCTACGCCATCTGGACCGGCATCGGGGCCGTGGGCGCCTTCGCGGTCGGGGCGGTCTTCCTGGGCGAGCCGCTGACGCCGCTCAGGATCGCGGGCGTGACCCTGGTGGCGTCGGGCCTGATCGTGCTGAAACTGGCGTCCGCCCATTAGAGGTCGGAGAGGGTTGTCATGGAATTGATCATCGGGCCGCCCGCCTATTCCACCTGGTCGCTGCGCGGCTGGCTGACGATGAAGATGACCGGCGCCGACTTCGCCGTGATCGACGCCCGCTATGACACGCCCGAACACAAGGCCGCGCTGGAACGGCTGTCGCCGTCCGGCTTCGTGCCCGTGCTGCGGGTCGGGGGCGAGGTGATCTGGGACACTCTGGCGATCGCCGAGTGGGCGGCCGAGACCTATCCGCAGGCCGGGCTGTGGCCTGCCGACGCCTCGGCGCGGGCCGTGGCGCGTTCGGTTGCGGCCGAGATGCACTCCGGCTTCGTGGCGCTTCGCAGCATCTGCGGCACGGGGCCGGATCATCCCATGGTGGGCGACGCTCGGGCCGCGACGCCGTCCGATCCGGCGCTGGACCGCGATCTGGCCCGGCTCGTGGCGCTGTTCGGCCAGATGCGGGCGCGCTTCGGCCAAGGCGGCCCCTGGCTGTTCTCAAGGCGCTGCATCGCCGATGTCTTCTATACGCCGGTTGCGGCCCGGCTGCGCCATTTCCAGATCGATCTGGCCGATCACGGCGACGACGGCGTGGGCGCCGACTATCTGGCGGCCCTTCTGGCGCACCCTGATTTCAGGCAGTGGGAGGTCGAGGCTGGGGTTCAATCCTAATTGCCCGAGAACCATTTCGGCAGACGGCGCGTTAAGCTGACGCCGTTACCTTGAAGGCGCGGCGAACCCCACATGCGGACCTGTCAGATGACCCACCCGGCCATGCCGATCATCCAACCCCAGACCGAGGTCGCGGCGCCGCGCGTCATGCATCCGGTCGTGGGTTATGGTCTGGCCGCCCTGATCGGCGCGGCCTTCTGGGCCAGTCTGCTGGTGGCGATCTTCTAGGCGGCTATCGCTCGCCGCCGACGGCGCTGGCTTGGGCGATCAGCACCGGCTCGGCCTGAGGCGGCGGGGCGACGTAATCCAGGGCGATCGGCGCGGCCCGGGCGCCCGAGGCCAGGGCGTCCAGCGTCTTCAACGGCCCGCCGAACATCCGCTGATAGATCCAGTAGCTGGCCACGACCTTTTCGACATAGTCGCGGGCCTGGGGCACGTCGATGGTCTCGATCAGCAGCAGAGGATCGGCGTCCGGTCCCAGCTTCCTGACCGCCGCCAGCATCGGGCCCGGTCCGGCGTTGTAGGAGGCCACGGCCCGCAGCAGATCGCCCTGGAAGGCGGGCAGGGCCAGCATCCGGTTGATATAGGCCTGGCCCAGCCGCAGATTGACCGCCGGATCGAACAGACGGGTCGGATTGCTGACGAAGCCCCGGTCTCCGCTCAGCTCCGCCGCCGTCGTCGGCATCACCTGCATCAGCCCATAGGCGCCGACGCTGGAGCGGGCTGTGGCGTTGAAGTCGGTCTCCTTGCGAGCCAGCGCATAGACCAGCGCCTTTTCGATGACGAAGCCGCCCTCGGGCGTTAGGTCGGGCATCGGATAGCGGGTCGCGTCGATGCGGCTGGCCTCGGCGGCGGTGTTCACCGGCAGGATGGCGCGGGCCAGGGCGGTCCACATCCTGGCGGCGTCGCCGACGGCGGTGCGCAGGTTGGAGCGCAGTTCGGTCTCGGCGTCGGCCCGGCGGCCGACCTCGTAGAAGGCGACGGTGCGGCGGGCGCGGGCGTCGGTCTGGACGAAGGCCTCCAGCGCTGTCGCCTCGACGCTGGCGCTCTGGGGCACATAGGCGGCGCGGCGCAGGCGCGGCTCGGCTTCATAGGCGCGCGGCCCCATGTTCTCGATGGTCGGCTCCTCGCCCAGCTGACGCAGGGCGATCTGGCCATAGAAGGTGGCGGGCCACTGACCGGCCAGATGCAGGTATTCGTTGACTCGGTCCTGGCGGCCGGACTGCGACGCCGCCCGCGCGGTCCAGTAGGCGGCGCCGGCGCGCACCCACGGGTCCTCGGTCGGATCATTGGCGACGCGTTCGAAGGCGGAAAAGGCTTCGTGGAACTGGCCCAGCCGCCATTCCGCCAGGCCGACCGTCCACCAGTCGCCGATCTGGCGACCGACCGCCGAGGCGCCGGTCAGGTCGTCGTTATTGTAGGCGACCCGCGCCGCCTTGGCCGGATCGTCGACCCCGCCGCCGCCGGAAACGGCCGTCACCAGGCTGTTCCACGTCCGGCCGATCACGCCGCCGGGGCGCGTCGGCTCGGGCGCGCCGTCCGGACGGCGACGCAGCGCCAGCGTATAGACGCGGTCGGCGCAGGGCAGGTCGGAATAGGTCTCAAGCCAGGCCGTCAGCTCTTCATAGGTGGCGACGTGATCGGGGTGGAACAGGCTCTCGAACTCGACCTGGCCCAGCAGAACACGGTCCTGGGCCTGGCGGGCCGAGGTCCGCGCCGTCTCGATGTCGCCGCGCCGCAGAGCGTCGAAGGCGGTCGTATAGGAAATCCGGTCGGCGGAGCTGAGGGCGACGGGGCGGCCGGAACCGGCGCTCGAATCGGCCGTTGAACCGGCATAGGGCGTCTCGGCCAAGGCCGCGCACGATACGGCGCAGACGGCGACAGCCAGCGTCGGCGCAAGAAACGCGCGGCGGAACAGGTGCATAAGCGGCGGCCCCCTCGTTGGCGACGGCCGTCCTTCATAAGCACAAAGGCGGCGCGTGTATGGCGATGGTCGTCAGCATGTCACAATGCCGCCGTTAGCCTTGTTCTTCAACCGAGTCCGTTTCAAGGCGAACCGCCAGCGAAAGCAGATCGGCCCAGACCTGACGCTTGGCCTGGGGCTGACGCAGCAGGAAGGCCGGGTGCAGGGTCGGCATGACGGGGGCGGAAACGCCGCCTTCCGCCAGCCGCCATTCGTGCCAGCGCCCGCGCAGCTTCATGATCCCTTCCTCGGCCTGAAGCACGGACTTGGACGAAGCGGCGCCCAGCAGCAGCACCGCGCGCGGCTTCAGCAGGGCGAAGGCGCGGTCGACGAAGGGGGCGCAGACCGCCTGCTCCTGCGGGCTGGGCGTGCGGTTGCCGGGCGGGCGCCAGAAGACGGTGTTGGTGATGAAGACCTTGTCCGTCAGGCCCGCCGCCGCCAGCATCCGGTCCAGCAACTGACCGGCCTTGCCCACAAAGGGCTGGCCCATCCGATCCTCTTCCGCGCCGGGGCCTTCGCCGACGATCAGGACCGGGGCGTTGGGATTGCCGCGCCCGAACACCGACTGGGTCGCGCCCATGCCGCGCAGGGGACAGCCCTCGAAGGCGGCGACGGCGGCGGCCAGATCCTGAAGCGTCGCGGCGCCCGCGGCCAGCCGACGGGCCTCGGCCGCCGCGTCCTCGGCGGCGTGTCCGGCCAGGGGCGGGGCGACCGAGGCGGTCGCGCGCAGCACCGCCTTAACCGCCGGGGGCGGCGCGATATGGGTGTGATCGACCGGCGCATCGCCATAGCAGGCGTCGACCCCCGCATCTCGCCAGAAGGCGAGCAGGCTTTCGACTGCAGCGATGTCATGGGGTTGCGCGTTCATGGTCCAGGGTACCGATAGGCCTTGACCGCCCTCGCGTCACCTTCCGATAAGCGGCATAACCACACGGACAACCGGGATTCAGGGGGAAATATGGCCGAAGACGTCATCGAAGGCGGCGCCAAGAACGCCCGTCAGGACGCCATCATCGACAATCTGCCGCCGCTGGAGGCGCTGAACGGCGTCGAGCGCGAGGTGATGGACTACGATGTCGTGATCGTCGGCGGCGGCCCGGCGGGCCTGTCGGCCGCCATCCGCCTGAAGCAGCGTGCGGAAAAGGACGGCAAGGAGGTCAGCGTCGCCGTGCTGGAAAAGGCGGCCGAGGTCGGCGGCCACATCCTGTCGGGCGCCGTTATCGACCCCAAGGCACTGAACGAACTGTTCCCCGACTGGAAGGAACGCGGCGCGCCGCTGGAGACGCCGGTGACGAAGGATCGCTTCCTGCTGCTGGGGCCGCAGGGGTCGGCGCCCCTGCCGATGCCGCTGCTGCCGCCCTTCATGCACAACCACGGCTGCTACATCGCCTCTCTGGGCAATGTCACGCGCTGGCTGGGCGAGCAGGCCGAGGCGCTGGGCGTCGAGGTCTATCCCGGCATGGCCGCCAGCCATGTGGTCTGGGACGATGAGACGGGACGGGTCAAGGGCGTCGTCGCCGGGGTGTTCGGCATCGACCGCGAGGGCAAGCCGACCGACGACTTCCAGCCCGGCATCGAACTGCACGGCAAATATGTCTTCATCGCCGAGGGCGTGCGCGGCTCGTTGGCCAAGACCATCATCGCCCGCCACAAGCTTCAGGACGGCAGGTCGCCCCAGAAATACGGCATCGGCCTGAAGGAGCTTTGGCAGGTGCCGGCCGAACAGCACCAGCCGGGCCTGGCCCAGCACACGACCGGCTGGCCGCTGGACGAACACACCGGCGGCGGCAGCTTCCTGTATCATTTCGGCGACCGCTACGTGGCCGTCGGCTATGTCGTCCACCTGAACTACAAGAACCCCTTCCTCTCGCCGTTCGACGAGTTCCAGCGGTTCAAGCACCATCCCGACATCGCCAAGCACCTGGAGGGCGGGACCCGCATCTCCTACGGCGCGCGGGCCATCACCGAGGGCGGGCTGCAGTCGATCCCGAAACTCAGCTTCCCCGGCGGCGCCCTGATCGGCTGTTCGGCCGGCTTCGTGAACGTGCCGCGCATCAAGGGCAGTCACAACGCCATGAAGACCGGCATGCTGGCCGCCGACGCCGCCTATGAGGCGGTTCAGGCCGGGCGGTCGGGCGACGAACTGGTCGAATATCAAACGGCCTTCGAAAAGAGCTGGGTCCATAAGGAGCTGTCGGTCGTTCGCAACGCCAAGCCGCTGTTGTCGAAGTTCGGCACGACCCTGGGCGGGGCGTTCGGCATGATCGACATGTGGTGCCGCACCCTCTTGGGCGGCTGGTCCCCGATCCCGACGCTGAAGCACGAGAAGACCGACGCCGCCTCGACCGAACGGGCGGCGAACCACAAGCCGATCCAGTATCCCAAGCCGGACGGGAAGCTGTCGTTCGACAAGCTGTCGTCGGTGTTCATCTCTAACACCAATCACGCCGAAGACCAGCCGGCGCACCTGAAGCTGCTGGACCCGTCGATCCCGATCCGGGTCAATCTGCCCGAATACGGCGAGCCGGCGCGGCTGTACTGCCCGGCGGGCGTTTATGAGGTCGTCTATGGCGACGAGGCGGCCAAGGCCGATCCGCGCTTCGTCATCAACGCCCAGAACTGCGTCCACTGCAAAACCTGCGACATCAAGGACCCGTCGCAGAACATCGTCTGGACCACGCCCGAGGGCGGCGGCGGCCCCAACTATCCGAATATGTAGGGTCCCTTCACGCATCCTATGGCCCGCTCATCCCCGCGAAAGCGCGGATGAGCGGAAAAGATAGAGGGGCATTGTCCCCTTGCGGGGGCGGATGAAACCGTGAAGGGTCCGGGCATGATCGCTTCCCGTTCCCGCCTGTTCGCCGCCTCCCTGACCGTGCTCGCCGTGGCGCTTGCTGGTCACGCTTCGGCCCAGGACACGACGCCGCCTGCCCCGACGCCGCAAAGCCATCCGCCGGCTGTGATCCTGGAGCCGGGCCAGCCCATTCCCGGTCAGGAAACGCCGACCACGCCGGATGCGGCGCCCGATCCGCACATCATCATCACCGACACGCCCGCGACGCCGGCCATTCCGGCGGTCTGGGCACCCATCCCCACCAACGCCGAGGGCCGCAGCGCCTATGGTCTGTATCTGGCCGGCAAGCTGGCCCTGATGCAGGGGGAGGGCGCGCAAGGCTCCGACTATCTGGCCCAGGCCGAGCGATTGGCGCCGGAACAGCCCCGCGTGCGCGAACAGGCCTTCACCTCCGCGCTTCTGACCGGCGACCTGGATGTCGCGGCGGCCCTGGCCCCGACCGACGCCACGGCGTCGCCTGCCTTCGTCGAGGGCGGGCGCTTGGTGCGGCTGGTTCAGGATTACGCCCACGGCGACGCCCGCGCCGCCGACGCCGCCCTGGCGGCCCAGCCGATCGGGGCGCCGCACGCCCGCGCCGGCCTGTTGGTCTCGCCGTGGATCGCGGCGGCGGCCGGCGACTGGACCCGCGCGCTGCAGCCCGCGCCGACCGCCGGCGACCCGCTGACCCTGGCCTTCGCCCGCATCAATCGCGCGGCCCTGCTTGAGCGCCGCCGCAAATACGCCGAGGCGGAGGTCGAACTGAAGGCGGCGGCCGATGCTCCGACCATCGGCGCCCTGTTCAAACGCCCCTATGGCGAGTTCATGGAGCGGCGCGGCCGCCGCGACGAGGCCATCGCCCTCTATCGCGCGGCCATGGCCGTCCAGCCGGTCGATCCGGGCGTGACGCGCGCCCTGCAACGGGCCGAGACGGGCGGACGGGCCCCCGTCTTGCCCGATCTGCGCGAGGGCGCATCCCAGTCCCTGATCACCGCCGCCGCCCAGGCCTCGGCCGAGCGGGGCAACGAATTCGCCGCCGTCTATCTGCGCCTGGCGCAAAACCTCTATCCCGCCGACGAGACCGAATATCAGCTGGCCCAGGTCCTGGCCCGCGCCGGGCTGAAAAGCTCGGCCCGCGCCGCCCTGTCGCGCGTGGGGGCCGGGGATGCGACCCTTTACGCCGCCGCCCGCGCCCAGATGGCCGTCAGCCTGGAGGAGGAGGGGCAGTCGCAGGACGCCCTGACCGAACTGCGCCGGGCCTCGGCCGCCAGCCCCGACAATCGCCAGATCGCCCTGGTTCTGGCCGGTCAGCTGATGCAGTTGAAGCAGCATGAAGAGGCGCTGGCCCTGCTGGACGGCCCGGTGCTGAACACGGCCGATCAGGGCGCCAGCGTCCACTTCCTGCGCGGCGCCGCCTATGAGGCGCTGAACCGCACGACTGAGGCCGAGGCCGAACTGTGGGCCGCGCTTCAGGCCGCGCCCAACGACGCCGACATGCTGAACTATCTGGGCTATCTGTGGGTGGACAAGGGGCTGCGGATCCAGGAAGGCGCCGCCATGATCGCCCGCGCCCATGCGCTGGAACCCGACAACGGCAACATCCAGGACTCGCTGGGCTGGGCCCAGTTCAAACAGGGCCAGTACGAGACCGCCGTCGACAACCTGGAACAGGCCGTCGACAAGGAGCCGGCCAACGCCGAGATCAACGACCACCTGGGCGACGCCTATTGGAAGGTGGGCCGCCAGCGCGAGGCCGTCTGGCTGTGGAACCGCGTCCTGGTGCTGGACCCCGACGACGAACGCCGCGCCGAAGTCGAACGCAAGATCGCCGACGGGTTGGATAAGCCGGGTTCGACGGGCGGCGTCTCCAACTGATCCGCGCACGGCGCTGAACCGTCATTCCGGGGCGTCCGAAGGGTTCTTCGCTGCGCTCAGCCCCGGAATGACGAATGGAGAGTTCTCTGGGTGGCGCGAAAGCACTGGCCTCCGCTTTCGCGGGGATGAGCGGATGAAATGTGCAAGGGCTTGGGTTAGTCAGCGCCCATGACCGTCCGCACCGCCCTGGCCCCGGCCAAGATCAATCTGTTCCTGCATGTCGGGCTCGTGGACGGGTACGGTTATCATCCGCTCAGCAGTCTGGTCGCCTTCGCCGATGTGGGCGACCGGGTGTCGGCTCAGCCCGCCGCGCGGCTGTCGCTGGATATCGTCGGTCCCTTCGCGGGCGGCCTGTCGGGCGACGGGGACAATCTGATCCTGCGGGCCCTGCGGCGGCTGGGCGAGGCGACGGGTGTAGGCGAGCCGGGGTTGAAGCTGGTGCTGGACAAGCGGCTGCCCATCGCGGCGGGTCTGGGCGGCGGATCGTCCGACGCGGGCGCGGCGCTGAAGCTGGCGCGCGAAGTCCTGGCGCTCGACATTGATGATGCGGGGCTTGAGGCGGTGGCGGCCGTGGTCGGCGCAGATGGTCCCATGTGCCTGCGGATGCGGAGCGCCTGGGCCGAGGGGCGCGGCGATTTGCTGACCGACGAACCGCGTTTGCCGCCCCTGCCGGTCGTCCTGTTCAATCCGGGCGTCCCGTCGCCCACCGGCGGCGTCTACCGGGCCTATGACGCCGGTCCTGTCGCGTCGGCGGACCGCCCCGCGCCGCCCGCAGACTGGAGCGTCGGCGGCGTGATCGACTGGCTGTCGGCCCAGCGCAATGATCTAGAGGCGCCGGCTGTGGCCCTGACGCCCGCCATCGCCGACGCCCTCGACGCCGTCGCCGCCACGCCCGACGTCGCCTTGACGCGGATGTCCGGGTCCGGCGCGACGGTGGCTGGCTTCTATCCCACTGTCGAGGCCGCCAGGGCGGCGGCTGTCGCCCTGGCCGACCATCATCCGACCGCCTGGGTTCAGTCGACCCGGCTGGCGGCGCAGCCCTGAAACGGACCGATCCGCGTCCGCCGCAGAATGTAGGGACGCGGCGTGTTGAAGCGAGAGGCGGCGGGCCCTATGGTCCGCCGTCTTTTTTGCAGCCCCTCCCGAGCCCGATTTGACCACCCCGACTGAGCCGCTCGCGTTTCAGGACCTGATCCTGACCCTTCACCGCTATTGGGGCGATCAGGGCTGCGCCATCCTGCAACCCTATGACATCGAGGTGGGGGCGGGGACGCTGCACCCGGCGACCGTCCTGCGCGCCTTGGGGCAAAAGCCGTGGAAGGCCGCTTATGTCCAGCCCAGCCGCCGTCCCGGCGACGGCCGCTATGGCGAGAACCCCAACCGGCTCCAGCACTATTACCAGTATCAGGTCATACTGAAGCCGAACCCGGACAATCTGCAGGAACTGTATCTGGGGTCGCTGGCCGCCATCGGCATCGACCCGAAACTGCACGATATCCGCTTCGTCGAGGACGACTGGGAAAACCCCACCGTCGGCGCCTGGGGGCTGGGCTGGGAGGTCTGGTGCGACGGGATGGAGGTGACGCAGTTCACCTATTTCCAGGGCGTCGGCGGCATCGAGGTCGATGTGGTGTCGGGCGAGCTGACCTACGGGCTGGAGCGTCTGGCCATGTATGTGCAGGGCGTGGACAATGTGTACGACCTGAAGTTCACCAAGGAGGGTCTGACCTATGGCGAGGTGTTCCTGGAGAACGAGCGCCAGCAGTCAGAGGCCAACTTCCACGGCTATGACGTGGACGGGCTGAAGCGCCGGTTCGAGGACATGGTGTCCGAGGTTCAGCGCCTTCTGGACATGCGCGGGCCGCAGGGCCAGCCCCTGGTCCTGCCCGCCTATGATCAGGTGCTGAAGGCCAGCCACCTGTTCAACCTGATGGATGCGCGCGGCGCCATCGCCGTGGCCGAACGTCAGAGCTACATCGGCCGCATCCGCGAACTCTGCAAAGCCTGCGCCCTCGCTTACGTCGAACAAGAGCGGAAAACGGCGTGATTTTCCCTTCCGCTCATCCCCGCGAAGGCGGGGACCCAGTCCTGTCGCGAGGCGCGATGTCTAGGATTGCGGTTGAAGCCCATACGGCGCCGGTTGTGCGCCCAAAGCGCTGGGTCCCCGCCTTCGCGGGGATGAGCGGACAGATTTGAGACCCTGATGCCCCAACTCCTCCTTGAAATCTTCTCCGAAGAAATCCCCGCCCGGATGCAGCAGGGCGCCGCGCGCGACCTGGAGCGGATGGCGACCGAGCGTCTGAAGGCCGCTGGCCTGACGTGGGACGCGCTGACCACCTATGCCGGACCGCGCCGCCTGACGCTGGTGATCGACGGCCTGCCCGCCGCCACGCCCGACCGCGAGGAAGAGGTCAAGGGACCGAAAGCCTCAGCCCCGCCCCAGGCGCTGGAAGGCTTTCTGAGGAAGACCGGCCTGAGCCGCGAACAGCTGGTGGAGCGCGACGGCGTCCTGTTCGCCGTCCTGTCGTCCAAGGGGCGCGCGACCGCCGATCTGGTCGCCGAGACGGTCGATCAGATCGTGCGCGCCTTCCCCTGGCCCAAGTCGATGCGCTGGGGCACGGGAAGCCTGCGCTGGGTGCGGCCGATCAAACGCATCCTGTGCATCTTCGACGGGGCGGTGGTCCCGTTCGAGATCGACGGCATTGCGTCCGACGCGATCACCGAGGGGCACCGCTTCATGGGTTCGGGCGCCCCCTTGCGGGTCAGCGACTTCGCCGACTACCGCGCCCAGCTGGAGAAGAACTTCGTCCTGATCGACGTGGCCGACCGCAAGCTGCGGATTCTGGAACAGGCCAGGGCCGCCTGCGCCGCGCGGGGGCTGGCTTTGGTCGATGACGACGGCCTGCTGGACGAGGTGGCGGGTCTGGCGGAATGGCCGACGCCGATCCTGGGCGACATGGACCCGCAGTTCCTGGCCCTGCCGCTGGAAGTCGTGCGTCTGTCGATGAAGGTCCACCAGAAATATTTCGCCGTCCGCGATCCGTCCAAGGAGGGCCTGGCCCCCAACTTCCTGGTCGTCGCCAATGTCGAGGCCACCGACGGCGGCAAGGCCCTGGCCGCCGGCAACAGCCGCGTGCTGTCCGCCCGCCTGAACGACGCCCGCTTCTTCTGGGAGGAGGACCAGAAGGTCGGCTTCGACGCCTGGAACGCCAAACTGTCCGGCGTCACCTTCCACGCCAAGCTGGGCACGCTGGCCGAGCGGGTCGAACGCATCGCGGCGCTTGCCCGCGAGATCGCCCCGCTGGTCGGCGCCGACGCCGACGAGGCCGAAACCGCCGCCCGCCTATCCAAGGCCGACCTGTTGTCGGGCATGGTCAGCGAATTCCCGGAACTGCAGGGGATCATGGGCGGATACTACGCCCGTCTCGCCGGCCATTCCGACGCCGTCGCCGACGCCGTGCGCGACCACTACAAGCCGCAAGGCCCCGCCGACACGGTCCCGACCGCGCCCGTCACGGTCGCCGTCGCCCTGGCCGACAAGCTGGACACCCTGGTCGGCTTCTTCGCCATCGACGAAAAGCCCACGGGGTCGAAGGACCCGTTCGCTCTGCGGAGAGCGGCGTTGGGCGTGATCCGGTTGTTGCTGGAGAATGGGGTGCGGGCGTCTCTGATTGAGGTGTTTACCGAAACGGCGCTTATCAACTTTGAGCACATGAACCTTCGGGATTTCCCTCGAACCGAGCTAATTGGCGCTGCTGGATCTATGCAGGAAATCCTCTCGTTCGTCGGAGAGATGAAGCGAGTAGGCGTCTGGGGGTATATCGTAACCCAGGATGGGACGGTTGACAGGTACCTGAGCTCCTTCAAAGATGGCTTCTACAGTCTTGCACCGGGCCAAACGATTGGCGAGCTTGCCGAGTTGGAACGCTCTCTTCCGGAGGTTCTCGAAGGTCTGGTGAACTATCCAATCAGCCTCTGGGAGGCTGAGGGGCGGGGAACAGAAATTCCTGAGAGCCTCCGCAAACAGCGCGCGGAGATCGGGAAGAAGTTGCAGCCGCTTGCGGGCGACCTACTTGCCTTCTTTGCTGACCGTCTGACCGTCCTTCTCCGCGACCGTGGCCAGCGCCACGACCTCGTCGCTGCCGTCTTCGCCCTAGGCGACGACGATCTGGTGCGGATCGTGCGTCGGGTGGAGGCGCTGGCCGCCTTCCTGGCCACGGACGACGGGGCCAATCTGCTGGCCGGCTACAAGCGCGCCTCCAACATCCTGCGCGCTGAAGAGAAGAAAGGCCCCCTGCCGACCGGCATGGTCCAGACCGGCCTTGCGAACCAACCCGAGGCTGAGACCACCCTGGCCTTCGCCGTCGGCGCCGCCCGCACCGCCGTCGAGGCCGCGCTGGAAACCGAGGACTTCGCCGCCGCCATGACGGCCCTCGCCGCCCTGCGCGCCCCGGTGGACGGCTTCTTCGAGGCGGTCATGGTCAACTCCGACATCCCGGCCGAACGCGACAACCGCCTGAAACTGCTGGGTCAGGTCCGCGACGTGATGGGCCAGGTCGCCGACTTCGGCCAGATCGCGGGGTAGGGGCCGCATCGTCTCCTCCCCAATTGTGGGGAGGGGGACCACGAAGTGGTGGAGGGGCTTTTGACGTCCCAAACCTGCGATGTGGTGATGAACCCCTCCGTCTCTCCGCTGCGCTCCGAGCCACCTCCCCATGGAATGGGGAGGAGACGGATGTGTTAGCTTTGAATGCGCTCTCTCGCCTTGTCGGCGATGAAATCGAGAACGTCACCGAGATGCACCCGCACCTGTTCCGCGGAGACGCGGATGACAGCAATGCCTTGGGTCGCAAGCCACCGCGTGCGTCGCGCATCGTGCTCGCCACGACCCTCGTGGCTTTCGCCATCCACTTCGACCGCCAGCATCGCCTCTGCGCAATAGAAGTCCAGCACATAGACGCCGACCGGATGCTGGCGGCGGAACTTCAGACCACCCAGCGCGCGGCGGCGCAGGTTGACCCAAAGTCGGGCTTCGGGCGGCGTCAGAGCGCGACGCAGAATGCGAGCGCGTGAGACGGAGCCGTCGTTCGTCAAGAACCCCTCCACGGCTTCGCCGTCTCCCTCCCCATTCCATGGGGAGGGGACAAGGATGTCAAGGTTGTGCACGCTCGCCGTCAAGGAAACGGCCCGTCCGGTCACGGATTGTTACATCCGCCATGGCCAAGCCGGTTCCTCCGCGCTAGATCGTGCTGCATGTGCGAGCGGGGCGAACCCGCCGGACGATCCGAAAAGCTCAGGGACTGCAAGATGACCAAGTGGGTGTACGGCTTCGGCGGAGGCTCCGCCGACGGCGATGCGTCGATGAAGAACCTTCTAGGCGGCAAGGGCGCCAATCTGGCCGAGATGTCGTCCCTGGGCCTGCCGGTGCCGCCGGGCTTCACCGTCACCACCGAAGTCTGCACCCACTATTACGCCAATAACGAAACCTATCCGGCCGATCTGGAGACCCAGGTGCAGGCCGCGCTGGAGAAGGTTCAGGGCATCGTCGGCAAGGTGTTCGGCGACGTGAGCAATCCGCTGCTGGTCTCGGTGCGGTCGGGCGCGCGGGCGTCCATGCCGGGCATGATGGACACGGTGCTGAACCTGGGCCTGAACGACCAGACGGTCGAGGGTCTGGCGACCCTGTCGGGCGATCGCCGCTTCGCCTTCGACTCCTATCGCCGCTTCATCACCATGTATTCCAACGTGGTGCTGGGCCTCAGCCACGACGATTTCGAAGAGGTGCTGGACCAGCACAAGGATCGTCTGGGCGTCACGGTCGACACCGACCTGACGGCTGAGGACTGGCAGAAGGTGGTCGCCGACTACAAGGCCGTGGTCGAGCGCGAACTGGGCCACGCCTTCCCGCAGGACCCGAAGGACCAGTTGTGGGGCGCGATCGGCGCCGTCTTCGCCAGCTGGATGAACGATCGGGCCAAATTCTATCGCCGCATGCACGACATCCCCGAAAGCTGGGGCACGGCCGTCAGCGTCCAGTCGATGGTGTTCGGAAACATGGGCGAGACGTCCGCGACGGGCGTGGCCTTCACCCGCAACCCCTCGACCGGCGAGGCGCGCCTGTACGGCGAGTTCCTGATCAACGCGCAAGGCGAGGACGTCGTCGCGGGCATCCGCACGCCGCAGAGCCTGACCAAGGTCGGCCGCGAGGAGATGGGCGAGACCGCCCCCTCGATGGAAGAGGCCATGCCCGAGGTGTTCGGCCAGTTCGTCACGGTGGTGAACACGCTGGAGAGCCATTATCGCGACATGCAGGACATCGAGTTCACGGTCGAACAGGGCCGGCTCTGGATGCTGCAGACCCGCAACGGCAAGCGCACGGCCAAGTCGGCGCTGAAGGTGGCGGTCGATCTGGCCGCCGAGGGCGTGATCTCTCGGGAAGAGGCCATCAGCCGGGTCGAGCCGTCGGCGCTGGACCAACTGCTGCACCCGACGCTGGACCCTGACGCGGCCCGCACCGTGGTCGCCGCCGGTCTGCCAGCCTCGCCCGGCGCCGCGACCGGCAAGATCGTCTTCGACGCCGACGAGGCCGAACGCGCGGCCGGCCTGGGCGAGGCGGTCATCCTGGTGCGCGAGGAAACGTCACCCGAGGATATCCACGGCATGCACGCGGCGCGCGGCATCGTCACGGCGCGCGGCGGCATGACTAGCCACGCGGCCGTTGTGGCGCGCGGCATGGGCCGGGCCTGCGTGTCCGGCGTCGGCGAAATCCATATCGACGAGGCCAAGGGCCTCTTCACCGCGCGCGGCCGCACCTTCAAGGCCGGCGAGATCATCACCATAGACGGCTCGAAGGGCGAGGTTCTGGACGGCGCCGTGCCGATGATCGAACCGGAGCTGACCGGCGACTTCCAGACCCTGATGGGCTGGGCCGACAAGGTGCGCCGCCTGAAGGTCCGCGCCAACGCCGAAACCCCGCTGGACGCCAAGACCGCGCGCGGCTTCGGCGCCGAGGGCATCGGCCTGTGCCGCACCGAGCACATGTTCTTCGACGACAGCCGCATCGCCGCCGTGCGCGAGATGATCCTGGCCGACGACGAAAAGGGCCGCCGCACCGCCCTGGCCAAGATCGCCCCGTTCCAGAAGTCCGACTTTGTGGAACTGTTCACCATCATGGCGGGCCTGCCTGTCACGGTGCGCCTCCTGGACCCGCCGTTGCACGAGTTCATCCCGCACACGGACGAGGACATCGACGCCCTGGCCGCCTCGTCTGGCATCGACGCCGACAAGCTGAAGCGGCGCGCCAGGGAACTGCACGAAACCAACCCCATGCTGGGCCATCGCGGCTGCCGCCTGGGCGTGGCCTATCCGGAAATCTACGAGATGCAGGTCCGGGCCGTGCTGGAGGCCGCTCTGGATGTGAAGTCCAAGTCGGGCCAGGCGCCGATCGTCGAGATCATGCACCCGCTGGTGGCGACGGGTCTGGAAATGAAATATCTGCGCGAACTGACCGACCGCACCGCCAAGGCGGTGTTCGCCGAGGCGGGTCAGGACGTCGACTATCTGGTCGGCGCCATGGTCGAACTGCCGCGCGCCGCCATCCGCGCCGGGGACCTGGCCGAATACGCCCAGTTCTTCAGCTTCGGCACCAATGACCTGACCCAGACGACCTTCGGCATCAGCCGCGACGACTCGGGCCGCTTCCTGCAGGCCTATCTGGACAAGGGCATCTTCGAGAACGATCCCTTCGTGCGTCTGGATCAGGACGGCGTCGGCGGCCTGATCGAGATCGCGACCGAGCGGGGCCGCGCCGCGCGTCCGGGCGTCAAGCTGGGCATCTGTGGCGAACATGGCGGCGATCCTTCGTCCATCGCCTTCTGCGAGAAGACGGGCCTGGATTACGTCTCCTGCTCGCCCTATCGCGTGCCGATCGCGCGTCTGGCGGCCGCCCAGGCGGCGCTGAACGTGGAGCGCGAGAAGGACCGGTAGGGCTATCCAAGATCCGTCATCCTCGGGTCGAGCCCGAGGATGACGGGTGGAAAAGATGAAAGGGCGGCCTCCGGCGAGGCCGCCCTTTTTCGTGTCCGTCACAAAACTGCCAATCTTGGCGGAACGGCGTGTGTGTCTTGCCGTCAACAGGCATTCGCAGCTTTTGACTGCCTCTGGAACAGAAAAGGGCGTGACCTATTTAAGCACTCGCTGGATGGGGCTGATGATCGGCTCGGTCATCGCATCTAGGAGTTAATAAGAAACAATGCGTAACATTCTTCTCGCCGCCGTCGCCGTTTCCGCAATCGCCGCGCCGGCATTTGCTCAGACCAATCCCGAGCCGCGTGGTTACGGCTCGCTGGGCTACACTCATCTTGAAGGTGACAATGCAACGACCGGCGCCGTCACGGGTCGTCTTGGCGTGAACCTGAACCGTTACCTGGCTGTCGAGACCGAAGCTTCGGTCGGCGTCAAACATGACGACTTCACCGTCGCCGGCGTAGATGGCGAGATCAAGCAGGAGTGGGATGCCGCGGGCTATGTCGTCGGCAAGGTGCCGGTGTCCGACAAGCTGGAACTGTTCGCACGCGGCGGCTACGGCCACACCGAACTGAAGCAGAAGTTCCCGGGCGCCGACACCGACGTCGGCGGCGACAGCTGGAACTACGGCGCGGGCGCCAACTATTTCGTGGATGGCGTGAACGGCGTGCGCGCCGACTGGACACGCCGCGACTACCGCGACGACGCGGGCAAGGCCGACGCCTATTCGGTCAGCTACATCCGTCGCTTCTGATCCAGACGATCAGGTCAAACGACGAGGCGCGCTCCGCAAGGAGCGCGCCTTTCGTCTTTTATCACAGTGTCAGGCGAAGTCGCCGGCCAGGGCCCAGCGTTGCGAACCCTCGCCGAACGGGCGCACGAACCAGTCGCGATACTGTTCGAAGGTTTCGATGATCTTCTGGCGCAGATCGGGCGGATTGACCGCCTCGCCGCGCTGACGCTTCATGGCGGCGACGCAGTCGACAACCATATTCTGATGCGCCGAACCGCCCATGCTTTTCAGCACGGCGGCGATGTCCTTGGCCAAGCTTTCCAGAACCTGCTTCGGCGTGTTGTGAGCCATCTGGGACGTCCCCTGTTCTCGACGAAAGAATGGGTGACAAAAACTTGTGACAGTTTCAAGCGTGGCCGCGAAAGAATCAGCGCGGATGCGAATTAACCTGCGATAACGCGGGTCGCAGGCTTTGGTTCTCTCACGAGAGGACATCACGACGAATTTCGATCCGACCCGCTGACGCCGCCTTTCAGACGTCAGGCGCGCTTGCGAACGAAGACGGTGCCGGCGGAATAGCCTGCGCCGAAGCTGCAGATCAGGCCCGTTTCGCCCGCCGCGAACCCGTCGTTGTGCAGGTGGAAGGCGATGATCGACCCGGCCGAGGAGGTGTTGGCGTAGTCGTCCAGGATGATGACGTTCTCGTCCGAGGACGGTTCGCGGCCCAGCACCTTCTTGCCGATCATGGTGTTCATATTGATGTTGGCCTGGTGCAGCCACAGCCGCGTCAGGCCGTGCGGATCGACGCCCAGCTCCGCCGCGTGATCCACGATCATCTCCGACACCATCGGCACCACGTCGCGGAACACCTTGCGGCCCTGCTGGATGAACAGCTTGTCGTTCTGGACGCTGTCGTCGGCCTGGGGGCTGTCCAGATGGGCGGTGTCGCGGGCGTTGCGGTTCAAAAATCCGAAGTTGTTGCGGATATTGTTCGAGAAGGTCGTCTTCAGCCGCGTGCCCAACACGTCCCAGCCGCCCGGACCCGCCGTGTCGGACGATTCCACGATCACCGCCGTCGCCACATCGCCGAAGATGAAATGGCTGTCGCGGTCGGTGAAGTTCAGGTGGGCCGAACAGACCTCGGGGTTGACCATCAGCACGGCCTTGACCGAGCCGCCGCCGATGAAGTCGGCCGCCGTCTTGATGCCGAAGGTCGCCGAACTGCACGCCACGTTCATGTCGAAGGCGAAGCCCTCGATCCCCAGCGCCTGCTGCACCTCAATGGCGATGGCGGGATAGGCGCGCTGCATGTTCGACGCTGCGCACAGGACCGCGCCGATCTCCGACACCGGCTTGCCCCAGGCCGCGATTGCCTGACGCGCCGCCTTGACCGCCATCTCGGCCAGGATCGACAGTTCGTCGTTGGAGCGTTCGGCCAGGTTCGGGGCCATCCGCTCGGGATCGATGATCCCGGCCTTGTCCAGCACGAACCGGCTCTTGATGCCCGACGCCTTTTCGATGAACTCGGGCGAGGAGTGGGCCTTGGCCTCCAGTTCGCCGGCCTCGATCTGGGCGGCGTGGCGGGCGTTCCAGCCGTCGGCCCAGGCGTTGTAGCTGTCGACCAGTTCGGCGTTGGACACCGACTGTTCGGGGGTGAAGAGGCCGGTTGAGGCGATGACGGCGTGGGTCACTTTGTTCTTTTTCCTATCGCTCGGCCCGCGGGGCCTCGCTACTTGAGGATAGTCGTTCCTATCGCTCGGCCCGCGAGGCCTCGCTGCTTGAGGATAGTCGTTCCTGTCGCTCGACGCGCGGCGTCTCGCTGCTTCGGGACAGTCCGTTTCCATCCGAACGCGTCAATAGGACGGCGGCGGCCTGCGGTCGAGACTGGCGATGATGCCGGCGGCCCAGCGTTGCACCTGTCCGCGCGGCGCCCTGGGCGTCGGCTGGCTGCGCGCGGCGATCAGCCGGGCCACCAGATCCTCGGCCTCGCACGGCCAGCCCTCGGGCGTGACATAGAGGGGATAGGCGATCAGGGCGGCGTGGACCAGGTGATCGACCGTCGCCCGGCGACTGCGGCGCTCGAACCCCAACCGGTCGTCGGTCAGGCCCCATCCCGCATAGAAGGGCCGCCCATAGACCGAGACCGCCTTGCCCCGCATCAGGGCCTCGAACCCGGTCAGCGACGTCAGGGTCGCCACCCGCCGACAGGCGCTCAGGCAGTCCACGATGTCCAGCCCGTCGCCCACTGCGTCGACCGAGGCCATGGCCCCCGCGTCCAGCCGCCCAGGCCGGTTGCCCGCCAGCACGTCGGGATGGTTGCGATAGACCAGGAAGGCGTCGGGATGATCGCGCCGCGCCGCCTCGACCAGGGCAGAGTTGGTGTTCAGATCAGGCGCGCAGCCCAGCAGGATCGACTTGTCGTTCTCGACCTGACCGACGACCAGCAGGATGTCGCGATCCCCAATCCTGTCCGGCGTCCACCCGGTGGGCGCGTGACCCTTCAGATTGTATTTCGACAGGCCCGCATCGACCACGCGCGTCCGCAAGCCCGCCGCCCGCGCCAGCTGAACCGGCGAGAGGTCGGACGTCTCGATCAGGGTCTCCAGCCGCGAGGGCCGCGACGGGTCGTAATAGACGCCCTGGTCGTCCAGGGCGACCGACAGGGCGCCGACGAAATCGGACCCCAGGCCGCGCGAACGGATGAAGCCGTCCTCCATCCGCACCGTCGGGCCGCCAAACGAAGCCGCCGCCCGGCGCGTCGCCTCGCTCTCCTTGCCCGCCCACCAGATCAGTCGGCCATCGGTCGCCTTCGCATGGGCGGCGGCCCGCGACGGCGACATGAAATAACGCATCGTCGCCTTGGGCGAGTTCAGCAGGCGGCGCACCGGCGGACGCTTGGCGGGCGCGAACCCGACCGCCGACCACGATCCCGCCAGCCGGTCGGCCCGGTCGCGGAGCGCAATCAACCGCTCCAGCGCCTGTTCGGCCTCGCACCGCAGCCCCGTCACCGGATCGACATAGCGGCTGTAGGCGATCAGGGCGGCGGCCGCGACCTGTTCGATGGACCGCGCGACGCCGCGCCGTCCGGTCTGGACCGCATCGGTCGTCAGGCCCCAGCCGGAATAGAAGGGCGCCCCGAAACACCGCACCGGCAGGCCGCGCAACAAGGCCTCGAACCCCAGCGCCGAGGTCACGCAATAGACCGCATCCACGGCCGCCAGCAGGTCGGCGGGCCGCACGTCGGCGTCGATCAGGGTGACGCCGTCCAGATCGGTGACGCAGCCGCGCTTCCTCCCCGCCGCCACCGCCGGATGGCGTTTGACGATCAGCTGGGCGTCCGGCTCGTCGCGCCGGGCGGCGGCGATCATCTCGTCGAAGCTCCGGGCCGTCGCGAGGCCATAGCCGATGGAGGCGTCTCCGAACGTCTGGTCCACGATCAGCACCCGCCGACCGGGCTTCAGCAGGCCATGATCCAGCGGCTCGCCCATGTTCGTCTTGGACACGCCTGAGACGATGATCCGGTCGATCAGCCCCCGCGCCCGCGCCGTCATGGCGGCGTCGCACCAGTCGTCGGCCGTCTGGATCAGATGCTCCAGCCGACTGGCCCGCGTCGCATCGTAATAGACGCCCAGATCGTCCACGATCAGGCTCAGACTGGTCGCCCCCGCCTCACCGATGCCGACCGATCTCAGAAACCCGTCCTCCAGCGCCACATAGGGCCGCCCGTTCTTCTGGGCCCACCGTCGCCCCGCCGCCGCCGTCGGCTTCATCCCCCAGCCCAGCACCGCCTGCACATCCTCCCCCGGCAGGCGCCGCAGGTCGTAGTCGGCCAGGAAGACATCGAGAAACGGGACCTTCAGCACGCCGGGGGCGCACACCCAGGCCGGGTTTCTCGAAGGCGTATCGGTCGGTCGGGGCAAGGCGGGTCCGCTGAGGTTCGACGCGAGGTTTAGGGCGGTTGGCTCAAGGCGGCTAGGCCCGACGCTTCCGTCTCCTCCCCACAAGTGGGGAGGAGACAGGCTAATCCGCCTGCGCCAGCAAGGTCTTGGCCTGCTCCAGATGCAGCCGTTCCACCATCGCCCCGCCCACGCGGATCGCGCCCTGACCCTGGGCCTCAGGCGCGGCGAAGGCGGCGACCACCGCGCGGGCGTGGGCGATCTCGGTCTCGGACGGCGAGAACGCCGCGTTGGCCGCCGCGATCTGCGACGGGTGGATCAGGCTCTTGCCGTCGAACCCGTACATCCGCCCCTGCGCCGCCTCGGCCGCCAGTCCGTCGGCGTCCTCGATCCGATTGAACACCCCGTCCAGGGCCAGCAGGCCGTTGGTTCGTGCCGCCGCGACCAACACGGCCAGCCACGGCTTGAACGGCTCGCGGTCCGGGGACGCCCCGGTCCCCAATGTCTTGGCCAGATCGTTGACCCCCAGCATCAGCCCGTCCAGCGCCCCGTCCGCCGATGCGATGTCGGTCAGGGCCAACAGGGCGCGCGGCGTCTCGATCATGGCCCACAGGGCGCAGCCCCTGGCCAAGCCGTGGGACAGGGCGTGGACCGCCTCGGGCGTCTCCACCTTGGGCGCGACGACCAGCGTGGCGCCCGCCGCCTTCATCGCCGCCAGATCGTCCAGCCCCCAGTCGGTGTCCAGCGCATTGATCCGCACCCCCAGGCGCGGCCCGAACCCGCCGTCTCGAACCGCGGCGACGGCGGCGTCGCGCGCGGCGGCCTTGGCCTCGGGCGCCACCGCGTCCTCCAGATCCAGCACGGCGACGTCGCACTCAAGCGTGCGCGCCTTCTCGATGGCCCGGGCGTTGGAGGCGGGCAGGTAAAGCACGCTGCGGACCCGGTCGGCGCGCATCAGACGCGCCCCGTCACGGGAACCAGGGCGCCGGTCATGGCCCGGCTCTCGGGCGAGGCCAGGAACAGGATCACCGCCGCCAGATCGGCCGGCGCGACCCATGCGGCGGGATCGGCGTCCGGCATGGCCTTGCGGTTGGCGGGGGTATCGATGATGGAAGGCAGGACGGCGTTGACGGTGACGCGGGTGGTCTTCAACTCTTCCGCCAGCGCCTGGGTCAGGGCGTGGACCCCGGCCTTGGCCGCGCCATAGGCCCCCATGCCCGCCCCGGCCTTCAGCGCGGCGGCCGATCCGACATTGACGATCCGCCCCTCGGGCGCGGCCTTCAGCGCGGGCAGGGCGGCGCGGCTGGCGTTCAGCGCCGTGGTCACGTTCAGGGCGTGCATCCGGTCCCAGGCCGGCGCGGCGTCGTCGGTCGTCTGCCAGACGAAGCCGCCCGCGATGTTCAACAGGGCGTCCAGCCGTCCGAACCGCGCGATCACCCTATCCACCGCTCTCTGGGCCTGGTCGGCGTCGGTCAGGTCGATCCCGCCGACCTCCAACACCCCGCTCGGCGCCGCGTGGCCCGCAGCATGGTCGATGACGGCCACCTGCCAGTCGGCGTTCAGAGCCGCCTCCAGCACAGCGCCGCCCAGGACGCCGTGCCCGCCGGTGATCGCGACTGTCCGCTGGGTCATCACATCCTCCATCCCGCCGGGGACCATAGAGCCGCCCGCCACACGATCAACCGGGCGATCAACCCGCGCGGAACACCCGCGCCATCAGACGCTCCAGCGCGACCTGATCCTCTGCGTCGAAGGCGGCCGGGGTCGTCGCATCCACATCGAACACCGCGATCAGCGCGCCCGAGGCGTCCAGAACCGGAACCACGATCTCGCTGGCCGAGCGGCTGTCGCAGGCGATGTGGCCGGGGAAGGCGTTGACGTCCTCGACCAACTGCGTCTTTCGCGTCGCGGCGGCGGCCCCGCACACCCCGCGCCCAAAGGCGATCCGCAGGCATCCCAGCGTCCCCTGATACGGCCCGACCACCAGTTCGTCCGCCTTGTCCGGGGCCACGACATAAAAGCCGGCCCAGAAATAGTGGTCAAACGCATCGGCCAGCATCGAGGCCACGGTCGCCATCCGCGCCGTCACATTGGGTTCGCCGTCCAGCACGGCCAGGATTTCCGCCTCCACCTCAGCATAGCGCGCGGCCTTGTCGGCGGGGCGGTCGGTGCGGGCGACATAGGCCATGGGGAAACTCCGAAAACGATCAGGTCCGCCATATAGGGCCGTCGGGGCGACGAGGGGAGGGGCGGCGCGCGGCCCCGGTCCGCACCTTCGATCCGGGCCAGTCGGTGTCTGATTTCCTGGCGGTTTCGGAACCCGCCCGCACAACTGTCGTTGTGCAGTCAAAGGAGAACACAATGTTGAAATGGGCTTTGATTTTCGCAGTAATCGCCGTGGTGGCGGGCCTGCTGGGCTTCGGCGGAATCGCGGGCGCGGCCGCCGGCATCGCCAAACTTCTGTTCGTCGTGGCCCTGATCGTTTTCGCGGTCTTCCTGGTGCTGGGCTTCACCGTCGCCAAGAAAGTCACCTGATCGATCAGGTTATCTCGATCCGACGCGGCGGCCCCTCGGGGCCGCCGTTTTCGTTGATTTATGGTTGGCTCCCGATTGTGAGAGATAGCCACTTCTAAAAGTCGGAGAGTTGTTTGAAGACTGCCCCTCAGCCTGAA
Organism: Candidatus Brevundimonas colombiensis; assembly: GCA_029202665.1. NCBI lineage: Bacteria > Pseudomonadati > Pseudomonadota > Alphaproteobacteria > Caulobacterales > Caulobacteraceae > Brevundimonas > Candidatus Brevundimonas colombiensis. Next base: position 1,828,462 of record CP119326.1, read on the forward strand.
CGGCGACAAAGCCAAGGGGCAGTAATTTAGTTATGAAAGGCTGACGGAAGTCCTTGTCAAAAATTTCTCAAGAATAGAAACAAAATAAGGTGGGGCCTCTTCCATTGGATAATGACCGCAATTGGGAATCACATTCAAACTTAGATTGCTAAACCAATTGCGGAATAGAGGGGCAAGGGTGGCCTCGTCTAGTCCTGGATCATGATCCCCAAGGATAAGATTGACTTTGGTATTCGAGCCGGAAAGCTCAGCGGAAAAATTTGTCCGAAAAAGATGAAAATACTGCATTTTCACCTCCGAAGTTGAGGAAAGTCGGCTGCGGTTCCGTTTAGCATCCATCCAACCATCGGATAGCTGACCAGACAAAAACCCGATTAACCTGCGAAATGCGTCGTCGTCGTTGGCCGTAGAAGCGAAGAATCTCAGCGCATCATCACTTGCAAGAGAACCGCTGGCTGGTAGTGGGCAGATGGCAGTAAGGCTGGTCACACGATCTGCTGCCAATACAGCAACGTACTGGGCTATCATTGCAGATAGTGAGTGCCCTACGATATGAAATCGGGGCCAATCAAGATAATCAACCAATGCAATAACATTCGATGCAATTTTTTGAATGTTAACCGGCACCGTGTATTCGCTCGATAATCCGTAGCCGGGAAGATCAGCAAAGATGTAGTGGAAATTTTTACCGTCAAGATACGGTAGTATGGGATCATATGTCGTGTGATCGCCATGCCAGTCATGCATTACGATGACCTTCTGCGGACCATCGCCTATCGCTTTATAACCAATGATCGCAGGGCTTGTATCAAAGCTCATATGAAATCTCCTTTGGCGTTTTGCCAAAAAGATCTCAACCGCCGCTCGGGCGGTGCTGATACTCGGGCTGCCTCGCATCTTGTCCCGGCTACGTCAACCCTGCTGATTGAACCAACTTTCCCCTTTCCCGGTCGCACTGAGAAAACACCTCTGACGCCTATCCAAAGCTGGCGGCAATCGACGACGTTTGCGTAGCGGCAGGCCGCCGGCTGGCCGAGGCTGGCGCGACGACCAAGGAAATCGCCGCCGTCCTCGGTCACACCAGCTTGGACGAGGCCGAAACCTATACCCGCTCGGCCGACCAGGCGAAGCTGGCCGACACGGCCATCGCCAAGCTAGAAAAGGCCAAAATAGAACACCCCGTGTCAAACCCTGAGTGTCAAACCTTCTAAACCCCTTGTTTTCACTGCCGAAAACATAGGGGGTGGTAGGCCCGGAGGGACTCGAACCCCCAACCAGACCGTTATGAGCGGTCGGCTCTAACCATTGAGCTACAGGCCCCCAGGGCGCGCCTTGGCGGAAGAGGTCTCGCCTAGCAGGCGCGGGCGCGATTTGCCAAGCGAGCGCGCATCAGAAGGTCGTCTTTCGTCGAATTCATGAAGATGAACGGAAACTGCAAGGCCGCGAAGGGCGTTCATTCAGGCGAGAACAGCCAAGGTCCACGCAACGGATCGACGAGCCTGTCGCTTCTGGATCGAATACGGAGACAAATCGCATGACCCGCACCCTGACGGCCCCGGCCAAACGCCAGACCACGCCCGCCCTGAAGACGCTGGCGCTGGGCGGCGCGGTCGCCGCCGCCGCCTTCATGGCCGCCGCCACGCCGCGCGCCATGGCCCAGACCGCCCAACCCTCCATGGGAGCCATGCATATGATGCAGCCCGCGCCGTCGCTGAACCTGTCGGCTTATGGGGAGGTCAAGACGGCGCCCGATATGGCCACCATCACTTTCGGCGTTCAGACGGAGGCCCCGACCGCTCAGGCCGCCATGCGCGACAATGCGACCCAGATGACGCGCGTCGTCGCCGCCTTGCGTCGGGCGGGCGTCGCCGAACGCGATATCCAGACCTCGGGCCTGAATCTGTCCGCTCAATATGACTATCAGCAGAACGAGCCGCCCAAGCTGCGCGGCTATGAGGCGGTCAACCGGGTGACGGTGGTCATCAACGACTTGACCAAGGTGGGGACGACGGCCGACGCCGTGGTCGCGGCCGGCGTCAATCAGATCGACGGCATCAGCTTCGGCCTGAAGGACCCCACGGCGGCCGAGAACCAGGCGCGCCAGCTGGCCGTCCGCAACCTTCAGGCCAAGGCCCAGCTGTACGCCCAGTCGCTGAACGTCCAGCTGTCGGGCATCCGCAACCTGACCGAGGGCGGCGGCTATGCGCCCCAGCCGCCGATGCCGATGTTCGCGCGCGCGCAAATGGCCTCGGCCGACGTGTCGACGCCCGTCTCGGCCGGCGAACTGACGGTGCGGATCGACATCACGGGCGTTTACGACATCGGTCGCTGAACCTTGACGGAAAAGAAGAAAGGCCCGCCGGCGACGGCGGGCCTTTTTATCGGTTGGCGATAGGGGGCGAACCCTGCGCCGCCCTTCACAGCCTGTGGAGAAGAGGCGGCTTCAGCCGGCGTGCTTGATCTCGTTGGCGTCGTCCAGCAGCACCACGTTCGGGTTCCATTGGCGGGCCTCTTCCTGGGGCATCTGGCCATAGGTGACCACGATGACCTTGTCGTTCTTCTGGACCAGGCGGGCGGCGGCGCCGTTGACGCCGATCACGCGAGAACCGCGCGGCGCCTCGATGGCGTAGGTGGTGAAGCGCGCGCCATTGGTGATGTTCAGCACGTCGACCTGTTCGTGCGGATAGATGCCCGCGGCGTCCAGCAGGTCCATGTCGATCGCGATCGATCCCTCGTAGTCGAGATCGGCCTGGGTCACCGTGGCCCGGTGCAGCTTGGACTTCATCAGGGTGACCAGCATCTGCGGTCTCCTCGTAACACACGCGCGATTTCAAGCCGCGCCGACAGGCGCCTCATATAGGGATTTTCGCCGTCTGCATCAATCGTCGCCGCTGCATTGCAACATGACGGGCGGCGTCGGGCCAAGTCCTGCGACAGCTTCATTTGACGGCGGCCCACGGCACCCTATGCTGGCCCGGCCATTTCCGGCCTGCGAACGCGCGTTTTCTCATCCGATGAAGCAATTCTTCCTGACGGTCCTGGGTGTCTTCACCGGGTTGATCCTGTTCGTGGTCGTCGTGCCCGTGGTTCTGCTGACGGTCGCCGTCGCCTCGTCGTCCAAGCCGACGATCCCGGTCAATACGGTGCTGGAGCTGGATCTGCGCAGCGGCGTCACCGACCAGCCCTCGTCCAATCCGTTCGCGGCCTTCGGCGGTTCGGGCCTGGCCCTGACCCAGGTGGTCGACGGCCTGCACCAGGCGCAAGGCGACGCCAGCGTCAAGGCCGTGCTGATCCGCCTGCCCGAAGGCGGCATGACCCCGGCCACCGCCGACGAACTGCGCCAGGCCATCCACCGCTTCCGCAACTCCGGCAAGCCGGTCATCGCCCACAGCCAGGGCTTCGCCCCCTCCGGCGCGGTGATGTCGACCTATATGGTCGGGGCCTCGACGTCCGAGCTGTGGATGCAGAACACCGCCGGCTTCCAGGCGACCGGCTTCTCGGCCGACAGCCTGTTCCTGGGCCGCGCCTTCCAGAAATACGGCGTGAAGCCCGAGTTCGAACAGCGCTACGAATACAAGAACGCCGTCAACGAATACACCCAGAGCGACTATACCGGGCCCCACCGCGAGGCCATGACCGCCTGGATGACCTCCATCTACGACACGGCCCTGGCCAATGCCGCCAAGGATCGCAAGACCACGGCCCCGGCGCTGAAGACCCTGATCGAGGCCGGCCCCTATACGGCCGAACAGGCGCTTTCCAACAAGCTGATCGACAAGGTGGGTCAGGTCGAGGAGGCCGAGATCGCCGTCAAGGGCCGCGCGGGCAAGGGCGCCGAGATCGTCGAGTTCGGCAAATATCTCAGCCAGAAGGGCGAACGCACCGGCTCGGGCCGCAACGCCATCGCCATCGTGGGCGGCGAGGGGGCCATCGTCACCGGCCGGGGCGGCGGGGGCGGCTTCGGCGGCGGCTCCTCCATCCATTCCGACGACACGGCAGAGGCCATCTACGACGCCATCAAGGACAAGGACGTGAAGGCCATCGTCTTCCGCGTCTCTTCGCCCGGCGGCTCGCCCGAGGCGTCCGAACAGATCCTGGCCGCCGTGCGCGCGGCGCGGGCGGCCGGCAAGCCGGTGGTCGTTTCCATGGGCGCCTACGCGGCCTCGGGCGGCTATTGGGTCAGTTCGGAGGCCGACTGGATCGTGGCCCAGCCCACCACCCTGACCGGATCCATCGGCGTGTTCGGCGGCAAGTTCGTGCTGGCCGACGCCTTGGGCCGGTTCGGCGTGGACATGCGCGGCCTGACGGTGGGCGGCGAATACGCCGACGCCTTCTCGCCCGGCCAGAGCTTCACCCCGGCCCAGCGCGCGGCCTTCTCGGGCCAGATGGACCGCATCTACGACGACTTCATCAGCCGCGTCGCGACGGGCCGCAAACTGCCGGTCGAAAGGGTGCGCGAGATCGCCAAGGGCCGCGTCTGGACCGGCGCCCAGGCCCTGCCGCTGGGGCTGGTGGATCAGATGGGCGGCCTGACTGAGGCCGTGGCCAAGGCCAAGGAGCTGGCCAAGATTCCCGCCGACCAGTCCGTGCGCTTCAAACACTTCCCCAAGGAGAAGTCGCCGTGGCAGGCCCTGTCCGAAATGTTCGGCGTCCAGACCGAAGCCGCCAAGGCCCTGGTCATGCTGGGCGGGGTGATGGCCGATCCCCAGGCCCAGGCGGTGATGCAGCGGGTGAGCAGCGACCGGATGCGCAGCCAGGGCGCCGTCGTCCTGGCCGACCAGCCGGTGTTCTGACGGGCCGCCGGTGCGCGGCCGTGCGACGCAGTCCATTGACCGCAGGGGCCGATGGACCGACATTGCGGATCAGGCGTTCTCCGGATCGCCTGAAAGGATGATCCATGTTCCAGCCTGAACGTCTCGCCAGCCTCGGTTTGGCCGCCCGCCGCCGTCCCAATGGTTTTGTCGCCTCTGCGATGTGGCTCGCGGGCATGATCGCGGCCGTCGCGGCCATGGCCGTCGGCGCGGTTCTGGCCGTCTTCACCGCTGCGGCCGTGGCGGTGATCGCCCTGTTCGCCGGGGTGTTGGTCTTCCTGGTCGGTCTGGTCATGCGGACCCGGCGCACCATGACGCCGCGCCGCCGCGCGGGCGATCCCGACCTGATCGAGGCGCACAAGGTGGACGGCGCCTGGGTCGCCTATGGCTGGGAACGCAACGGCCGCTGAGCCGACGTCTTCATGATCGCCTTCATCGACGCGCCTTCGCCCAGCTTCGACGCGCGCCGCGCGCCGCCCGACATGCTGGTGCTGCACTATACCGGGATGCAGACCGGCGAGGCTGCGCTGGCCCGCCTGCGCGACCCCGAGGCCAAGGTCTCGGCCCATTATCTGGTCGAGGAAGACGGCCGCATCTTCCGCCTCGTGCCCGAGGAACGCCGCGCCTGGCACGCCGGTCGCGGCGTCTGGCAGGGCCAGGACGACTGCAACGCCGCATCGATCGGCATAGAGATCGTCAATCCGGGGCATGAGTTCGGCTATCGCGCCTTTCCCGAGGCCCAGATCGCGGCGGTCATCGTCCTGATCGACGACATCCGCAGCCGCTGGACCATCCCCGACAACCGCATCATCGGCCATTCCGACCTGGCGCCGGACCGCAAGGAAGACCCCGGCGAACTGTTTCCCTGGAAACGTCTGGCCGAGGCGGGCCACGGCCTGTGGTTCGAACCCGCGCCGGAACGCATCCAGGCCCTGGGCGGCCTGCTGCAGAAGGGCGATCAGGGCATCGGTGTCATCGTCCTGCGCGCCGGCCTGCATCGGTTGGGCTACGGCCTGAAACCCGGCGGCGACTATGACGTGGACACCGAAACCGCCGTCCGCGCCTTCCAGCGCCACTGGCGCCCGGCCCGCATCGACGGCGTCGCCGACGGCGAAACCCGCGCCCGCCTGGTCGGCTTGCTCCAACTCGCCAGCGCCGACAGTGTCACGGGCGTGCTGAACTAAAGGTCCAGACGGTCCTGGAAGGGGCCGTAAACCCGGATCACTGCGACACGCCGAGCGGCCTCATCGACCTGGTAGAAGATGCAGTGACCTTCGACCGGCCTCTCGCGCATCCCGTAATCGCCGACCGGCCATCGTAACGGCGCATCCTTCAGATCAAGCAGGGCTCGATTGATCCTGCTGTAGCGCGCCGACCCACGCGAGCCGCTGCCCGGCTGCGTCAGCCAGGCCTTGGCCTGCAGAATGTCGTGTTGGGCGCGCGTTGCGATCCTCAGCGCATAGCGACGCGCCATTCAGCGTGCGGCGTCCTCTGCTTCCGCAATCTCGCCTTCCAGCCAGCGGTCGGCGGCTTCGCCTTCGATAAAATGACCGGCGGCCATGTCAGCCAAACCTTCGTTCAGGAATGCACGCATGCGCTCCGGCCGCGCCTGGCGCTCGTCTGGCGTTTCATGGTCGTGGTTGGATTTCGGAACAGCGGAGGCCATGACGCGATCATATCGCAATCGGCGCGATCATGCATCGCCGATATTGACCCCTCAAGCCGCAAGGCGCATCTAGCGCGCGCCAGACGGCTGGGCGGTCGCGGCGGACCTTGCGTCCGTCGAGGAAAGTCCGGGCTCCACGGTGAAAAGGCGGCGGATAACTTCCGCCCGGGGCGACCCGAGGGATAGCGCCACAGAAAGCAAACCTCCGGCCTTGCGAGGCCGGTAAGGGTGAAAGGGTGGGGTAAGAGCCCACCGCGTAGGCGGCAACGTCGACGGCATGGCAAGCCCCGCCTGGAGCAAGACCAAATAGGGACATCGCGCGGGTTCGCTCGCGGGGCTCACCGCCTCAGATGTCCGGGTAGGTCGCGAGAACCGATCAGCAATGGTCGGTCCAGAGGAATGATCGTCGCCGTTCTTCGGAGCGGAACAAAACCCGGCTTACAGGCCGTCTGGCATAATTATCTGTTTGGCCCACTTGAGGTCAGCTTTAGGGCCTATCGGCCTTCGGCCTACTTGAGACTGTTGGCGGTGTTGCCCATGCAGTCGATAGGCACCGCTGTCTGCGCGTTGGCGCCTCGATCCGCGTGCGGATTATCCCCGCATTTCAGTGTTCTGGCAGGGGTCCCGCAGGTTTTCGGGCGTTAACCTATTGTCTGTTCAACGAAGGTTAGAACGCTTCACAGGCTGTGAATACTTCGGTTGTTCTGTGTATGTTCCATGTTTATGGCCGTGTTCACGTCGCCACACGTCAAAACATGGTTAAATCTTAGTCTCAATCCCATTGAGACCCATTTCATCCCATGCTATCCCAGGATCATGATTTGGGGCTGATAAGGCGTGCGCGGCGGGCGTTCGTCAGGCATCTAGGGACGGGCCGAAGGGTCCGATTGGGCAGGGCGTGTTTCTCTCGACCTACGAGAAGCAGCTGGATGGCAAGCGCCGTCTCCTGATCCCCAACGATTTCCGCACGGCTGAAAACGGCGCCGCCGGCGGCGTCTTCATCTTCCCATCCATTGAGGCCGACTGCCTGGAAGCGGGCGGCGACCGCCTGTTCGCCGTCTATGCCGAGATGATCGAGGCGCTGCCGTTCGGATCCGAAGAACGTTCGGCCCTGGAGTGGCAGGTCATGGGCGAACAGGTGCGCCTGGCCTATGATTCCGGCGGCCGCATCACCTTGCCTGAGGCCCTGTGCGCCGAGGCGGGTCTGGACGAGACTGTCGTCATCGTCGGCCTGAACGACCGCTTCCAGATCTGGTCGCGCGAGAAATGGGCGGCCCGCCGCGCCGAACAGCGCGCCCTGGCCAAGGCCGGCATGGCCCAGATCGGCGCCCTGAAGCTGCAGGCCCAGATGAAGCTGGCGGGAGGCGGGTCGTGACCGAAGCGCCCTACGCTCCCAATCCTCACGCTCCGGTCCTGCTGGCCGAGGTGATCGAGGCTCTGTCGCCCGCGCCCGGCGGCGTGGTGATTGACGCCACCTTCGGCGCCGGCGGCTATACCCGCGCCATCCTGAAGACCGGCGCCCGGGTCGTCGCCCTGGATCGCGATCCGACGGTTCAGCCGCACGCCGAGGCCGTGGCCAAGGACTTTCCCGGCCAGTTCCAGCTGATCCGCACGCCTTTCTCGGGTCTGGCCCAGGCTTTCGCCGACAGCGGCGAGGCCCGTCTGGACGGCGCCGTCTTCGATATCGGCGTCTCCTCGATGCAGCTGGATCAGGCTGAGCGCGGCTTCTCCTTCATGCGCGACGGTCCGCTGGATATGCGGATGTCCGATGAGGGGGCGACCGCCGCCGACATCGTCAACACCTGGGATCACGGCCCGCTGGCCCATATCTTTAAACTGTATGGCGAGGAGCGTCAGTCGGGCCGCGTCGCCACCGCCATCCTGCGCCGTCGCGTCGAGCAGTCCTTCACCCGCACGCTCGATCTGGCCGAGGTCGTCGAAAAGGCCCTGGGCGGCCGTCGCGGCGCGCCCATCCATCCGGCGACGCGCGTGTTCCAGGCGCTGCGGATCGCCGTGAACGATGAACTGGGCGAGCTGGAGCGTGGTCTGGAAGCCGCCGAGGCGACCCTGGCCCCCGGCGGGCGTCTGGCCGTCGTCACCTTCCATTCGCTGGAAGACCGCATCGTCAAGGCCTTCCTGACCGAGCGGACGGGCAATGCCCCCGCCGGATCGCGCCACGCGCCCATGGCCGTCGATCCGCGCAAGCCCAGCTTCACGCTGCAGTTCAAGGGCGCGCGCGAGGCGGGCGACCAGGAACGTTCGACCAATCCCCGCGCCCGCTCGGCCAAGCTGCGGGCCGCCGTCCGCACCGACGCCCCGGCCTGGGGCGCCATCAGCGGGAGAGCGGCGGCATGACCACGGCGCCCTTCTTCACCTATTCCCGCTCGGCCCTTCAGCGTCTGTTCGACTGGAAGGTGCGCGGCGTGCGCTGGATCGAGATCGTCGGCGTGGCCCTGGTCGCGATCATGATCGTGTCGGTCTATGCCGCCAAGGCCGCCGCCGCGCGCGAAAGCAGCCGCATCGCCCAGCTGGAGCAGGACATCCGCGAGAATGGCCAGCGGGTCCGCCTGCTGCGCGCCGAGGTCGCCCGTCTGGAGCAGCCCGCCCGGCTGGAGGCTCTGTCGCGCCAGATCGGCATGGGTCCGGTCGATGTCCGTCGCCAGGCCGAGGAGGGGGGGCTGACCGCGCTGAAGCCGACCGCCTCCGCCGCCAAGCCTGCGCCTGCGCACGCGCCTGCGCCTGCGCCTGCGCCCGCCGCTCCCGCCATATCCGACGACGCCGCGCCCACGCCCGCTCATGAGGCGCTGCAATGAGCGTTCAGGACCATCGCTATCACCGCCCCGCGCCGGGCGGCGACTTCCAGGAGCGGCTGCAGGGCCGCCTGTCGCCGTTCTGGCGCTGGCTGTCGGAACTGGTCTGGCGGCTGGAGCACGGGTTCGAACGGGCCCGCGCCGACGCCCGGCCGGAAGAGGACACGCGCGTCCGCATCTTCCTGATCCTGACGGTGTTTTCGTGCGTCTTCGCCGGGCTGGCGCTGGGCGCCTCCTACAAGGCGCTGCTGGCGCCCGGCGGCGGACGCGGCGCGGGTCTCAATCCCGACGCCCTGGTGCGCGGCGATCTGACGGACCGCAACGGCGAACTGCTGGCCAGCAACATCGTCCACTACGGCCTCTATATCGACCCGGCCGAGATCTGGGATCGCGACCTGGCCTATCGCCAGATCCGCCGCGCCCTGCCGCGCATCTCCAGCGACCGGCTGAAGCGGGTTCTGGCCGGCGATCGCCGTCTGATCGCCCTGACCGGCCTGACGCCGCAGGAGAAAGCCGCCGTCCACGACCTGGCCCTGGGCGGCGTGACCTTCGAGCCTGAGGATCGGCGCGCCTATCCGCTGGGAACCTCGGCCGTTCATCTTATCGGCGACGCCGATACGGGCGGGCAGGGGGTGTCCGGCGCCGAACTGGCCTTCAACGACGAAATCCGCGCGGCGGGTCAGCGGGGCGAGGCCTTCCCCCTGTCCATCGACCTGCGCGTCCAGGGCGTGCTGGAAAACGAGCTGGCCGCCGCGGCGATCAAGGCCCAGGCCAAGGGCGCCGTGGGCATCGTCACCGATGTCCAGACCGGCGAGGTGCTGGGCATGGCCTCCTGGCCGACCTTCAACTCGGCCAATCGCGGTGCGGCGCCCGATGGCGCGACGCTGAATCGCGCCGTCTCGGGCCATTACGAAATGGGGTCGGTGTTCAAGACCTTCACCATCGCCGCCGGTCTGGACACCGGCCGGGCCGACATGAACACCCTGTTCGACGCCTCCCAGGTCTTCCAGATCGGCGATCGCAAGATCAAGGACTTCCACGCCCAGAACCGGGTGATGACGCTGGAGGAAGTCTATCTGCACTCCTCCAACATCGGCACCTCGCAACTGGCCTTGCAGATGGGCCCGGATGTGATGCGCAGCTATTTCCAGCGTTTCGGCCTGCTGGACGCCGCCCGGATCGAACTGAAGGAATCGGCCAGGCCGGTCGCCCCGCGTCGCTGGGACAACTCGACCCTGGCGTCGCTGTCGTTCGGCTATGGCATCATGATCACCCCGGCCCAGATGGTCCAGGCCATGGGCGCCCTGACCAACGGCGGGCGGATGATCCCGCTCAGCTTGCGCAAGGGTGGCGCCCGTAACGTCCAGCCCCAACAGGTCGTTACCGAGGAGACCTCGCGCGCCATTCTAGACCTGATGCGTCGCAATGTGGTCAAGGGTTCGGGCGGCTTCGCCGATGCGCCCGGCCTCAGGGTCGGCGGCAAGACAGGTTCCGCGAACAAGCTGGTCGGCGGTCGCTACGACCCCAGCCACGCGCTCGGCTCCTTTGCGGCGGTCTTCCCCGTCGACGGCCCGCTGAACGGCAAACGCTACGCCATTTTCATCCTGATGGATGAGCCGGGGAGCTACCCCAAGACCGGCGCCTATGTCGCGGCGCCGGCCGTTCGCAACATCGCCGACCGCATCGCGGGTTTCCTCGGCGTGGAACGGCGCGAGGACCGCTGGCGCACCGCCATGGGCGAGAAGGTTCCGGCCTATCAGGACGTGGCGGGGGACGGACTGTGAGCGCGCTTCACCTGTCCGATCTGCTGCGCCGCGACGTGGCGTCCGATCCCGTCATCACCGGCGTCACCGCCGACAGCCGCAAGGTCGCGCCCGGCGCCCTGTTCGTGGCTCTGCCCGGCAGCGTCGCCGACGGCCGCGCCTTTATCCCCCAGGCCCTGGCCCAGGGCGCGGCGGCGGTTCTGGCCCCGACCGATACGCCCGATGGGGCGGCCCCGGTTCTGGTCACTTCGGGCGACGTGCGCCGCGCCTACGCCCTCGCCGCGCGCGGTTTCTACGGCGCCCAGCCCAAGACCTGCGTGGCCGTGACCGGCACCAACGGCAAGACCTCGGTCGCCGCCTTCTGCCGCCAGCTCTGGGCCGGGGTCGGCCACAAGTCCGCCAGCATGGGCACCCTGGGCGTCGTCGGTCAGAAGGGCGACAAGACCTACGCCCTGACCGGTCCCGGCCTGACCAGTCCCGACGCCGCCGAGGCCGCGCGCCTGATGGCCGAACTGGCCAGGAAGGACGTCACCCACGTCGCGCTGGAGGCCTCGTCGCACGGCATCGACCAGCGCCGGCTGGACGGCGTGGCGCTGAAGGCCGCCGCCTTCACCAACCTGACCCAGGACCATCTCGATTATCACGGCACGATGCAGGACTATCGCGCCGCCAAGATGCGTCTGTTCGAGGCCCTGCTGCCGCGTGGCCGCACCGCCGTCCTGAACGCCGATTCCGACGCCTATTCCGCCTTCGCTTCGGCCTCCATCATGGCCGGCCTGGGGGTGATGGCGGTGGGCGAGCGGGGCCGCGACCTGACGCTGATCGGCCGCAAGGCGACGCCTGAGGGTCAACGCCTGACCCTGGACGTGCGCGGCCAGGTCCGCGACATCCTGCTGCCGCTGGCCGGGGCCTTCCAGGCGTCCAACGCCCTGGTGGCGGCGGGCCTGTGCATCGCCGCGGGCGACGCCCCCGACGCCGTGATCGGCGCGCTTGAAGGTCTGACGGGCGCGCAGGGGCGGCTGCAGCGCGTCGGCGCCGAACAGCGGCGGGGCGAGGTCTATGTCGACTACGCCCACACGCCCGACGGTCTGGAAACGGTGCTGAACGCCCTGCGTCCCCATGCGACCGGCCGTCTGATCGCGGTGTTCGGCGCGGGCGGCGACCGGGATCGCGGCAAACGCCCCCTGATGGGCGCCATCGCCGGGCGTCTGGCCGACGTCGCCATCGTCACCGACGACAATCCCCGGTCCGAAGACCCCGCCGCCATCCGCGCCGAGGTCCGCGCCGGTTGCCCGGATGCGCTGGAGATCGGCGACCGCCGCGCCGCCATCGCCGCCGCCGTCGAAATGATGCGCGAAGGGGATGTGGTGGTCATCGCCGGAAAAGGGCATGAACAGGGTCAGATCGTCGCGGGCGTGACCCACCCCTTCGACGACGCCGCTGTCGCGTCCGAGGCCCTGTCGTTGAATGCCTGATACATCCGCCCGCCCGCTCTGGACGGCCGCCGAAGTCGCCGCCGCCACGGGCGGCGTGCTGCACGGCGACGACCGCCCGATCACGGGCGTCACCTACAACAGCCGCGAGATCGCCCCCGGCGACCTGTTCCTGGCGCTGAAGGGCGCCCGCGACGGGCATCAGTTCACAGCGGACGCCTTCGCCGCCGGGGCCGCGACCGCCCTGGTCGACCATCCGGTCGAGGGCGGACCCTGTGTCGTTGTGCCGGACACCCTGCATGGGCTGGAAGCACTGGGCGTCGCCGCCCGCGAACGCGCCCCCCATGTGAAGCGCGGCGCCGTCACCGGCAGCGTCGGCAAGACCAGCGTCACTCAGGCGATCAAGGCGGGCCTCGATCTCGCCGGTCCTGCTCACGGCTCGATCAAGAGCTATAACAACCATATCGGCGTGCCGCTGACCCTGGCCCGGATGCCGGTCGAGACGCGGCGCGCGATCTTCGAGATCGGCATGAATGCGCCGGGCGAGATCGCGCCCCTGTCGCGCTTCGTCGCCCCCCACGCCGCCTGCGTCACCACCGTCGGCCCGGTCCATATCGAGGCCTTCGCCGACGGCGAGGCCGGGGTGGCGCGCGAAAAGGCGGCCATCTTCCAGGGGCTGGTCCCCGGCGGAACCGCCGTGGCCAATGGCGACGTGGCCTTCGCCGGGGTTCTGGCCCAGGCCGCCCGCGCGGCGAACGCCCGCCTCGTCGTCTTCGGGACCCAGGCCGGCCACGACGCCCGCCTGCTGGACTTCCGGCCTGACGCGGAGGGGGCGACGGTCGCGGCCGAGCTGTTCGGTCGGCCGCTGCAATATCGCCTGGCGCAATCGGGCGCCCACTGGGGCCTGAACAGCCTGTGCGTCCTGGCCATGCTGGACGCGCTGGACGTGCCGCTGGAAACGGGGCTTCAGGCCCTGGCCGACTTCCAGCCCCTGGCCGGTCGGGGCCAGACGCGCCAGGTGGCCTTGGGCGACGGCGCCTTCACCCTGATCGACGAAAGCTATAACGCCAATCCCCTGTCGATGACCGCCGGGTTCAAGAGCCTGGGCGCCCGCGCCGTCTCGGGTCGCCGCGTCGTGGTCCTGACCGACATGCTGGAGCTGGGCGACCAGAGCCGCAGCCTGCATGAGGGTCTGGCCGGTCCCATCGACGCGGCGGGCCTGGACCTGGTCCACGCCGCCGGGCCGCAGATGCGCTGGCTCTATGACGCCCTGCCGGTGTCGCGTCGCGGCCTGTGGCGCGACACCGCCGCCGAACTGGCTGTGGAGGCCGCCCTTCTGGTCGCGCCCGGCGACGTGGTCATGGTCAAGGGTTCGAACGGCTCCAGGGCCTCGCTGGTGGCCAAGGCGCTGGCGGATTTGCAATACCGCGACACGGCGCCCGCGACGCGATAGGGGACACCCATGTTTTACCTGCTCTACCTCTATTACGCCGATGTCGCGCACCAGTATCCGCTGCTGAACCTGGTCCAGTACCAGACGGTGCGTATGGCCCTGGCCCTGGCCACGGCCATGATCGTGGCCGTCGCCATGGGCAGCCGCTTCATCAACTGGATCCGCGCCAAACAGGGCCGGGGCCAGCCGATCCGCGACGACGGCCCCGTGTCGCACCTGTCCAAGGTGGGCACCCCCACCATGGGCGGGCTGATGATCCTGGCCGGGATCGGGGTGGCGGTGTTCCTGTGGGGCGACCTGACCAACCCCTATATCTGGATCGTGTCGGGCGTCACGGCGGCGTTCGGCGTGCTGGGCTTCATCGACGACTACGCCAAGGTGACGAAACAGACGTCTGCCGGCCTGACCTCCAAACAGAAGCTGTTGGCCCAGACCGTCGTCGCCGTGGTCGCGGGCGTGCTGACGGTGCTGTGGATGACCCGTTCGCCGACCTCGCCGGGGCTTGAGACCTCCATCGCCTTCCCCTTCTTCAAGGCTGTGCTGTTGAACATCGGCTGGTTCTATGTGGCGTTCGCGGCTTTCACCATCGTCGGCTTCTCCAATGCGGTGAACCTGACGGACGGGCTGGACGGTCTGGCGACGGTGCCGGTGATGATGGCGGCGGGCGCCTTCGGGGTGATCTCCTATCTGGCCGGCAACTTCGTCTTCGCCCAGTATCTGCAGGTTCACCATGTGCCCGGGGCGGGCGAGCTGGCCATCTTCTGCGCCGCCATCATCGGCGGGGGCGCGGGCTTTCTGTGGTATAACGCCCCGCCGGCCAAGATCTTCATGGGCGACACCGGCTCCCTGGCCCTGGGCGGCGCGCTGGGCGCCATCGCCGTCACCACCAAGCACGAGCTGGTGCTGGGCATCGTCGGCGGCCTGTTTGTCGCCGAGGCCGCTTCGGTCATGATCCAGGTCGGCTATTACAAACTGACCAAGAAGCGCATCTTCCTGATGGCGCCGGTCCACCACCATTTCGAGAAGATGGGCTGGCCGGAATCCACCGTCGTCATCCGCTTCTGGATCATCGCCGGCGCCCTGGCCCTGATCGGCCTGTCCACGCTGAAACTGCGTTGAATACGCACCACAAATCGTCATCCTCGGGCTCGACCCGAGGATCGGGCGCCGATCGGGTCGTGCGCCTGGACGGTCGCCTGTGCGGCGGACGGTTCGATCCTCGGGTCGAGCCCGAGGATGACGGAGCGTCGGCATGATCGCCGTTCCCGGTTTCGAGGGCAGGCGGGTTGCGGTTTTCGGCCTGGGACGGTCGGGGATCACGGCCGCGCGCGCGCTTCAGGCCGGGGGCGCCCTCCCCATCCTGTGGGATGACGGCGTCTCGGGCAGGATGCAGGCCGAGGCCGAAGGGTTTCAGGTCCAGGACCTGACCGCCGCCGACTGGTCCGGTTTCTCCGCCCTGGTCCTGTCGCCCGGCGCGCCCCTGACCCACCCGAAACCGCATTGGACGGTCGAGCGCGCGCATCAGGCGGGCGTGCCCGTGATCGGCGACGTCGAACTGTTCGCCCGCGCCCTGGCCGCGCGTCCCAAGGACCAGCGGCCTCGCGTCGTCGCCATAACCGGCACCAACGGCAAGTCCACCACCACGGCCCTGATCGGCTGGGTGCTGAAGTCCGCCGGCCTGACGGTCCATGTCGGCGGCAATATCGGCATCGGCGTCCTGGCCCTGCCCGAACCGACGCCCGACGCCGTCTATGTGATCGAGATCTCCAGCTATCAGCTGGATTTGACCACGAGCTTCGCCCCCGACGTCGCCATCCTGACCAACATCAGCCCCGACCACCTGGACCGCCACGGCGGCATGGAGGGCTATGTGGCGGCCAAGCGCCGGATCTTCGCCCATCAGGCGCCCGATGCGGTGGCGCTTATCGGCGTGGACGAGGACTGGGGCAGGGGGATCGCGTCCCAACTGTCCCAGCGCGTGATCGCGGTCTCCACCATCCCTTCTCCCCCAAGGGGAGAAGGATACGTCGCGCAGGCCGGCGCCCTTTGGAAAGACGGCGAACACATCGCCGACCTCACCCCCGCCCGTTCGCTGCCCGGCCGGCACAACGCCCAGAACGCCGCCTTCGCCTATGCCGCCGCCCGCGCGCTGGGCGTCTCCCACGCCGCCGCCGTCAAGGGCCTTCTCACCTTCCCTGGTCTGGCCCATCGTATGGAGACGGTGGCTCGGGTCGGCGCCGTGCGTTTCGTCAACGATTCCAAGGCCACAAACGCCGATGCGGCCCGTCAGGCCCTGTCCAGCTATCCCTCCGTCTTCTGGATCGCCGGCGGCGTGCCCAAAGCGGGCGGCATCGACGATCTGGCCGACCTGTTCCCGCGCGTGAGCAAAGCCTATCTGATCGGACAGGCGGCCGACGCCTTCGCCGCGACCCTGGGCGCTGCGCCCCACGTCATCTCTCAGACTCTGGACGCCGCCGTCGTCGCCGCCGCCGCAGACGCCGCAGCCGCCGGGGGCGAGCAGGTCGTCCTTCTGTCTCCCGCCTGCGCCAGTTTCGACCAGTTCGCCGATTTCGAGGCGCGGGGCGAGGCCTTCCGCGCCGCCGTGCAGACCCTGGCGTCCACCCCGGAGAGCGCCGCATGAGCGCCCCTTACACCCCCGCCTTCTCCCGCAACGACCAGAGCCTGATCGCGCGCTGGTTCTGGACCGTGGATCGCGGCCTGCTGGGCGCGGCCCTGGCCCTGATGGCGCTGGGCGTCTCGCTCAGTTTCGCCTCCAGCCCCGCCGCCATCCTGGCCGATGAATCGATCACCGACCCCTTCCACTATTCCTGGCGGATGATGGTCTTCGCCGGCGTCGGCCTGACGGTCATGCTGACCACCTCGCTGATGTCGCCGCGCGGGGTGCGCCGGATCGCGGTCCTGGCCCTGTTCGGCGCCATCGTCGTCATGGCCGCCCTGCCGTTCATCGGCGACACGGTGAAGGGCGCCGCGCGCTGGGTGAACCTGGGGCCGTTCAGCCTGCAGCCGTCCGAGTTCGCCAAGCCCGGCCTGATCGTCTTCGCCGCCTGGATGTTCGCCGAGGCGCAGAAGGGCCAGGGCGTGCCGGGCGTCACCATCGCCTTCGGCCTCTACGCCCTGACCGTCTGTCTGCTGCTGATTCAGCCGGACATCGGCCAGACCCTGCTGATCACCACCACCTTCATGGCCGTCTTCTTCATGGCGGGGGTGCCGTTCAAATGGATGGCGGTCCTGGCCAGTCTGGGCATGGCGGGGCTGGTCTCGCTGTATTTCGTCTTCGGCCATATGCGCGACCGCCTCAGCCGCTTCTTCTCGCCCGAGACCACCGACACCCACCAGATCGACAGCGCCTCCCAGGCCATTCGCGCCGGCGGCCTGCTGGGACGCGGGGTGGGCGAGGGGGTGATGAAGCGCCACGTGCCCGACCTGCACACCGACTTCATCTATTCCGTCGGCGCCGAGGAGTTCGGCCTGGTCCTCAGCCTGATCATGATCGGCCTCTACGCCTTCATCGTCGTGCGCGGGATGCGCCGGGCCATGAAGCTGACCGACCCGTTCGAACAGACGGCGGCGGCGGGCCTGTTCATGCTGATCGGGCTTCAGGCCTGCATCAACGTCGCGGTGAACCTGAACCTGATCCCGACCAAGGGCATGACCCTGCCGTTCATCAGCTATGGCGGCTCGTCCATGCTGGCCATGGGCCTGACCATGGGCTTCGCCCTGGCCCTGACGCGCCGCCGTCCCGGCGCCTACGAACCAGGCGCCAGCCTGACGATGGGCCGGCGGCTCATTTAAACTTCGTCATCCTCCGGCAAGCCGCTTGCGGCGCAGACCGGGGGACCCAGCGGCGCGCGATAGCGCGAACCTGTCGCCGAAAGGGTGACCAGGACAGTGTGCGGCAGACGCATCGCCTTCGGCGCCGCTGGGTCCCCCGGTCTCGCTCCGCTCGCCGGAGGATGACGAAAGTGGAACATCCATCATTCCTCTTTGAAAAGAGACAGGCTTGGACAATGTCTTAGGCTGAACCAGCGACCGTCTCCTGCCCACACCCCAAAACCGTGCGATCCTGCGGCCGATCCCTTCCGCCTCGACCGCCCATCGCCGATTTCAGACGAATTGCACGATTCAGACGGTGTTTTTCACGCCCCGCCGTCTGGATTTCAGACGAAGTGCACTATTCAGACTCTCTTTTTTCGGAGCGCCCGCCCCATGTCCAAGCTCTGCGTCGTCGCCGCCGGCGGCACCGGCGGCCATATGTTCCCGGCCGAGGCCCTGGCGCGCGAGATGGCGTCGCGGGGCTGGCGCGTGGTGCTGGCCACCGACCATCGCGGCGAGCAATACGCCCAGGACTTTCCCGCCGAAGAGCGGCTGGCGCTGGATGCGGCGACAGGCTCTGGGCCGCTGGGCCTGATCAAGGCGGGTGTGACGATCTTCAAGGGGGTGATGCAGGCGCGGGCGGCGTTCGATCGGCTGGGCGCCGATGTCGTGGTGGGCTTCGGCGGCTATCCTTCGGCGCCCGCGCTGGTGGCGGCGGTGACGTCGCAGCGCCCGACCGTGATCCATGAGCAGAACGCGGTCCTGGGCCGCACCAACCGTATTCTGGCGCCCTATGTGAACCAGGTCGCCTCGTCCTTTCCGACGCTGGAGCGGGCGCCGGCCAGGGTGCAGGGCCGGTCGCACGTCGTCGGCTCGCCCGTGCGCGCCGAAATCCGCGCCCTGTTCGATCGCCCCTATGTCGCGCCGGTCGACGGCGGCCCCATTCATCTGCTGGTCACGGGCGGCAGCCAGGGCGCCCGCATCCTGTCCGAGACCACGCCCCGCGCGCTGGCCGCCCTGCCGGAACCCTTGCGTCGTCGCCTGAAGATGCAGCAGCAGTCGCGGCCCGAGACCCTGGAGGCCGCGCAGCAGATCTATCTGGACGCGGGGATCGAGGCCGAGGTCGCGCCCTTCTTCCGCGACATGGCCCAGCGGCTGTCGGCCGCCCATCTGGTCGTGGGCCGCTCCGGCGCCTCCACCTGCGCCGAACTGGCCGTCGCCGCCCTGCCGTCCGTCCTGATCCCGCTGAAGATCGCCACCGACGATCACCAGCGCCTGAACGCCAAGGCTCTGGTCGATGCGGGCGCGGCCGAGGTGATCCTTGAGGACGACCTGAGCGTCGACCGCCTGTCCTCGACCCTGACCGCCGTCCTGTCCGATCCGGCGCGCCTGTCGGCCATGTCCGCCGCCGCCCGCTCCGTCGCCATCCCCGACGCTGCCCAGCGCCTGGCCGACCTGACCGAGGCGACGGCGGGGCGCACCTGATGTCTCCTCCCCACTTGTGGGGAGGGGGACCGCGTAGCGGTGGAGGGGCTCTTGAAGTCCCACAGACGCCTGCGGTGCGGTGAAGAACCCCTCCGTCACGGCGCGAAGATGCGCCGCGCCACCTCCCCATCGCTGCGCGACAGGGAGGAGACTTCAACTCTTGCGACCCTGATGCGTTAGCCTTCCCATGCCGCCCG
Organism: Candidatus Brevundimonas colombiensis; assembly: GCA_029202665.1. NCBI lineage: Bacteria > Pseudomonadati > Pseudomonadota > Alphaproteobacteria > Caulobacterales > Caulobacteraceae > Brevundimonas > Candidatus Brevundimonas colombiensis. Next base: position 1,847,914 of record CP119326.1, read on the forward strand.
AAATCATCGCCCTGACCCGCCAAGTCCGCGCCCTGTGGCATCGGTTCGACTGGTTGCCCGAATGGGCGGTGACCGGCCTGGTCCTGCTGGTCTTCGTCGGCGGCGGGTGGCTGACGCACAAGATCGCCTTCGCCATCCTGCGCCGCGTGGTCAGGACCAAGGACGTCTTCTGGCGCGGCGTGGTCGAGCGGGCGCGGATCAAGCTGCGCGTGCTGATCATCATCATCGGCGTCGGCATCGGCGTGACCGTCTCGCCGATGGCCCCGGCGCCGTCGGCGGACATCCGTTCGGTGCTGCTGTTCCTGTCCATCCTGACGCTGGGCTGGCTGGCGTCGGGGGTGCTGGACATGTGGTCGGTCATGCACCTGAAGCGGTACAATATCGCCGTCGAGGATAATCTGCTGGCCAGGAAGCACCTGACCCAGACCCGCATCCTGCAGCGGGTGGCCAAGGTGATCCTGTTCATCGTCACCGTGGGCCTGGCCCTGATGACCATTTCGGGCTTTCGCCAGTGGGGCGTCAGTCTGCTGGCCTCGGCGGGGGTGGTCGGCATCATCGCCGGCCTGGCGCTGCAACCCATCCTGACCAATATGGTGGCGGGCATCCAGATCGCCCTGACCCAGCCGATCCGCATCGACGACGCCGTCATCGTCGAGAAGGAGTGGGGCAATGTCGAGGAGATCACCGCGACCTATGTGGTGGTCAAGCTGTGGGACTGGCGCCGGATGGTGCTGCCCCTGTCCTATTTCATCACCACGCCCTTCCAGAACTGGACGCGCGAGAACGCCCGCCTGATCGGCGTGGCCTTCTTCTACGTCGATTACGAGGCGCCGGTGGATCAGTTGCGCGTCGCCTACGAAGGCATTGTCCAGGCGTCGAAACACTGGGACGGCGACGTCCAGGTCATGCAGGTGACCGACATCACCGAACGGGTTCTGCAACTGCGCTGTCTGGCCAGCGCCCGGTCCGCCGGGGTGGCCTTCGATCTGCGCTGCGAAATCCGCGAGAAGCTGATGGCCTATATGCGCGATCACTGCCGCGAGGCCCTGCCGCGCGATCGTCTGGAATGGCCGCAGGGCGAGCCTGCTAGTCTCCCTCCCCGTCTCGGGGAGGGTGGCCGCGAAGCGGCCGGGTGGGGGCGGCCGCCGTCAACTCCCGAAGAATGAAGTCCATCACGTCCGGCAGGCGATCCCGAATATCCGAGGCTTCTATCCGCAGGGTCTTCAATCCGAACTGGGCCAGGGCGGCGTCCCGTCGCCGGTCCCAGTCGCCCCGTCCCTCGTGCGAACCGCCATCGACCTCCGCCGCCAGGCCGCGTCCCAGGCAAACGAAGTCTAGGTAGTAGCCAAGCAGAGGGTGTTGGCGGCGGAAATGAAACCCTTGCTTTCGTAGGTCCCGCAAGGCCAGCCACAGCCGGGCCTCTGGCGGGGACATGGCCTTCCGCATCGCTCTGGCCTTTGCGATCCTCGCCATTCTGGGCCGCCCCCACCCGGTTGTTAGGGGACATTAGAAACTAGAAGGGCGGGATACGGCGGGATTGGCCGGGACTGGGTGGGATGAACCCAAGCCCCATAAGGGTTTCGACCAAAAAAATTTGTCGGCAGGCGGCGGCGAGCGGTGTCTAACATGATGGTTGATTTAGACACTGACCGACCACTTGAACCTAGAAAAAATTTGTCGGAGGCGGCGGCGTCGTAAGCGTCTTCAGAAATCCCTTAGAGGGTTGCCGAAGGGGCGTTTGAGCGCCCTTAAAGCCCGTCCTTGCTGGGGCGGGCTTCTTTAATGGGGCGTCGGGTTCGGCGGCGGTGGTCATTGCGAGGCGGGTGATCGCTGCGCGCCAGCTGTTGGAACGCGGGGCGGAAGTGGGACCAGGCGGTCCCAGTTCGGTGTGAACCGGGCGATATCGGCCCCGCCTGGGTTTAGGGCGGAAAGCGGCCTGCGTGGCGGGGCATGGAAGTGGGACCGTTTTTACGGCTGGTCTGACGCCGGCTCCAAGGCGGCGAGGACGGTCTTTTCGTCCTCTGCAACTAGGCAACTGAGCGCGCCCCCGAGGAAGATACGCGTGGCGCCGTCTTCAGTCGCGGCGAAGGCCTGGACCCGCGCTGCGCGGATGCGGACGGGCAGCCCCGTTTCTGGTTGGGTGAAGCGCGCGAACATCAGGGACGCACCGCTTCTGTGATCTGGGCCGCCTGTCCGCGAGCCTGGGCGAGGTCAGTCGGGGAAAGCCGCTCGCATTGGACGCGATACATGCCGTCGTCATCATAGGTCGAAGTGGCCGGGCGGTTGGCGATCGCGACGATCCGCCAGGCGCAGCCCGCGACGGCATCCTTGACGATCCAAGGCGCGTCGTTGGTGAAGGCTTCGGAGACGTTGCGCTGGGCCTGATAGTCGCCGGCCATGGCCTTCGTCATCTCACCCGGCAGGGTGGCGTGATCGTATTCGCAAGCCCTGCCAGGGTCAGGGGTTGGACACGACTTCAGCGTCACCGTCTCCGCGATGTCGCCCGTTTTCGCCGGAGCGGTTGCCTGGCTGCATGCTGACAGCAGCAACATGGGGGCGATCAGGAAGCGGATGCGGGCCATGGCGGAGCGCCCCTAATAGATGTTGAAGCCGCCAAGGGCGCGGCCGAGGATGGCGAACTGTTCAAGGTCGTGACCCTGTAGAACCTCGGGTTCATAGCGCGGGTTTTCCGAGATGACCTCGACGCCGTCAACGCCTAGGCGGCGCAGACGTTTGATGCGCAGTTCCTCGCCAAGCCGGAAAGCGAAGACGCCCTCGCGAAGGCGAGTATCCCGAATATCGACGAGGACGCTGCTTTCGTCAGAAATCAGCGGCTCCATACTGTCACCTTCGGCCATGACAAATCGCAGGCCTTCGGCATTCGCCATGCCCATGATCTGAAGCATCTCCCGCGTCATCGGAACGACGCCGATCTGCTTTGCCAGTTCTGTGATCGAGCCTGCCCCAGCCGCCAGACGAACGTCGAGCAGCGGAATATCAACATAGCCGAACGGCCCCGAGTTTGGCTTGCCGTCTCCGGTCGCCAACCATTCCAAGCTCACGCCTAGCACCTTAGCGATCCGCGCAAGCTTGAATGCGCCTGGTTCGCTTCGGCCCTTCAGCAACTGATTGAACCCGCTCAGAGACATGTCCGCGCGCTTGGCCACCAGCGTCTGAGGCACTGCACCCATAGCCGAGCGGAGGCGATCCGCGAAATCGGAATACGGCCCTGCAATATCGTCATCAACCACGTTGACCGACTCCAAATACCGGATTACTGTCCGTTAAAACGTAGATACCTACGACGTAACGGATTTCGCTAATGCATTGCGAAGACATCAAGTCTGAACTCCGAAAGCGATATGGATCGCTCGCCTCGTTCTCGGAGCGCGTCGATCTTCCGCGCGGGCTTGTCAGCGACACCTTGCGAGGCCGCCGTTCCTCCCGTGCTGAAGCCGCGATCGCCGCCGCTCTGAATTTGCCGATCCATAAGGTCTTTCCGAAGCACTACGGCTTCAATGATTCGTCCCTGAAAGCGGACAATAGTCCGCTACAGCGTAGATCGCACCGTCTAACTGCGGAGGCGCGCTAGACATGGCGCGCGGTGACGAAGCGCCCATGACGGCCCAGGCCGCCGTGATGATCGACCCGCCAGCCGTTCGTTCGGTGGTCAGGGTCAAGATCGCCCAGATCGACGCCAGCGAACGACTGCGCGAAATCAGCGAAGCCCACGCCCAGGTCATCGCGGCTTCCATGCTGGAGCATGAGACGGCTGGCGGTCGTCGTCAGCTCCAAGCGGTCGAACTGGTCCAGCGAGGCGATGGCTATCGGCTGGTCTATGGCGCGCACCGTCTGCGCGCTCACCAGATCAACGGCTGGGAAGAGATCGACGCCGAGATCGTGACGCTGACCGACGCTGGTCTGCGCCTGCGCGAGATCGACGAAAACCTGATCCGTCACGAACTGACGGCACTGGATCGCGCGCGTTTCCTGTCGGAACGGAAACGGCTGTTTGAGGCGCTAAACCCGGCTGCAAAACGCGGCGGCGACCGCCGTTCGGACCAAACTGCCAACGTGGCAGTTTGGTCCTTCAGCGCCGACATCGCCGAAAAGACGGGCCTTTCTGAACGCACCGTCTTCCGCGCCGTGGCGTTGATCGAAAACCTCGCGCCCGCCGCGATCGCTCGGCTGCGCGACACACCCTTGGCGTCGAACCAGGCCGCCCTAGAGGCCCTGTCGAAACAACCGCATGAGCGGCAGTTGGCGGCGCTGGACCAGTTGTTCGCGGCCGAGAACCCGGCACCCTCGGTCAACGCCGCGTTCGACCGCCTGGACGGAAAGGCCGTGAAGCCAGCGGCCGAACTCTGGGCGACGAAGACCTTTGACCAGTTCAGCCGCCAGAGCGCCAAGACCAAGCGCGAGTTTCTGGACCTGCTGATGAAATCAGGCGCCTTTGAAGGCCATACGGCGGGGGCGTCGAAATGATGCCGCCACGCACCCTTGAGCCGTGGCAGCGAGCCGTCATCGGTTTCCTCAAGACGCCCATGCGCTTGCGTCGTGAACGCCGCAGCGAAAGCCAAAGCGCCCTCATTGAACTCGCCGCCGAATGGGGATCAGCGAGCGAAAAAGAGCGCCGCCTGTTTCTTGAAACACTGTCGAAATCGGACCTGCCGAAGGGCTGGACCGTGGAGAAAGGCCAATGAGCGCCGCACCCACCCGCGCCCAAAGCCTGGGCGTGAAGCCGGCGCAGATGCGCCGTGGCAGCGTCAGCCGGATCAACAAGGCCAAGGCGTCCCTGGTCGAGGTGATCGGCATCTGGGCCGACATCGACGAGGGCATGGTGGGCGAGGTCGAAAGCATGATCTCGCGCCTTGATGGCCTGAACGACAGCCTGGACGCCAGCGTCGAGCTGCTGCGCGAGGAGTGGCCCGAGTGATCCTCACCATCCTCCACACGATCATCCTGCGCCTGACGGGCAAGGAGCGCCTGCTTTGACCGACGCCATATCCATCCCGCGCGGCGGCATCGCAGTGCTGAACAACCTGCTGGCCCAGCGCTCGGCCTGGCATGGCTGGGAAGCCGGCCATCCAGCGCAGTCGCCCGAGGCGCAAGACGCCTTCACCGAACGCGCGCGGGCCATCACCGCCATGCGTGAGATCGGCCTGATCGACGAGAACGGCATGCTGACCGAGGCCGGCCGCATGACTGCTGAAGTCTGGAACCGGCGACATGCCTAAGCACCATCGCAAACGCCACCGCGAAGACCCGCGCCAGATGGCCCTGTCGTTCGATGCCCCGCCCCGCGTGACGCCGACCGAAGGGCTGCTCGCCGGCCTGGATACCTATGTCGCCGGTCTGGTGTCGCGGATCGTCCAGGACGACGCCCGATCGCAGGCCGAAGTCGCCGCCGCCATCTCGGCGGTGCTGGGGGACGATGTCTCGGTCGATATGCTCTACGCCTACGCCGCACCGGCGAAGACCAGCCACAACATATCGGTGGCGCGGTTCCTTGCGCTGATCGTCGCCACCAAACGCTCGGACGCCCTGGATGCCCTGGTGACCCGCATCGGCTGTCGGGTGCTGGAAGGCGAAGAGTTCGTGCTGGCCCAGCTCGGACACGTCCAGGCCGAGATGCGCCGGCTGCGCGCGATCGAGCGCGACCTGGTCGGCAAGGCCCAACCCTTCGAAGGGCGCACGGCATGAACGCGGTGTGGTGGACGGCGCAGGAACTGGCGATGCAGACCCTTCCGGGCCTGCCTTCGACCAAGCGCAAGATCAACGAGATGGCGGCGCAGCAGGGTTGGGCCGAGCGGACCAACGCGACGGGCGTTCGGCTGGCCCGTCCCCGCAAGGGACGCGGCGGCGGCCTGGAATATCACTACACCGTCCTGCCGGTTCCGGCCGTGGCGGCACTGGCGGCGCGGGGCCTGGTCATGAACCAGGGCGCACAGGCCGTCGTCGTCCCGGCCTCCGAGGCCTGGGCCGCGTTCGACGCCCTGCCTGACGACAAGAAGGCCAAGGCGCGGTTCCGCCTGGACGTGCTGCGCGAGATCGAAGCCCTGCGGACGGCGGGCGCCTCGGCGACAGGCGCCGTCGCCCATGTCGTCGCGCTGCACAAGGCGAAGGCCAGGGCCGGCGAAGGTGCGCAACACGACTTCAGCGCCGCCACCGTGGCTAACTGGAAGAAGGCCGTGCGCGGTCTGGCCAAGGGCGACTGGTTGCCCGCGCTGGCGCCACGCCACCAGGGCCGCACGGCGACGGCCGACTGCGATCCGAATGCCTGGGAGTTCCTGAAAAGCGACTACCTGCGCCTGTCGGCCCCGACCTTCGAGAGCTGCATGGAGCGGCTGTCGGACACGGCGGCGATGAACGGCTGGTCGATCCCGTCGCCGAAGACCCTGGCGCGCCGGCTGGAAAAGGAAATCCCCGAGCCTGTGCGCGTCCTGGCTCGCGACGGACTGGAAAAGCTGGAGCGCATGTTCCCGCCGATCATCCGCGATCGCAGCGAGTTCCATGCCCTTCAGGCCGTCAACGCCGACGGTCACCGCTGGGACGTGTTTGTTTCCTTCCCAGACAAACCGAAGCCGATGCGCCCGTTGATGCTGGCGATCCAAGACCTCTATTCGGGCAAAATCCTCGCCTGGCGCATCGCCGAAAATGAGGGTGCGGACACTGTCAGCCTGGCCTTTGGCGACCTGTTCCGCGACCACGGCGTCCCCGATCTGGTCTGGCTGGACAACGGCCGGGGCTTTGCGTCCAAATGGATCACTGGCGGGACGCCGACCCGTTTCCGGTTCAAGGTGAAGCCGTCCGATCCGGTCGGCGTCCTAACTGCGGCGGGCTGCGACGTGCGCTTCACACGGCCCTATTCAGGTCGTTCGAAGCCCATCGAACGGGCCTTCCGCGACCTTTGCGAACACGGCGCCAAGCATCCCGAGTTCCAAGGCGCCTACACCGGCAACAGCCCCATGGCGAAGCCCGAGGACTATGCCAGCCGCGCCGTGCCGCTGGACGTGTTCACGGCCGTGGTCAACGACGTGATCCGCCGCCACAACGCCCGCGTCGGTCGTCGGACGCGCGTCTGCCGGGGCGTCCTGTCGTTCGACCAGGCCTATCAGGCTTCGATCGCGACGGCGGTCATCACCCGCCCCACCGAGGCCCAGCTCCGCATGTGCCTGCTGGCTCATGAAAGCGTGACGGCCGACCGCCTGACCGGCGCGGTCAACCTGTTCGGCAATCGCTACTGGTCGGAGTTCCTGAGCGAGCATCGCGGCGAGAAGGTCGTGGTCCGCTTCGACCCCGACCGCCTGCATCAGGAGCCGGCGCACGTCTATTCGATGGGCGGCAACTACCTGGGCGCGGCGGAAATGCAGGAGGCGTCAGGCTTCTCCGACGCGACTGCCGCCCGTGAACACGGCCGGGTCAAGGCGGCCTGGCTGCGCTCGCAGAAGGACATGCTGGCGCTGGAGCGGCGGCTGTCGGCGGCCGATGTCGCGAACCTATTGCCCGATGTCGCCGAGGACGAGGACTTCACGCCCGAGCCGACCCGCGTCGTGCGGATGCTCGGCGGCCTGGCTGCGGCGCCGGTGGCGGCCCCGGTCGAGGCGTCGGCCCAGATCATGGATCGGTATGCGGAAGCCTTGGCGCGACAGCGCCCGGATCATCTGCGGCTGATCGAATGAAGACGGCCCGGCGGGGCTGCAACCCCGGCCGGGCCTGAACCCCGAGAACCAAAAAACCCGAGAGAACTGAGGAACCCTATCATGTCACCCAATCTAGGCAAAACCACCTTCACCGACGCTGAGATGGCGAAGCTGCGCCAGGACGTTGCGGCCTATATCGAGCGCAACGGAATGACCAAGCGCCAGTTCGCCGCCGACGCCGATGTGGCTGAAGGCACGTTCGGCCCCTGGCTGAACGGTCAGTATGCCGGGAACAACGACACGGTCGCGGCAAAGGTCCACCGCCTGATCGTTAGCCGTGAAGAACAAGCCCGCCTGGTGGCGACCGTGCCGGAAGCCCCGTCGTGGCAACAGACCAAGACGGCCGTCAAAATCCTGACCGTCCTAGAGCATTGCCAGGTGTTCGGCGACATGGGCGTCCTCGGCATGGGGCCGGGCCTGGGCAAGACCCACACCATCGCGCAGTTCAAGGCGACGCGTCCGCGTGTCTGGACCGCCGCCATGTCGCCCAGCAGCCGGGGCGTTCCCAACGCCCTGGTCGCCATGCTTGAGGCCATGGGCGAAGACGAGGCCAAGGGAACGCCCCAGGCCCTGTCGCGCCGGGTTCAGAAGAAGGCCGGGCCGGGCGGCTTGATCGTGATCGACGAGGCCCAGCACCTGTCGCAACAAGCGGTTGACGAGTTCCGGTCGATCCATGACCGCACGGGCGTCGGCCTGGTCTTCTCGGGCGACGAGAGCGTGTTTCAGCTGTTCGACGGGACGCGCCGCGCCGCCTTCGCCCAGTTCCATTCGCGCATCGGCATCCGTCACCGTCAGTCGCGCCCCTATGCCGAGGACGCCGAAATCCTGGCGATCGCCCACGGCGTCACGGACGGGCCGTCGATCAAGCTGCTGCGCGACATGGCGCAGAAGCCGGGCGCCCTGCGCGGCGTGACCAAGACCCTGCTGCTGGCGCGACGGATGGCGGCGATGACCGACACGCCGATGTCGCCCGCCGTGATCCGTGAAGCCTGGGCGCAGCGCGCGCCGGACATGGCCGCGTGAGGGCCGCCCCGATGATCGTTCACGCCCTTCACCCCTTGGACGCCCTGCTGGCCGAGATCGGCGCCCTGGTTCGCCGGGGCCGCCACGGCAGCCTGGACGAGGCCGAGTTCGCCTTGCGCGTCGGCCGCATCCGCCAAGCCATCGTCGCCGCCGATCTGGACCGCGACGGACGGCTGCGCGACCGCCTCGATCTGCTGGTCCGCGCGACCGAGGACCAAAGCCTGACGCGCGACTGGTTCGACCAGATCATGGGTTCGCTGCGCGACCGCGTCGCCTTCGCCCGCGATGGGCTGAAGCCCGATCCCAGACGCCTCGGCGAGAACCGCGCGGGCCGTCGCTACGGCGGCCTGACCGTTTTTGACGGCGGCCGCTGCCACACCCCTCAAGACCACGAAAGGAGCCTGTAATGGCCGACCCAACCTCAGAGACCTACGCGCCGCCAAACGCCCAGGAGGTCAACGGCAAGACCTTCATCCCCGACCCCAAGGGCGCCCTGGTCCCGATCGAGACCGTCAAGCCGACCGATCTGTTGGTGGACGAGACGGTTCGCCGGGTCATGTATCTGGCCCACGACACCCACGGCCAAATCGCCAAGCTGAAGGCCTATACGCTGGAAGCCGTGTCGGCTGTGTTGGCCCTGCTGGACCAGGAACACGGCGTGAAGCTGGGCGGGGCGAAGGGCAACGTCACCCTGACCACCTTCGACGGCACCCAGAAGGTGCAGCTGGCGATCGCGGACCAGATCACCTTCGGTCCCGAACTTCAGTCGGCGAAGAAGCTTGTCGATGAATGCCTGGTCGAGTGGTCCACGGACAGCCGCCCCGAGCTTCAGGCCATCGTTCAGCGCGCCTTCAACACGGACAAGGAAGGCCTGGTGAACCGGGCCGAATTGTTCGGTCTGTTGCGGCTTGAGATCGCCGACGATCGCTGGAAGCGCGCCATGAAGGCGATCAAGGAGAGCATCCGGGTTGAAGGGACAAAGGAATACGTCCGCTTTTATCGGCGGCCCCACGCGCGCGCGGCTTGGTCGGCGGTCACAATCGATGTGGCCTCGGCCTCGATCATCGACGGGGTGGCGGCATGACCTCGCCGCTGGAGCATCCCGTCGTCGCTGAACCGCACGATGGCATCTTGTGGAAGGTGCTGGCCGAGATCGCGGCCGAGCGTCAGCGCCAAGTCGCACTTGGCCACTCGCTGGTTCTGGACGACGCCTATATCGATCGCGAACTGGCGCGCGCGGCTGGGGCCTACGCCCTGGACGCGGCCGGCCAGACCCACGCCTCGCTCTATTGGCCGTGGCCCGGTCACAGCTGGCAGCCCGGCGATCAGCGCCGTGATCTAGTCCGTGCGGCGGCCTTGGCCGTGGCCGAGATCGAGCGGCTGGACCGCGAGGCGGCGGTTGCGGAGGGCCTGGCCTGATGCTGCCCCCCGAAACCGTCCTGCTGATCCGGGCCAACGCGCTGATGCACACGCGCCGGGAAGTCCTGGCCGACTTCGAAGCCGAGACTGTGCGAGAGGCGCATGACCGCGTCGTCCTCGGACGCGGCGTCCTCTCGGCCGGGGAAGCTCGCGTGGTCGGCGACGCCCTGGCCGCCATGGTCGCCGCCCCACGCCAAGACCTGACGGCGGCGGGGATGGCGGCATGAGCCGCGCCCCCGCCGTGCCTGCGGCCGTCCAGGCGGCGTTCGACCGCTTCTGGGCGGCCTATCCGCCCCGCCGCGACAATCCGAAGAAGCCGGCGTTGAAAGCCTTCGTCCAGCTGGTGACGGACGGGGCAGAACCGGAGGCGCTGGTCCGTGCGGCCGGCGCCTTCGCGGCCCATGTGAAGTCCAAGGGGTTCGACGCCCAGTTCACGCCCCACGCCCGGACCTGGCTGGCGCAGGAGCGGTTCGAGGAATGGATGACGACGGAGGTTCCGGCCTCGGCCCAGCGCGCGGCTGGACCGAACCCTGAGCATCCGCTGGCCCCGCTGTATCCGCAGATCGGCGCGGCGGCCTGGGCGTCCTATGTCGCGCCGCTCACGATCACCATCAGCTTCCCCGGCGCCCGGATCGAAGCGCCGACGCGCACCGGCCTGGATCGGCTGCGGCAGAACTGGGGCCGCGAGATCGAGGCGCAGTTGGGGCGCGTGATGTGGGCGGTGCGGTCATGACCCGCCCCTGCCGCTTCCTGGTCGCCGCCGACGCGTATCAGACCGGCGTCGATATGCGCCGCCTGTCGCCGACCCCGGCGCCCGCCATGTTGTGCGTCTGGGCGCACTATCATCCCGACGCGGTCGCCAAGCTGGCAGACACGCCGCCCTGGCTGACGAAGGCGGCGCTGGCCGCCGATCTGTGGCGGCCCGGCCAGTGCGACCGTTGCCCCTGTTTCGAGGCGGGCGCAGCGATCGAACAGCCGAGGACGGCATGAGGCGCGTCCTGATCCGCACGGTCATCGAAACCGCCGCGCGCCTGGAAGGCCTGACGGTGGACGAACTGCTGGCGCGCGATCAGAGCCGCGCCATCGCCCGCCCACGCCAGCGCGCCATGTATGTGTCGCGCCAACTGCGCCCCGATGTGAGCCTGCCGCGCCTGGGTCGGATTTTCGGCGGTCGAGACCATACGACCGTGATCCATGCCATCGACAAGGTCGGTCAGCGCATCAGAGCTGATGCGGACGAAGCGCAAGCCGTGAACGGCCTGCTGGCCCTGGCGTCAGACGACGAGCGGGCCTGGCTGAATGCGGAGATCGTGACGGCCGAACACCACCTGGCGAACTGCCGGTCGCGTCTGGCCCTGCTGACCGGGGAGCGGTCGGCATGAACGCCTTGATTCCGGTCCATAGCCTGTCGGCCGACGAGATCGATCTGATGGCCCATGTCATCGGCGACCATCGGTTCGGTCAGCGCAACAGGCTGGCGATTTTGAACAGGCTCGATCCCATCTGGGCGACGGTCAGGGGCCTTGCTGTCCGTGGATTGCTGACCATCGAACAGCCCGCCTGGGGCACCGGCTGGATCGTATCGGTCAGCACAGCGGGCGCCCGCGAACTGGTCCGCGTTGGCGCCATGACCGTGGCGGACCTCGCCGTCGATGTCGATGTTTGGCTGGCGCGGCTGACGGGCCTCATTCGCTATCGCGAGGACTTGCTGGCGCGCTGGGGCGAAGCCTGCGCAGCCGACCTGTCATGCTGGGATGTGGCGCCCGACGAACCCTATGCCCGCGTCGCCGCTGCGATCCTGATCAAGCGCGGTCTGGTTGAGCAACGCGGGCCGGAAAGCCACCGCGAGGTTTCAAGCCTCGGCCCTGACGCCCTTCTTATCCGCGCCCTTGGAGCCGCCAAATGACCACCCGTAAACGCCGGAAGGCGACCCCGCGCGTCCAGACAAAACGCCTGCCCTGGGACGAACCGTTCTCCAAGCTCTTCCGCCTTTGCGGCGCAAACGGCTGGACACAGCCGAAGGACGTGCTGATCCGCGTCGGATCGAGGACTTGGAGCTATGTCGCCGACTTCACGGCAGACGACGGCGCCGTGTGGCGCGCAACGGTTCGGATCGATCCCGTTCGCAAAGCCGTCCTGGAAGAGAAGATCGAAGTTCGCTACGTCATGAAGGCGAAGGCGGCATGAGCCCGCGCGCCGCCATCGCCAAGGTGAAGATCGCCGCCAAAGAACTCGGGCTGGACGACGACACCTATCGCGCCATGCTGGCCCGGATCACGGGGCAGTCGTCCGCCGCCCATTGCAGCGAGGCGCAACTGGCCCGCGTCCTGGACGAGATGAAGGCCAAGGGGTGGAAGCCCCGCATCGTTCAGGGCGGTCGGAAGGGACCGCGCAGCAAGGTCCAGCCGGCGCAATCGCGCATGGCCAAGAAGGCGCGGGCCATGTGGATTTCGCTGCACCAGCTGGGCGCCGTGCGCGATCCGCGCGAAAGCGCCCTGGAAGCCTTCGGCCGGCGTCAGCTGGGCGTGGACAAGCTGGTCTGGGCCGACGAGGGCCAGGCCTATCGTCTGATCGAGGCGCTGAAGGCCATGGCCGAACGTGCCGGCTGGGGACAAGACCTATACCTGGTTCCGCGCGATCAGCACGTCGCCGTGCTGAAGGCCCGGCTGGAAGCTGCCCTGGCGGCGAGGCGCGCCGAGTGATGGCGGGCGGCCTGTTCGAATGGGAAGCGGTGCGGAGGGCTCAGGCCGCCGTCGCCGACGCCCATGCCCGACAGGCCGCCGCCCAACGCCGCGCGCTGTTCGCCCCGCATGGCGTCAAGCGTCAGCGCGAGGCCGATCTGAAGGCGGCCGTCGCCGCCGCCCTGAACGCCGAACTGGCCCTGAGCGCCGCGTGCCGCGAGGCCGAGGCATGAGCGCCGCCGAGCCGACCTGGGCCGACTGGCCCGAACTGCTGCAACGGGTGGCGGAATGCTGCGGCGCCGGTGTGGCCCTGCGCCTGGCCCGATCCTACGGCGGCCGCGAGATCTATATTCCGACGCCCGAAGCGATCGACGAGGGCCATCACCTGGCCGTCGCGCTGGGCCTGGCCTCGGCCCGGCAGATGGCGGACGCGCTGCGCGTCGGCAAATTGCTGGTTCCGATGGGGCCGACCTCGTCGCCCAAGCGTCGAGCGGCGGCCATTCGGCGGATGCGATCCGAAGGCGCCACCAATGCGGCGATCGCAAAAACGCTTGGCATCCACCTTCGGACTGTGGAAGTTCGCCAGCAGCGTGATCGCGAAGCCGGCCTGGCCATCCGCGACGACGACACCCTGGACCTGTTCGACCGCTGATTTCAGCCGTGACCCCGAAACCTTTCGGGGTGTGTTGAAGCCCGCTGATCCGGCTCTGTTCCCTTGCGTCCGCGCAGGGCGGCGCGTCAGCAGGGCTTCACCTTTTCATGACACAGGGCCAACAGACCCGCCGCCCGACGCGCGGGGTTCGCAACAACAATCCGGGCAATATCGACCGCGTCGCCGGCACCAACTGGATCGGCGCGGCCAAGGATCAGACCGACCCGCGCTTCGTCGTCTTCATCTCGGCCGAGATGGGCGTTCGCGCCCTGGCCCGGACGCTGTTGACCTATTTCAAGCAGCACAAACTCGCGACCGTTCGCGGCATCATCAACCGTTGGGCGCCGCCGCGCGAGAACAACACCGCCGCCTATATCGACGCCGTGTGTCGCGATGTCGGTCGCAGCCTGGGTCGCACCATCAACGCCGACCAAAGGCTGGACGTGGACACCGTCGCGGTGATGCGGCCCCTGGTCGTCGCCATCATCGCCCATGAAAACGCCGGCTTCGCCTATCCGGCCGGGGTGATCGACGAGGGCCTGCGTCTGGCGGGCGTCGCCGACGCCAAGGCCCGTCCGCTGCTGAAGGCGGGGGAAATCCAGGGCATCCTCGCCGCCGCGCCCCTGGTTGCGGTTTCCAGCGCCGAAGTCGTCGAAACCCTGGGCAAGGCCCGTGATCAGCTGGCCCCTGCGGCCGGACTGTCGCCGCTGGTTCAGGCGCTGATCGTGCTGCTGTCGCTGATCGGGTGCGGGGTCGTAATCTGGTCCCGGTTCGCGCGCCAGCGAAAGACGCTCTCGTGAACCTGGACCGACTGAGCGCCATCTTTCCGTCGCGCCTCACTTTGGCGGCCGTTGTCGGCTGCCTGATCTTTATCCCGCTGGCGATCTGGCTGGGCTGGACGGGTGGCGTCGCCGAGCATGATCGTCGGCAGGCCCAGGCCGCCGCCGACGCCTATCACGCCCAGATCGCCGATCCGACGACGGGTTACGCCGCGCGTCTGGGTCGCTGCGCCGCCAGCCTGTCGGGCGCCGAGGCCGCCGTAAACCGCCAGAGCGAAGCGGTCAGGGATTTGCAGAAGACCGCAGCCGAGGACGCCGCGCGCGCCGAACGGCTGGTCCAGGCCGCGCAGGCCCAGGCCATCGCCGCCGATCGCCGGGCGCGGGCAGTGCTTCAGGCTCAACCCCGCGACGGCGAAAGCCGGTGCGACGCCGCCTTCAGGCTGCATCAAGAGGCCCTTTCATGATCCGCGTCACCGTCGTCCTGGCCTGTCTGATGCTGACCGCCTGCGCCACCCGCCCGGCGCCCGAACCTGTCGTCAGGACGGTGGACGTCCTGGTTCCCATCGCCACGCCGTGCCGCGTGTCGGTCGGACCTGCGCCCGATTATGTTGATTCCGACGAGGCCCTGCGCACGGCCGCCGACATCTTCGAGGCGATGAAGCTGCGGATCGCTGGACGCGATCAGCGCCAGGCCCGCGAGGCGGTGCTGCAGGCCGCCCTGGACGGCTGCGCGGGGGGCAGGCCGTGAGCTTCACCCACGTCATGATCCTGTTGTCCGCCGGCCTGTCGGCGATCAACGTCGTCCTGCTGCTGGCGACCTATCGCCGGGCGGCCCAGTGGCGCGAGAGCGACGACGCCAAGGCCATTCTGGCCCGGCTGACGCTGGTCGAGAACGACATCACCGGGTTCAAGGCCCGGTTCGAGAACGTCGCCACCAAGGCCGACGTGGCCCGCCTGACCGCCGAGGTCAACGGCTTGGAGCAGCTGGTCAAGAACACGGATGCGGGCGTGATCCGCATCGAGCAACTTCTGATGCGAGGCGCAAAATGAGCTACCAGGACGATGTCACCGCCGACCGCCGTCTGTTGATCCTGGAACTGCTGATGCAGGACCACGGCATGGGGAACGAACGGGTGATCGAATCCGGGCTGACCAGCCTGGGCCACCGCGTCGGCGTGGACCGCGCCTATGTCCGCGAGCAGATGAAGTTCCTGGAGACGACCGGCTGCGTCACCATCGACCTGTTCCGCGACACCGTCATGGTCGCGACGATCACCGAACGCGGCGCCAAGGTGTCCAAGGGTTTCATCACCGTGGACGGCGTGACCCAGCCGACGCCCGGCGCCTGACCCATGGCCCGCGCAGCCCGGCGTAGCCCGTCCTCGATCGACAAGCTGCCGCCCGAAATCCGGGAACTGATCGGCCGCCTGCGCGAGAACGGCGCGACCATCGACCAGATCAAGGCCAAGCTGGACGAACTGGACGCCGACGTGTCGCGTTCGGCGCTGGGCCGTCACATCAAGGGCCTGGCCGAGGTCGGCGAACGGCTGCGCCATTCGCGCGAGGTCGCCGCCGCCCTGGTCTCGCGGTTCGGCGAGGAACCGGACAACCGCGTTGCGCGCCTCAACATCGAACTGATGCACGGCCTGGTCATGCAGGCGATCACCGCCACGACCGAGGGCGAGGACGGCGAGCCGGGCGCCGTCACCTTCACACCGGAAGACACCATGTTCTTGGCCCGGTCGCTGCAATCGCTGGCCACGGCCCAGAAGACCGACACGGATCGTCTGCTGAAGGTGCGCGTCGAAGTCGCCAAGGAAGCCGCGAAGGCGGTCGAAACGGTCGGCAAGGCCAAGGGCCTGACCAAGGAGACGATGGATGCGATCAAACACGCCGTCCTCGGCATCGCCTGATGGTCCTTCGTCCCCAGGCCAAACCCGACGCCGATCAAAAGGTCTGGGAACGCGAGGCGGCCGAGGCCGCGTTCGCGCGTCTGCCGAAGGGCGACCTGCTCTTGGGCTATCAGGCATCGACGCTCGAACTGCTGATGACCGGCGTGTCGCTGGTCGCCATCGAGAAGAGCCGGCGCATCGGTCTGACCTGGGCGCTGGCCGCCTACGCCGTGCTGAAGGCCGCCGCCCAGGGTTCGGCCGGCGGAATGAACGCCTGGTATATGGGCTATGACCAGGAGATGGCGCGCGAGTTCATCGACGTGTGCGTCATGTGGGCCAGGGCGTTCGGCATCGCAGCCGAAGAGGCCGACGAGGAAATCCTGGAAGGCGACGGCGAGAAGGTCCAGGCCTTCCGCCTGAAGTTCGCCTCGGGCTTCAAGATTGTGGCGCTGCCGTCCGTGCCGCGCGCCCTGCGCGGTAAACAGGGCCTGGTCATCATCGACGAGGCCGCCTTCCACAAAGACCTGGCTGAAGTCCTGAAGGCCGCCGTCGCCCTGTTGATGTGGGGCGGTCAGGTGGTGGTGGTCTCGACCCACGACGGATCGGCGAACCCGTTCAACCTGCTGCTGGACGACATCCGCGCCAAGAAGCGCAAGGGCGAGGTCCAGACGATCACGTTCGACGATGCGATTGCGGACGGTCTATATGAGCGCGTTCGCCTGTCGGCCGAGATCAAGGGCCGCCAGATCGGGTCGAAGGAAGAGTGGATCGCCGACATCCGCGACACCTATGGCGACGACGCGGCCGAGGAACTGGACTGTATCCCGGCCGCTGGCTCTGGGTCGTGGCTGGACCCGGTCAAGCTCTCGACCTGCGAACACGCCGACGCCGGCAAGCCGGAACTCTACACGGGCGGCCTGGTCTATCTGGGCCGCGACGTGGCGCGCCGCCGCGACCTGTCCGTCATCCATGCCTTCGAGCTGGTGGGCGACGTGCTGTGGATGCGTGATCGCTGGGTCGCGCGGGCCGCCACCTTCCGCGCCCAAGACGACGCCTTCGACGCGATCTGGAAGACGCGCCGCATCGCCTCGGCCTGGATCGACCAGACCGGCATGGGTGAAAAGGTCGTCGAAGATCTTCAGCTCAAATACGGCGAGACCCGCATCGTCGGTCAGTTGCTGACCGGCCCCAACCGCCTGGACCTCGCGACCGCCTTCAAGGATCGCGTCGAAAACTGCGCCATCCGCATCCCGTCCCTGGTCGATCTTCGCACCGACTATCGGGCGATCAAGAAGGAAGGCGGCGTCGGCGGGGCGGTTCGGATCGTCGATGACGGCGATGTCCACGCCGACGAGTTCTGGGCCACGGCGCTGGCCTGCCGCGCCGCCGACACGCCCTACCAGCCCTACGACTATCGCGGCGCCAGCCGATCCGGGCCGCGCCCAGGCGACCGCCAGTCCGACCATGTCAGCCGCTCGCGTTACGGCGGCCGAAGGATTCACTGATGACCGACCTCGTCCAACCCGGCCTTTCCAAGTCTGGCCTGATCGACCTCTATGGCCGGCCGCTCAACGTCGCATCGGCCGCGACCAAGGCCGAGATCGCCGAGGTCGTGGCCCGGCCGACGACGACCGGCGTCCGCCAGGCCTGGAACAACTCGACCGTCGCGGCCGGCCTGACGCCGGGCCGCCTGGCGTCGATGCTTCAGCGCGCGGCCGATGGCGACGCCCACGACTATCTGACCCTCGCCGAGGAGATGGAGGAACGCGACTGGCACTATGCGTCCGAGCTGGGCAAGCGGAAGCTGGCGGTCATGGGCCTGGACCGCAACGTCAAGGCGGCCTCCGACGACCCGCGCGACATCGAGATCGCCGAGGCCGTCAGGACCGAGATCATTGAAGACGAGGCCTTCGAAGACCTATGCGCTGGCGCGCTCGATGCCCTGGGCAAAGGCTATGCCGTCGTCGAAATCGGCTGGTCCACCGGCAAGCGCTGGGTTCCGAACCAATACGCGTGGCGCGATCCGCGCTGGTTCCAGTGGGATCGCGAGACCGGCCATTCCCTGCGGATGCTGGACACGGCCGACATGGCCAACGGCGTCGAGCTTCGCCCCTTCAAGTTCGCGGTCCACCGTCCCAACCTGAAGATGGGCCTGCCTGTGCGCGGCGGCCTGGCGCGCCTGGCGGCCTGGGCCTTCCTGTTCAAGTTCTACGGCGTGAAGGATTGGGCCACCTTCGCCGAGAGCTATGGCCAGCCGCTTCGCCTGGGCAAATACGACGCCAGCGCCACGCCCAAGGACGTGGACATCCTGTTCAACGCCGTCTCCATGATCGGCACCGACTGCGCCGCCGTGATCCCCAAGGCCATGGAGATCGAGTTCGTGAAGGCCGAGGGCGGCACCGGCTCGGGCGCCGACCTCTATCAGAAGTTCGCAGAGTTCCTGGACAAGCAGGTGTCCAAGGCCGTCGTCGGTCAGGATGGCACGTCGTCGATGCAGTCGGGCGGCGGATATGCCCAAGCCAAGGTTCTGGACGGGGTCCGGGGCGACATTTGCGAGACCGACGCAAAGCAGCTCGCTCGCACGATCCGCCGCGACGTGATCGAACCCTTCGTCCTGTTCAACTACGGCCCAGACGCGGCCATCCCCGGCCTGCGCCTGGAAACACCCGAGACCGAAGACCTGAAGGCGCTGTCGGAAGCGCTGGCGCCGATGATCGATCGCGGCCTGAAGGTGAAGTCCAGCCAGCTCCGCGAGAAGTTCGGCCTGGAGACGCCTGAAGGCGACGACGAAGTTCTTGGCCCCCAGGTCAAGCCGACCACCACGCCCCCCGTCGAGGCGGCGGCGTCGGACGACAAGGCCCAGAACCGCCGCCAGGCCCGCGCGGCGAATCGCGCCCAGGACGACGACGGCAAGCCGGCCGACCGGATGGAAGAGCTGGCGGCCGAAGCCATGGCCGGCTGGACCGAAGACTTGGATCCGATGATCGAGCCGTTCGAACGGCTGGCGAAGACGGCGAACAGCTATGCCGAGTTCGAAGCCGGCATCTCCGACGCCGTCGCCGGCATGGACGCCTCGGTCCTGGCCCGCACCCTGGGCGCCGCCTTCTTCAAGGCCCGCGCCCATGGCGATGTGCATGACGATCCCGAGGACTGATCAGCGTGGCGGGTTTTTCCTTCAGCGCTGAACCGCCGTCTGAGGTCAGCGCCTACTTCCGTCAGAAGGGAGACCGGCCGGCCTTCCGCTGGTCCGAGGTCTGGGGCGAGGAACACGCCTATGCCTTCACCGTCGCCAAGGCCACGTCGGCCGACGTGCTGGGCGCGATCCGCGAAAGCCTTCAGACCGCGATCGACAAGGGCGTCCCCTATGATCAGTGGGCGCGCGATCTGAAGCCGTCGCTTCAGGCCAAGGGCTGGTGGGGCGAAGCCGTCGAGATGGCCGACCCGGCGACCGGCGAGGTCAAACCGCGCGAGCTGGGGACGCCGCGCCGGCTGCGGATCATCTACGACGCCAATCTGCGCAGCGCGCGGGCGGCCGGTCAGTGGGAGCGAGGCCAGCGGACCAAGGCCGTGCTGCCCTTCTATCTCTACCAGCTCGGCCCCAGCGAACGGCACCGGCCCGAACACGTCTCCAAGGAAGGCGTGGTCCGCCCGGTGGACGATCCCTTCTGGACGGCCTGGTTCCCGCCCAACGGCTGGGGTTGCAAATGCTGGCTGCGCCAGATCACCAAGGCCGAGGCGACCAGGCGCGGCGTGACGCCGCCGTTCGACGTGCCTAATCGCACCTTCAGTCGGACCCTGGACGATGGATCGACCGAGCGCGTCACGGTTCCCCAGGGCATCGACCCAGGCTGGCAGACCAACCCCGGCCTGAACCGGGCCAAGACCCTGATGACCAACATGGCCGACCGGCTGATCGCCTCAGGCGAACCGGCCGCGCGCGCCCTGATGACGGACTTCTGGAAAGGCTCGACACCCGAGGCCTTCACACATCTGCCGGCCCGCACCTTCGCCCCGGCCGCCATCGCCCCGGCGCGGCTTCAGAACGAACTCGGGACCGAGGCCCTGCTGGTGATGGTGTCCAGCGACACGCTGAAGACCAAGCTGGAGAAGCACGGCGACGGCGAGCGCGGGCTGAAGGCGGCGGACCTCGGCCGGCTCCAGGCGATCCTCGACGATGGCCAACTGGTCGAGCGCACCGGCGCGAACGCGGTCTATGCGATGGAGATGGACGGCGGCTGGTATCAGGCCGTGGTCAAGACCTCGGCGAAGGGCGAGCTGATCCTCGCGTCGCTCTTCCCGATCGGCGCGCGCAAGGTGCGGCGGTTGGGGTTGAAAAAGTAGGGAAGGCAGATCGGACGGAGGGTCGTTACATCCTCGCGGCGCAAGCGCCCGGAAACGGAATGGCTCGCCCGATCTGGGTTGAATATGGGGGTTTCGGCCGGCGAAGTCACCCCATCACAGAAAACGCGTCAGGAGCGCCGAAACGGATGGGGCCGGTCCAAGCGCGCCTGAACCGGCTCCGAGGGCGTCATTAGAGGCCTTAAACGTCCTTAGACGGTGGAAGCGGAGGGTTAGGGCGCGGTCACAGTGTAATCGACGGTGTGGATCGCCACTTCGTCGGTCACGATAGCCCGAACGGAAATGCTGATGATGAACGCATGCCCCTCGGCTTCAAGCCGGCCGGACCAGGCGGCGAGCTGGGTTAGCGTCAGTTTGCCGATATAGAGCACCGGCCCATCAGGTGTCCCTTCCGCGACCGTGTCGCCAGCCTCCCGGTTTGGGTCGATCCGAATGCGCAGAAACAGCGGCGCGAGATCGAGACGGGCTTCCGTCGATCCATGGGGGATGACAAAGCTGCCGTGTTCGATCACACGGCGGCCGTCGATGGCGGTGATAGGCATGGTTTCCTCCCAGTGATTTGTCGAAACCGACACATGGGAAGCGAAGCAGCGACAACAACCCCGCCGCGATCCTGCTGAAATCGACGTGACCCCGAAAACCTTCGGGGTGTGGTGACGCCGTCCGCGCCCCGATCATGGCGTCATGAACACGCCTTCGGCAACAGCAAACAAACAGACCGGCGCGACGATCTCAACGCCGATCCAGTCGATCGCCCTCAATGAAGCGGGGACCGCGCCCGAGTGGATCGAGCTGATCCCGGCCGGCTTCGACGTGCAGGGCCGTGATGGCCGCGCCTGGATCAATCCGGACCCGCAAGGGGTGGTGACTGCCACCGCCGCCGATACCCATCCGCTGCCGCTGGATTGGGAGCACGCCACCGAAAACCGCGCCCCCCAAGGTCTCGATGCCCCGGCCGCTGGCTGGATCGAAGAGACAGCCGTCCGCGACGGCGGCGCAATCTGGGGCCGGGTAGACTGGACCCTGCGCGGCCGAACCATGGTTGAGGCCCGCGAGTATCGCTTCATCAGCCCGGTCTTCGCCTACGACAAGGTCACCGGCGTGATCCGCCGCCTTGTCAGCGCAGCCCTGACCAACACCCCCAATCTGCTGCTCACGGCCCTCAATCGTCAGTCCGACGACCACGGCACGGATCAGCCCAACCGCGAGCAGGAGAACCCCTTGAGCATCGCACAACGACTGGCGACCGTCCTCGGACTGGCCGCCAACGCGACGGACGACCAGATCGTCACCGCCGTGACGGAGGCGAAAGCCGCCAACCGATCGGTGGACCTGTCGAGCTATGCGCCCCGCGCCGATCTCGACGCCGCCGTGAACCGCGCCAACACCGCCGAGGCCGCCCTGAAGGCCAAGACGGATGAAGACCACGCCAAGGCCATCGACGCCGCCCTGGCGGCCGCCCAGGACGCAGGCAAGATCATCCCCGCCTCGGTGGATGACTACCGCGCCATGTGCACCGCCGAAGGCGGGCTGGATCGGTTCAACAACCTGGTGAAGACCATGCCGGTCATCGCCGGGGCCGCCGAAAGCCGCGCCTCGAATAAGGCCGAGAGCGCCAACACCGGCTCGGACCTGACCGATGAAGAGCGGGCGGTCTGTCGCGCGCTGGGTCAGGACGAGGCGACCTTCAAGTCCAACCAGAAGAAGGCCAACTGACCATGGCGCTCACCCAAGGCCGAAAGGTCCAGGAACGCGGCGGCAAGCAGCACGGTCACCCCGTCGCCGCCAACGCCGTCATCCATGCGGGGGCGCTGGTCGTTCTCGCTGCCGGCTGGGCCGCACCCGGCCGCACCGGGGCCGGTGCCGACAACGCCGCCAAGGCCGCCGACGCTGCGACCCTTCAGGTCGTGGGCATCGCCGAGGAAGCCGTGACAGGCGGTCCCGCCAACGGCGACGCGCGGGTCAGAACACGGGCGGGATGCTTCCTGTTCGACAACCTGTCCACTGACGCCGTGACCCGTGCGGACATCGGCAAGCCTTGCTTCGTCGTCGATGACGAGACGGTGGCCAAGACCTCCCCCAACAACACCCGCGCGCGAGCCGGGATCGTCGATGACCTCGAAGACGCGGGCGTTTGGGTCCGCGTCGGCGCCGGTCGATAAGGAGCTGACGACATGATCGTAACCGCCGCCGCAATCGCGGCACTGAACACGGGCTTCAGGAACGACTTCAATACCGGTCTGGCCGGCATCAAGCCGGTCTGGGACAAGGTCGCCACCCTTGTGCCGTCGAGCCGGTCTTCCAACACCTATGGCTGGCTGGGCGCGTGGCCCGGCATGCGCGAGTGGATCGGCGATCGCCAGGTAAAGTCGCTGTCGGAGAGCAGCTACCAGATCACGAACAAGGACTACGAAAGCACGGTCGGCGTTCCGCGCAACGCGATCGATGACGACGAGTTCGGCATCTACGGCCCGATGATGGCCAGCATGGCCCAGGTCGCGGCCGAACAACCGGACGTGCTGGTCTTCGGCTTGCTGAAGAACGGCTTCACGACGCCTTGTTACGACGGCCAGAACTTCTTCGACGACGAACATCCGGTCGGCGACACGAAGGTCTCCAACATGCAGGCGGGCGCTGGCGAGGGCTGGTATCTGCTGGACACTCGTCGTCCGCTGAAGCCGCTGATCTTCCAGCAGCGCAAGAAGCCCGAGTTCGTGGCCATGACGGCCCTGACCGACGAGGCCGTCTTCACCGCCAAGGAGTTCCGCTACGGCGTGGACACCCGCTGCAATGCCGGCTTCGGCTTCTGGCAACTGGCCTTCGGCTCGAAGGCCGAGCTGACCGCCCAGAACTATGAGGCGGCCTTCGAAGCCATGACCTCGCAGCGCAACGAGGAAGGCGGCGTCCTGAACGTCCGCCCGACGGTGATCGTCGTTGGACCGGGCAATCGCGCCCGCGCCAAGAAGCTGTTCGACACCATGCTGGTCGGCGGCGGCGACACCAACACCCTCTACAAGGATGTTGAGATCGTCGAAGCCCCGTGGGTGGGCTGACCATGAGGGACACCGCCAACCTCAAAACCCGGCTGATGATCGGCCTGATGTCGTCGCGGGCGCCCTACACCCGCGCCGGCATCGACTTCGCGTCCAACCGCGAAGCCGTCCTGGTCGAGCAAGGCTCGCTCGACGCCACGCGCATCCTGCGCCTGGTGGACGACGTGGCGATCAACTTCCGCCTGGTCGATCCGGTGACGGACGTCTTCGCCGACGTGCCGCGCGACCTGATCGGCGTGACCGCTGAAGACCCGGAAGGCGTGGCAAGGTTCGACGCCATCGTCGCCGAGCTGCTGGATCGCGTCGAAGCGGCCGAGAAGGCCCAGGCGGCGGCCGAGAAGGCCGCCGAGGCCGAGGCCAAGCGGGCCGCCAGGGCTGCGGCTGATCAGGCCAAGGCCGACAAGGCCGCCCAGACCGAGAGCGCGGGCTGATGTATGCGGCGCGCGCGGACATGGTCGAGGCCTTCGGCCCCGACAACGTCGATCGTCTTTCGATCCGTCCCGGCGACGAGGATGGATCGGAGGCGGTGACGCGCGCGCTGACCTATGCGGACGGGCTGATCGATGCCGCCTTGTCCGTGCGGTTCAGCCTGCCGCTGCCGGCCGTGCCGATGATCCTGACCGCCATCGCCTGTGATCTGGCGATGGCGCGTCTGGCCTCGGCCGATGCGGCCCAGCTCACCGACGATCTGAAGCATCGCGAGAAACAGGCCCGCGCCGATCTGCGCGCCATCTCCGAAGGTCAGATGAACCTCGGCCTGCCGAGCGTCCAACAGGGCGAGCGGCCTCAACCCATCGTCGCCTCGACAGGCGGCAAGCTGTTCACACGCGACCGCCTGAGGGGGTTCTAATGGCGGTCCACGTCACGACCGAGCTGGACGGTCTTCAGCCGATCCTCGCCATGCTCAACGGGCTGGGTCAGCCGCGCCGGCTGGCGCAGGGCCTGGCCAACATCGGCGGCCTGATCGAGAACCAGACCAAGGATCGGATCACCGAGGGCGGCCCGTCGCCGGATGGCGAAGCCTGGGCGGCCTGGTCCGAGACCTACGCCGCGACCCGCAAGAAGGGTCAGACCCTTCTGGTCGCCACCGGCGCCTATCGCGACAGCTATGCCTGGGACTTGAACGGCGACGCGCTGCGCGTCGGCTCCAACATGGTCCAGGCCGCCATCCTCAACTTCGGTGGGACCGACGACATGGCGCCGGGGCCGGCCGCCATCCCGGCCCGCCAACACCTGGGCCTGTCGGACGCCAACGTCGTCGAGATCGAGGACGCTATGAGCGACTGGATCGAGGGGCTGACGGCATGAGCCAGCTCATCCAACTGCGCGACGCTGTCGTGGACGCGATTAAGGCGGCGCTGCCGACGTTCGGCGTCGAGGGGCACCTGGGCCGGTTCAGCGCTGCCGATCTGAAGACCTTCCTGACGTTCGCCCCGGCTATCCGCGTCGCCGTGCTGGGCCTTCGCGACCCGGCTGCTGCCGGTCTGACCGGCGAAGACCTCGACGCGACCGCCGTTCTGGGCATCTACGTCGTCACGAAGGATGGCGTGGGCAAGCTGACGCGCGACACGGCGGCGCTGGCGGCGGTCGAACGCATCCTGCGCCTGGCCATCGGCGCGCGCTGGGGTCTGGCCTTCGCCCGGCCGGCGCAACCGGCTGGCGCCCAAAACCTGTTCAGCGGCGAAACCCTCTCGGCCGGCCGCGCCCTGTGGTCGATCGAGATCAATCAACCCGTCGCCCTGGACGGCGAGGCGAACGCAGAGCCGCCGCCCGGCTTCCTTCGCGAACTCTACATCGGCGTGGCGCCCAAGATCGGCGCAGCGCATGAGGCCGACTACCTCGGCCCGATCGTCGGCGGTGAGGCCAGTCATGACTGACGGCTTCGCCCAGGCCGACAATGCCAACCGCCTCGCCAGCCTGATCCGCTTTGGTCAGGTCGCGTCGTTCGACCTGGCGTCCACGCCTTCGACGGTGCGCGTTGAGTTTGAAGACGGCTGGGTCTCCGATGACCTTCCGCTGTTCCAGCTCTCGGCCGGCCGGGTGAAGTCCTGGTCCGCGCCTATCGTCGGCGAACAGGTGCTGGTCTTCTCGCCGGGCGGCGAGCTGGGCGCCGGCATCGCCCTGCGTGGCCTGCCGTTCGCCGACTTCGCCGAACCGGCGTCGGAAGAGCTGCTGACGGTGCTGGCGAGCTGGCCCGATGGCGCGACCGACCTTTACGACGAAGAGACCAAGACCCGCGCCATCTCGATCCCGGCTGGCGGCGCCCTGACGTTCGATGTCGGGCCGCTCTCGATTCATATCCGCGACGGCGGGATCACTCTGACCGCTGCCGGCAAGCCGATAACCCTGACCGGATCGCCCATCGTCCTGGACGGCCCCGTCGCCCTGGGCGGATCGGGCGGCGCGGCTGTCGCCCGCGTCGGCGACGCCGTGGTCAGCGGCAAGATCGCGGCCGGGTCGAGCAAGGTGACGGCGGCATGACCCTGCGCCTGTTGGAAGATTTCAAAGGCGTCGATCCGGTCACGGGCGCCACGGTTTCGGGCGACGATCACCTGCGCCTGTCGTTGCGCACCATCCTGACCACCCTGATCGGGTCGTGCGTCATGGACCGCGACTTCGGCTCGCGGGTTCCGGCGCTGCTGGACGCCCCGATCGGGCCGGCCGTCATCGCCGACCTGGTCGCCGCGACCGCCGAGGCGATCTACCGCTGGGAACCCCGCGTCGTGCTGAAGCGCGTCCTGGTCGCGTCGGCAGCCGCCGGCCGCCTGTCCCTTGATCTGCTGGTCGAGATCAAGGGCCGCGTCGTCATGCTGGAAGGGGTGATCTGATGGCTGGTCGCAGCACCATCGACCTGTCGCACCTGCCTCTGCCCGACGCCCTGGCTCCGCTCGACTTCGAAGCCATGTGGGACGAGATCGTCGCCGACATCCTCGCCGTCGCCCCCGACGCCGCTCCGGCGCTGGCGCTGAAGAGCGAGATGATCGTTCGCGCCGGCCGCGCCTTCGCCTTCCGCCTGATGTTGAAGGTCAACGAGATCAATGCCGGCGTCCGCGCCGTCATGCCCGCCCTGGCCACCGGCGCGGACCTGGACGGCCTCGGCCTGATCGTCGGTATCCAGCGCCTGGTCATCGATCCGGGCAACCCGGCCGAGGGCGTGGCCCCGACCTATGAGAGCGACGACGCCTTCCGTCAGCGCTTCATCCTGGCGCCGGAAGGCTATTCGGTCGCTGGTCCGGCCGGGGCCTATGAGTTCCATGCGCTGTCGGCCTCGGGCCAGGTGCTGGACGCCAGCGCCGTCAGCCCGACGCCGGGCGTGGTGGTGGTCACGGTGCTGGCGCGCACAGGCGACGGCACGGCCGCGCCCGCGCTGCTGGCCACGGTCGAAGGCGTCGTCAGCGCCGACACCGTCCGACCCTTGACCGACTTCGTCCAGGTCCAGTCCGCGACCATCAAGCCCTTCGCGATCGAGGCGACCATCCGCACCTATTCCGGCCCCGATCCGCTGGTGGTGATGGCGGCGGCCGACAAGGCGGTGAAGGCCTATGTCGCCGAGGCGCATCGCCTGGGCCGCGACATCAACCTGTCCGCCCTCTACGCCGCCTTGACGGTTCCGGGCGTCATGCGGGTGGACCTGGTTCAGCCGGCCGCCAACATCGTGTGCGACGAGACCGAGGCCGCCTTCTGCACCGGCGTCGTCCTGACCCATGGCGGTCTCGATGACTGAGACCTTGCTGCCGCCCAACGCGACCCGGTTTGAACGCGCCCTTGAGAAGGCCTTGGCGACTCGTCTGGACGCCCTGCAAGTCCCCATCAAGGACACGCTGAACGCCGACGTGATCCCGGTCGCCTCGCTGCCCTGGCTTGGCTACAGCTTCGGCCTGCGCACCTGGAACGCCGACTGGCCAGAGATGGTGCGCCGCTCGGTCGTCAGGAACGCGATCCCGACCGCGCGCCGCAAGGGGTCCGTTCAGTCCGTCCGCGACGTAGTCGAGGCTTTTGGCGGCTCGCTGGCCATCCGCGAGTGGTGGCAGCTCACCCCCATGGGGCCGCCCTTCACCTTCTCCATTGTCCTGACCCTGAACGGTCAGTCGGGCGAGCCGGTCACGGCGCGCTTCGTGGAAGAGGTCGTCGCCGAGATCGACCGCGCCAAGCCGGCGCGCGCCCACTTCACCTTCACCCAGGGCCTGTCGCTCTCGGGCGGCGTCGCCGTCCAGGGCGCGCTTCGTCCCGTCGTGATCCGCCGCATGGAATTCGAGCAAGCCGCCTGATGTCAGCCCTTCCGATCATCATCACCACGGCCGGCCTGAACGCCCTGGTCAACGCCCAGAACTCGGGCGTGTCCAACGTCGTGATCGCCAGCCTGGGCATCAGTCCGACCCAGATCGCGGCGACGGCGGCGACGGCGGCCATCCCTGGAGAGGTCAAGCGTATCGCCGGCGTCGCTGGCCAGGTGGTCGCCGACGATCAGTTCTATATCTCGGCTGGCGACCAGACCGAAGACACCTACACCGTCCGCACGATCGGCCTCTATCTGAACACGGGCGTTCTTTTCGGCGTCTATAGCCAGGCCGCGCCCCTGCTGGAGAAGGCCGCCCCGGCCATGGCCGTGCTGGAAGCCGCCATCAAGCTGTCGTCGCCCCAGGCCAACGCCATCACGTTCACCGGCGGCGGGTGGTTGAACCCCCAGGCATCCGAGACAGTCCAGGGCGTCCTTAAGTTGGCGCCGGTGGACGAGGTCGTGTTGGGCGCTGACCACTCCAAAGCGGTCACGCCCAAAGGGCTGAAGGCGGCCACGTTGGCCATGATGGCGGCGATCCAGGCGACCTTCGACCAGGTTGCTCAAGCCCTCGCGGGCAAGGCCAACACTCTCCACCAACACGCGGCTGGCGACGTGACGTCGGGAACCTTCAGCGAGGCGCGCATTCCCGCGCTGCCGCAAAACCGGATCACCGGGCTGATTGACGCCCTGACGGGCAAGGCCGCCGCCCTCCACGGCCATGTCATGGCTGACATCGACGGTTTGGCCCAGGCGCTGAGCGGCAAGTCGGCGGTCGGGCACAAACACGACGCTTCGGACACGAACAGCGGCGTCTTCGATGTGGCGCGCATTCCCGCCCTGGCGATGGAGAAGGTCACCGGGCTCAGCAACGCCCTGGCTGCTAAGCTCACCTCCGCCGATTTCATATGGGGTAAGCTGGGGAACAAGCCGGATTATTTCCCGACCAACCGCGTCGCGGCCAGCGACCCGAATGTTGGCCTCGGAGGCATTTGGATCGCCGACGATAATCGCCTTTGGGTCGCGCATTCGGGCAGCGCGCACGGCGTTTGGGATACTTCGAACTTCGGCCCCCAGACCAAGGCCACCCTCGGCGACAGCGTCACCTTCGCCGACATCCGGGCTTTCAGAGGCAACGGCACAGGCGTCGTCTACCTCGGCGACCTATCGCACTACGTCTACTTCGACAGCGCCAACTACAACATGCCTGGCGCCCCACTGATCGTGAATGGCGGCGTCGTCTGGACCTCAGCGACCTTTGACCCGAACTCGCGTGTGCCAATGACGCGGGCGCACAACAGCAACCCCGATGACGCGCCTATCGGCGTGTCCTCAGGCGACGCGAACATCGGCCAAGGAACGCAGGGCTGGCATTACTTCACCTCCCGTCGCGCCGGATCGGGTTGGGGCGTCCAAACAGCGATCACAGACACTGACACGTCCGAGCAGTTCAAGTTTCGGAGAAGCGACAATAACGGCGCCTGGGGTCCATGGCGCACGGTCTGGACGACGGTCAACTTCAACCCCGCAAGCAAGGTCGATGTCTTCAATCCCGACGGTTATGCCCACGCGATCTCGCTAGGTTGGAACGGCTCACGCATGGTGGCGCGTGTAGATGGTGCCGTGGCCGCCCCCGGCCAAGCGCTAGTCCACCTTAATGATGCCGCGTCGCCCACCGCGACCGCCGCCGGGGCGGCGACGGATCAGTTCATCACGCCCGCCGCGCTCTGGTCGTTCGCCCGAAACATGGGTTCGCCGGGCTATGCCGTCATCCCCGGCACGGGCCTGATGATCCAGTGGGGCCTGACGACGGCGAACATCCCCGAAGGCGAAACCCACGCCTCTCTGCCCGTCGCTTTCGGAGGCGGCTGCCTGGTCGCCCTGGCCAACCCGCGCAACGTCAGCCGCAACATCAACACCGACTACTACATGCAGGTGGCAGGCCACTTCATCGATCGGATCGCCTTCTTCGCCAACCGGGCCAACGGCTCGGCCGGCAATCTCGACGGGTTCGAATGGCTGGCGATCGGCCGCGTCAGCGGCACGCCTGACCCGGCCTATTCCAGCGGCGGCAGCGGCGGAACCGGCGGCGGAGGCGGCTCAGGCAGCGGCGGCGGCGGCGCCGGCGGTGGCGGCGGCGACGAGCAGCAGCAGATTTGATCAGGAACGGACATGACCATCTTCTACAGCCCGTCGACGGGCGCCTTTTATGACGACGCCTTCTGGGACGCGCCTCTGCCTGATGACGCGACCGAGGTCTCGGCCGAGGATCACGCCGCCCTGCTGGAAGCCTCCAGCCTGGGCAAGGTCATCCAGGCCGGACCGGACGGTGCGCCGGTGGCGGTGGATGCCCCGGCGCCGCCGTTCGAGACCCTGGCGCAACGCGTCCGCCGCCGTCGTGACGCCGAGATCGCGGACTTGCGCTGGATGATCGACCGCCATCGCGATGAAACGGAGATGGAGCGGACCACGACCTTGTCGGCCGACGCCTATGCCGCGCTGCTGGATCACATCCAGGCTCTTCGCGACGTGCCGGCGCAGGCTGATTTCCCAGACGCCATCGATTGGCCTGTCCTTCCTGCCGGCCCAACCGAACAAGACGAAACCCAAACCCCCGGAGAATACCTAAATGACTGACGCCTATCTGCACGGTGTCGAGGTCGTCGAACTGAAGACCGCCTCGCGCTCGATCACCACGCCGTCCACTGCCGTGATCGGCCTGGTCGGAACCGCCCCGTTCGCCGATCCCGATGCCTTCCCGTTGGATCGGCCGGTGCTGGTGACCAGCGCGACCCAGGCGGCCGCACTGACCAAGACCCTCGCGGCCAACGCGGCCCTGGACGCCGAAGGCACCCTGCCGACCGCGATCCAGGCCATCTACGACCAGACCCGGACGCCCATCGTCGTGGTCCGTGTCGCCGCCGACGCCTCAGCCACGGCGCAACAGGCGCTGGTGGTCGGAACGGCGCTGACCAGGACCGGGGTTTACGCTCTGCTGGCGGCCAAGTCCGAAACGGGCATGACGCCCAAAATCCTGATCGCCACCGGCTTCACTCATCAGCAGACCAACGGCGCGGCCAACGCTGTCGTCATGGCCCTACGCGGCGTTGCCGACCGCCTTCGGGCCGTGGTCGTGGCGGACGGGCCCAGCGATACCGACAGCCATGCCGTGTCCAAGGCGACGTTGGAGGCCGGCGAGCGCATCTATCCCGTCGATCCGACCGTGGGCGTCCTGGCGCGTACCGGCGCCATCGTCCAGCGGCCGTCCTCGGCCCATGTCGCGGGCGTCATCGCCCTGTCCGATCAGGAGCGCGGCTTCTGGTGGTCGCCATCCAACCGCACCCTCAACGGGGTGGTCTCGATCGGCCGCCCGATCGAGTTCAGCCGGTCGGACGCCACCGCCAGCTCCAACATCCTGAACGCGGCCGGGGTGGCGGTGATCGTCAACGACGACGGCTTCCGCTTGGTCGGCAACCGGACCCCGCCCAACGATGGCGAATACGAGTTCCTGGCCCAGCGCCGTTGCATGGACATGGTCTTCGACGCGATCGAGGGTTCGTTCCGCTGGGCGCAGGACCGGCCGTTCAGCGCCAATCTGCTGGACGACATCGCGGGCGAGCTGGAAGCCTATCAGCGCACCCTCAAGGCGCGTGGCGCCCAGCTCGGCGGCCGGGTCTGGCTCGACCCTGAACTGAACACCGAGGCGACGTTCCGGTCGGGCCGTCTCTACGTGAACCTGGACGGCGAGGCTCCCGCCCCGCTGGACCGCCTGACCTTCCTGTTCCAGCGCGAGACCGGCTACTACGCCGAACTGGTCTCCAGCGCTGGCGCGCAAGCCGCTTAAGGAGACCTGAGCCATGCGAACACTACCCCGGTCCATCAAGGGCTACACCGCCTTCATCGACGGCTTCGGCATGATCGGCCTGACCACGGGCGGCAAGCTGCCCCCGATTAAAGCTAAGACCGAAGCCTATCGTGACGGCGGCATGGATGGTGAGGATGAGCTGGAGTTCGGCATTGAAAAGCTGGAAGCCGAGCTGACCTTCGCCGAGCTGAACCCCCGCGTCCTGAAAGCCGTGCTGAGCCGCAACACGCCGATCACCCTGCGCGGGTCGATGGAAGGCGAAGGCACCGCGTCCGCCGTCCCGGTCATCGGTCAGTTCCGTGGCCTGGTCACGAGCGCCGATCCCGGCGAGTGGGGCGATCCCAAGAAGGGCGAGGTCAAGCTGGCCCTGACGCCCAACTATTATCGCCTGCGGATCGGCGGCGAGGAAATCTACGAAATCGACCTGCTGAACGGCATCCGCCGGATCGGCGGCACTGACCAGTTGGCGGCGCGTCGCGCGGCCCTGGGCGTCTAAGGAGGGCGTGATGATCGATCCGAACAAGACCTTCGACCTGAAGGCTCCCTTCGACCACGAAGGGCAGAACGTCGCCCAGGTGCGGCTTCGCCGTCCGAAGGGGCGCGAAATCCGTGAGATGCGCAACAAGGCGTCCCAACCCGGCGCCCAGAGCGGCGACATCACCTTCGCTATGATGGCCAACCTTGCCGAACAGCCGGAAGCGCTCTTCGACGAGATGGACGGCGTGGACGTTCGCCAGATCGAGACCTGGCTGGAGACCCTTCTGGGAAACTGACGGCCGACCGGGTGGAGGCGATGCAGGAAATCATCGCCTTCGCCTACGGTTGGACCCCTGACGTTCTCGACGATCTCACCTTGGACCAGATGGAAGTTTGGCAGGCGCGCGCCAAGGAACGGATCGACTTCATGGGCCGCGCCCGTTGCCCCCTCATTGGATAGACCGTGAAGAACCTCGTCGCCGCCCTTACTCTGCGCTTCATGGACCGCCTGTCGGGGCCGTCCAGGGGCGCGGTGCGCGCGGTCGGCATGATCGAGCGGGGACAGAAGATGGCCGCCGCCGCCTCGTCCCAATGGTCCAAGGGGCTGGACCAGCTCGACAGCCGTCTGAACCGACTGGCGTCTGCCTCCCTGGTGACCGACGGCCTCGGCCGGGCCGGCGAGGCGATGATGCGTCCGCTGAAGGCAGGCGTCGTCGCCTCGGCCGAGTTCAATCGCGGCATGACCGGCATCGGCATCACCGCCCAGATGACCGACGCCAAACTAGCCCCGCTGCGCGCCACCATTTTCTCCACCGCCAACGAGATCGGCGCCCTCCCATCCACCGTCCAGGCGACCTTCGGCGCGGTCCTCGCCGAAGGCGTCTATAAGACCGAGAGCGAGCTGTCCCGCGCCGGCGTCGCCATGGCGAAGTTTCAGCGCCTTCAGGCCGTCATGGGCGAACCCCTGTCTGATGCGGAGGCCGGCTCCTTCTCTGCCGCCATGGGGTCCAGCCTCAAACTGCGCGCGGACCAGCTCGATCAGGCCAACGCCATGGTCAATCGGTCGGCGCAGCAAGGCGGTGTCAGCGGCGCCACCCTCGCCAAGTTCCTGCCCAGCCAAACGGGCGCGCTGGTCGGCCTAAACTTCGCCAACGAGAAGGGCCTCGCCGATCTGCTGACCGCAAACCAACTGGCGAAGCGTCTCGCGGGGTCGAACGACCAAGCCGCCAACAACATCTCCAACCTCATGTCGAAGCTGGCCAGCCCGGAGGTTCTACGGAACTTCTCCAAGATCGGCATCGACATGGAAAAGGAGATCAAGGCGGGGGTGTTGCGTGGCGTCTCGCCGCTCCAAACCGTCGCTGAAATCACGGGCCGCCAGACGAAGGCCGATCAGTTCAGGATCGGGGAGCTGTTCGGCGATCAACAGGCCAAGGATGGTCTGATGGCGCTGGTTCAGAACCTGGACGAGTTCAAGGCTATGAGCCGTGAGCTTCAGTCTGGCGACGTGCTGAAGGGCTATTTCGCGGACCTAGACCGCGCGCTGCAAGGGCCGGCCGCTTCGTTTGATCGCTACAAGTCCGGCATCGCCATCGCCGGCATCGCCACCGGCACAATCCTAGCCCCGGCCGTGGGTCTCGCGGCCGGGCTGCTGAGCAAGGTCGCCAACTGGATGACCGAGGCGAGCGAGAGCGGATCGTGGCTCGCCAAGGCCGCCGTCTGGGCCTTCGCCGGCATGGCCGGGCTGGCGGTCGGAGCGGGGATGGTCGGCCATGCCGTCGTCGGCATCCTCGGGCCGCTCTTCATCATGAAAACGCTTCTGGGACCGTCGGGCCTAGGGGGAGCTGGTTTCGGTATGATGGCCGGCAAGGTGGTGACCTGGCTGGGGCGCATGCGCCTGGCGGCCATCGGCTTCAATCTGTCGATGCTGGCCAATCCTGTCGTCTTGGGCGTCATGGCGGCCATCGCCGTGATCGGATTGGCGGCGGTCCTGATCCGCAAGTATTGGCAGCCCATCAAGGCCTTCTTCGGCGGCGTCGGCGCGGCATTGGGCGAAGCGTTCGGCCCGGCGCTGAGTGCTATCGGCGGCGCGCTGCGTCCGCTGAAGCCGCTGTGGGACGCTGTCGCCGGGGCGGTCGGTCGGTTCTTCGGCTGGATCGGACGACTGATGCAGCCGATGCAGGCGACGAAGGGGCAACTGGACGGTGCGTCCAACGCCGGGCGCAACTTCGGCCGGATGCTGGTTCTGGCCTTCAACCTGTCGCCGATCGGCATCTTCGCGCGCGGCGTCATGACGGCCTTCCGCTTCATCCAGGGCGCCATGAATTGGCGGCCGATGGAGACGCTGCGCCAGGCCTGGTCGGGCGTGACCGGCTTCTTCGGCGGCCTGATCACGCGGTTCAACGGGTTCGGCCGGGCGATCATGCAAGGCCTGATCGGCGGCGTCCGCGCCATGCTGGGCGAAGTGGCGTCCGCCGTGGTCGGCGTGGCCAACGGCGCCGTCAGCAGGTTCAAGGGCGTGCTGGGCATCAAATCCCCCAGCCGCGTCTTCGCAGCCCTGGGCGGCTATACGATGGAAGGCCTGACAATGGGCCTGACGCGTGGCGGCCGGTCGGCCATCGGTCAGGTCGCGGCGGTCGGCGGTGCCCTGGTGGCGGCCATGCCGGGCGCCACGGCCGGGCCGGCCGGAAGCGCCATGCCGGCCGTGCTCGCCAGCCTGTCGGCCGCGCCTGATGCGGCCTCGGCCGGCACGCGTGGCGGGGCGTCAGGCGGCGTCCATATCGAGCAGGTTTTGATTCAGGTTTCGATCCCGGCCGGGGCCGACGCGACGCGTCAGGGCGGCATG
Organism: Candidatus Brevundimonas colombiensis; assembly: GCA_029202665.1. NCBI lineage: Bacteria > Pseudomonadati > Pseudomonadota > Alphaproteobacteria > Caulobacterales > Caulobacteraceae > Brevundimonas > Candidatus Brevundimonas colombiensis. Next base: position 1,882,938 of record CP119326.1, read on the forward strand.
GCGGGTCGCGCGGCAGCCGACAGCTTCCGGGCGCGCCTCTATGACGGATTGAGCTGATGAGCGAAGTTCTGATGACCTTGGGCGACATCCGCTTTTCGGTGGCGGAAGGGGCCTATCGCTCGCTGAACCGCGAACTGGAGATCATGACGGCGAAGATCGCCCGCGCCGGTCGCCAGTCGGCCCGCCAGACCCTTGGCCTGGACGAGACCATCGACATCGAGGGCGTCTGCTATCCTGGCCAGCGCCACGCCCGTGATCGGGTGGACAGCTTCCGGGAGGTCGCGCGCACTCAAAAGCCCCAGATGCTGACGGACGGCACGGGGACGGTCTGGGGCCTGTTTGTGATCGAGGGCGTGAGCGAGCGCGGATCGGAGCTGCTGTCCAACGGCGTCCCCCAACGCCAGGACTTCCGCATCCGCCTGGGCGCCTACGGCGAGGACGCGGCATGACCAGGACGATGACCACCCGACAGGGCGATGTGGTCGATCAGATCGCCAAGCAGGTCTATGGCCGCACCACCGAGGCCACCGAGGCGCTGCTGAACGCCAATCCCCAGCTCGCCGGCCTGCCGCCGCGTCTGCCGGCCGGCGTCGTCGTTGTCCTGCCCGATCTGGCCACGGCCGAGACCAAGCCCACGGTGCGCCTGTGGGCCTGAAGTCGCTCCCGGACTTCCGCCTGACCCTCGGCGACGACGATCTGACGGCCGTCGTCCGCGACCGGCTGAAGACCCTGACCGTAACCGACAACAGCGGCGAGGAATCGGACACGCTGGAAATCGTCATCGACGACCGGGACAACGCCGTCGAAAGCCCCCCGCGCGGCCGGGTGCTGTCCGTGTCGATGGGCTATCGCGACGACGGCCTGTTCTACCTCGGCAAGTTCACTGTGGACGAGGTCGAGCCGGAAGGGCCGCCCGACATCATCACCATCCGCGCCAAGGCGGCCGACATGCGCGAGGGCCTGAAGGTCCAGCGCACCCGCGCCTTCCGCAACACCACCATCGGGGCCATCGTCTCCCGGATCGCCGACGAGAACGGCCTTCAACCGGCCGTCGCGACCGAGCTGGCCAGCCGCGTCGTCGCCCACCGCGACCAGGCCAACGAAAGTGATCTGCACTTCCTGACGCGGCTCGGCCGCGAGCATGGGGCGGTGGCGGCGCCCAAGGATGGCAAGCTGGTGTTCGCACCGACCGCCACGGGCCTGTCGGTCTCGGGTCAGGCCCTGACGGGCGTCACCCTGGATCGCGCTGATCTGACCCGCTGGCGCGCCGTCCAGGCCGACCGAGACGAACACGGCAAGGTCCGCGCCCGCTGGCGCGACACCGGCGCCGGCCGCACCAAGTTCGCCGAGGCCGGAAGCGGCGATCCGGTGAAGACCCTGCGCAACCTCTATCCCAACGAGGCGGCGGCGAAGGCGGCGGCCGAGGCCGAGCTGACCCGGCTGAAGGGCGCCGAGAACGGGGTGGAGCTGACGATGGACGGCCGGGCCGACATCGTCGCCCAGACCCCCATCACGGTCACCGGCCTGCGCGCCGAGCTGTCGGGCGCCTGGATCGTCGAAACCGCCGTCCACACCCAGGACTATGAAAGCGGCGGCTTCACCACCGTTCTGACCGGCCGCAGGAAGGCGTCGTAATCGCCGCCTGAAGGTGTCATTACGGGGCCTTCAGGCACGGCTAAGGGGACGTGACGATGCCATTTCAAGTCGAACCGGTGTCCTGGGAAGCTGCGGCCACCTTCGTTGCCGGCGCGTGGACTGCGTTCGCTACTCTTGCGACGGGCGCGGCGGCGGTCGGCGGCGCGATCTGGATCGGCTTGCGTCAGGTCGGCATCGCCACGCGGCAGGCCGAGATCGTCGAACGTCAGGTCGAGATACAGGCTGGCCAGCTGAAGCTGGAAGAGATGAAGGGCCGCATGGCGCTCTTCGACGAACGGATGAAGGTCTACAGCGCGGCCGAGGCCTGGCTGGTCCGGTTCGCCCAAGATGGAAAGAAGCCCGTCGGGGATGTTGAACGGGAGTTTCGGAATGCGATCGACCGATCGCGTTTCCTGTTCGGCACCGGGCTACGGGACCAGTTGTTCGACTTATGGAAGGCAGGCAACCAGCACCACTATCATCTGGTCAGCTTCGATGCCGAGCGCGCGGCCGATCACTTGGACAAGGCCCACGCCATCGCCTTACATCTAACGTCTGCGATGACTGCGTTGCCGGCCATCTTCGGCCCCAAGATCGACCTGTCCGATGCCGCTTAACGCCGTCGCTTTTGCTCCAACTTCAAGTGTCCCAATTTCCAGAAACAAATGTCGCGCTACACCGGTCTCGCTGCGCTCGACCACCCTCCCCTGAAGGGGAGGGAGATGGCAAGTGGTCAATCCGCCAGAGCCGCCTGTCCTCGCCTGATCGCCTGATCCAGCGTCAGGGTCTCGGCGGGGCGTTCAGGCGCGCAGGCGATGGCCAGCAGTTCGGCGGCATCCCCGCCCGGCGCGGCAGGATAGGCAGGAGCGGCGTCAGGCGTGGCGGGGCCCTCGGTTCCGTCGGCGCGCAGGGAGGCGAAGTCCAGCCGATCCGCCGTTCTGGCCCGACAGTTGAACGCCCACCGCGACCAGCCGCCGACATAGACCACGTCGCCGACCTTGAAGCCGGTCTCGGTCACCTGCAACTCCCGCATCCGGGCCGTGTCGCCCTCACGCGCGATGGAGGCGACGTCGGCGTATATGGCGAACCGTCCCACGCCGGTCGAGACAAGGGCAGGGTCGCTCAGGGCCAGCAGCAGGGCGATCATGCGACCAGGGTCTCCGCCTGATGCAGGTCCACGCTGACCAGCTGGCTCATGCCGCGTTCGGGCATGGTGACGCCGTACAGGCGGTCCATCCGGCTCATGGTCACGGGGTTGTGGGTGATGACGATGAAGCGGGTGTCGGTGCGCGACCGCATTTCGTGCAGCATCCGGCAGAAGCGGTCGACGTTGGCGTCGTCCAGCGGGGCGTCCACCTCGTCCAGCACGCAGACCGGCGCCGGGTTGGCCAGGAAGACGCCGAAGATCAGGGCCGCCGCCGTCAGGGCCTGTTCGCCCCCGCTCATCAGGCTCATTACCGACAGCCGCTTGCCGGGCGGGCAGGCGTAAATCTCCAGCCCCGCCTCCAGCGGATCGTCCGATTCGACCAGCTTCAGCTCGGCCTGACCGCCGCCGAACAGGGCCTCGAACAGGGTCTTGAAGTTGGTGTTGATGACGTCGAAGGCGGCGACCAGTCGTTCGCGTCCCTCGGCGTTCAGTTCGTCGATGCCGTCACGCAGTTTGGCGATCGCCTGGGTCAGGTCGATGCGTTCGGACTTCATGCTGTTCAGGCGGTCGCCGTATTCGACCGCCTCGTCCTCGGCGCGCAGGTTCACGGCACCCAGCGCCTCGCGCTCGCGCTCCAGGCCGAACAGCAGGCTTTCGGCTCCGGCGGCGTCGGGCGGGCGGGCGATGGCGTCGTCGGTCAGCTTCTGACCCAGTTCCTGCGGCGACATCTGCGCCGTTTCGCGCAGGGTGGTCTCGGCCTCGGTCAGCTTCTCGGCGGCGGCTTCCGAGCGGGCGGCCAGACCCGCGCGGGCCTCGCGGGCCTGAGCGGCGGCGGCGTCGGCGGCGCGGCTGGCGCGGTCGGCTTCGCCGGCCGCCGTATCGGCCGTGGCCATGGCGTCGGACGCGGCCTGTTTGCGCTGTTCGGCGGCGCTCAGGGTGTCCAGCAGCTTGCCGCGTTGGTCGGCGAAACCCTGGGGCGCGACCTCGGCCTGTTTCAGCAGGGCGGCGGTCTTGTCGGCGTCCTTGGCCAGGGCGGCGATGCGGGCGGTGCTGTCCTTGGACCGGCTGACCCAGCCGTCGCGGGCGCGGGTCAGACTGCCCAGCCGCTGTTCGCGCCCCTGACGGTCGCGGGCCTCGGCGTCGCGGTCGGAGCGGGCGGTCTGGGCGGCGGCGCGGGCCGTGTCGGCGGCCGCGCGGGCGGCCGTCAGCGCCTCGCGCAGACCGGCGACGGTCTCGGACGGGGCGTCGGCGGTCAGGGCGGCGTCCAGCGCGGCCTTCGCCTCGGCCACCTCGGCCTCCAGCCGGGTCACGGTGTCGTCCAGCGCCTGGGCGCGGGCCTCGCGACGGGCCTGTTCGCGGGCCAGATTTTCGACCCGGTCGCGGGCGACGGTCGCGGCCTTGTCGGCGGCGAAGGGTTTCAGGCGGGCGGCCTTCACCTCGTCCTCGGCGACGCGGAAGGCCTCGGTGGCGGACTTCTGGGTCGCCTGCGCCTGATCCAGCGCGGGCTTGCCCTTGTCGATCTCGGCCTCCAGCTCGGCCAGCCGCGTGCGCTGGGCCAGACGGACGGCGGCAGGGCGGGGCGCCTCGGCGCGGCTGACGAAGCCGTCCCAGCGATAGAGATCGCCCTCGACCGTCACCAGACGGGCGCCGGTGGGCAGGGTCTGCGCCAGCCGGGCCGCATCGGCCCTCGCCGCCACACCGCATAGGGCGAGGCGGGCGGTCAACTGATCCGGCGCCTGCACATGGGCCGACAGGGGCGTGACGCCTGCGGGCCAGGTCTGAACTGACGCATCCGCCCCGCCCCAGTAAGCAGCGGCGCGCGCGTCCAGCGCGGCGTCCAGATCGTCGCCGAGGGCGGCGGCCAGGGCGGCCTCATACCCCTTGTCGGCGCGCACCTTGTCCAGTGCGGGCGGGTGGTCGCGCTTACCGGTGACCAGCAACTGGGCCAGACCCCGCGCCTCGGTCTGCAGGCGACCTAGCCGGTCCTCGGCGGTGCGGGCGGCGGTGCGGGTCTCCTGTTCGGCGCGGGCCAGATCGCCGCGTCTGGCTTCTGCGGCCTCGACAGCCTCGCGCGCGGCGGCCAGATCGGCCTGGGCGGTCTCCAGCGCCTGACGGGCGGCCTCCAGTTCGGGCGTCTCAAGCGGCCCCAGCGCCTCGCGTTCGCGTCTGGCCTGATCGAACTGGCCGGTCACGCGCGCCAGTCGGGCCTCGGCGTCGCGCTTCCGGGCCGTCTCGGCGGCGGCGCGGGCCTCGACGGCGGCGAGCGTCCCGGCCAGCCGTTCGACCTCGGCGTCGGCGGCCTTGCGCGCGTCCTCGGCGACCAGCAACGCCTTGTCCAGTTCGGGGCCGCGTTCGGGGGCGGCGGCGATTTCGGCCTTCAGCCGGGTCAGCTCGTGGTCCAGCCGCTCCAGCTCGCGGCGGGCGTCGGCGGCCATGGCGTCCTCGCGCGCAGCGTCGGCGGCGATGCGGGCGGCCTCGGCCTTCAGCCGATCCACCTCGGCGCGAGCGGCCTGTTCGGCCATGTCCAGCCGGTCCCGCTCCAGACTGGCGCGGTGCAGCAGAGCCGAGGCGACGGCGTCCTCCTCCCGCGCGGGCTTCAGGGCTTCCTGGGCGGCGAGGGCGGCGGTCTGGGCGGCGGCGGCGGCGGTCGTGGTCTCGGCGACGGCGGCGTCGGCCGCGCGCAGTTCGGCGGCGGCGGCCTCTGCGGCCAGACGTGCGTCGTTCCAGCGGACGAACAGCAGCGCGGCTTGAAGGGCGCGGATCTCGGCCGAGATCTTCTTGTATTTCTCGGCCTGACGGGCCTCGCGCTTCAGCCGGTTCAGCGCCGTCTCCAGCTCGCGGCCGATGTCGTCCAGCCGGTCCAGATTGGTCTCGGCCGCCTTCAGCCGCAGCTCGGCCTCATGCCGACGGGTGTGCAGGCCCGCGACCCCGCCCGCCTCTTCCAGAATGCGGCGGCGGTTCTGGGGCTTGGCGGCGATCAACTCGCTGATCTGGCCCTGACGCACCAGGGCGGGGGAGTTGGCGCCGGTCGAGGCGTCGGCGAACAGCAGCTGGACGTCGCGCGCCCGCACCTCCTTGCCGTTGATGCGATAGGTCGAGCCCTGACCCCGGTCGATGCGGCGCGACACCTCCAGCATCGGGCTGTCGGTGAAGGGCTGGGGCGCGCGGCGCTGCGCATTGTCGATGGTCAGCTGGACTTCGGCGTGGCTGCGCGGGGGGCGGCCCGCAGCGCCGGCGAAGATGACGTCGTCCATGCCCTGACCGCGCATGGCCTTGGCCGAGTTGGCGCCCATGACCCAGCGCAGGCTCTCCAGCACATTGGACTTACCGCAGCCATTGGGTCCGACCACCCCGGTCAAGCCGGATTCGATCTGGACCTCCGCCGCATCGACGAAGGACTTGAAGCCGACCAGCCGGAGGCGCTGGAATTGCATGGACCTAGAGCGTCACCGACGCAGCAGGGGGTCGATGGCGGCCGACAGGGCGTCCAGCGAATGGTCAGCCACCAGTGTTCCGTTGACGAACAGGGTGGGCGTGCCGGTGACGCCCGCCGCCTGGGCGCCCGCGATCTGGGCTTCCAGCGCCGCGCGGGTGGCGGGGGCCTGCAGGCAGGTCTCGATCTCGGCGTGGGTCTTGCCGCTGGCGGCGACCCCGGCGGCGAACCAGGGTTGCGCCCCGGTCGTGGCCAGGTTCGCCTGATCGCGCATGAAGACCGCGGCGACGTCGAAATACTTGTCGGGCGCGGCGCAAAGGGCGACGGCGGCGGCGGCCGCCGCGACATTGGCCGGCGAGGTCGGGAGGTTGCGGTGGACCAGTCGGACCTTGCCGGTATCGATGTATTTGGCCTTGAACGCCGGCAGGACCGTGTTGTGGAAGTCCGCGCAGTGCGAGCAGGTGAAGGAGGCGTATTCGATGACCGTCACCGGCGCATCCGCCCGACCCAGGACATGATCCTGGGCCGTGACGGGGGGCGGCGCCTCGGCGGCGAACGATGATGACGCCGCGCCCATCGACAGGGCGGCGGTCAGGGACAGGGCCAGGACGGCGCGGCGGATCATCGGCGTCGCCTTACTTGGCCAGGGCCGCGTCGATGGCGGTGGACAGGTCGGCCAGGCTGGCGCCCTCGCCGCCGGGGGTCAGGATCTGCTGATCGTTGACGTAGAAGGCCGGGGTGCCGGTCACGCCCTGGGTGCGGGCGAACTGGACGCGCTTCTCCATGGCGGCGACGGCGTCCTTGTCGGTGACGCAGTCGTTGAACTGCTGTTCCGACAGGCCGGCGGCCTGGGCGGTGCGCAGCAGCCAGTCGCGCGGCGAGGAGGTCAGCATCTCCTGCTGGGTGGCCATCAGTTGGTGGACCACGTCGAAATACTTGTCCTTGCCGGCGCAGCGCGCGACCAGGAAGCCGGCGGTGGCGGCATCGACCGGCGGGGTCGGCAGCTCGCGGAAGATGTAGCGGACCTTGTTGGTGTCCACGTATTTAGCCTTGAACGCCGGCCAGGTGTTCTTCTGCCACAGGGCGCAGTGCGGGCAGGTGACCGAAGCATATTCGACCACCGTGACCTTGGCGCCGTCGGCGGCGCCCAGGCTCATGTCGCCGTCGGCCGCGCCCTTGGCCCCGCCGCCGCATGCGGCCAGGGCCATGGTCGCCAGGGCGGCGCCGGTGATGGCCGCACGGCGGCTCATGCGGGCGAAGCGGGATTCAGTATCGGCCATGGGATTTCCTCGGTCGGATCATTGGCGAATGGCGGCGCGATTCCCCGGAATGGCGCAACCCCTGACTAGTCGAGAACAGGTGCGGCGAAGTTTTGTCAATCCTGCCCCTCCCGGCGGGATGGATCCGCGCGCGAAAGGGCGGCGCGCCCCAGGCGGGCCAGGGCGGCGCGCAGCTCTTCGGGCGCGGCGGCGATGGAGGCGGCCAGATCGGCCTCGGCCTGGGCGGGCAGGGGGGCGGTCTTGGCGGCGCGTTTGGGCCGGGCGGCGGCGTCCTTCAGCGGTGCGACCGGCCCTTGGGCGATGCGCAGCCGATCCACCGATCCGGCGCCCAGGAACAGATTGACGCGGGCCAGGATGTCCTCGGATTGATGCTGGACCAGCAGGGCGGCGGCCCCGGCGACGCGCAGCTCCAGCACGCCGGGGCCGCCGCCCTTGCCCTTGGTCAGCTTCTGCGGCCGGGTGACGCGGGCCAGGCGGTCGCCGACGATCTCGCGCCAGCGCGGCTCCAGGGCGCCCGCGCCGCGCCCGAACTGGGCGTCCAGCTTCTTGATCAGGGGCGTCAACGCCTTGCCCGCGCGGGGCGCGGGGCGCGGCGCCGGGCGGGTGCGGCGGCGAGACAGGATCTCGCGGACCTCGGCGTCTGTGGGCAGGGAGCGGCGCATGCGCCTATATAGCGCGATCCCATGGCCGACGTCTCTCCCGACATCTCATCGATCCGCGCCCGGCTGCTGGCCTGGTACGACGCTCATGCGCGCAGCCTGCCGTGGCGGGCGGCGGTCGGGGCGGCGCGGACGGAGCCTTATCGCGTCTGGCTGTCGGAGGTGATGCTGCAGCAGACGACCGTGCCGCACGCCACGCCCTATTTCCACGCCTTCACCACGCGCTGGCCCAGGGTCGAGGATTTGGCGGCGGCCGAGGATGCGCAGGTGATGGGGGCCTGGGCGGGGCTGGGCTACTACGCCCGCGCCCGCAATCTGCTGGCCTGCGCGCGGGCGGTGGCGGGCGATCACGGCGGCGTCTTCCCGGATACAGAGGCGGGGCTGCTGGCGTTGCCCGGCGTGGGCGCCTATACGGCCGCCGCCGTCGCGGCCATCGCCTTCGACCGCGCGGCCAATGTGGTGGACGGCAATGTCGAGCGGGTGATGGCGCGCCTGTTCGCCGTCGAGACGCCGGTTCCGGCCGCCCGGCCCGAGCTGCGGCGGCTGGCGGGCCTGTTCGTCACGGGCGACCGGCCGGGCGACTGGGCGCAGGCGCTGATGGACCTGGGCGCGACCGTCTGTCGGCCCAAGTCGCCGTCCTGCGACATCTGCCCGGTTTCCGACCAGTGCCGGGGTCTGACGACGGGCGAGCCGACGCGGTTTCCGGTCAAAGCGAAAAAGGCGGACCGCCCGCACCGCCGGGGCCGGGCCTATGTGCTGTTCGACGACCAAGGCCGGGTCGCGGTAGAGACCCGCCCGGAAAAGGGGCTCTTGGGCGGAATGCTGGGCCTGCCGACCGGCGACTGGACCATCGAAGACCCGTCAGGTCCGCCGCCCGTGCCAGCCGACTGGCGCATGGCCGGGGCGGTGGAACACGTCTTCACCCATTTCAGCCTGACGCTGACGGTGATGACGGCCCAGGGCCAGACGCCGCACGCGGACTGGCGCTGGATGCCGGTTCAGGACGCCCGCGCCGCCCTGCCCACCGTCTTCGCCAAGGCGCTGGATAGGGCCTTTGTTGAACCTGATCTTTTTTTGTAGTAACAAAAATCGTGCGCCTTACCTTCGATCCAAGCAAGCGCGAGCGCACCCTGGCAGAGCGAGGGCTTGATTTCGCTCAGGCGGCGATCGTGTTCGAAGGCGATCATCTGACGTTCGAGGATGATCGTCAGGACTATGGAGAACGACGCCTGATCACCATCGGGCGTTTGATCGACCGGATGGTGGTGCTGGTGTGGACGCCGCGCGGCGACGCGCGCCACATCATTTCGATGAGGAAGGCCAATGACCGTGAACAGCGACGCTACGAAGACCGTCTGGGTCGATCCTGACGACGCGCCAGAGTTGGACGACGCCTGGTTCGAAAAGGCGGATCACCATCGCGGAGAGACGCTGGTTCGACGGGGGCGACCCAAGGGGGCGGACAAGGTCTCGACCACCATAAGGTTCGACGCCGATGTTCTGGCCGCGTTCAAACGCGACGGCGCCGGTTGGCAGACCCGAATGAACCAGGCTCTGCGCGACTGGTTGGCCAAGAACGCCGCGTGATCAGCGCAGGGTGCGGATCGCGACCTTGCCGGTCTTGTGGCGGGGGATGACGACGGCGCGGCCTTCCAGGTGCTGGATGTTCAGATCGACGACCGAGGCGCCGATCTCCAGTCCTGTGATGTTCAGCCTGTCCAGCCCGGCGGGCAGGACGGGGTCGGTCAGATCGACGGTCTCGTTCCAGGCGTCGATGGTCAGACCCAGGCTGGCCTGGAGCATCAGGAACACCGATCCCGCCGCCCAGGCCTGGGGCAGGCAGGCGACCGGATAGGCGATGGGCGGTTCGCCCGGCGTGCGGGGGAAGCCGCAGAACAGTTCGGGCAGCCGCAGATGGAAATGGGCGGCGGCGGCGTAAATTTCGGCCAGGATTTCGGCGACGGCGTCGCGCTCGCCATAGCCCGCCATGCCGGCGGCGGCCATGGCCGTGTCGTGGGGCCAGACCGAGCCGTTGTGATAGCTCATCGGATTGAACCGGGCCTGGCCGACCTCCAGCGTGCGGATGCCCCAGCCGGTGCGGAACCCCGTCGTCAGCAGACGTTTGCTGACGCGCCGCGCGCGTTCCAGCGACGGCAGGCCGGTGAACAGCAGATGGCCGGCGTTGGAGGCGATGGCTCGGCACTGTTCCCCGTCGCCGTCCAGGGCCACGGCGTAGAAGCCCTGATCCTCCATCCAGAACTTGTCCTCGACCAGGGCGCGGACCTGTTCGGCGCGCATCCGCCATTCGGGCGCGCGGTCGTCGTGCAATCGTTCGCCCAGGTCGCCCAGCGCCTTCCAGGCGGCGAAGGCATAGCCTTGCACCTCCAGCAGCGCGATCGGCCCCTTGGGGAAACGCCCGTCGGCGTGGAAGATTGAGTCCTCAGAGTCCTTCCAGCCCTGGTTCGACAGGCCGGTGTCGGCGCCGCGCTGATAGTCGATCAGCCCGTCGTTATTGCTGTCGCCATAGTCGCGCATCCAGTTGGCGGCGGCGATCAGATTGGGCCAGAGCTTGCGGATCAGGTCCAGATCGCCGGTCCGGTTGGCGTAGGCGCCGGCCAGGGCCACGAACAGGCAGGTGGTGTCGACCCCGCCGTAATAGAGGCCGAAGGGCACCTCGTGCAGGGCGCTCATCTCGCCGCCGCGCGTCTCGTGCATGATCTTGCCGGGCTGGCTGTCCTGGAACAGCGAGGTCTCGGTCGCTTGGCGGGAGGCCAGATAGGTCAGGACGCCACGGGCCAGCGATGGGTCCAGCCACAGCATCTGCCAGGCGGCGATGATGCCGTCGCGCCCGAACGGCGTAGAGAACCAAGGGGTGCCAGCATAGGGATAGGGGCCGGTCGGCAGGTCGGTGGTCAACAGGGCCATGTCGGCCCGCGACTGGTCCAGCCAGTCGTTGAAGCGCGGGCTGCGCGGACCGCGCACCGACGCCCCGCGACGGCGTTTGGCCCGCATGGCCAGCCGCGCCTGGATCGCGTTCAGCCGCCAGCGCCGGTCATCGGGCGCCTCGCAGGTGTCCACCCCGCATTCGATATAGAGGTCCAGGGTGCGGCCCTTGGGCAGGCTGAACATGAACTCGGCGCGCTGATGCGTCAGCCGGGCCGGGGGTTCGGAGAAGGCCAGGCAGGAAATCCGCTCCACATCGTCCAGCCCGGTATAGCGGAAGGTGACGCGCCGTCCGTCGGTGGTCGGGGTGTGGATGGTCCCGCGTTTGGCACGGGGCGTGCCGCGCACCTGGAAGATGTCGGCGAAGTCGGCGCCGAAGTCGAAGGCCAGGGGAAGCAGGATGTCCTCCACCCCGTGATTGACCATCTGCACCCGCTCGAACATGCGTCGGCCCCAGAGGAAGCGGCGGCGCTCGATATGCAGCACCCCGGCCGGCGCGGATCGGCCGCCCATCGGGGGCAGGGGGCGGTTGGTGGTGTGGCAGGAGAAGAAGACATTGTCCTGGCTGACGCCTGACGACAGGCGCGACGGCTTCAACAGGCCCACCGTCATGGTCCAGCGCGACAGGACGCGGGTGTCGTTGGCGAACAGGCCGTCGGCGCCGCCCTTCATGTCGCCCCAGCCGTCGGCGACCAGGAAGGTGTCGCCGTCCTTCAGCGCCATCAGTTGTTCGAGGCCCGAGGCCTCGACGGATTCGCCGGCGGTCAGTTGGGTGGAATAGGCGTCGTCCATGCGGTCTCTTCCCCGTTGGTTGTGAGGCCTCGGCCGAACGTGTCACACCCGAATGCGGCGCTGAGTGGCCGCTTGGATGGTCAACTGATGAAGGCGACGGAGGGTTCACCTCCGCCGCCCGAATTTTATCGCAAAATCAAAACGCCTCGGTCCTGCGCCTGAAAATACTCAGGCCAGGGCGGCGAAGCTGCGGTCTTCCAACAGGGGGCGGATCGGCGTGACCACGCTGTCGATCGGCGCCTCGGCGAACGGACGGCGGGCCAGAAGATCGCCATAGACGTCCAGATAACGCCGCGCCATGGCGTTGGCCGAGAACCGCAGGTCGAAACGGGCGCGCACGGCCTCGCGATCCAGCAGATGCGCCCGCCCGGCGGCGGCGACGGCCTGTTCCATCGTATCGACCAGGAAGCCGGTGGCGCCGTCCTCGATCACCTCGGGCGTCGAGCCGCAGCGGAAGGCGACGACCGGCGTGCCGCAGGCCATGGCCTCGATCATCACCAGGCCAAAGGGTTCGGGCCAGTCGATGGGGAACAGCAGGGCGTCGGCGCCGCCCAGGAAGGCGGACTTCTGATGATCGCCGATCTCGCCGATGAACTCGATCAGGGGATTGCCCTCGACCAGCGGGCGAATGGTCTCTTCCCAATAGCGTTTGTCGGCGGCGTCGACCTTGGCGGCCATCTTCAGCCGCTTGCCCAGTTTGGTGGCGATCTCGATGGCGCGGTCAGGCCGTTTCTCAGGCGAGATGCGTCCGAGGAAGGCCAGATAGCCCTCGGATTTCGGCGAGAAGATATATTGCTCGCCCGGCATGCCGTGATGAACTGTCGCCTTCCAGTTGGCGAAGTGCAGGGGCTTGCGCTGATCGTCGGAAATCGAGACCAGACCGAACTCGCTCCACCGGGCATAGACGCCGGGCAAATCCTTCATGTCCAGCCGACCGTGCAGGGTGGTCAGGGTCTTGTCCGCGTATTTCTGGAATAGCGGGAAGTGGATCATGTCGGTGTGGAAATGGATCACGTCGAAATCCTCGGCGCGGTCCAACACCTCGCCCAGCATGGACAGGTGGGCGGCCAGGTCGGACTTCAACGGCGCGGGGTCCAGGCGGATAGCCTGATCGCGCACGGGAACCAGGCGGGCCTTGGTCTGGGCGTCGGCGCTGGCGAACAGGGTGACGTCGTGGCCCAGATCGACCAGGGCGTCCGTCAGATGCGCGACCACGCGTTCGGTGCCGCCATACAGTTTCGGCGGGACGGCTTCATACAGCGGGGTGATCTGCGCGATTTTCATGACGGAATGCTCCGACACCGCAACGGCGGGTCGTGAACAACAATGGTCTCGCAAATGCGAAGTTCCGCCGTCGCTAGCGAATTTTCACAACAGTTTCGACGGGTTACGGCGAAGCTGACCTGTCCGTCCGTGTGCGGAATCGTACCCTGAAAGCCTAAGTGATTGATGTGATTGGCGCGACGGCGTGTCGCGCCAATCACATCGCGGCGCGCACTTCCGACCGAAGGGCGTCGATGGATTTCAGCCCCTGATCGGTCTTGAACCGCCAGTAGGTCCAGCCGTTGCAGGCGGGCGCATTTTCCAACAGGGCGCCTAGCTTGTGGATCGACCCGGTCAGAGAGCCGTGAACCAGCGAGCCGTCGGCGCGGACGCGGGCCTCGCGCTCGCCCTTGGGGCAATACAGGCGATCGCCGGGCTGCAGCAGGCCGGCCTCGACCAGGGCGCCGAACGGCACCTTGGGCTCGGCGCGCTTGGAACTGGTGACGATGAGGTCTTCGGCGCTGGCGGGGATGACCGAGGCGATGCGGGTCGCGGCGACGTCGGCATAGGTCTCGTCCCGCTCGATGCCGATGTAATGGCGGCCCAGGCGTTTGGCGGCGGCGCCCGTGGTGCCGGTGCCGAAGAAGGGGTCCAGGATCACGTCGCCGGGACGTGTCGCCGACAGCAGCACGCGGTGGAGCAGGGCCTCGGGCTTTTGCGTCGGGTGCGCCTTCTTGCCGTCGGCGTCCTTGATCCGCTCTTCGCCGGTGCACAGGGCGAAGGTCCAGTCGGACCGCATCTGGGTGTCTTCGTTGAAGGCCTTCAGCGCGTCGTAGTTGAAGGTGTAGCGCTTCTGCTCGCGGCTGCGCGCGGCCCAGATCAGGGTTTCGTGGGCGTTGGTGAAACGGGTGCCCTTGAAGTTCGGCATCGGGTTGGACTTGCGCCAGATGATGTCGTTCAGCACCCAGAAGCCCAGGTCCTGAATCGCCGAACCCAGCCTGAAGACGTTGTGATAGGAGCCGATCACCCAGATCGAACCCTCGGGCTTCAGCACGCGGCGGCATTCCGCCAGCCAGGCGCGGGTGAAGGCGTCATATTCGGCGAAACTGCCGAACTTGTCCCAGTCGTCGTCGACGGCGTCGACCTTGGAGTTGTCGGGACGCAGCAGGTCGCCGCCCAGCTGCAGATTATAGGGCGGATCGGCGAAGACCATGTCGACCGAGGCGTCGGGCAGGCTTTTCAGAACCTCGATGCAGTCGCCGCGGTGAATGACGTCCTTGGCGAGGAGGGAGGTCTTCAGATCGGACATGGAAACGCGGCCCCGAAACAAACAGAGCCGTCATGGTGAATCCTTACGGTTAAGGCAGTGTTGAAATCCGCGATATCCGAAAGCCTGACGCGTCATCCTCGCCACAAGGGCGAGAATGACGTGAAACCGGCCAGGATCAGGCCAGCATTCGAACCTTGGGCTCGCGGTTCCATTGTCGGGTGCGGGCAGCGGGGAGGAAAGCTTTCGCGTCCTTGGACAGGTCGATCACGCCCGCGTCCGCCTCGACGCCCGCCTTGTCCAGAAGCGGCTGGGCCTGGGGGGTGTGGCCGACCGCCTTCAGATGGCCGAAGGCGTCCTTGGCGAAATCGACCGCGGCGCCTTCCTTCAGCAACTGCGCGCAGCCATCCTCGGACAGGACGATGGCGACGGCGTCGAACAGGACCGACGGACTGCCGGCCAGTTGACCGTCGGCGGCCAGGGTCTTGCCGCCCTTCAGCTTGGCGCCGCCGATCTTGGGCGCGACGATGAAGACCGACCCGCCATCGCCTTCGATCGCCGCCTTGACCGCATCGACGACCGCGCCGTCGGAGCCGTCGGCGACCAGGATGGCGACCTTGCGCCCCTTCAACGTCTCTGGATATTTGCCGACGATGCGAAGCGCGGGCGACGCGTCCAGGTCTATGGGCGCGACGGCCGGTTCGGACGCCTTGGGCAGCGGCAGGTTCAGGCCGTCCGCCACGCGCTGGGCCAGGGTCTGATCTACGTTCTGGAGATTGGCCATGATGCGCTGGCGCACATGGTCAAGCGACACCTTGGACAGTTCGAAGACGATGGCGCTGGCCAGGTGGGCCTGCTCGATCTCGGTCTGGGAACGGAAGAACAGACGCGCCTGGCTGTAGTGATCGGCGAAGGTCTCTGCGCGCAGCCGGACCTTTTCGCCCTCGACGGCGATGGGCGCGGTGCGGAAGCCGCCCTTGGGATCCTCGCGCGGGCCGCCGTCCTCGCCCGCCTGGGCCAGACTGTTGGGTTCATAGTTGGCGCGGCCCTTGGGCACGGCCATCTGCATATGGCCGTCGCGCTGGAAGTTCTGGAAGGGGCAGCCCTTGGCCTGGTTGATCGGAATCTGGTGGAAGTTGACGGTGCCCAGGCGCGACAGCTGAGTGTCCTGATAGGAGAACAGCCGGCCCTGCAGCAGCGGGTCTTCCGAGAAGTCGATCCCCGGCACGATGTTGGTCGGCAGGAAGGCGGCCTGTTCGGTCTCGGCGAAGAAGTTGTCGGGGTTGCGGTCCAGGACCATGCGGCCGATCACGCGGATCGGATAGTCCTCCTCGGGAACCAGCTTTGTGGCGTCCAGAATGTCGAAGGGCAGGGCGTCGGCCTGCTCCTGGGTGAACAGCTGCACGCCGAACTCCCATTCGGGGAAGTCGCCCTGGGCGATGGCTTCGTACAGGTCGCGGCGGTGATAATCGGGGTCGGCGCCGGCGATCTTGACCGCCTCGTCCCAGCAGGTGGACTGCGTGCCCAGCTTGGGCCGCCAGTGGAATTTGACCAGCGTCGCCTCGCCCTTGGCGTTGATCAGGCGGAAGGTGTTGACGCCGAACCCTTCCATCATCCGCAAGCTGCGCGGAATGGCGCGATCCGACATCGCCCACATCAGCATATGGGTGCTTTCCGGCATCAGGCCGATGAAGTCCCAGAAGGTGTCGTGGGCGCTGGCGGCCTGGGGATAGCCCTTGTCCGCCTCCATCTTCACCGAATGGATCAGGTCCGGGAATTTGATCGCGTCCTGAATGAAGAAGATCGGCATATTGTTGCCGACAAGGTCCCAGTTGCCTTCGGTGGTGTAGAACTTGACCGCGAAGCCGCGCACGTCGCGCGGCGTGTCCACCGAACCCGCCCCGCCCGCGACGGTCGAAAAGCGGGTGAACAGTTCGGTCTTCTTGCCGACTTCGGTCAGGATTTTCGCCGTGGTGAAGTCGGAAAGGCTGTCGGTCAGTTCGAAGAAGCCGTGGGCGGCCGAGCCGCGTGCATGGACGATCCGTTCGGGGATGCGCTCGTGGTCGAAGTGCTGGATCTTCTCGCGAAGGATGAAGTCCTCCAGCAGGGTCGAGCCGCGCGGCCCGGCCTTGAGCGAGTTCTGATTGTCGCTGATCGGCGTGCCGTGATTGGTGGTGGTGCGCGTTTGCGGGGTCGAGGCGGTCTGGTGCAGTTCGCCGCCGTCGCCCAGCGTGGCGTCGGCGCTTTTACTGGTCTTCGTCATAATAACCTCCCTGGCGGCATGGGCATGCGAAGCACGAACGCCGCCGGGCCGGATTGGTCCCAGCCTTACGGCAGAAAATTCGGCTGTGACGAACGAACAGAAAAGTTCACGCCGGACGCCTTCGCACCCTTCGCAGTGGCCAAGACGGCGTTTAAGAGGCTTGTGAATGATCGCACGCCTTCGTCCCGTCCCCTTCGACCTCGGTCCTGTTCATTTCGTCGGCATAGGCGGCATCGGCATGAGCGGCATCGCCGAGATCATGCTGAAGATCGGCTATTCGGTTCAGGGATCGGACGCCAAGGCCAGCGCCAACACCGAACGGCTGGAGACGCTGGGCGCCAAGATCTTCATCGGCCATGACGCAGCGCATATCGGCGAAGGCGTATCGGCGGTGGTCCATTCGACGGCGGTCAAGGCCGACAATCCCGAGATGAAGGCCGCGCGGGCACGGCGCATTCCGGTCGTGCGCCGGGCGGAGATGCTGGCCGAGCTGATGCGGCTGCAATTCTCGATCGCGGTCGGCGGGACCCACGGCAAGACCACCACCACCTCGATGGTGGCGACCCTGCTGGACGCGGCGGGCCTGGACCCCACGGTGGTCAACGGCGGCATCATCAACGCCTATGGCACCAACGCCAAGGTCGGCGACGGCGACTGGATCGTGGTCGAGGCGGACGAGTCGGACGGCAGTTTCCTGCGCCTGAAGTCGACCGTGGCCATCGTGACCAACATCGACCCGGAACATCTGGACCACTACGGCGACTTCGACGCGGTGCGTAAGGCGTTCGTGGACTTCGTGGAGAACATTCCCTTCTACGGTTTCGCCGCTGTCTGCCTGGACCACCCCGAGGTGCAGAAGCTGGTCGCCTCCATCGATAACCGGCGGCTCGTGACCTATGGGACAAATCCGCAGGCCATGGTGCGGGCCGAAAATGTCGAGATGGGGCCAGACGGCTGTCGCTTCGACGTGGTGATTCAGAACGGCGAGACGCACTCGATCGAAAACCTGCACCTGCCCATGGCCGGCTGGCACAATGTCTCCAACGCCCTGGCGGCCATCGCCGTGGCGCGCGAACTGGACGTGTCGGACGAGGCGATCCGCACCGGCCTGGCCGGGTTCGGCGGGGTCAAGCGCCGCTTCACCACCACGGGCGTCGTGAACGGCGTACGCATCGTGGACGACTATGGCCACCACCCCGTCGAGATCGCCGCGGTGCTGAAGGCCGCGCGTCAGGTTACGGAGGGGCGGGTGATCGCCGTGGTCCAGCCGCACCGCTATACCCGGCTGCGCGACCTGATGGACGAGTTCTCCACCAGCTTCTCGGACGCCGACAGCGTGATCGTCGCCGATGTCTATCCGGCCGGCGAACAGCCGATCGAAGGCGTGGACAAACACGCCCTGGCCGACGGCGTGCGCCGCTATGGCCACCGCCAGGTCCAGGCGCTGGAGAACGCCGCCGTCCTGCCGCGCCTGATCAAAGACGAGGCCCGGCCCGGCGACGTGGTCGTGCTGCTGGGCGCCGGCGACATCACCAGCTGGGCCTATGCCCTGCCGGCGCAGCTGGAGACGCTGGCGTGATCGCTCTGCCCGAAGTGCGCGGCAAGCTGCTGCGAAACGAGGCCCTGGCCCCCTACACCTGGTTCCGGGTGGGCGGGGCGGCGGACGCCCTGTTCATTCCGGCGGACGCCGACGATCTGGCCGCCTTCCTTAAGGCCCTGGACCCCGCCGTGCCGGTCACGGTGCTGGGCGTAGGCTCAAACGTCATCGTGCGCGACGGCGGGGTCGAGGGGGTGGTGATCCGCCTGGCCGGGCGCGCCTGGGGGCAGGTCGCGACCGACGGCCTGACCATTACGGCGGGCGCCGGGGCGCTGGACGCCATGGTGGCGCGCGCGGCGGCCAAGGCGGGCATCGCGGGGCTGGAGTTCTATGCCGGCATTCCCGGCGCGGTCGGCGGCGCCCTGACCATGAACGCGGGCTGTTACGGCGCGGAGACCCGTGACGTTCTGGTCTCGGCCTGGGGTCTGACGCGGGCGGGCGAGCGGGTGGATTATGCGCTGGCCGACTTCGGCTACACCTATCGCCATTCCCAGGCGCCAAGCGACATCATCTGGGTCGAGGCGACCTATCGCGGAACCCCCGATGCGCCCGAGGCCGTCGCCGCCCGCATCGCCGAGATCACCAGCCGCCGCGAGACGACCCAGCCGATCCGCGAGAAGACCGGTGGCTCCACCTTCAAGAACCCGCCCGGCCATTCGTCATGGAAGCTGGTGGATCAGGCCGGATGGCGCGGCAGGCTGCACGCCGAAACCGGCGGCGGCGCCATGTTCAGCGAACTGCACTCCAACTTCATGATCAATCCCGGCGAGGCCACGGCCGCCGACATCGAGGGGCTGGGCGAAACCGTCCGCGCCGATGTCCTGGCCAAGACCGGCATCCAGCTGGACTGGGAGATCAAGCGGATCGGCCGCGCGCTGTCGTAAATCCCAGGTCGTGGGCGAAAACGGCGCTCGACCTGACCCGAGGCGTCGAGGCGGTGCGGGCCGTGCAGGGTTGCGGGCGAGGCGGCTGCGCCAAGCGTGGCGGTTGCGCGGGTGGAATCGAAGCGGGAAACACGCTGGTCTTCAACACTTCAATGACCTCAAGAGGGTTTGGTTGACGGGCTGTTAACGACCTGCGCGGCATCCAGACGGTTCTGGAGCCGCCCATGACCCGCCCCTTCTCCTCTCTTCACGTCGCCGTCCTGATGGGCGGTCTGTCCGCCGAGCGCGAGGTGTCGCTGTCGTCGGGGGAACAGTGCGCCCAGGCGTTGGAGCATCAGGGCGTGCGGGTCAGCCGCGTGGACGCCGGGCGCGACCTGGCCAATGTGCTGTCTGGCCTGATCAAGCCCGATGTGGTGCTGAACTGTCTGCACGGCGCCTGGGGCGAGGACGGCTGCGTCCAGGGCGTGCTGGAGACGCTGAAGATTCCCTACACCCATTCCGGCGTGCTGGCCTCGGCCCTGGCGATGGACAAGGACAAGTCCAAGGCCGTGCTGCGGATGGCGGGGGTCAAGGTGCCGGGCGGCGGTCTGTATGATCGCCACGAGGTCGCCAGTCGCCACGTCATCGACCCGCCCTATGTCGTCAAGCCGAACGCCGAAGGCTCGTCCGTCGGGGTCTTCCTGGTGCGCGAAGGGGCGAACCGCCCGGTCGCCGAGGTGGGCGAGCCGGACTGGGCCTATGGCGACCAGGTGGTGGTCGAACCCTATATTCCGGGCAAGGAGCTGTGCGTCACCGTGATCGGCGAGGCCGGCGGCCCGCGCGCCCTGACCGTCACCGACATCACCCCGACCAAGGGCTTCTACGACTACGAGGCCAAATATGCGCCGGGCGGATCAGTCCATGTCCTGCCGGCCGTCCTGCCGCCCCATGTGTTCGAAACGGCCCTTCGTCAGGCCGAGCTGGCCCATACGGCCATGGGCTGCCGCGGGGTGTCCCGGTCCGACTTCCGTTACGACGATGTTAAGGACGATCTGGTCCTGTTGGAGATCAATACTCAGCCCGGCATGACCCCGACCTCGCTCGCGCCCGAGCAGGCCGCCTATGCTGGAATGAGCTATGACGCTCTGGTTCGGTGGATGGTGGAGGACGCCTCATGCCCGCGGTAGTTCGCGGCGGTCGGCGGCAGGGTTCGGGCCCGGCGCCGGGACGCGGCGCCCAACCCAGGAACGGCGGGCGGTCGCGCGGCGGCGTCCAGAACGCCTCGGCCATTCCCGGAAAGATGGCGGCCATCGGCCGTGTCGACATTTCCCCCCGGACTGCGATCATCGCCCTGGGCGCCGGCGCGCTGTTGCTGGTCGGGGTGCTGGCGACGGGCGCGCGCGCTGAACGGATCGGCGCCTCGGTCTCGCATGGCGTCGACAATCTGACGGCCGGCATGGGGCTGACGCTGAAGCGGGTGCATATCACCGGCGCCTCGGCCGAGGCCGAACCGGCGATCCGTCAGGCGCTGGGCCTCTATTCCGGTCAGCCGATCACCAGTTTGAAGCTGGACGCCATTCGCGACCGCGTGCAGGGCGTGGGCTGGGTCAAGTCGGCGCGGGTCGTGCGTCTGCTGCCGGACACCCTGATCGTCGAGGTCAAGGAGCATGACCGTCTGGCCGTCTGGCAAGAGGCGGGACAGATCAAGGTCATCGACGCGCGGGGTCAGGTGATTACGGGCGCCGACGCGCGCCGCTATCCGACGCTGCCGCTGGTGGTGGGCAAGGGCGCAGACGTGGCGGCGGGCGAAATCCTGCCGCTTCTGGCTCAGCGTCCGCGCCTGATGAACAAGATCGACGCCCTGGTCCGCGTGGACGAACGGCGCTGGGATCTGCGGCTCAAGGACGGCAGCCTGATCCAGCTGCCCGCCACCGAACAGGAGGCGGCCCTGATCCGCCTCGATGCGCTGGATCAGCGCGAACGCCTGCTCGACCTGGGTTTCGCCCGCGTCGATCTCAGAACCCCGGACGAGGTCGCCGTGCGACCCACCGGCGACGCTTAAGGACCAGGACCAGATGTCGGGAAAGCCGCGCGCAGCCAATGATCAGGGTCGGGGTCTGGACCCCCGCGCCGGCCGCGCGCCCGTGATCGCCGCCCTGGACATCGGCCAGTCCAAGGTCTCGTGTTTCATCATGAAGCCTGACGGCGTGCGTCACGCCGACCGCACCATCCGTGTCGCCGGCGCCAGCCACGTCCAGTCCAAGGGCGTGAAGGGCGGGGCCATCATCAATATGGACGAGGCCGCCCAGGCCATCGGCCACGCCGTCGAACGCGCCGAACGCGCGGCCCAAAGCCCGGTCTCCGGCGTCGTCGTCACCACCGCCATCGGTCAGATGGCCAGCCACCGTGTCCAGGCCCGTGTGTCGCTGGGCGCCAATCCGGTGGGAGACGCCGATCTGGCGCGCGCCATCGGCATGGCCCTGGCCCAGATCCGCCTGCCCAACCGTCGCCCGATCCACGTCCTGCCCATCGGCTGGTCGGTCGACGGCGCGCGCGGCGTTCATGATCCACGCTCGATGCGCGGCGGCTCGCTGGGGCTGGACCTGCTGGTGGTGTCGATGGCCGAGAACGTCTTCACGACCCTGAGCCATTGCCTGGAGCTGGCGCATCTGGACCTGCAGGGCGTCGCCGCAGCGCCCGTCGTCTCCTCGCTGGCCGCGCTGGAAGAGGACGAGATGGACCTGGGCGCCGTCTGTATCGACATGGGCGGCGGATCGACCAGCGCCGCCGTCTGGGGCGGGCGTTCGCTGTTGCATATCGAAAGCCTGAACGTCGGCGGCGACCACGTCACTTCCGACATCGCGCGCGGCCTGTCGACGTCCAAGGTCGGGGCCGAGCGTCTGAAGACCCTGCACGGCTCGGCCATGGCCAGCGCCAACGAAGACCGTGAAATGCTGGAGGCTCCGCCGCGTGGCGAAGACGCCTCCGCCGGCCCCGTCATCGTACCGCGCGCCATGCTGAAGACCGTGATCGCCCCGCGCGTCGAGGAAACCCTGGAACTGCTCCGCGACCGGCTGAAAACCGCGGGCTTGGGCCTAGAGCCGGGCGCGGGCCTGGTCCTGACCGGCGGCGCCAGCCAACTGAACGGCGTGCGCGAACTGGCCGTCCGCGTCTTCGACCGTCCCGTCCGCCTGGGCAAGCCGCAACGCGCCCCCCACCTGGCCGACGCCGCCTCCGGCCCCGCCTTCTGCGCCACCGCCGGCGTTCTGCTCCGCGCCGCCTACGGCCCGCGTGAAGCCGTATCAGCAAGGAAGCTGATGGCCAGGCAGATCACAGCTGCGGATGCGCCACGTGTTCATCGCGGCAACGTTGTGGGCCGGGTGGCGGGATGGTTGCGGGATAATCTGTAGGACATCGGAGTGTGCGGGTTGAGCGTCCCCCTTTCAGCGCCTCCTCACTTCCTAACAGTTGCAATCCGCCTGCCGCCAAAATAACTGTGTCTTGGCTGTAACATAAATGACTTGAGGCGGCCCGATTTGAGACACAATGGTTGCCTGAACGCCATAATTCGCTAGGGAAGGAGTCTAAGCCGTAGAGACGTTACGACTCGACCGGTTAAGTTTAAATTTAGTGGGGGCTATCCATGATGAAGCTGAAGCGTAACTATTTATTTGGGACGACGATCCTGGCGGGGATTGTGGCCTTGTCGGCTCCAGCATCGGCTCAGACTCAAAATGCCGAACCTTCGAGCGCTACCCAAGTTGACGAGATCGTCGTCACGGGGTCACGTATACGTCGCGATCCGACCACCGCGCCAACTCCTCTAATTCAGGTGGCGCGAGAAGAGCTTTTGAGCGCGGGTCAGAATACAGTCATCGACTATCTGGCGCAGATTCCCGCGCTTTCGAACTCGCAGGTTCCGTCGGATAACACGGGATCTACCCTCAATGCTGGCGGCCTAGCGATCGCCAACCTGCGCGCCCTTGGAAACTCGCGGACCCTTACCCTGGTTGACGGTCGTCGTCATGTAGGCTCACAGCAAGGCACGCTGAGCGTGTCGGTCAATACGATTCCGCGTCTCCTGATCCAAAACATCGAGATCATTACGGGAGGCGCGTCCTCGATTTATGGCGCTGACGCCGTTGCAGGCGTTGTGAACTTCCAGCTTCGCAAGGATTTCGAAGGGCTCGAAATCGACTCCAGCTATGCAAGGATCACGGAAAAAGGCCGGAACGACCAGTATCGCATCTCGGCCTTGATCGGTCAGAATTTCTTCGACGACCGCCTAAATGTTTATGGCTTCGGCGAATATGAGCGTATCCCGCAGGTCGACAGCATGGACCTCAAGTGGATCGCTCGCGGCACGGCGCTGGTCGGCGTTGATGCGGACCCGATCACCGCATCTATTGGCCCTGCGATCGACGGCGTTTACGATAACATGCTGTTCTCCGGTCTGTACCGCTTGGACCGCCCGCGGTGGGGTTCCACAACGTTGGCGAATGCGCAGCAACCCAGCCCGACGACCAACCCCAACGTTCCTCAGGCCAACTGCACCGGCGTTACGGCAGCGGCGTGCTACAGCGTCGATCCGTCCAAGACATGGTGGTTTGACGGCACGACGGCGCGTTTGGCTAACTTCGGTCAGCGGATAGGCAACACGGGGTCGAATCGTCCATTGAACATCGGCGGAGATGGGGAGCCGATCGGCACATTCAGCCAGGATGATCGTCTACCGCGAACGGACGCCTACCGCTTCCAGGTCGGTTCCAATTTCAAGGTGACCAATCAGATTTCTGCCTATGCAGAGGCAAAATACACGCGAGAGGATACGTATGCTGTCGGGCAGCCGACATTCTTTGACTTCTATCTGAGCGATTCGATCTATGGTGCCGGGGCTGCGCCCGTCACCTATCTGTCAGGTGGCGCGCCCAGCAACCAGAGCCACGGCCTGCGGGTGTCCGACAACGCATTCATACCTGCTACGTTGAAGGCGGCGATTGCGGCGAACACTGTGACAAACTATGGTGCCCCTACCTTGAATGCTTCGGGCCAAGCGCTAGCCGCCACGGCCGCGCCGTGGGCACGCCACACAATGTTTGGTCCCAACCGCGATCAGACGAACGAGCGCGAATTGCAGCGCTATGTCATTGGATTTAAGGGAGATCACGGCGATATTGGCTTCGTAAAGAACGTTTCGTGGGATCTCGGCTATACCTATGGTCGAATGGATAACCTGAACAACGAGCGCGGCGTCGATGTGCAGCGCTTGGTGTTCGCTGCAGATTCAGTAGTTGACACGCTTGGTCTCGTTAACGGCCGAGCCGGCGAGGTGGTCTGCCGGGTCAAGTTGCTGAATGCGCAAAACCCCGCTTTGACCAATGCACAGACGGGCGCTGGCGGAATTCGTGACTATTCCAACCGGGCAGGGCAAACAGCGGGTACTTACGGCGACGTCCGCGCGCGGGCAGAAGGCCGGGCGGCCATCAATGAGTGCGTGCCACTCAATATTTTCGGCAAAGGCAACCAAAGCGCTGACGCCCTCAACTACGTTGACGCGTCTGTGAACGTCCGCCAACGTAATGAACAGCAAGACGCCGTTGGCTCGCTCTCCGGTCAGTTCTGGGACTTCTGGGGGGCAGGGCCGATCGGTGTAGCCATCGGTGCCGAATGGCGTAAAGAATTTACGCAAGGGATCGGGCGCAGTGCGGACACCGGTGATCGCCAGTTATTCTTGAACACTGGCCCGGATTTCGCGCCCGCTTCCTATGAGAGCAAAGAGTTCTTCTCGGAAGTTTCGTTGCCGCTGTTCCGTGACAGCATCCTGGGTGAATACGCGGAGCTCAGCGGATCCTATCGTTATTCCGATTACACCAATGTTGGAAACGTCGACGTCTATGGGGTGAACTTGGTCTATCGCCCCGTTCGAGACATTTCGTTCAAGACCAGCTTTAACACGTCGGTACGTGTTCCAAACCTTGGTGAGCTTTATTCGCCTTACACCCAGACGTTTGCGAACAACTTTACCGATCCCTGCTCCACTTCATCGATCAACAATGCTTCCAACTCGGAGTATCGGACAAATCGCATAGCAAACTGCACGGCCTTGGCAGCGGCCAAGAACCTGACGTACGATTTCGCAGGAGCGACCGAGACCAGGGATGATGATTACACTCCACTTTACACCAGCGGTATTCCTGGTGTGAACGGCGGTAACCCGTTCCTCCAGCCAGAAGAGTCGGAATCGTTCACCTTTTCGACGGTCTTCCAGCCTCGCTTCGCTCCTCGGTTGAGCGTAGTGTTGGACTATTACGAGATCGAAATTTCGAACGTTATCGCTTCCGTAACTGCTCAAACTGCGGCGAACGTTTGTGTGAACGGGTCATCGCTGAACGCCGGAGCGTGCTCGACAATCTTCCGTGAGAACACCCCGGTCGCCAATCCGGGCAACAACATTGATCGTTCGGAAGCATTCAAGGTCGGATCGGGCGGTCCATTTGGTGGT
Source organism: Candidatus Brevundimonas colombiensis (assembly GCA_029202665.1). Lineage (NCBI taxonomy): Bacteria > Pseudomonadati > Pseudomonadota > Alphaproteobacteria > Caulobacterales > Caulobacteraceae > Brevundimonas > Candidatus Brevundimonas colombiensis. The sequence continues at coordinate 1,908,582 of CP119326.1, forward strand.
TTCATTCAGGGTGCTATCAACTACGCCAAACGAACAGCGCGTGGAGTCGATTTCACGGCTAATTACACAATCGACACGCGGGAAGCCTTTAGTTGGAATCTGGGCACCTTCACGAACTCGTTGCAGGGATCGTGGCTGATTGAGCAGAAGCAGTTCAACAACATCGCAAATCCGGATGACTTCACGGAATATGCGAGCACCCTGCAGACCGGTGGTTCGTACCCCCGCGTACGCTTTGCAAACACGCTCACATGGATGCCAAACGACGCTCTTGCCTTGACCTGGACGACGGACTTCCAAACTTCGCAGGATATTTATCAGTATCGTACTCAAATCTCGAACATTGATGACCGCCCGATCGAATATCTTCGCACCGGAAACTTCATCCGTAATGATTTCGGCGTGCGATACAACGTGAATGATGAAGTGACGGTGCGTGCAAAGGTCACGAATATCTTTGCAGAAGAGCCGGCTCCGTGGTTGGGGAATACATTGTACTCAAACTTCGATCCATACGGACGTCGCTTTAACGTGAGCCTGAACTACCGTCCCTGGTAAGTCGGCTGGAAGACGATCAGGAAAGGGCGGTCCTCCGGGGCCGCCCTTTGTTTTTATGTACAAGGAAAACTGCGGCCAAGCTTTTGGATGGGGATGGCGTAACCGCCGACTCACATTATCGCTGTAACCTTCTCTTAACCTTCGTGGGCGCAATCCTTAACGCGCTCATAACCAAAGCGATTCGGCGGGGCGGTCGGTTGGTTGGAAGGGGCGGGTCAGCAGGTCGGAAACACGAAAATGTCGCTCTCATTGGTCAAGCCGCAACACACTGAACTGAAGCCCCGCATCGTCGTGTTCGGCGTCGGCGGCGCCGGCGGCAACGCCGTGAACAACATGATCGACGCTGGTCTGGAGGGCGTCGAGTTCGTCGTCGCCAATACGGACGCGCAACACCTCAGCTTCGCCAAGACGGATCGCCGCATTCAACTGGGCGAGACAATCACCCAAGGCCTGGGCGCCGGCGCCCACCCCGAAGTCGGCATGAACGCCGCCGAGGAATCCGCCGACGAGATCCATCAGCACCTCGAAGGCGCCCATATGGTGTTCATCACCTGCGGCATGGGCGGCGGGACCGGCACGGGCGCCGCGCCCGTCATCGCCAAATGCGCGCGTGATCGCGGCATCCTGACTGTGGGCGTCGTGACCAAGCCCTTCACCTTCGAAGGCCGTCACCGGATGCGCCTGGCCGACGCGGGCGTCGCCGAGCTGCAACGCTATGTCGACACCCTGATCGTCATTCCAAACCAGAACCTGTTCCGCGTCGCCAACGAGCGCACCACCTTCGCCGACGCCTTCGGCATGGCCGACCAGGTGCTGCATTCGGGCGTCCGCTCGATCACCGACCTTATGATCCTGCCCGGCCTGATCAACCTGGACTTTGCCGACGTGCGCGCCGTCATGTCCGAGATGGGCAAGGCGATGATGGGTACGGGCGAGGCCTCGGGCGACGACCGGGCGCTGCTGGCGGCTCAGAACGCCATCGCCAACCCCCTTCTGGACGAAACCAGCCTGAAGGGCGCCAAGGCTGTTCTGGTCAACATCACCGGTGGTCTGGACATGACCCTGTTGGAGGTGGACGAGGCCGCGAACGCGATCAGCGCGGAAGTGGACGGCGACGCCAACATCATCTTCGGCGCCGCCTTCGATCCGGCCCTGGACGGCAAGATCCGCGTCTCCGTGGTCGCCACCGGCATGGACGAGGGCGAGGTGCGTCGCATCGAACCGATCGCGCCGCAGGCTCCCGGGGCCGCGCCCTTGGCCAACCACGACGCCCGTCGCGCCGCCGGCGGTCATTATGGGACGCAAACCTCGCGTGCGCCCGAACCGACGCGTGAAACCTATCGCGAGCCGGTCCGCGCCGAGGCGCCCCGCGCGCCCGAACCGCGTATCGAGCCAGCGCCGGTCGTGCCGACCTTTCAGGCCCCGCCCGCTCGCGAACCGGAACCGCGCCCCGAGCCGGTGATCCGCGTCGCCGAACCGCAGCCGCGCACCCTGGATCCCATCGTCGATCCGTGGGTCGAGGAATATGAAACCCGCGCGCCCGCTGCGCGCCGCGCGCCCCCGGGCGATCTGTACGGTGAGCGGACGGCGTCTCAGCCGCAGGCCGAAGAGAATTACGACGACCGCGATCATCGCCGCAGCGGTTGGAGCCTGTTCGGCCGTGGCAAGCGGACCCAACCTCAGGCCGACATGGGTTATGCACCCCAGCACGGCCAACAGACACGCGGTTCCGTCCAGGCCGCGCAGCAGCCGGAACCGGAGGCGGGACAGGCCGATGACGACCTGGAAATCCCATCCTTTCTCCGTCGGTTGGCGAACTAAGACGCCGCGATCCTGAACCCAGGGTCGACCAGGACGCCCCGAGGCCATGGGCCACGGGGCGTTCGGCGTTTCACGGGGGCGACAATTGAGCTGTGTCAGAGCGAAACAATCCGAAACCGGACTTTGGTTTTGTCGTTGCGACGCGCCCGTTACACGAACGACGGGGCGTAATCCGCACGAGGTGCGGACGCATTGAGAGAAGCGAGTTTGGGTTTGTCGGTCAGGAACGACCATTACGAACGCACCATCGTCGCGCCGGCCATCATCGCCGGCGTGGGGGTGCACACGGGCCGTCGGGTGCGGCTGGCGGTGCGGCCTGCGCCATCGGGCGCGGGTATCGTCTTCGTGCGCACCGACATCACCGATCGCGACAACCGCATCCCGGTTTCGGGCGAAGCGGTTGTGGATGCGCGCCTGAACACGATGATCGCCAATGGCGACGACGTGCGCCTGTCGACCATCGAACATCTGATGGCCGCCTTCTCGGCCCTGGGCGTGTCGAACGCCGTGGTCGAGGTGGACGGGCCGGAGCTGCCGATTCTGGACGGTTCGGCGCTGGAGTTCGTCAAGCTGCTGGACCGGGCGGGCTTCCGTCCGCAGCCGCAGCCGCAGCGCTACATCGAAATCCTGGAAACGGTCCATGTGGTCGAGGGCGACAAGCACGCCGCCCTGATGCCGTGCGACCGTTTCGAGATGCGGTTCGAAATCGATTTTCCGTCCAAGGTGATCGGCAACCAGGTCATAGACTTCGTCGTGGACGAGGCGACGTTCCGGCGCGAGATCATGGCGTGCCGCACCTTTGGCTTCGCCCATGAGGTCGAGGCATTGCGCAAGGCAGGCCTGGCGCGCGGCGGCTCGCTGGAGAACGCCGTGGTCATCGACGGCGACGACATCCTGAACCCTGGCGGCCTGCGTATGGAGCGCGAGTTCGTGCGTCACAAGGCGCTGGACGCCATCGGCGACCTGTATGTTCTGGGTGCGCCGCTGCTGGGTCGTTACGAAGGTTACAAGGCCGGGCATGCGTTGAACAACAAGCTGGTTCGCGCGCTTCTGGCCGCGCCCCACGCGTGGCGTGAAGTGACCCGCGTGCCGGAGTTGGCGCAGGCGGGCTGACAGGCGCGACTACGCCTTTCGCCACTGAAGCGGCGGGCCACCTGTCCTTAAGTCGTCGTCCTGCGCGCAGGATCTGGGATGACGACCCGGTAGAAGTGCGACGTCCGGGATCAGGCGCCGATTACGCTGATCAACCGGCCGAAGTCCGCCTCGCCATGCTGGAAGGCGCGACGGTTGGAGAAGAAGCGCTGTGCGTCGGCACAGGTGTCGTGGCCGGTCCAGACGGCCTGGCCGACGCCGGCCTGCTGCAGCCGCCACAGGACGAAGCCTGGTAGATCGAACTGGCGCTTGTCGTCGATTTCGCCTGGCCGGAAGAAACGGACGCTGCCGGGGTCGTGGTGGACGAACCGGTCCTCGAAATCGACCCCGACCTCATAGCTGGCGGGGGCGATGCACGGGCCGACGACGGCTAGAATGCGGCGGGGCTCTGCGCCCAGGGCCTGCATGGCCGATACGGCGGAATGGACGACGCCGCTCAGGGCGCCCTTCCATCCGGCATGGACAGCGGCGACGATCCGGGTCTCGGGATCGGCCATCAGGATCGGGGCGCAGTCGGCGGTCAGGACGGAACACAGCAGGCCCGGTTCGGCTGAAACGACGGCGTCGCCCTCGGGCCGGTCTCCATTCCAGGGCGTTTCCGCCACGCGAGCGACGGCGGAGTGGATCTGATAGCAGCCGTTCAGATGGCCCGGTTCGGCGCCGAAATGGGCGGCGACACGGCGGCGGTTTTCGGTGACGCAAGCCGGGTCGTCCTTTGAGCCTATGCCCGCGTTCAGCCCAGCGTAGAGGCCGGTCGAGACGCCGCCTTCGCGCGTGAAGAAGCCGTGGGCGATGCCGGCGGCGGCCAGCAGCGGGTGGGTGACGGGGGCCAGGTCGGTCATGCTGGCCCTTGTATCAGACGTCCCAGCCCGGCACGACCAGGGTGCGGGGTGCGAAGATGGCGGCGGCCTTGAACAGTGCGCCCATCTGGTCGTCGGCGGTCAGGCGATGAAGCTGGCGGTCGATCACCGGCGCGGCCGCGGGACGGGCGGCCTTCAACGCCTCGGCGCGCGGATGAACGCCCAGGCGCCGCAAGAACTCGCCCTGTGGCAGGCAGCCCGTCACGTCGGCACCTGTGCGTACGGCGGCCTCCAGCACTGCGGGGAAATCGGCCCATTGCGTCAGGTCCGCCGCGCCGGGGTCCGCCAGGGGGTCGACCTTCTGGTGACGATACAGGGCCTGAAGCGTATCGCCCGCCTCGGGTCGGGCGCGGCCGTAGTCGATCAAGAGGGCGGCCCCTGATGCGGCCTTCATCAGCGAACCCAGGTCGCGGCCGAAGATCGCCTGCTGGTCCGAAATCTCGATCACGCCGCCGGGTGGCACGTCGAAGGCCGGCTTCCTGAAGCCGCTGGTGATTGCCGTCAGGCCGAAGATCAGTGCGTTCTGGTCGTCGACGCCGATGCGACGCTCGGCCCAGCCGTTTTCGGTGCGCACGAACTGGCGGGCGGGCATGCAGTCCAGCACCTCGTTGGCGATCACGATCACGGGGACGTCGGTTTCGATCCGCGTCAGGTCGCGCACCCAACGTGGCGACAGGTCCGCGCCGGCCAGGGCCCTGGCCTGCAGATCGCGCAGAGGGCCGCTGGGCTCGATCAGGATCAGGTCGCAGGCCTCCAGGAAGCCGGGCGCAAGACGGGCGGCGCCCCCGATCGCTCTCAGCGCGTCGGTCATCAACGTGCCGTCGCCGGGGCCGACCTCGACCAGCCGGAACCGCTCGGGCGCGCCCAGCCGGTTCCAGGTCTCGACCACCCACAGGCCGATCAATTCGCCGAACATCTGGCTGATGAGGGGGGCGGTGATGAAGTCGCCGCCTTCGCCCAGGGCGGGGCGCGAGGCGTAGTAGCCGCCCTTGGGATCGTGCAGGCAGCGGGTGACGTAGTCGGCGACCGTCATCGGACCCGTCAGGGCGATCTCGCGCGCCAGACGGGTCTTCAGGGTTTCAGGCTGGCTCATGCCTCGGCGGCGGCCGGCGGACGCTTCCAGGCGCGCCAGACCAGCCAGGCGCCGACCAGGATCATCGGGATCGAAAGCATCATTCCCATCGTCAGGCCCAGCGGGAAGTTCGGCATGCCGAAGTCCGGCTCGCGCACATTCTCCAGCGCCGCGCGGCAGACGCCGTAGCCGATCAGGAACAGGCCGGTGATATAGCCCGGCTTCTTCAGCAGATCGAACTTCCAGATCGCGATGGACAGCACCGAGAACAGGACGACGCCCTCAAGCCCCGCCTCATAGAGCTGGCTGGGATGACGCGGCGCGTTTCCGGCGGGGCAGAAGCCGTACATCTGTTCGATGCGGGCGTTGCAGAAGCGGATGGCCCAGGGGACGGTCGTTTCGCGGCCCCAGAGTTCGCCATTGATGAAGTTGGCCAGCCGCCCGAACATCAGACCGATCGGCACGACCGGCGCGACCAGATCGCCCAAGCGCAGCATGTCGATCTTCTGGGCGCGGGCGAACAGGACGATGGCCAGGCTGACGCCCAGGAAGCCGCCATGGAAGCTCATGCCGCCGGTCCACAGCTGGAACAGCTCGAACCGTTCGCCCAGCGTCTGGCCGGTGAACAACTGGCCGTACATGACGGGCTTGTAGAACAGGGCGTAGCCCAGTCGACCGCCCAGGATGATGCCCAGCACGATCCACAGCACCAGGTCGTCCAACTGACTGGGGGTGATCGGGGCCTTGCCGGGCGCCCACAGCCGCTGCGTCTTCGCCAGACGCGCCGCATACCACCAGCCCAGCACGATGCCGGCGACATAGGCCAAGGCGTACCAGCGGATCGGCAGCGGTCCCAGGTGGATCAGGACCGGATCGAATTCGGGAAAGGGCAAGGGGCGTTCCTGTGATGGACGGTCTCTGAAGGCGGTCTAGCAAGCGCCGCCGCATCCGTCGCCTGTGAAGACGTATCACGACGCCTTGATGGCGGACCCGAAGCAGCAGAAAGAAAGGTTTCGTTCACCATAGTCGGTGAACCTTCGTTAACGACGTCAAGGTCGGAGGCCGCCATGCAGACCCGAAATCCCATCCTGGATGAGTTCGCCAAGCTGACCACGGGCGCCATGGGCCTGGCCCAGGCGGCGGGGGAAGAGGCCAAGACCGCCTGGCGCGCCCAGGCCGACCGGATCGCCGCCGAGATGGACCTGGTCCGACGCGACGAGTTCGATGTGCTGAAGGACGAGATCGCCGCCCTGCGCGCCGAGATCGCGGCGCTGAAGACCCCCGGCAAGCCTGTCGAGGGAACGTCCACAGATGGAACTCAACCCGGGGACGCAGGCGGTTGAGCCGAATCTGCGAACAGGCTTACCGTTCTGTTAACGCCCGCGATTCTCGCGGACGCAGCTCGAATCGAGACTATTGATGGATATCGCCCGGCCAGAGGAAACGGACGTGCCGTTCGACCCGCTTGAGGTCGTCGAGCATGTCCTGACGGCCGAGAACCTGCCGTTCGACCGCACCGACGACGGCGACCTGGCCTTCGCCCTGGCCGGCGACTGGAAGGATTACGAGCTGTGGTTCGCCTGGCGTCCCGAAGGCGACTGCCTTCAGCTGTGTTGCGCGCTGGACCTGAAGGTGGCCAAGAGCCGCAAGACGGCGGCCTATGAACTGGTCGGCCTGATCAACCAGCGCACCTGGATGGGCCATTTCGAGGTCTGGGCCGAGGACGGCGAGATCGTCTTCCGCCACTCCCTGGCCCTGCCGATGGGCGAACGCCCGACGCTGGCCCAGGCGGCCTCGATGATCGACGCGGCCATCGAGGCGTCGGACCGCTATTATCCGGCGTTCGACTTCATGGTGCGCGGCAACAAGAAGCCGCAGGAGGCCATCGATGCCTGCCTGTTCGAGACCGTCGGCACCGCCTGATGGGCGTTCCGGGACCTGTCGTTCTGGTCGGATGCGGCCGGTTGGGATCGGCCATCCTGGAAGGCTGGCTGCTGACCGAGACGGTCGCGGCCCAGGATTTGATCGTTCTCAGCCCCTCGGAAAAGCCGGCCAGCGAGGCGGCCCGCGTCAGGGGCGCACGGATCAATCCGCCGCTGGAAGCCCTGAGGCACGCGCGGGTCGTGGTGCTGGCGGTCAAGCCGGCGAAGTGGCGTGAGGTCATGGCCCCGCTGGCCCCTTTCCTGAACGATCAGGCGGTGATCCTGTCGGTGATGGCGGGCGTCACGGGGCCCAGCCTGGCGGAGGGGATCGGCGGTTGGCCCATCGTGCGGGTCATGCCGACGACGGGCGTGTCGCGGGGGCGCGGCGTGGCGTCTGTCTGGTCAGCCGACCCGGGTGCGGAGGCGCTGGGACGCGATCTGTTTGCGGCGATGGCCGAAACGGTCGTCCTGAAGGACGAGGCCCTGATGGACGCGGCGACTGCCGTGGCCGGATCAGGCGCGGCCTATTTCTACGCCTTCACCGAGGCGCTGGCGCGGGCGGGGCAGGCGGCGGGATTGGACGCGGCGACCGCCGACATCCTGGCGCGCGCCACCCTGCGCTCGGCGGCGGATTCGATGGGCGACGACGCGCTGGACGCCCTGATCGGCCGTATCGCCTCGCCCGGCGGTTCGACGCGCGCTGGTCTGGACGCCCTGGATCGGGACGGTCGGTTGCAGACGATGCTGGACGACACGGTCGCGGCGGCGGTGCACCGCAACCGTGAAATGGGCGCCTAGGCCAACCGCCTCAGAAGCGGCCGCGCTCGATCTGGTCGCCGAAACGCTCGAAGGCGCGATCGGCGTCGCGCCAGACGCTGTAGCCCCAGACGTCGCGCAGATCAGGCGTGAAATAAGAGTAGTCGACCGGCCGCGTCTGACCATCCGCCAGGACGATCTCGCCCTTGATCGCCGCGCCCCCGATGGAGACGCTGCGGATCGGGTCGAGGCCGGGTGAACGGCGAACCTGTTCGATGGTCGGGCGGTTGGGCTTCAGATCGACCAGCACCAGGTTGGCGGTCGCGCCGGGATAGCGCTGGGCCAGGGCCTTGCCGACCTGGGACTGGAGGCCGGCGATCTGTTCGTTGACGTCGCGGTCGCCCAGTTTGTCGACCTCGCGCCGAAGCTCGGGGCCGACCGTGACGTTGACGGTCGGGGCGGGGACTTGCGCCTGGGCGATGGCGGCGACAGCGAGGGTGGCCGCCAGCGGTGCGAAGAAGGCGAGTTTACGCATCAGTTGTGATCTCCTGGCCCTGTCCCGCCTAAGATGATCCCGAACACCCGGTTCCGCTAGGGGCGGGCTCAGCAAATCCGCGCGGCTCAGACGCTTTCGACGATGGAGACGGCGCCGGGCACGCGCACGATCGCCTTCAACCCCCCCAGATCGCTGCGGTCCAGGGTGACGTCGCCGCCATGGGCGCGCGCCACATCGCGGGCGATGGCCAGCCCCAGGCCGACGCCCTTGCGGTTCTGATTGCGCGATTCGTCCAGTCGCGAGAAGGGCCGGAAGGCCTCGTCGTACATGGCCTCGGGAATGCCGGGGCCGTCGTCCTCGACCACGACCTCCAGCCCCCCCGAAGCCAAGGCGCGCGCCGACAGCCGGACGTGCTCGCCATGCGAGGCGGCGTTGCCGGCCAGGTTCACAAGGGCGCGTTTGAACGCCAGGGGGCGCAAGGAGGCGGTCATGCCCTCGGGCACGACCACATCGACCACGGCGCCGGCGCGTCTGGCGTCCTCGGCCGCCGCCTTCAGCACGTCGGAGATGGAAATGGGCCTTGGCGGCTCGCCCGCCTCGCCGCGCGCGAAGTCCAAGTATTCGTCGATCATATGCTCCATCTCGTCCAGATCGCCACGCATGGCGGCCTGCCGCTTGAACGGCGGGGCCAGCGCCAGTTCGAGACGCAGACGGGTCAGAGGCGTCCTCAGGTCATGGCTGACGGAGGCGAGCAGGACGGTGCGCTGGTCGATATGGCGCTGGATGCGGTCGCGCATGGCCATGAAGGCGACGGCGGCGGCGCGGACCTCGCGCGCGCCGTGCGGCTTGAAACGCGGCACCGTCTCGCCGCGCCCGAAGGCCTCGGCCGCATCGGCCAGCCGCTCGATGGCCCGGACCTGATTGCGGATGAACAGGATGGCCACGCCCATCAGCAGCACCGTCGCGATGGTCAGCCACAGCACGAAGATATGCGCCTGGGTCGCCACCGCCCGCTCGCGCGGGGCGATGATGCGAAGCACGCCCTGCGGCTCCTGCACCTGAATATCGACATAGGCGGGATAGCGGGTGGTGTCGAACCAGTAGGCGCGGTCCAGACGCGCACGCAGCGCCCGGTCCAGCACCCGGTCCACCACCCCGATGGGGCCGCGCCGCGTCTCGGTCGGCAGGGTGCGGCCTTCCTGAAGCACGATGGACAAGGACATGGAGCGTTCGGCCCGGTCGGCCAGCTTGTCCAGATTGGCCTGTGTGGGATCGTCCTCATAGCTCTGCACCGCCCAGGCGATGTCGCCGGCAAGGCCCTCGGACAGGCGTGCAGTCACGGTCTGCCAGTGGGCGTCGAAGAACACCCAGGTCACCGCCATCTGCATGACCAGCACCGGCAGGACGATGATCAGCAGCGACCGTCCCCACAGCGAGGTCGGCAGGCGCCGCTTCAGAAACCGCGGCCACAGATAGGCAGGCAGAAGCCGCATGGCGTCGCGCGGCGCCTCAGTCGGGGGCCAGCATATAGCCGACGCCGCGCACGGTCTGCAGATAGCGGGGGTTCTTGGGATCGACCTCCAGCTTGCGGCGCAGGCGCGTCACCTGGACGTCCACGGCGCGGCCGGTGATGTCGGCGGTGTCGGGCGACAGGCTCATTCTCTCGACCGGGGCGTGGGCGTGAAGCGCCAGGGTCTTCAGCAGTTGCGCCTCGGCCTCGGTCAGGCGCTGGGGGGCGCCGTCGCGGGTCAGCTCCAGCCGCTCCATGTCGAAGACGGCGGCCCCCAGCTTGATTTCCTTGGGCCCGATCGGCTTGCCGCCCGTGCGGCGCAGGATGGCGTCGATGCGCAGCACCAGTTCGCGCGGTTCGAACGGCTTGGACATATAGTCGTCAGCGCCGCGCGACAGACCCTCGATCCGGTCCTCGGGGCCGCCGCGCGCGGTCAGCAGCAGGACCGGCGTCTTGGACAGTTCGGCCTTGCTTCGGACCCAGGAGGTCAGGTCCAGGCCGCTTTCGCCCGGCATCATGACATCCAGCACGACCAGGTCGAACTCGATCAGTTCCATCATCCGCTTGGCGGCGGCGGCGTGGGCGGCGCCGGTGACGCGATAGCCCTCGCGCGCCAGGAATTCCTTCAGCAACTCGCGAATGCGGTCGTCGTCGTCGACAATCAGCAGATGGCGACCGACGCCGGGGCCGGCGATAGGGCCCGAGCGGCCGTGCGGACGCGATTCCGTCATGCTCATGCGACGTTTCCCCCGCTCCGGGCGTTGACCTGAACGATTCGTGGGGCTCTAAGACCGTCAGTTTCGCGGGAGACGTATTTCAATGGCCTTCGTTCCTTTCGACGATCGTGACGGCTGGATCTGGGTGAATGGCGATTTCGTCCCCTGGAGGGAAGCGAAAACGCACGTTCTGACCCACGCCTTGCACTATGGCTCGTCGGTATTCGAGGGAGAGCGTATGTATGGCGGCGAAATCTTCAAGCTCACCCAGCATTCCGAGCGCCTGAAGCGGTCCGCGAACCTGCTCGATTTCGAGATACCCTACAGCGTCGCCGAAATCGACGCCCTGTGTAACGAAACCTGCGCCAAGAACGGTCTGACCGACTGCTACGTGCGTCCCGTCGCCTATCTGGGGGCGGAGCAGACCAGCGTTTCGGCCCTGAACAACAAGGTCCATCTGGCCATCGCCGTGTGGGACTGGCCCAGCTATTTCGACCCCGAGGTCAAGGCGCGCGGTCTGAATCTGGAATGGTCCAAGTGGCGTCGCCCCGATCCGGCGACGGCGCCGACGACGGCCAAGGCGGCGGGCCTGTACATGATCTGCACCATGTCCAAGAACACGGCCGAGCGTAACGGCTTCGCCGACGCCCTGATGCTGGACTGGCGCGGCTATGTCGCCGAGGCGACCGGGGCCAACGTCTTCTTCGTCAAGGACGGCGTCCTCCACACGCCCAAGGTGGACCACATCCTGGACGGCATCACCCGCCAGACCGTCATCGAGATCGCCCAGTCCAAGGGCGTCGAGGTCGTGGTGCGCAACATCCTGCCGGAAGAACTGTCGGACTTCTCGGAATGCTTCCTGACGGGCACGGCCGTCGAGGTGACGCCGGTCGCCGAGGTGGGCGAGTATCGCTTCACCCCCGGCGCCCTGTCGCTGGACCTGATGGATCACTACGGCAAGCTGGTGCGCGGCCAACTGTAGGCTCAGGCGCCATGGCCTGATGAGGGCGGTCCCCTAAGGGGCCGCCCTTTTTCGTTTCGCTTGCCAGCCGCGTCACTTTGTCCTTGAAGCGAAGAAAGACCGGCGGGCGCGCCGGATAGGGGATCGTCTTTCATGTTCAGCCTTCTGAACCTCCAGAGCCTTCTGGGGCTGGTCGTCATCGTCGCGGTCTGCTGGGCGATCTCGGAGAACCGGCGCGCCTTTCCCTGGCGGCTGACCCTGGGGGCCATCGCGGTTCAGGCGGGGCTGGTGCTGGCGCTGTTCGCCATTCCCGGGTCGCAGGGCGTGCTGGCGGCGGTGACGGGGGCGGTGGACGGGCTGGCGGTCGCCACGACCGAGGGCACCAAGTTCGTGTTCGGCTATCTGGCGGGCGGGGATCAGCCCTACGCCGTGGAGAATCAGGGCGCGCTGTTCACCTTCGCCTTTCAGGTTCTGCCGCTGATCCTGGTGATCTCGGCCCTGTCGGCCCTTTTGTGGCACTGGAAGATCCTGAAGTGGATCACGCTCGGCTTCGGTTTTCTGTTCCAGAAGACGATGGGCCTGGGCGGCGCCTCTGCCCTGGCGGTCGCGGCCAACATCTTCCTGGGCATGATCGAAAGCCCCATCGTCATTCGCGCCTATCTGGACAAGCTGACCCGGTCGGAAATCTTCCTGATGATGGTGGTCGGCCTGGCCACCGTCGCCGGTTCGACGATGGTGGCCTATGCGACCATCCTGGCGCCGGTGCTGCCCAATGCGGCGGGCCACGTTCTGGTCGCCTCCATCGTCTCGGCGCCGGCCGGGGTGCTGCTGGCCCGGATCATCATTCCCGAGAAGGAAGGCATGGGCGGCGCGGTCGCCGACTATGACTCGGCGCTGAAATACGACAGCGCCATCGACGCCATCGTCAAGGGCACGTCGGACGGCCTGATGGTCGTGCTGAACATCTCGGCGGTGCTGATCGTTTTCGTGGCCTTCGTGGCCTTGGTCAACGTCATGCTGGGCGGCTTCGTGGTGTTTGACGCCCCGCTGACGGTCGAGCGGATGCTGGGCTGGATCTTCGCCCCCGTCGCCTGGCTGATCGGGGTGGAGTGGAAGGACGCCGACGTCGCCGGCTGGCTGCTTGGCGTCAAGCTGACCCTGACCGAGTTCGTGGCCTTCATCGACCTGGGCAAGGTTCCGGCCGGCGAGATGACCGAGCGGACGCGGATGCTGATGACCTACGCCCTGTGCGGCTTCGCCAACATCGGCTCGGTCGGCATCACGGTGACGGGTCTGTCGGTTCTGATGCCCGAGCGGCGCGAAGAGGTTCTGAGCATGATCTGGAAAGGTCTGTTCGCGGGCTTCCTGGCCACGTTGATGACCGCCGCCATCGTGGGCGCCTTGCCCGCGGCGGTGTTCGGGCGCTAGCGTTTCGCTTCGTCGTCATCGGCCATGAGAGTCGCCCATGAAACTCTACACCTCCAACCGTGCGCCGAACCCGCGCCGGGTTCGTTGGGTCATGGCCGAGAAGGGCGTCTCTGACGTCGAGATGGTCGAGATCGACATCATGGCGGGCGAGCACAAGAAGCCCGCCTTCCGCGACCGCGTGGGCGTGCCCCACCTGCCGGCGCTGGAGCTGGACGATGGAACGATCCTGTCGGAATCCATCGCCATCTGCCGCTATCTGGAAGCGCTGCACCCCGAGCCGAATCTGTTCGGCCGCAATCCGCTGGAACAGGCCGAAGTCGAGATGTGGACGCGGCGATGCGAATTCTATCTGGCCACGCCGATCATGCTGAACGTGCGCCACACCCATCCGGCGCTGGCCGCGCTTGAGGCGACCCAGACGCCGCAGATCGCGCAATACAATCGCCTGTCGGCCGAACGGTTCATGAAGACGCTGGACGCCCATCTGGCGACACGCGACTTCCTGGCGCTGGACCGGTTCACCATCGCCGACATCGTGGGCGTGGTCGGCCTGGATTTCGCGCGCCTGGTCAAATACAGCCCGCCGTCCGAGTTCGAGCATCTGGCGCGCTGGCTGGAAACCTGCCGGGCGCGTCCGGCGGCCAAGGCGGGGGTCTGAACCGACCATGCGCGCCCTGGCGCCCCCGCACCAGGCGCTGGCCCTGTCGCTGGCGGTGCTGGCCGGCTATGTCGACAGTCTGGGTTTCCTGCATCTGGGCGGGGTGTTCGTCTCCTTCATGAGCGGCAACTCCACCCGCCTGGCCGCCAGTCTGGCCGAGGGGCGATGGACGGCGGCCCTGGGCTTGGCCGGCATTCTGATCCTGTTCGTCATGGGGTCGTTCTGCGGCGCCCTGATCGCGCGGGGGCAGGAGGGGCGGTCGCGCAGCCGGGTTCTGGCGTTCGAGGGCGTGCTGCTGACGCTGGCGGCGGCGGCGGCCTGGATGGGCCACAAGCCCGTGGCCATCGGCCTGATGGTCATGGCGATGGCCGCCGAGAATTCGGTCTTTCTGCGTAATGGCGAGGTAGCCGTCAGCCTGACCTATATGACCGGCACGCTGGTCAAGCTGGGCCAGAGCCTGGCCGCCGCCGCGACGGGCGGCGACCGCCGGGCGTTCGGACCGTATGTGATCCTGTGGCTGGGCCTGACCGGCGGGGCGGTCGTCGGCGCCCTGACGTTCGGACGGCTGGGGCTGGCGGCGTTGTGGCCAGCGGCCGCCTTCGCCTTCGTGCTGGCCGCCGCGACCCGGTTCAGCCGCGCGGCGTGAACTTTCGGATGACGCCCGAGAAGGTCATCAGCAGACGTTCGCCGGTGTTGATCTGACCCCGCACGAAGATCAGGCTCTTGCCCGCCTTGGTCACCTGACCCGTGGCCTCGATCAACTCGCCCACGTAGCCGCCGTCGATGAAGGTGGAGTCCAGTTGCACGGTGACGCCCGAGGCGCCCTCCATCTCCTGATAGGCGATCTGGAACATGGCGATGTCGGCGAAGGTCATCAGACAGCCGCCGTGCATCCGGCCGCCGGCGTTCATATGCTTCTGCTCGGCGCGGAAGGCGCAGCGCATGTCCCCGTCCGGGTCAGGCCGGCCGTAGAACGGGCCGACCACGGTGTCGAAGGTGTCGTGCAGATCATAGGTCTGCCAGCCGGCGAACTCGCCCTCGGTGATGGTGATTTTCTTCGGCATGCGGACAGGGCCTTACTTATGGGCGTGCGGTGCAGCATATAGGCGCAATGAGCGATCCGATCGAAACCGCAATCCTGAATAAAATCGCCTCGCTGGAGCCGGGCAAGAGCATCGAGCCCGCAGAAGTGGCCAAGGCGCTACAGCCCGAACAGTGGCAACGCATGCTGCCCAAGGTGCGGGCCGCCGCCCTTGGCCTGATGCGCCAGGGCAAGCTGACCATCACCAAGAAGGGCAAGGCCGTCGATCCCGACGACTTCAAGGGGGTCACGCGCCTGCGTCAGGCCACGCCGGAAGAGGTCGCCCTGGCGTTGAGCCGCCGTCCGCCTGCGGCGAACGACGAGATTGAGGACTAGACTTCCCGCTCATCCCCGCGAAGGCGGGGACCCAGTCTTTTCATGAGGCATGGCGTTTGGGATCGATATCGCTGAAATCGGCGAAGCCGAACCGCTCGGAAATGGGGGTCCCCGCCTTCGCGGGGACGAGCGGGTAATGGGAAATCTCGACGAGATCCTGGCCGACATCCGCGCCTGCCGCGCCTGCGCCGGCGTGCTGGCGCACACCCCGCGCCCGGTGGTGCGGGTGTTTCCCGAGACACGGCTACTGATCTGCGGCCAGGCGCCGGGGCGGCGGGTGCATGAGAGCGGCCAGCCGTTCACCGATCCGTCCGGCGACCGGCTGCGCGACTGGATGGGGGTGGATTACGCGACCTTCTACGCCGACCACCGCATCGGGGTGGCGGCCCAGGCCTTCTGCTATCCGGGAACGGCCCCGAAAGGCGGCGACTATCCGCCGCCGACGCGATGCGCGGATCTGTGGCGGCCGCAGTTGATGCAGGCCCTGCCGCGCATGGAGCTGACCCTGCTGGTCGGAGGCTATGCCCAGGCCTGGGCGCTGGGCGACCGCGTCAAACGCAATATGACCGAGACGGTGCGAGCATGGCGCGACTATGCGCCGGATCTGCTGGTCCTGCCGCATCCGTCGTGGCGCAATACGGCATGGCTGAGAAAGAATCCGTGGTTTGAGGATGAGGTCGTGCCTTATCTGCGGGAACGGGTGCGTGGGATTCTGACTTTCGCTGGTCCCGCCGAGCGCGGGGATCGGGTTCTTTCGTGAGGCGAGGCGTGGGTCGAATGGCGTCGAGGGTTTCCAGGCTGATCCCGCTGGCGGCCGCCCTGGCCCTGTCTGCGTGCGCCACGCCCTATGTCCAGCCGCCGCTGACGCCGCCGCCGGGATTTGTCGGACCGCATGTCGAGGACAAGGCCCTGATCATGTCCGACGGCGCCAGCCTGCCGCTGTTGCAATGGGGACCGAAGGACCGCGCGCCCTGGGCGGTGATCGTGGCTCTGCACGGCATGAACGATCACGGCTCCAGCTTCCGTCTGGCCGGACCGTGGTGGGCCGAGCAGGGGATCGAGACCTGGGCCTATGACCAGCGCGGCTTCGGCGGCGCGCCGGGGCGGGGCGTCTGGGCGGGCCAGCAGCGGATGACCGATGACGTGCGCGAGGCCGTGGCCATGGCCCGCGCCCGCTATCCCGGCGCCGTCATCGCCGTGGTCGGCGAAAGCATGGGCGGTTCGGTCGCGGCCGCCGCCTTCGCTTCCGATAATCCGCCCGATGCGGACCGAGTGGTGCTGTTGTCGCCCGGCGTCTGGGGCTGGTCTTCGCAAGGGGTGTTCAACAGCGCCGCGATCACCCTGGCCGCGCGGGCGCTGGGCGATGTCGCGCTGGAGCCGCCGTCCTTCATCACCCGGGGAATCCACGCCTCGTCCAATACGCTGGAACTGGTGCGAAACGGCCGCGACCCCCGCAGCATATTGGCGACGCGGTTCGACACCATCTACGGCCTGGTCGATCTGATGGAGACCTCGGCGCAGAACCTGGGCCGCATTCGCGGCGACGCCATCCTGATGTACGGGGCCAACGACGAGGTGGTGAAGCGCGACCAGATGCGCGCGGCCCTTCGGCGCGCCCAGGCGCAAGGCGGGACGCTGCAGACCGCGTGGTATCCGCACAGCTGGCATCTGCTGGACCGCGATCTGGATGCGGAGATCGTCTATCGCGACATCGCCGCCTGGATGCGCGATCCGAAGGCGCCCCTGCCGTCCGGCGCGCCGGCGGTTTTGCCTCAACTGGAGGCGCGGCCTGACCGCGCCCGCCCCCACTCTTAACGCGACGTTTACCATCCAGGCGGCATTTTCTGCCTAGCGGGGCGTAGGCATCTCCCGCGAGTATGGGGCGGGATCGCGTGGGCGGCTTTACGGCGGCGTTGCAGAAGTTCGGGATTGGCCGCCTGGCGGCGGTCCTCGGCGTCGCCGCCGGCGTGGCCGCCGTGCTGGTCGCCGTCATGCTGCGCATGGGCCAGGCGCCCGACGCGCTGCTCTATTCCAACCTTGACCTGCGCGAAGCCGGCGAGATCACGGCCGCCCTGGATCAGGCCAACATCAAATATTCGTCCAAGGGCGACGGCTCGACCATCATGGTCAATCGCGACGAGGTGGGCACGGCCCGGATGCTGGTCGCGGGCAAGGGGTTGGTCACGTCGGGTTCGGTCGGCTACGAGTTGTTCGACAACCAGTCGGTCCTGGGCCAGACCGAGTTCCAGCAGCAGCTGAACGAGCAGCGCGCGCTGCAGGGCGAGCTGTCGCGCACCATCATGTCCATGCGCGGCATCACCGCCGCCCGCGTCCACATCACCATGCCCCGCCGCGAAATGTTCACCTCGGCCGCCGGAGAGCCGACCGCCGCCGTTCTGGTGGGCGTGGGCGGGCGCGATCTGAGCGGCGATCAGGTGCGGGCGATCCGCAATCTGGTGGCCTCGTCCGTGCCGAACCTGAAGCCCGACCGCGTCACCGTGGCGGACCAGAACAACCGCACCCTGGCGGCGGGCGGCGAAGACGGCTTCACCTCAGCCTCGGCCGAGGAGGCCAAGGGCAATACCGAGGCCCAGCTGCAGTCGCGCATCAAGGACATCGTCGAGGGCGTGGTCGGCGTGGGCGCCGCGCGCGTCCAGGTGACGGCCGACATCGATCACAGCCGCTCGACCACCCAGGAGCAGAAGTTCGATCCCGACGGTCAGGTGGTGCGTTCGACCACAACGAACGGCTCCCAATCCAGCGACACAACGGCCCAGCCCGACGGCGGGGTGACGGCGACCAACAACATCCCCGGCGGCGCCGCGCCGGCCACCAGTCCGGCCGGGTCGACCAACGCCCAGAACGCCGAGACCACCAACTACGAAATCTCCAACACCACCACGACCACGACCAAGGAGCCGGGCGAGGTCAGGAAGCTGGCTGTCGCCGTCGCCGTGGACGGCAAGTGGACGCCCGCCAAGGATGGCAAGGGCGAGGCGACCTATGCCCCGCGCTCGGCTGAGGAGATCAATCAGATCAAGTCGCTGGTCGCCGCCGCCGCCGGAATCGACGAAAGCCGGGGCGACAAGATCGAGGTCATCAACGTCCGTTTCAACCACGACACCGGCATCGCCGGCGGTCTGGACGGCGCCTCGTCGATGTTCGACTTCTCCAAGAACGACATCATGCGCGGCGTCGAACTGCTGGTGCTGCTGATCACCGGCGTCCTGCTGATCTTCTTCGTCTTGCGGCCGCTGCTGAAGACGGCGGCGGGCGGAACGAACCTGCCGGCGTTGACGGCGCAGGCCGGCGTGCCGGTTACGGCCGTGACGACGACGGTCATCGGGCCGGACGGTCAGCCGCAAATGGTTCAACTGCCGTCGCCCAGCGAAATGGAGCAGAAGATCGACATCGCCCGCATCGAGGGGCAGGTGAAGGCCTCCTCGGTCAAGAAGGTCGCGGATTTCGTCCAATCGCATCCCGATGACGCCGCCGGCATCCTTCGCAGTTGGGTGGCTGAAGGCTGATGGCCAAGCTTATCAACAAGAAGGCTTCGGTCGAGGACCCAAACAAGCTGACGGGGCCCGAGAAGGCGGCCGTCATCCTGCTGGCGCTGGGCGAGGAGCACACCGCCCTGTGGGAGCGACTGGACGACGACGAGGTCAAGGAAATCTCCCAGGCCATGGCGACCCTGGGCAATGTCACGGCCGAGGCGGTCGAGGCGCTGTTGATCGAGTTCGTGTCGGGCCTGTCGGGTTCAGGCTCGGTCATGGGCAGCTACGAGCAGACGCAGCGCCTGCTCAGCGCCTTCCTGCCCAAGGAGCGCGTCGACGGGCTGATGGAGGAAATCCGCGGTCCGGCCGGTCGCACCATGTGGGACAAGCTGGGCAATGTGAACGAGGCGGTGCTCGCCAACTACCTGAAGAACGAATACCCCCAGACCGTGGCGGTGATCCTGTCCAAGGTCCGCACCGACCATGCGGCGCGCGTCCTGACCAGTCTGCCCGAGGACTTCGCCCTGGAATGCGTGCAGCGGATGCTGCGCATGGAGCCGGTGCAGCGCGAAATCCTGGACAAGATCGAGGCCACGCTGCGCACCGAGTTCATGTCGAACCTGGCCCGCACCTCCAAGCGCGACAGCCACGAGATGATGGCCGACATCTTCAACAGTTTCGACCGCCAGACCGAGGCCCGGTTTATCGGAGCCCTGGAAGAGCGCAATCGCGAGTCGGCCGAGCGTATCCGCGCCCTGATGTTTGTGTTCGAGGACCTGTCCAAACTGGATCCCGGCGGGGTGCAGACCCTGCTGCGCGGCGTGGACAAGGATTCACTGGGTCTAGCGCTGAAGGGCGCTTCGGAGGGCCTGCGCGAGATGTTCTTCTCCAACATGTCCGAGCGCGCTTCAAAGATCATGCGCGAGGACATGGAATCCATGGGCCCTGTGCGCCTGAAGGACGTGGACACGGCCCAGATGGCCATGGTCCAGGTCGCCAAGGACCTGGCGGCCAAGGGCGACATCATGCTGGCCGGTCAGGGCGCCGAGGACGAATTGATCTACTGACATGACCGCGTCCGCCCCAGATCGCCGCCCTTTCGCCTTCGACACCGAGTTCAACGCGGACGGCTCCGTCGTGCGCCCCAGCGCCTGGACGCCGACCAAGCGCGCCTATCTGCCCGCCGAGGTGGACGCCCTGGTGGCGCAGGGGCGGCTGGAGGCGCGTCAGCAGGCGTTGAGCGAGGTCGAAAACATCCGCGCCCTGGCCCTGACCAATATCGCCCAGGCGGTGGTCGCGGCGATGCCGACGCTGCGGGCGGCGGCCCAGGCACACCGTGAACAGTCGGCCGACCTGGCCCTGGCGGCGGCCCGCGCCATCGCCGGCGCCGCCCTTGATCGGTTCCCCGAGGCCCCGCTGAAGGCCGCGCTGGAGGTGCTGGCGCAGGAGATCGACGCCTCGCCCCGCCTGGTGGTTCGCGCCTCGGGTCTGGACGAGGTCGCGCGCGGCCTGATCGAACAGGCCTGCGCCGACAGCGGCTTCACCGGCGCGGTCGCCTTCCGCGACGAACCCGGCCTGCACCCCGCCGCCTTCCAGCTGGAATGGGCGGACGGTCGCGCCGACCACGACCCGCAGATGTCAGCCAAACGCGTGGCCGAGGCTCTGACGGCGGCCCTGGCGGCCGAGGCCGGACACGCCGAAACCCTTCCCACCGACAGGAGCATGTTCTGATGGCGTCCGACGATCTGGCCCTGGAAGAATTCTCCGCCCATTCCGACCTGCCGCCTGTGGATGACGCCGGCGACAAGACGGCCGCCGATCTGGCCACGGTCTTTGACGTGCCGGTTAATATCTCGGCCGTGCTGGGCAAGTCGCATATGTCGGTGGCCCAGTTGTTGAAGCTGAACAAGGGGTCGGTGCTGGAGCTGGACCGCAAGGTCGGCGAGGCCATCGACATCTTCGTCAACAACCGCCTGATCGCGCGCGGGGAGGTCGTCGTCGTCGACGACCGGCTGGGCGTGACCATGACGGAAATCATCAAGACCGAGGACTCGGGCGCCTGAAACGATGCCGCGCAGGCGTTGCGCAGCGGAGTGGCGGCGACCGATATTTAGAGATTAGAGGAGAAGAACGATGCGTCTTCTGGTGGTAGGCAGACTGAGCGGGCAGCTCGCTTCGGCGGTGAAGATGGCCATGGCGCACGGCGCCAAGGTCAATCACGTCGAGCGCGCCGACCAGGCGACCGAACAGCTGCGGCGAGGGCAGGGCGCCGACCTGCTGATGGTCGACTATCAGTTGGACATCGCCGCCCTGATCGCCGCCAACGAGGCCGAGCGGATCACCATTCCGGTGGTGGCCTTCGGCGTCGACGCTGATGCGCGAGAGGCGGCGGCGGCCATCAAGGCCGGGGCCAAGGAGTTCATTCCGCTTCCCCCCGACGCCGAACTGATCGCCGCCGTCCTGTCGGCGGTGGCGGACGACGAAAAGCCGATGATTTCGGCCGATCCGTCGATGAAGGCCGTGCTGCAACTGGCCGATCAGGTCGCGCGATCGGAAGCCTCGATCCTGATCACCGGCGAAAGCGGCGTCGGCAAGGAGGTGATGGCGCGTTACCTGCACGAGAACTCGCGCCGCAAGGAACGCCCCTTCATCAGCGTCAACTGCGCCGCCATTCCCGACAATCTGCTGGAATCCGAACTGTTCGGCCACGAGAAGGGCGCCTTCACCGGCGCGGTGGCCCGCCGGATCGGCAAGTTCGAGGAGGCGGACGGCGGCACCCTGCTGCTCGACGAAATCTCGGAAATGGACGCGCGGCTTCAGGCCAAGCTGCTGCGCGCGATCCAGGAACGGGTGATCGACCGCGTCGGCGGTTCCAAGCCCGTGCCGGTCAACATCCGCATCATCGCCACCTCCAACCGCGACCTGGCCAAGGCGGTGGCCGAGGGCGTGTTCCGCGAAGACCTGCTGTACCGGCTGAACGTGGTGAACCTGCGCCTGCCCAGCTTGCGCGAACGGCCCGGCGACATCGGCGTGCTGGCCGATCACTTCATCAGGAAATACGCCGCCGCCAACGGCGTGCCGGTCCGCCCCATGTCGGCCGCCGCGCGCCAGGCCATCGTCGCCCATCGGTGGCCCGGCAACGTGCGCGAGCTGGAAAACGCCATGCACCGGGCCGTGCTGCTGGCGGTCGGGCTCGAGATCGACGTGGACGCCATCCGCCTGCCGGACGGCCAGCCGCTGGGGGGCATGGGCGCGGCCTTGATGGCGGGCCAGACCTATGAGGCGCCGCAAGCCGGCGTGGCCGCCCGCGCCGCCCAGGCCGCCGACGCCGTGACCCGCAGCTTTGTCGGCCAGACGGTGGCGGCGATGGAGAAGACGCTGATCCTGGACACCCTGACCCATTGTCTGGGCAACCGCACCCATGCGGCCAACATCCTGGGCATCTCGATCCGCACCCTGCGCAACAAGCTGAACGAATACGCCGACGAGGGCGCGGCCATCCCGGCGCCCCAGAGCGGGGTCTCCGCCTCGGGCTATGCGGCCTGACGAATGGGCCGGGGCTTTGATCGCAGGACGTTGATCGGCGGCGCGGGCGCGCTGTCGCTTGTCGGCTGCTATCCGAAGCGCGAAGAGCCAAAGACCGAGGACGATCAACCCGAGTTTCTGCTGGACGACCTGGAAGCGCGCCACGGCGGTCGTCTGGGCGTTACGGGCCTGGACATCGGCACTCAGCGTCGGGTGTCCTGGCGCGGGCAGGAGCGGTTTTCCTTCTGCTCGACCTTCAAGGCTTTCCTGGCTGTCGCGGTCATGGAGCGGGTGCAGCGCGATGAGGAACAGCTGGATCGCGCCGTGCCGGTGGTCCGCCGAGACATGATCCCCCATGCGCCGGTGACGGAAAAGGCCATCGGCCGCACCCTCACCATCCGCCAACTGATGCAGGCGGCCGTGGAGGTCAGCGACAATCCAGCCGCCAATATCCTGATCCGCGAAATGGGTGGAATCGCCGTATGGCGTGCGTGGTGGCCGACCTTCGGCGACACCACGACCGTGATTTCGCGCCTGGAGCCGGACCTGAACACCGCCCTGCCTGACGACCCGCGCGACACCTGTCTGCCGGATCAGACCCTGGCCAATATTCGCGAGCTGGCGTTTGGCGATCGGCTGACGCCCGAGCACGACCAGATGATCCAGAGCTGGCTGACCGCCTCGCCGACCGGCCCCAACCGGATCAAGGCCGGCGCGCCGCAGGGCTGGACCGTGGCGCACAAGACCGGCACGGGCGCGAACGGAACCGCCAACGACATCGGCGTGGCCTTTCCCGTGTCGGGATCGCCCGTCGTCCTGGCGACCTATTTCACCGGCGCGACCCAGGCGAACGACGATCAGCGCGACGCCGTGATCGCCGAGGCGACCCGCCGCGTCTTCAAGGCGCTGGGTCGTGACTGATACGCCCCTCATGATGAAGGACGGCATGGCGCGCCCCACCGGGCGCGATGTCCTGAGCTGGGTCAATCGCGGCGAAGTGCTGATGGCGGTCGGCGTGATCGGCGTGATCATGCTGCTGATCCTGCCGGTTCCGAAGATGCTTCTGGACCTGCTGCTGGCGATCTCGCTGGTGTCGTCCGTGCTGATCCTGATGACGGCCGTGATGATGAAGCGGCCGCTGGACTTCGCCATCTTCCCCACGGTGCTGCTGGTCTCGACCCTGTTCCGGCTGGGCCTGAACCTGGCCTCGACCCGCCTGATCCTGACCCACGGGCAGGAGGGGCACGACGCGGCCGGTCAGGTGATCAACGCCTTCGGCCAGCTGATGATGGGGGGCAATTTCATCATCGGGGTGATCATCTTCGCCATCATCCTGGTGGTGAACTTCGTGGTCATCACCAAGGGCTCGACCCGGATCGCGGAAGTGTCCGCCCGCTTCACCCTGGACTCCATGCCCGGCAAACAGATGGCTATCGACGCCGATCTGTCGTCGGGGCTGATCACCGAGGACCAGGCCAAGGTTCGCCGCAAGGAACTGGAGCAGGAATCCACCTTCTTCGGCGCCATGGACGGCGCGTCCAAGTTCGTGCGCGGCGACGCCGTGGCGGGTCTGATCATCACCTTCATCAATGTGATCGGCGGCATCCTGATCGGGACGCTGCAGCACAAGATGGCCCTAACGGACGCGGCCAACACCTATGTCCAGCTGACCATCGGCGACGGTCTGGTGACGCAGGTTCCGGCCATCATCATCTCCATCGCCGCCGGCTTCCTGGTGTCCAAGGCGGGCGTGGAGGGCACGGCGGACAAGGCGCTGGTGACGCAACTGGCCACCAATCCGGTGTCGCTGGGCGTGGTGTCCGGCGCGGCGGGCCTGATCGGCCTGATCCCCGGAATGCCCCTGATCCCCTTCGCCGCCCTGGCCATCGGTTCGGGCTTCATGGCCTGGCGGCTGGGTCGCAGCCGACTGAAGCCTCAACCGACCGAGGCCGAGCGCACCGCCGCAGAGGCCGCCGCCAAGCCCAAGGAGGATGTGGAAGAACCGATCGCCAACATCCTGACCATCGATGAGGTCAAGATCGAACTGGGCTATTCGCTGCTCAGCCTGATCAACGACCTGGAGGGGCGCCGCCTGACCGACCAGATCCGGGCCCTGCGCCGGTCGCTGGCCCAGGAATACGGCTTCGTCATTCCGCAGGTCCGTATCCTGGACAATATGCGCCTGCCGACCCAGGGCTACGCCATCCGCATCAAGGAGATGGAGAGCGGGGCGGGCGAGGTGCGGCTGGGCCACCTGATGGCGATGGACCCGTCGGGACGTCAGGTCGAACTGCCCGGCGAACATATGCGCGAACCCGCCTTCGGCCTGCCCGCCACCTGGATCGAGGAAGGATTGCGCGAAGAGGCGACGTTCCGGGGCTATACCTTGGTGGATCCCTCGACCGTGCTGACCACGCATCTGACCGAGATCCTCAAGGAGAACATGGCGGACCTGCTGTCCTACGGCGAGGTGCAGAAGCTGCTCAAGGAACTGGGGACCGAAGAGAAGAAGCTGGTCGAGGAACTGGTGCCCAGCGTGGTCACGGTCACGACCCTTCAACGGGTCCTGCAGGCGCTGTTGCGCGAAAAGGTGTCGATCCGCGACCTGCCCGCCATTCTGGAGGGCCTGGCCGAGGCAGCCCCGCACAGTTCGTCCGTCACCACCCTGGTCGAGCACGTCCGCGCACGCTTGGGCCGCCAGCTTTGCTGGCAGAACAAGGATGGGGAGGGCGCGCTGCCCATCGTCACCCTGTCGCCCGAATGGGAGGCCGCCTTCGCCGAAAGTCTGATCGGCAATGGTGAGGACAAGCAACTGGCCATGGCCCCGTCGCGCCTTCAGGACTTCATCCGTGCCGTGCGCGACACCTTCGAGCGCATCGCCATGACGGGCGAAAACCCGGTGCTGCTGACCGGCCCGATGACGCGCCCCTATGTCCGCTCCATCATCGAGCGCTTCCGGGGGCAGACGGTGGTCATGAGCCAGAACGAAATCCACCCCAAGGCGCGGTTGCGCACCTTGGGACAGGTCTGAGCTCTAGGGTTCCTTGCGACACATGTCGGCGATCTTTTGGGCCATCTCAATATCCCGCTCTCTGACTGCGGATCGGTAAGCGTCTTGACAACGGCCCTCTTCGATCATGTTTCCGAGCCGTTGCGCTCTTCGGACTTGGGCTCGGCGCATTCCAGCTTCGCGGCGCAGACCGAGGTTGTGCTCCCGAACTAACTGATCAAAGCTGCGCACATCGTCGAGACCCATTATCACCGGTTCGGGTGCAGTCGCTTGGCCTGGCATTGCCGGAGGAGTGTGCGCTGCCTGTCCAAAGGAGACTGTTGCAACCGCAGAAGCTGCAATAAAGGCCGCCAACGCCATCAAACCATTCTTCGACATCTATCAATCTCCGAGAGAAGTGGTGCATCCTCAAGATGCTGCGCCTTTCTGCGGTGGAAATCCATATGTCTGCTCGCCGATCGACGTTGGAGAAGACTTTCCGTTGGCGATAGGGCCCATGAAATCGGAGTAAATCACTCATTTCGTTGCAGATCCCAGAATAACGTTTGATCGTTCAGTCTGCGAGGCTAAAGCTGCACCATGATCTCGACGTCGCACCGCCGCCTGTTACGATTCAGAGATTTCGCGCGCACGCCGTCTCTGGCGCGTTCGATCTCGGCCATGCTGATCCTGGCGTTCGCGCTGCTGATCGTGGTCAATGTGACCACCTTCGTGATGATCCAGCGCACGGCGACGGTGAACGACACGATCGAGCACGCCCAGCAGATGCGCCGGGCCTCGCGCACCACCCTGATCGCCATGCTGAACGCCGAAACCGCCCAGCGCGGCTTTCTGCTGACCGGCCGCAGCGACTTTCTGGAGCCCTATCGCAGGGCGCAGTCCGAAATCGCGCCAGCCGTCGCCTTTCTGGATGACGGCGCCGCGCGCGACCCGACGCTGAAGGCACCCATCGACCGCATCCATCGGCTGGCCGACCGCAAGTGGGCGGAAATGGACCACACCCTGACGCTGGCGCAGCAGGGTCGCATCGGTCAATCGATCCAGTCGGTTCGGTCCGGCGAAGGCAAGCGCTACATGGACGAACTGCGGGCTGCGGTGGACGACTTCGACGCCATCAAGTCCCGCCGCATCGCCGAACGCACCGTTCGGTCGGAACGGTTCGGCGCCCTGACGGTGGTGATGAATGCGATCACCGGCCTGTTGGTGGTGATCCTGGCGCTGCTGTCGGCCTGGATGGTGCGACGCTACGTCAACGAGATTCAGAAGGCCCGCGCGACGCTGGACGCGGCCAACGCCAGCCTGGAGGACAAGGTCAAGGAGCGGACCGGCGACCTGATGCGCGCTAACGAGGAAATCCAGCGCTTCGCCTACATCGTCAGCCACGACCTGCGCGCCCCATTGGTCAACGTCATGGGCTACACCTCGGAACTGGAACAGGCCGGAAAGATCGTGGATCGGGCCATCATCGACGCCGAGAAGACGCGATCCGTCGATGCCGAGGTCGTCACCGCCGTGCGCGAGGACATGCCCGAGGCCATCGGCTTCATCCGCGCCTCGACCGAGAAGATGGATCGTCTGATCAACGCCATCCTGAAGCTGTCGCGCGAGGGCCGGCGCAACCTGCTGCCCGAGACGCTGGACATGACGGCGATGGCCGAGAATATCGCCAAGAGCGTCCACCACCAGACCGAGGCCTCAGGTGCGCGCATCGAGGTTCAGCCCTTGCCCGAAATCGACAGCGACCGGATTTCAATGGAGCAGATCGTCGGCAACCTGATCGACAATGCGGTCAAATATCTGGACCATGGCCGGCCGGGCCAGATCGTGATTTCGGGCGAAGACGTACCCGGCGGTTGGGTCGTCTATCGCATCGCCGACAATGGTCGGGGCATCGCGCCGCGCGATCATGAGCGGATTTTCGAGTTGTTCCGTCGCTCCGGCAAACAGGACCGCTCGGGCGAGGGCCTTGGCCTGGCCTTCGTCCGCAACAGCGTTCGTCGTCTGGGCGGTGTCATCGACGTGGAATCCGAACTGGGCAAAGGCTCGACTTTCCTGCTGAAATTCCCCAAACGACTGATCGTAGCCGAACCTGGAGTCGCGTTGTGACGCATCCCGTCAAAATCATCATGGTCGAAGACGACCACGGTCATGCCAAACTGATCGAAAAGAATATTCGTCGCGCGAACATCAATAACGAAATCAAACATTTCGATGAAGGCGGCGCGGCGCTGGATTATCTATTCAGCGATGAGATATTGGCCAACGGCCCATTGCTGATCCTGCTGGATCTCAACCTGCCGGATATGTCGGGAACCGACATTCTTGAAAAGGTTAAGGGCAACGAACGGCTGCGCCGCGCGCCCGTCGTGGTTTTGACCACCACCGACGACAAGGTCGAGATTCAGCGCTGCTACGACCTGGGCTGCAACGTCTATATCACCAAGCCGGTCGACTATGAATCCTTCGCTGGCGCGATCCGCCAACTGGGACTGTTCCTGTCGGTGATCCAGGCCCCGGAGATCGAGTGATCGAGGCCGATCAGCCCATTCGCCTGCTTTACATCGACGACGACAGGGGCCTGTCCCGGTTGGTCGAGAAGGAGCTGGCGCGTCACGGCTACGCCGTCACCTGCGCGCCCGACGGCGACACCGGGCTGGAACTGCTGCGTCTGCACGAATACGACGTCTGCGCCCTGGATCACTATATGCCGTCGCGCGACGGACTGGACGTCCTGCCCGACATCCTGGCGCTGAACGCGCCGCCGCCGGTCGTCTATGTCACCGGCGCCCAGGAAGGCCGGATCGCGGTGGCGGCGCTTCGCGCCGGCGCGGCCGATTATGTCATCAAGGACGTGTCGGAGGATTTCACCTCGCTGTTGCGCGCGGCCCTGGACGACGCCCTGTTGCGACGCCGCCTGCAACGCGAGAACGATCTGGCGCAGGAAGAAATCCGTCTCGCCCGCGACCGGGCCGAGGCCATGCTGCGCGAGGTCAACCACCGCGTCGGCAACTCGTTGCAACTGGTCTCCAGCTTCATGTCGCTGCAGATGCGCCATATCGCCGACCAGGGGGCCAAGGACGCGCTGAGGGAGTCGCAGGCCCGGATCGAGGCCGTGGCCCACGTCCATCGCCGCCTCTACACCTCCGGCGACATGAGCCGGGTGGCCATGCACGAATATCTGGAAGGCCTGATGGACGAACTGTCCAAGTCCATCGGACCGGACGAGGGCTCGCCGCGTCTGCGGCTTGAGGCCACGCCCTTGTCGGTGACCACGGACCAGGCCGTGTCTATCGGCGTGATCGTGACCGAACTGGTCACCAACGCGGTGAAATACGCCTATGCCCCGGGCCAGGCGGGGGAAATCCGCATCCATCTGGACCGCGAAGGCGACCATCGCGTCGTCCTGACGGTCGAGGACGACGGTCCGGGCATGGGCGATGGCGCGCCAAAGGGAACCGGACTGGGGGCCAAGATCATCTCGGCCATGGCGTCGGGCTTGCGGTCGGCGGTGGAGTTCGACGGCGCGCACAAGGGCGTGCGGGCCCGGCTGGCCTTCGATCTCTAGGGCTCGGCGTTTCCTCATGCTTCAGTTCGGCGTTCGAAAACCCGCAACCGACTATCGCCACAGGGCCGTCG
The DNA here is from genome assembly GCA_029202665.1 of Candidatus Brevundimonas colombiensis. Lineage (NCBI taxonomy): Bacteria > Pseudomonadati > Pseudomonadota > Alphaproteobacteria > Caulobacterales > Caulobacteraceae > Brevundimonas > Candidatus Brevundimonas colombiensis. Next base: position 1,937,574 of record CP119326.1, read on the forward strand.
CCTTCGGCGTGGTTGAACGTGACGGCCTCATCGCCTGCGTGCGCGTGGAACGGACCACCGGCGCCTATTTCGACCTGCCGGGCGGCGGGGTGGATGTGGAAGAGACCGAGGTCGAGGCTCTGCGGCGTGAGTTCGTCGAGGAGACCGGCCTGACGATCGCGCCCCTGAATCGCATAGCCGAGGCGGGCCAGTATTTCATACGCTCTACACGTGAGCCGTTGAACAACGTCGGCGGCTTCTGGACCGCGCGCGTCGTGGCGGAAGATGCATCCGCCAAATGCGAAGACGATCACACCCTGGTCTGGCTGGACCCGACCTTCGCCCTGTCCAGACTGCGGCACGATTCGCACGCCTGGGCCGTGGCGGTGTGGCTGCGTCGCGCAAGCTGAGCCTTACGGAACCAGGGCTGCAAGATCCCGTTTTCGGATCAACGCGCGACGCCGCAAGGGCGACGCCGGAGCAGGAGACCGACCATGGCCGATCATGACCGTATCGAAGGCGCCGCCAAGAACATCGGCGGCAAAATAAAGGAAGCCGCCGGCAAGGTGACCGGCGACACCAAACTTCAAGCTGAAGGCAAGGCCGATCAGGTCGAGGGCAAGGTCCAGAACGCCGTCGGCGGCGTCAAGGACAGCCTTCGCGACAAGGGCTGAACGCCACACATCTTCACTGAATGCGCGAAACGCCGTCCGCGAAAGCGGGCGGCGTTTTGTTTGCCTCAGTCGTTCTTGTCGCCCCAAAGGGTCACAGACAGGCCCTTCTCGTCTCCTCCATCGACTGGACGACATTCCGAGCTGAAGCCGCCCTGCGTCGGGCGTGGACGACAGTCTGTTTCCCGAAGACCGGAGGGCGCATTGGCAGCCCGCGACTGCGGGCCGCACTGTACCGCATAGGTGGAGCCGCCGCCGGATGCCTGCATCATCTGGCAGTCGCCGGCCATGCCGACCGGCCGCAACGCCTCCGGCAGGTCCGGCCCCATAGCCAGGGCCAACTGAGCGCGGACCTGCGCCTGGCAGGTCTGCATGGGCGTGTCGCCGCGGACCAGGGGGCTGCACCGCGCCCGCTCGAACCCGAACGGATCGGCCAGGCCCCAGGCCGGCACGGAATGCGAGGCGGCGGGGACAGGAGGCGCGGCCGTCTCGGCGGCTGTGGGCGCGTCCCACACCACCATCGGCGCGGTCTGTTGCAGAAGCAGGATGGCGAAGGCGGCGGCGATCATCGGTCGAACCCCTGGTGCAGCGGCCGGGCCGTTCGCGCCGGGCGGGGCCTCACCTTGTCAGGGCGCGCATCGCCTTGTCCAGTCCGTCCAGCGTCAGCGGATACATGCGGTGATCCATGATCTCGTTCAGCAGGCTGACCGAGGCGGTATAGCTCCAGTAGCGTTCGGCGACGGGGTTCAGCCAGACGGACTTGTCCCACTGCTGGCGGGCGCGCTTCATCCAGACGGCCCCGGCTTCCTCGTTCCAGTGCTCGACCGAGCCGCCGGGCATGGTGACCTCATAGGGCGACATGGTCGCATCCCCGACGAAGATGGCGCGCCAGTCGCCGGGATATTTGTTCAGCACCTCCCACGTCGGGATGCGCTCGGTGTGGCGGCGGCGGTTGTCCTTCCAGACGCCTTCATACAGGCAGTTGTGGAAGTAGAAGAACTCCAGGTTCTTGAACTCGGTCCGAGCCGCCGAGAACAGCTCCTCGACCATCTTGATGTGGCCGTCCATCGAGCCGCCGATGTCCAGGAACAGCAACACCTTGATCGTATTGCGCCGCTCGGGGCGCATCTGGATATCCAGCCAGCCCTGACGCGCCGTGCCGTCGATGGTGCCGTCGATGTCCAGTTCGTCCGCCGCCCCCTGACGCGCGAAACGGCGCAGGCGGCGCAGGGCGACCTTGATGTTGCGGGTGCCCAGTTCGACCGTGTCGTCCAGATTCCTGAACTCGCGCTTCTCCCAGACCTTGACCGCGCGGCCATGCTTGCCCGGCCCGCCGATCCGCACGCCCTCGGGATTATAGCCGCCGTGGCCGAACGGGCTGGTTCCGCCCGTGCCGATCCATTTGGAGCCGCCCGAATGGCGCTCCTTCTGCTCCTCCAGACGCTGTTTCAGCGTCTCCATCAGCTTGTCGAACCCGCCCAGCGCCTCGATCTGGGCCTTTTCCTCGTCGGACAGATATTTCTCGTTCAGCAGCCGCAGCCAGTCCTCAGGGATGTCCGTGGTCAGGTCCTCGCCCGCGCCCACCGTCTCGACGCCCTTGAACACCGTGCCGAACACCTGATCGAAGCGGTCGTAGTGTTTCTCGTCCTTGACCAGAACGGCGCGCGACAGGTGGTAAAAAGCCTCGACCTGACGCCCGGCGACATCGCGGTCCATGGCCTCCATCAGATGGAGCCATTCCTTCATCGACACCGGAACCTTGGCGTCGCGCAGGGCGGAGAAGAAGGGCAGGAGCATGGGGGCAGGGTGAACCCTGATCAGCCGCGCCGCAAGATGAACTCGCGGTCGCGCCAGGCGCCGACCGGGTAGTCGTATTCGCCGACCTTTGCGAAGCCGTGGGCGGCGTAGAGGCGCTGGGCCTTTTCGTTTCCGCTCCAGACGCCGATCCACAGCGGGCCGGCGGTGTTCGCCTGCATCCAGTCCAGCGCCAGGTTCAGCAGCGCCGTGCCCAGGCCCAGGCCCTGCGCCGCCCTGGCGACATAGAGACGGCGCAGCTCCAGATCGCCCGTCCGGGCGTCCGGGTGGGGCAGGCCGTTGGGACCGGCGTTGGCGAGGGCCAGCAGTTCGCCGTCGCGTTCGGCCACCCACCAGGCGCAGCCCGGTTCCGCCAGCTTCTTCCGTGTCGGCTCCAGGTCGAAACTGGCGTCGAGAAAGGCCTTCAGATCGACGGGCGGATAGGGGATGCGGAAGCCGGTGACAAAGGTGTCGACGAAGGTCTGGCGGCCCAGGGAGCCCAGGGCGGCGGCGTCTTCCAGGCGGGCGGGGCGGATCACGGGCGCGGTCATGGCCGTCGTTAGACGGCAAGGGGCGGGGGCCGTCCAGCGCGATCGCGCGGCGCGGCTGTTGGTCGAGGTTGTGTCGGCGCGCGAGGGGGGCTACCACCTTGAAGGATCAGGCCGTTCGTCGGTCGCACGCGTCGCCGCGCCAGGGGAGGACTCAGGACGTTAAAGCCTTGATGCCAAAGGTCCGTCCGCTCGTCATGTCTGTCCCCGCCCTGTCCCTCGATTCGACTGAGCCGTCCGTGGTTCCACCCCCCGCCGCACCCTCTGTCGGCGCCTTGGTGGCGACCCGCCCCGGCGCGATCATCCTGACCCGCCACGGCGAGCCGGCCCTGTCGCGCAAATGCCTGATCACGGCGCGACAGTACGGCGACTGGTGGGCCAGATACGAGATCGGCGGCCTTCTGGCCGGCCAGACGCCTCCCGCCGAACTGGTCGCCACGGTCCAGGGCGCGGGCGCCATCTACGCCTCCACCCGCCAGCGCGCCCAGGAGACCGCCGCCGCCGTTGCGGCGGGGCGCGAGATCATGTCGGACGTCATGTTCATCGAGGCGCCCCTGCCGCCGCCGCCGGTGCCGGAATGGATCAAGCTGTCGCCGAAATGGTGGGGCGTGGTGTCGCGCTTCTGGTGGCATGCCTTCGACCATCACGACGGCCAGGAAACCCGGGCCCAGGCTGAGGCCCGCGCCGAGCAGGCGGCGCAAAAGCTGATCGCGCGCGCCGAAAGCGGCCAGGACGTGCTGGTCTTCGCCCACGGCTATTTCAACCATATGGTCGGTCGCGCCCTGAAGAGCGACGGCTGGAAACTGGTCCACAACCAGGGCTTCAAATACTGGTCCCAGCGTCGCTACGAGAAGCGATAGCCGCTTCTGACGTTGAAGCGCGCGTCGACCCCCTCTAGGGTCCGCGCCATGACCGACGCCGTCCCCGCCATCCCCGCCGATCTCAGCTTCGAAGACGCCCTGCAACGGCTGGAGACCATCGTGTCCCGCCTGGAATCCGGTCAGGCCCCGCTGGAGGAATCCATCGCCCTGTACGAAGAGGGCGCGCGGCTGAAGGCGCATTGCGAGGCGCGGCTGAAGGCCGCCCAGCTGCGCGTCGAAAAGATCGTCGTCGGTCCCGACGGCCAGGCCAAGGGCATCGAGGCGGCCTCGTTCGAATGATCCTTCATCGTCTCGCGGCGGCGAAGGGCGGTCGGTCGTCTTGACCCGCGTCATCGCCGCCAATTCCCCCGAACAGGCGGTGATCGACCGCGTGGGCGAGGTCGCGGACCTGGTCACGGTCGCGCTGGACGAACTGCTGCCGCGCGCCGAGGGGCCGGAATCGCGCCTGACCGAGGCCATGCGCTATGCGGCCCTCGGGCCGGGCAAGCGGCTGCGGCCCTTCTTCGCGCTGGAGGCGGCGCGGCTGTTCGACATCGACGAACGCTCGGTGCTGCGGGCCGCCTGCGCGCTGGAATGCGTCCACGCCTATAGTCTGGTGCATGACGACCTGCCGTGCATGGACGACGACGACATGCGGCGCGGCCGCCCCACCGTCCACCGCGCCTATGACGAGGCGACGGCGGTGCTGGCCGGCGACGCCCTGCAAACCGCCGCCTTCGACATCATCCTGCATGAAGACACGCATGAGGACGCGGCCGTGCGCTGCGAACTGGCGGCGCGGCTGTCGCTGGCCTCCGGCGCGCGGGGCATGGCGGGCGGTCAGATGATCGACCTTCTGGGCGTGCGCGACGATCTGGGCGGGGTGGCGCGGATGCAGCGGCTGAAGACCGGCGCCCTGTTCGCCTATGCGTTCGAAATCCCGCTGATCGTCGCCGACGCCTCGGCCCTGCATCGCCACGCCCTGATCAGCTTCGCCCACGACGTCGGCCTGGCCTATCAGATCGTCGACGATCTTCTGGACGCCGAAGGTTCGGCCGAGGAGATGGGCAAGGCGGCGGGCGGCAAGGACGCAGCCCTGGGCAAGACCAACTTCGTCACCTTGCTGGGGCTGGAGGCGGCGCGGCACAGGGTCGCGCACCTGGCCCATCAGGCCCGCTCGCATCTGGAGCCGTTCGGCGAAGAGGCCGAAATCCTCAGAGCCAGCGTGGACTTTGTGCTAAAGCGCCGGTCCTGATAGGAAACCTGACCTGTTTCGACGGGTTACGACAAGAAGACCTTCAAGGTTCCGCCTGATGCCTGACACCCCCCTGCTCGACACCGTCAAGATTCCCGCAGATATGCGGAACTTCGACATCGCCCAGCTGAAACAGCTGGCCGACGAGGTGCGGGTCGAGACCATCGACGCCGTGTCGGTCACCGGCGGGCATCTGGGCGCGGGTCTTGGGGTGGTCGAGTTGACCACGGCGCTGCACCATGTGTTCGAGACGCCCAAGGACATCCTGATCTGGGACGTCGGTCATCAGTGCTATCCGCACAAGATCCTGACCGGGCGTCGCGACCGCATCCGCACCCTGCGTCAGGGCGGCGGCCTGTCCGGTTTCACCAAGCGCAGCGAAAGCGAATACGATCCGTTCGGCGCCGCCCACGCCTCGACCTCGATCAGCGCCGCCCTGGGCTTCTCCGCCGCGCGCGACCAGAAGGGCGAGAAGAACCGGGTCGTGGCCGTTATCGGCGATGGCTCCATGTCGGCGGGCATGGCCTATGAGGCGATGAACAACGCGGCCGAGGCCACAAGCGGCCAGCTGATGGTCATTCTGAACGACAACGACATGTCGATCGCCCCGCCGGTCGGCGGGATGAGCGCCTATCTGGCCGGGCTGGTGTCGGGCGGGGCCTATCAGAACGTGCGGCGGCTGGGGAAATCCGTGGCTCAGCATCTGCCGCGACCCTTCCGCAAGGCGGCCAAGAAGGCCGAGGAATATGCGCGCGGCATGGTGACGGGCGGCACCTTCTTCGAGGAGTTGGGCTTCTATTACGTCGGGCCCATCGACGGGCACGACATGGACAATCTGGTGCCGATTCTGAAGAAGGCGGCGGCCATCGAGGACCGGCCCGTGCTGGTCCACGTCGTGACTCAGAAGGGCAAGGGCTATGCGCCCGCCGAGTCGAGCGCCGACAAACTCCATGCGGTGGTCAAGTTCGACGTGGTGTCGGGCAAACAGGCCAAGGCCGTGTCGAACGCCCCCAGCTACACCAAGGTGTTCGGGACCGAACTGATCAAACACGCCAAGGTCGATCCGACGGTGGTGGCCATCACCGCCGCCATGCCCTCGGGCACGGGTCTGGACCTGTTCGGCCAGGCCTTCCCCGAGCGGACCTTCGACGTCGGCATCGCCGAACAGCACGCCGTGACATTTGCGGCCGGTCTGGCGGCGGACGGGATGAAGCCCGTCTGCGCCATCTATTCGACCTTCCTGCAACGGGGCTACGACCAGGTGGTCCATGACGTGGCCATCCAGTCGCTGCCGGTGCGGTTCGCGATGGACCGGGCCGGTCTGGTCGGGGCCGATGGTTCGACCCATGCGGGATCGTTCGACATCGGCTTCATGGGCGCGCTGCCCGGCATGGTGCTGATGGCCGCCTCGGACGAGGCGGAGCTGGCGGCGATGATCTCGACGTCCCTGGCCATCGACGACCGCCCCAGCGCCTTCCGCTATCCGCGCGGCGACGGGGTGGGCGTGGACATCCTCGAACTGGCCGCCCCGCTGGAGATCGGCAAGGGCCGGATCGTGCGCGAGGGAACCTCGGTCGCCATCCTGTCGCTGGGCACGCGTTTGCAGGAATCGCTGAAGGCGGCGGACCTGCTGGCGGCCAAGGGCGTGTCCGCGACCGTGGCCGACGCCCGTTTCGCCAAGCCGCTGGACGCCGATCTGATCCTGCGTCTGGCGCGCGAACACGAGGCCCTCATCACGGTGGAGGAGGGCGCCATGGGCGGCTTCGGCGCCTTCGTGCTGCAGCTTCTGGCCGAAAAGGGCGCGCTGGATCGCGGCCTGAAGGTCCGCACCCTGAACCTGCCGGACATCTTCCAGGACCAGGATTCGCCTACGGTCATGTACGCCAAGGCCGGGCTGAACGCCGAACATATCGCCGCCGCCTCCCTGACCGCCCTGGGCGTCGAGGCCACGAGGGCCGCGCGCGCCTGAGCGCCAGCCGCCCCGGCGGTTGCGACAAGCCTGAAACACGTCACACGACAAGACGCCGCCTGATACGGGTGCGTCCTTGCGCCTGCGTTTCCGCCGACGTGGCGGGCGCTATCTGCGTGTTGGCGCCGAGGATCGGACGGCGATTACAACCTGAAGACTATGATTTTTGCCGATTGACGATTGCGGCGTCTTGTCGCACGGTCGTTGCTGATCGTCGTTACGTGTTTACGAACGTATTACGTTGTGATACATCTTGCGCATGGCTTCTCTTACCACGCCCCTCAGCGTCCGATTGTCGGAGGACGACACCAGCTTTCTGGCGGAGCTAGAGATCGAAGGCGCCGTCACGGCCAGCGACAAGATTCGCGGCCTGATCCGTCAGGCCCGGCATCGCGCCGAGCCGGTTGATTCCTTTCCCGTCGCGCTGGCGATCAGTCACGAACATCTGGCGGCGGCGGTGCGGTCCGTCCGGGTCATCGAACAGGATCTGGATTGCCATTCCGAGGTCGCGGTCGGCCTGATGACGACGGCGGAAGAATTTTTGGCCTTGGCGCTGGCGACGCCTCGACCGGGGGCCGCGACCGGCGATCTGGCCCGGCATGAGGCGCGTCTGGTGGATTGCGCCGCGCGGATGACCGAGCAACTGCTGCGCTGGGCGGTTACGCCGACGGCGCCGGCCTACGACCCCGCTGTGATCACGCACAGGCTGGCTGGCCTGTCGGACTTGATGCGGATTGTTTCTGCGGCTCAGGCCGCGCGCTAACGGAAGGATAGGATCATGGCGGACACCCTGGGCGCACGCGTCGGCCGCATCGTCTCTGGCAGCGCGCATGCGTTGATAGACGCCATCGAGGGCGCGATGCCGGATGCGGTCATCCAGCAGACCCTGCGAGAGATTGACAAGGCGGTGGACGATGTCCGCGCCGAACTGGGCCGCACCATCGCCAGCAAGCATCTGGCCAACAAGCGGTTGACCGAACAGAGCAGCCGTCACGAAGAACTGTCCGGCCAGACCGAACTGGCCCTGCGCGAAGGCCGCGAAGACCTGGCCCGCGCCGCCGTCGAACATCAGCTGGATGTGGAGGCGCAGATTCCTGTGCTGGAAGCCACGGTCGCCGACGCCGCCAAGCGCGAGGTCGAGTTGGAAGGCTATGTCGCCGCCCTGCAGGCCAAGCGCCGCGAGATGGAGGAGGCGTTCCAGTCCATGCTGTTGGCCCGCGCCCGCAGCGCACAGGAAGCCGGCGCCCCGGCCAGCCCGGACGGCGCTCCCAGCGTCACCCGACGGGTCGAGAATGCGACCGGCGCCTTTGATCGTCTGATGGCGCGCGAGGGGGCGCCGGGTCTTGGCGGCGTGGATCGCGATCAGGGCGCCAAGCTGGCGGAGCTGGATAATCTGGCGCGGCGCAACCGGGTTGAAGAACGTCTGGCCGCCGTCAAGGCGCGCACCAGCGATCAGGGCTGACCGCGTCGATGTGGAGCTTCCTGCTTTCGCCCGACAATGTGCCTTTCGTTGCGGCCCTGGTCCTGATGCTGCTGATCGGCGCGGCCGAGGCGGTCGGTCTGGGCGGAGGTCTGGCGCTGGGCGAGGGGCTGGATGGGATGGACGGCGACCTCAATGTCGAGACGCCGTCCCTGCTGTCCTGGATCAATGTCGGACGCCTGCCGCTGCTGATGCTGATCGTGGTCTTCCTGTTCGGCTTCGGCCTGACCGGGCTGGTCGGACAGCAGATTGTGCAGGCGGTGCTGGGCCGAACGGGGCCGTGGTTCCTGATGGCGCCCGCCGCCTTTGCCGTGGCCCTGCCGGTCACGCGGGTCTTCGGCCGTGTCGTCGCCCGCATCATGCCGCGCGATGAGACGACGGCGGTGTCGCGCGACAGTCTGGTCGGACGGGTCGCCGTCATCGTCACCGGCGACGCCAGCCACGGTAACGCCGCGCAGGCGCGGGTGCGCGATCAGCACGGGCAGGTCCACTATGTCATGGTCGAGCCGGACAATCTGGCCGACCAGTTCGCGCAAGGCGCCAGCGTGCTGCTGGTCCGATATGCGGGCGCCAAATATTTCGCCATCCACAACACCAGCGCCTCGCTTCGCGACGCGACGGTCTGAACGACTTTTCTCATCAGGGGCTGTTAAATGAATTCGTTGATCGAGATCGCCATCATCGCCGGCGTGGGGCTGGTCGCCCTGCTGATCCTGGGGCTGATCTTTGCGCGTCTGTATAAGCGCGCTTCCAAGGAAACCGCTTTCGTGCGCACCGGCTTCGGCGGCGAGAAGGTGGTGATGAACGGCGGCGCCCTGGTCCTGCCGGTGCTGCATGAGACCATTTCGGTCAATATGAACACCCTGCGTCTGGCGGTTCAGCGGTCCAACGAACAGGCTCTGATCACCAAGGACCGGATGCGCGTCGACGTGCTGGCCGAGTTCTATGTGCGGGTTCAGCCCAGCGCCGACGCCATCGCCTCGGCCGCCCAGACCCTGGGCCTGCGCACCATGAACCCGATGGAGTTGAAGGAACTGGTTGAAGGCAAGTTCGTGGACGCCCTGCGCTCGGTCGCGGCCGAACTGACCATGACCGAACTGCATGAGCAGCGCACCCATTTCGTCCAGAAGGTGCAGCAGGTGTCGTCCGAAGACCTGCTGAAGAACGGCCTGGAGCTGGAGACTGTCTCGCTGACGGGTCTCGACCAGACGGCGATGGAGCATTTCAACCCATCGAACGCCTTTGACGCCGAGGGTCTGACGCGGCTGACGCAGGAGATCGAACTGCGCAAGAAGCTGCGCAACGACATTGAACAGGACACCCAGGTCCAAATCCGCACCAAGAACCTGGAGGCCCAGCGGCGCAATCTTGAGATCGCCCGCGACGAGGAATACGCCCAGCTGGAGCAGGAGCGCGAGATCGCCAACCGTCGCGCAGAACAGTCCGCCGACGTGGCGCGTCAGGAAGCCGAAAAACTGCGTGAGGCCGAGGGCGCCAAGATCACCTCGCAGCAGCAGATCGACCAGGCGCGCATCGAGGCCGACCGTCTGGTGGCCCAGCAGCGCATCGCCATGGAGCAGGAAGTCGCCGAGCGCGAAATCTCCAAGGCCCGCGTAATCGAGACCCAGGACATCGAAAAGGCCAAGGCCATCGAACTGTCCGAGCAGGACCGCAACATCGCCGTCGCCGAGAAATCCCGTGCTGAGTCCGAGGCCAAGGCCGAGGCGGACCGCGCGTTGGCTCTGGCTGTTCAGGCCGAGGAGCAGGTGAAGACGGTGCGTGACCGCGAGGCCGCCGACCGCCAGAAGATCATCGAACTGATCGAGGCGTCCAAGGAGGCCGAGCGCGAGGCCATCGCCATCCGCGTCGCCGCCGAGGCTGAAAAGGTCGCCGCCTCCGATCAGGCCGAGGCCCTGCGCGAACAGGCGCGCGGTCAGGCCGACAAGACCCGGATCGAGGCCGAAGGCCAGGCTGAGGCCATCCGTGTCGCGGCCGAAGCCTCTCGCGTCCACTACGAGGTCGAGGCGGCGGGCCAGCACGCCCTGAACACGGCGGCCAACCTGCTGTCGCCCGAACAGGTGGCCCTGCAGATCAAGCTGAAGCTGCTGGAGAACCTGGACCGGATCATCGCCGAATCCGTCAAGCCGATGGAGAACATCGACTCGATCAAAATCGTCCAGGTCGAGGGTCTGAACGGCGGCGCGGCGGCTGGAGCCGGCGCGGCCAATGGCGCGGGCGGCGGGAACCTGTCGGATCAGGTGGTCAACAGCGCCCTGCGTTACCGCGCCCAGGCCCCGCTGGTCGACCAACTGCTGGCGGAGGTCGGCCTGTCGGGCGCAGACCTGAACGGCCTGACGGGCGCCCTGCGCACGCCGGGCGAAAGGCCTGCGGCGGACGATGTGGCGGTCACGGCGGCGTCGGATGAGGCGGATGGCGCAGACGCCAAGGCCTGAAACCGCTCAGTTCTGAACCGCCACTGAGGGCCGGCCGCCATCGCGCGGCCGGCCTTTCATTTTTCAGAGCTGTCCCATCGTATTGTCGTGGTCCACGGCCTGTTTCTTCAGCCAGCCGACGAAGGCGGTGGTGCTGGGCGAGGGGGGGCGGTCGCGGGGCTGGACGACATAATAGGCGAAGCCGACGGCTTCGGAGCCATCGGGGAAGGGGGCGACCAGACGACCGGACGCCAGGTCGGCCTGGGCCAGGGTGCGTTTGGCCAGGGCCACGCCGCGACCGGCGATGGCGGCCTCGATCAGCAGGCTGGACTGGTTGAAGCGCGAACCGCGACGCGGATCGGGGTGCCGCACGCCCCGCGCCTTCAGCCACATGGCCCAGTCGGGGCGGCTGGGGTCGCCGTCGTTGGACATGTCGTGCAGCAGGGTGTGGCGGATCAGGTCAGCGGGTTTTCGGATCGGATGTTCGCCGTCCATCAGCGAGGGCGCGCAGACGGGCAGGACCGTCTCGGTCATCAGCCGGTCCACCGTCAGGCCGGGATAGTCGCCGGGGCCGTAGCGGATGGCCAGGTCGACCTTGCCCTCGGTCAGGTCGGCGGGCTCCATGTCGGCGGAAATCCACAACTCGATTTCCGGGTGGGCGGTGTGGAAATCATCCATGCGCGGCATCAGCCATTTGGAGGCGAAGCCGGGCGCGACGCTGATCGACACCTGTTTGCGGCGCGGCGGTTCGCGCAACAGGGCCGAGGCGTCCATCAGCCGCTCGAACCCTTCGCGAAGCAGCGGCACGGAGGAGCGGCCCAGGTCGGTCAGTTGCAGGCCGCGCGCCTCGCGCACGAACAGCGGGCCGCCGACAATATCCTCAAGCAGGCGGATTTGCTGGCTGACGGCGCCCGGCGTCACCGACAGTTCGTCGGCGGCGCGCGAGAAGTTCAGGTGCCTGGCGGCGGCCTCAAAGGCGCGCAGGGCGTTGAGCGGGAGCAGGGGACGGGCCATCGCCGTTAGAAATCCTATCAGCGAGACAAAGGCAATCTGGTTTGCGGCTCTTGGCGATGAAGTCGAAGGTCCGTGACCTGCCGTCGCCACTTTTTTCGCCCTGACGGCCTTGAGAAGCAAGATGCGTGTCTTTCTCGCCTCCATTCCGCTGGAGGCCGCAAAAATCGTGATTATCGGCGGCGGCGAGCCTGCGCTGGCCAAGCTGCGTCTGTTCCTGAACACGCCGGCCCAGGTGGTCTGGTTCGCGCCCGATTGCGCGCCGGAAAGTATCGAGACGCCGCAGACGGCGCCGACGCCGATGCTGCGGGCGCCCGATGCGGACGATCTGGCGGGCGCGCGGCTGGTGTTTATCGCGCTGGGCGATCTGGATCAGGCGCAGCGCATCGGCGTTCTGGCGCGGGCGGCGGGGGCGCAGGTCAATGTGGTGGACCAGCCCGCGCTCAGCGATTTCCAGACCCCGGCCCTGATCGACCGTGACGAGGTGGTGGTGGGCGTGGCGACCGGCGGATCGGCCCCGATCCTGGCCCGCGACATCCGCACGGCCATCGAGAATGTGCTGCCTGCCGGACTGGCCCATGTGGCGCGGATGGCGCGCGAACTGCGTGAGACGGTCAAGACCAGCGTCCCCGACTTCATGGCGCGGCGCCGGTTCTGGGAAAAGGCGTTCCGTGGACCCGCCGCGACCCTGGCGGCCGAGGGACGCACGGCCGAGGCGCGACGCGAGATGCTGCGCCTGTTGAACGTGGCCGCGCCGGAACAGGGCGTGGTCCATATCGTCGGCGCGGGGCCGGGCGATCCCGAACTGCTGACCCTGAAGGCGCTGCGGGTGTTGCAGGACGCGGACGTCATCATTCACGACCGTCTGGTGCCGGAGGCGGTGCTGGAGCGGGCGCGGCGCGACGCCAAACGCCTGTATGTCGGCAAGGCGCGCGGCGACCATTCCGTACCGCAAGACCAGATCGAGGCCCTTATGATCGCCGAGGCCCGGGCGGGCCATCGCGTGGTGCGGCTGAAGGGCGGCGATCCGTTCGTCTTCGGGCGCGGCGGCGAGGAGCTGGAGGCCATGCGGGCGGCGGGCGTGCCGGTCTTCGTGGTCCCGGGGGTGACGGCGGCCCTGGCCTGCGCGGCGTCGGCGGGCATTCCGCTGACGCACCGGGACCATGCGCAGGCGGTGACCTTCGTGACGGCGCAGGCCAGACCGGGCGGGGTCGAGGCTGACTGGTCGCGGCTGGCGGCGCCCAACCACACCCTGGCCATCTATATGGGCACGGACCGCGCCGAGGAGACGGCGCTCAGGCTGATGGCGGCGGGCCGGTCGGGTGCGACGCCGGCGGCGGTGGTCGAGAATGGCGGACGCCCGGACGAACGGGTTCTGACCGGGCGATTGGATGGCCTGGGCGCGATGGTGCGCGGGGCGAACCTGACGGGACCGGCCCTGCTGTTCGTCGGAGAGACGGCGTCCTTTTCCGCGACGCAGGCGGACCTGTCGGAGGCGGCGGCATGAGGATCGTCACCGCCAACCGCCTGTCGGACGGCCGCGTCATCTATGCGGGCGTGGACAATCAGCCGGTCGACAGTATCGAACAGGCGTCGGTTCTGGATGAGGCGGCGGCCGAGATCGTGCTGGCCGAAGTCGCAGGACGGCCCGATGTCTTCGTGAATCCCTATCTGTTCGAGGTGACCGAGCGCACGCCCTCGGGCCGCGACCGGCTGAAGGAGCGCATCCGCGCGGCAGGCCCGACGGTGGGCCACAGTATTGCGGGGGGCGTCGGCTGATGTATCGCTATGACGAGTTCGACCATGCGCTGGTGCGCGAACGGGTCGAGGAATTCTCCGATCAGGTGGCGCGCCGCGCCTCCGGCGCCCTGACTGAGGACGAGTTCAAGCCGCTGCGGCTGATGAACGGCGTTTATCTGCAGCTTCACGCCTATATGCTGCGGGTCGCGGTGCCCTATGGCGTGATGAGCAGCCGTCAGCTGCGGCGGCTGGGCCAGATCGCGCGGACCTACGACAAGGGCTACGGCCATTTCACCACCCGTTGCAACATCCAGTACAACTGGCCCGCCCTGAGCGATCTGCCGGCCATCCTGCGCGATCTGGCCGAGGTCGAGATGCACGCCATCCAGACCAGCGGCAACTGCATCCGAAACACCACCACCGACGTCTTCGCAGGCGCCGCCGACGACGAGATCGAAGACCCACGTCCCTGGTGCGAGATCATCCGTCAGTGGTCGACCATCCACCCCGAGTTCAGTTTCCTGCCGCGCAAGTTCAAGATCGCGGTGATCGGCGCCGAGAAGGACAGGGCCGCGATCCGCACCCATGACGTGGGCTTGCAGATCGTAAAGGGTGAGGATGGCGGCGTGGCCTTCCGTGTCTTCGTCGGCGGCGGACAGGGGCGTCTTCCCCATATCGCGCAGGAGATCGCGGCGGCGGTGCCGGCAGCGGACCTTCTGGCCTATTTGACCGCCATCCTGCGGGCCTGGAACCTGCTGGGGCGGCGCGACAACATCCACAAGGCGCGGATCAAGATTCTGGTCGCGTCGATGGGAATCGAGGCGTTCCGCGAAGAGGTGGACAAGCATTACGCCACCCTGCGCCGCGAAGACCTGCAAATACCGGGCGACGAACTGGCGCGCATCCAGGCCTATTTCGCCCCGCCGCCGTTCGAGGACCTGCCGAAAGCCAGCGCCCCGTTCGACCGCGCCCTGCTGGCGGACCCCGACTTCGCCCGGTTCGCGCGCAACAATGTGCGGCGGCATCGGCAGGCGGGCTATGCCTCGGTGGTGATCTCGCTGAAGCCCGTGGGCGGCGTGCCGGGCGACATCACGGCGGACCAGATGGACGTGGCCGCCGATCTGGCCGAACGCTATGGGTTCGACGAAATCCGGGCCGCCTATGAACAGAATCTGGTCCTGCCGCATGTGCAGCTGGATGATGTTCCGGCGGTGTGGCGGGCGCTGCGGCAGGCCGGGCTGGCCACCGCCAACGCCGATCTGGCGACCGATGTGATCGCCTGTCCGGGGCTGGACTATTGCAGTCTGGCCAACGCCCGCTCCATCCCGGTGGCCCAGGCCCTGTCCGAACGTCTGGCCGATCTGGATTATCAGGAGAGGCTGGGGCCGGTCCGCATCAATATGAGCGGCTGCATCAACGCCTGCGGCCATCACCACGTCGGCCATATCGGCGTGCTGGGCGTCGACCGGAAGGGCGAGGAATATTATCAGATCACCGTCGGCGGCTCGCCCGACGAACAGGCGGCGCTGGGGGACATCGTGGGCAAGAGCCTGCCGTCGGACGCCGTCGCGCCGGCCATTCAGCGGACCCTGGACCGCTATCTGAAAATCCGCACGGAGGGCGAGCGGTTCATCGACACGGTGCGCCGCGTCGGCCCCGATCCCTTCCGCGACGCCATCTATGAGACGCTCGATGCTGCAGACGCTTGAAGGCATTCAGAACGGGCTGCGCCTGTCGGTGACGACGCCGCTGGAGGAGGTCGAGACGGCGGCGGCGTCAGAGGAGGTGCTGGTGCTCGAGTTCGACACGTTCCGCGATGGGCGCGGCTTCTCGCTGGCGGCGGTGCTGCGCGAGCGGGGCTATGGCGGGCGGCTGATCGCGGCGGGCAAGTTGTTGCCGGATCAGGCGCGGCATCTGCGCCGGTCGGGGTTCGATGCGGTGGAGCTGGCCCCGGGGGCGGACGCCGCCGCCTGGGCGCGAATGGATCAGGCCTTCAGCGCTGTCTATCAGCCCGCAGGGGACGCCGCGCCGACGATCTGGCGGCGTCGCCATGCGGCCTCCAATGACCGTGATCTGGAGGCGCTGGCCGAACGATTGAACCGTGAGGTCGAGGGCCGGTCGGCGCCTGAAATCGTCAGGGCGGCGCTGGACCCGGCGCTGGGCCTTCGGATCGGGACGATCTCTTCGTTCGGGGCGGAATCGGCGGCCCTGCTGCACATCATCGCCGAGGAACGCCCCGAAACGCCGGTGGTGTTTCTGGAGACGGGACAGCATTTCCTGCAGACCCTGTCCTATCGCACCCAACTGACCAAGACGCTGGGGCTGAGCGACGTGCGGCTGGTCACGCCGGATGCGGGCGAGAAGGCCGCGCTGGATGCGCGCGACGACCTGTGGCGGACCGACGCCGACGCCTGCTGCGACCTGAGAAAGGTGCGGCCTCTGGCGCGGGCGACCGCCTGGTTCAACGCCCTGATCACCGGACGCAAACGCTATCAGGCCGCGACGCGGGCGGCCCTGAAGCCGTTCGAGGTGCTGGACGGCGTGCTGCGGATCAATCCGCTGGCCGACTGGGACGCCGACGATGTCGAGACCTGGCTGGACGCCCATGACCTGCCGCGCCATCCGCTGGTCGAACAGGGCTATGCCTCCATCGGCTGCTGGCCCTGCACGCGCGCGATCCAGACCGGCGAGGACGCACGCGCCGGGCGCTGGTCGGGTATGGACAAGGTCGAGTGCGGCATCCACCTAGGCAAACGTCAGGCCGCCGCCTGATCCGCTTCCTCTCCGACCTCGCCTGAAAGCTTCAACGTGTCCGTCACGCCTACCGTCATCGACCTGATCGGCAATACACCGCTGGTCCGCCTGAACCGCCTGTCCGAAGAGACGGGTTGCGAAATCCTGGGCAAGGCCGAGTTCATGAACCCCGGCGGCTCGATCAAGGACCGCGCGGCCCTGTCCATCGTCCAGGCGGCGCGGGCGTCCGGCGGGCTGCGTCCCGGCGGGACGATCGTCGAGGGGACAGCGGGCAACACCGGCATCGGCCTGGCCCTGGTCGGGGCGGCGCTGGGCCACCCGGTCGTGATCGTCATTCCCCGCACTCAGTCGGAAGAGAAGAAGTCCGCCATCCGCTCGCTGGGCGCGCGTCTGGTCGAGGTGGATGCCGCGCCCTTCTCCAGCCCGAACCATTTCGTCCACTATTCCGGGCGGCTGGCGACCGAGCTGAACGACAGCGAAGAGGCCGGGGCCATCTGGGCCAATCAGTTCGACAACACCGCCAACCGCGACGCCCACTATCGGACGACCGGCCCGGAAATCTGGGCCCAGACCGAAGGGCGGATCGACGCCTTCGTGTCGGCGGTCGGGTCGGGCGGCACCATCGCCGGGGTTTCGGCCTATCTGCGCGAGCAGAAGCCGGAGGTGACCATCGCCCTGGCCGATCCGGCGGGGGCGGCCATGTTCAACTGGTTCAACAAGGGCGAGATGACGGGCGAGGGGTCCTCGATCACCGAGGGCATCGGGGTGGCGCGGATCACCGGCAATCTGGACGGCTTCCGCCCCGATCACGCCTATCGGATCGAGGACGCGGAGTTCCTGCCCCTGCTGTTCGATCTGGTGAAGCACGAGGGCCTGTCGCTGGGCGGATCGGCCGGGGTGAACATCGCCGGGGCCGTGCGGCTGGCGCGCGAAATCGGGCCGGGCAAGACCATCGTGACCTGCCTGTGCGATCCCGGATCGCGCTATGCGTCCAAGCTGTTCAATCCGGAGTTCCTAAAGTCGAAGGGCTTGCCGACTCCGGAGTGGGCTTGAGTACATGGACCCTCTCCCGTTGGGAGAGGGCTTGAGCGCACGGCGGCAAAGCCGCCGTCCTGGCGCGAAAGGGTGAGGGTCTGGTGGTGCGAGTTGGCCCACCGTCCGACCCTCATCCGGCCCTTCGGGCCACCTTCTCCCAACGGAAGAAGGGAAGGCGCTTCATTTCGCCTTCTGTTCCGCGATCCAGGCGTCCATGCGGTGGTCCAGAAGCGCCAGCGGCAGCGGCCCTTCGACCAGCAGGGCGTCGTGGAAGGTGCGGATGTTGAACTTGGGCCCCAGTTCGCGCTCGGCGCGTTGGCGGATTTCGCGCAGGCGGATTTCCCCGATCTTGTAGGCCGTGGCCTGGCCCGGCCAGCCGATGTAGCGCTGAAGCTCGGTCTCGATATTGTGCGGGGCCAGGGCCGAGTTGTCGCGGAAACAGGCGCGAGCCTGTTCCTCGGTCCAGCCCATCCAGTGCAGGCCGGTGTCGGCCACCAGACGGCAGGCGCGCCACATCTCATAGGACAGGCGGCCGAACCGCTCATAGGGGGTGCGATAGAAGCCCATCTCCTCGCCCAGATATTCCGAATACAGGCCCCAGCCCTCGGTGAAGGCGGTGACATTGGCCTGACGCCGGAAATAGGGCTGGCCGGCGGCCTCCTGCTGCAGGGCGATCTGGATGTGGTGGCCCGGAACGGCCTCGTGCAGGGTTAGGGCCGGCAGTTCGTACAGCGGGCGCTGATCCAGCCGGGACGTATTGACGATGTAGTGGCCCGCCACGCCGTTCTGCATCGACCCGCCGTTATAGCGGCCGGTGGTGTAGTTCTCCTCGATCTGGGTCGGGACCGGCTGCACGTCATAGGGCAGGCGGGGCAGGGTGGCGAACAGGGGCGGCAAGCCGCCGTCCGCACGCTTGGCCATTTCCGACGCCTTCTCCAGCAGCTCTTCGCGGGTCTTGGCGTAAAACTGCGGGTCGGTGCGCAGGAAGTTCAGGAAGTCGGCGAAATCGCCGGTCCAGCCGGCCGCCTTCATCTCCACCTCCATCCGGGCGCGGATGCGGGCCACCTCGTCCAGACCGATCTGGTGGATCTGATCCGGCGTCAGGTCGGTGGTGGTGTGGCCGCGCACCAGATAGGCATACAGGGGCTTGCCGCCCGGCCGGGCGCCGATACCCGGTTCGACCGGCGCCTTGGGCAGATAGTCGGCCTGGAGGAAGGTCAGCCAGGCGTGGCGGGCCGGAATGATGACAGAGGCCACGGCGGCGACGCCCTGGGCCCTCAGTCTATCCCTCTCCGCCTGGGGCACGGCCGCGGGCAGGGTGTCGAAAGGCTTCAACAGCGGTTCGGCGTCGGGTGCGATGGCCACGTCGTTGCGGGCCAGGGCGATGGCGCTTTCAGTGACCGACCGGGCCTGAATCATGCCGGTGTCCAGTCCACGCCGCGCATTGTCGGTCGTCTGGGCGTAGATGTCGCCGAAACCGCGTATGCGCTGGATGTAGCGCTCGGCCTCTGCGACCGAGTTCAGACGCGTGCCGCCGCCGACATAAATCGCCCACGTCCCCGGCCCGCCCTCGCTGTCGAAGGCCAGCCGCCCGGTATCGTAATCCAACCCCTCGATGCTGCGTTTCAGGCTGTAGAGCAGGAAGCCGTGGTTGATCGCGCCTGCGTGGGAAAGACTTGCCGGGTCGATGGCGTCCAGACGGCGCACGAACCCTTGCAGCGGCGCGCGCTGGGCCAGTTCGAAGGCGCGGGTCAGGTCGGGAACCCGGCCCATGGCCTCAACATCGCCCTCGCCGCTGGCCGAGAAGGGATCGACCGACTTCAGATAGGTCTCGTAATCGGCGATCAGGGCGTTCAGCGCCGCGTCCGCAGGGGCGGCCGCAGGGGCGGCTGCGGGGGCAGACGGCGTCTGAGCCATGACCATCGCCGGCGACGCCGCCGCGATCACGGCCGCCAAGGCCAGTTGAGACATCTTCATGTTCGCGCCCCTCCAGTGCAGGGCGCAGTGCAAGCCGAGCCGCGTCGCGACGTCAACCGCAGACGGCGAAGAACTGTTCGATCCCGGCCTTGGCCGCCGGATGGGCGACATATAGTTCGCGCGCGTCGTCGGCCCAGGCGGCGATCCACCCCAGGCGGCGGAAGCGCTGGAAGACCGGATCCCTGGTCTTGGCGCGGGCGGTCAGCAGTTCGCCCTCATGGACGACCGCCGGTTCCGACGTCGCGGCGTAGCGTTCGGTGTCGCCGCCGGATTCCAGATGGATTTCACGCGCGGGCTTCTCGCTGGCCGCCGTGATCTCAAGCGCGCCCGTGCCCGCCCGGCAAAGCAGGTGCAGCTTCACCTCGTCGCTGTTGGCCACGCCATAGGCCAGGCTGGCCTCGGGGCCGTCGCGGTTCATGAACCAGTCCAGACCCGCCGTAGCGGCCGGCGCGCCTTCGGCGGCCGTCGTGTCCATCGACGGCGCGGGCGCATGGGTGGCGCAGGCGGCCAGGGCCGACACGGCGATCAGGGACGGGATCAGGCGGGACAGACGCATGGGCGACCTCTCTTATCCGGCGCAATGATCGGCGAAGCGGCGCAGCTTGGCCAGATGGGGGCGTTCGACGATCAGGGTTCGGACGTCCGATCCGACCGCGATGGTCATCCGGCCGTCGGCGACGAAGGCGGTGAAGGCCGGGTGTTCGACCGGAATCCCCGTTTCCAGCTTGCCGCCGCGTCCGACCCGCGCCTCGCTGGCGGCGGTGTTTCCGCCCGCCGTGATGCGGGCGAAACCGGCGGTGGCGGGTTCGCCATAGATGGCGATGGTCACCGCGCCCGATCCGGCCTGACATTGCAGGGTGGAGCGCAATGCGGCGGTGTCGGGGATATCGTTGGCCAGCACCAGCGGGCCTTCGCCTTCGTACAGGCTCCAGGTCCAGCCGCTCGCAGGCGCGGCCTGCAGCGCCAGGGCCATCAGGGCCGAAGCGATAAGGGTCATGCGTCAGCCCCCGCCGACGACGCGCGTCGCCGCGTCCGGCCCAGTGTCGTCACACGCGCCCATAACCGCAAGAGATCAGACAGCCGAAATCCTCCCGACAGGCCTTACAGTCGAACGGAACGCGGTTATCCGCAGACGGTTCAACCCGGCGTGCGGGATCAGAAGGGGCTGAAGCGTTCGGCCAGGGCCTGACCCACCGGCGGGGCCTGGACACGGCTGACATCCCCGCGTCCGCCGTAGGAAATGCGCGCCTCGGCGATCTGCGTGTGGTTGATGGCGTTGGCGGACGAGATGTCTTCGGGCCGCACGATGCCGGCGACGGTCAGTTCGCGCACCTCGCGGTTGGTGCGCACTTCCTGGCGACCCTGGATCACCAGATTGCCGTTGGCCAGGACGTCGGTGACGACGGCGGCGATGGTCAGCGACACCTTTTCGGCCCGGTTGACCGTGCCGCTGCCCCCCGACTTGGAGGCGCCCTCCATCCCGACCATGTTCGACGGATCGAAACCGCCAGGGAAGGCGCGGCCCAGGCTGCTTTCCAGGCCGAACAGATGCGTGACGCCGCCCGAGATGTTGTTGGAGCGCGAGCGCTGGGTCGAGTTCTGCGTCTGGGCGCGGTCGTCGATGTCGATCTTGACCGTCAGGATGTCGCCCACGTGGCGGGCCCGCTGATCGCCGAAGAAGGTGCGGGCGCCGGCGCGCCACAGGCTGTTCGAGCTGGCCGCCGTGTCGGGCGCCGGCAGATAGGTCTGCTGCACCGGCACCAGGGCGGCGGGATAGCCGATGGGCGCCAGTTCGGGGCCGCGCACCGTCTCGGCGACGGTGGAGCAGGCGGCCAGGGGCGCGACGGCGGCGAGGGTCAGGAGGATCTTGCGCATGACGAGGTTTCCCTAGCGGGCGGCGAACTGTTGAGGGGCGGCGCGTGCGGCGTCGGCGGCCGGGCCGGCGACGGCCTGTCCGGGACCGGAGGCCACGGCGTCGATGACGCGGTTGGAGGCGGTGTTCATGATGGCGACGGGTTCGCCCAGGCCGGCGCTGCGCATGGCCTTGCCCATGACGGCCAGGTTCACGCCGCCGACCTGATAGGTGACGCGCACCATGTCGTTGCGGGCGATGACCTGCTGGGCGGCGGCGGGGCGATAGGCGGCGCGGGCTGCGGGCGGAAGGTCGGCGGGGGCCGAGGCGGTTTCCGCCATGCCGGGGACCGGCGCCTCGGCGCGGCGCACGGCGACGCGGCGCAGGCCGTTGGGATTGGCCCAGTCCAGACCGGCCTGACGGGCCTGGCTCTGAAGCTGGCCGGCCTCGAGCACGACCGAGGGGCCGACGCGCTGGGCCACCACGACGTTGGCCGCCGCTCCGGCGCCCTCGAACAGGTCGCCCAGGGTGACGCGGCCGTCGTCGTCGACCGGGTTGGCGCGCAGGGCGACGGGACCGGCCCATGCGGCGTTTGAGAAGACGCAGGCGGCGGCTGCGAGGATCAGGGTGCGGGTCAGGCGCATGGCTCAGCTCTTCACTTGCGAGGCCGTCGATAGCATCTGGTCGGCGGTGCTGATGACCTTGGAGTTCATCTCATAGGCGCGCTGGGCCACGATCAGGGCGCTGATCTCCGACACCGCATCCACGTTCGACGCCTCGGTGTAGTTCTGCAGCACCTGGCCGAAGCCCGTCGAGCCGGGCGTGCCGACGATGGCCGGGCCCGAGGCGGCGGTTTCCAGCAGCAGGTTGTCGCCGATGGCTTCCAGACCCGCCTCGTTGAAGAAGTTGGCCAGTTCGATCTGGCCCACCGTCGTCGGGGCGGTCTGGCCGGCCTGCGTCACCTGGACCAGGCCGCTCTTGGAGATGCTCAGCTTGGTCGTGTCCGACGGGATGGTGACGGCCGGTTCCAGCAGATAGCCGTCGTCGGTGACGATCTGGCCTTCCGGATTGACCTGCAGGTTGCCGGCGCGGGTGTAGGCCTTTTCGCCCGAGGGCAGGCTGATCTGGAAATAGCCCTTGCCGTCGATGGCCATGTCATAGGGGTTGCCCGTGGCCTGGGGCGTGCCCTGTTCGGTGACGCGATAGACCGCGCCCGCCTTGACGCCCGCGCCGATCTGGATGCCGGTCGGAACCACGGTGCCGGCGCTGGAGGACTGGGCCCCCATCCGTTCGACGTTCTGATACAGCAGGTCCTGGAACTCGGCGCGCTGCTTCTTGAAGCCCACCGTGTTCATGTTGGCGATGTTGTTGGAGATGACCTCGACGTTCAGCTGCTGAGCAGCCATGCCCGAGGCGGCGGTGCGGAGTGCGCGCATCTTTGAGGCTCCCTTTACGCGGCCTTGCCGAGGCGCTCGACGGCGCGACGGCTGAGGTCGTTGGTGTTGTCGATCATGCGCGACACGCTTTCGTAGGCGCGGCTGATCTCGACCAGATTGGTGATCTCGACCAGCGGATTGACGTTGGAGGATTCCAGCGCGCCCTGGTGGATCTGGGCGTCGGTCGCCTCGATCGGCTGGATGTTGGAACGGTTGCGATAGAGACTGTCGCCCCCCTTCTCGAGGACGCCCAGGGTGTCGAACCGCACGACCGACAGACGGCCCGTGACCTGGCCCTGCTGGGTGATGGTGCCGTCCTCGCCGACGCTGGGGGCGCCCAGGTTGGGGTCCAGCACGATCTCGGCGCCGCCGCCCAGCACCGCCTGGCCCTGTTTGGTGGTCAGCTTGCCTTCGGGGTCCATGGTGAAGGCTCCGTCGCGGGTGAAGGCCTGGCCGTTCGCCCCGTCGCGCACGGTGAAGAAGGCGCCTTCGCCCGAGATGGCGAAGTCCAGGTTGCGACCCGTCTGCTGCATCGACCCCTGGCCGAAGTCGCGGCCCACGCCGTTGTCCAGAACGAAGCTGGCCGAGGGCTTGATCGAATCGTTGCGGGCGCGCTTGCCCACCTCGGCGCTGACCATCAGCTGCTCGACCTTGAAGCCGGTGGTGTTGGCGTTGGCGACGTTGTTGGCCACGATGTCCAGTTCGCGACGCAGCGTCATCTGCCGTGACAGTCCGATATAGGCGGCGTTTTCCACGAGAGGCGTGCTCCTTCGCGCCTCCCTCACGCAACGGCCGTGCCAACAGGGTTAATCCAGCCGGAATGCGGGTTTCGGCGGCATGGGAGACCGGGCGACCCGGCAAATCCTGCCCATTGTAAACGCGGCGTTAACCAAACCCGGACGATCTTCCCCACGAGACCACGCTCAGGGGCGCGCGCATGTTCAAGTTCGGCAAGAAGAAGGGCGACGCGAGCGCTGACGCCGCCCTGCCTGCCGTGCAGGACGGAGAGGCCGCCGCCGAGGGCGAGGCCGCCGCGCCCAAGAAGAAGAAACTGCCGCTGCTGTTCATCATTGCACCGGTGGCGCTGCTGGTGCTGGGCGGCGGCGGGGCGGCGGCCTTCTTCATGCTGAAGCCCAAGCCCGCCGAGGCGCATGGCGCTGCGGCCGAGGCTGAGGGCGAGCACGGCGGCGAAAAGGCCGAAAAGAAGGAAGAAAAGGGCGGCGGTCACGGCGGGGGCGGCAAGACGGGCGAGGCCGATGCGTCTCTGGGCGTCATTGCGGCCGGGCCGGACGGCGTGACCTTCTACACCCTGCCCGACATGGTCATGAACATTCAGTCGGCCGATGGCCGACCGACCTTCCTGAAGCTGAAGCTGACCTTGGAAATGCACGACGCCGGGGTGGCGACGCATCTTCAGGAGGAGATGCCGCGCCTGCAGGACATGTTCACCGGCTTCGTGCGCGAGCTGCGGCCCGAGGATCTGAGCGGATCGGCCGGCACCTATCAGCTGCGCGCCGAAATCCTGCGTCGCGTCAATCTGATCGCCGCGCCGGGCAAGGTCGACGCCGTGCTGATCGAAGAAATGCTGGTGCAATAGGCATGAGCGACGCAGCGCAACTGGACCCGTTCGGCGGCCTGGGCGACCCGGGCGACGCCCTGTCCGAACGGGTGCTGAACCAGGATGAGATCGACAGCCTGCTGGGCTTCGACCTGGGCGACGACGACGGAAGCGAACGCTCGGGCATTCGCGCCATCATCAACTCGGCGCTGGTGTCCTATGAACGCCTGCCGATGCTGGAGATCGTGTTCGACCGACTGGTCCGGTTGATGACGACCTCGCTTCGGAACTTCACCTCCGACAACGTCGAGGTGTCGTTGGACAACATCTCCTCGATCCGCTTCGGCGACTATCTGAACTCGATCCCGCTGCCGGCGATCCTGGCGGTGTTCCGCGCCGAGGAGTTGGACAACTACGGCCTGCTGACCGTCGATTCCAACCTGATCTATTCGATCGTGGACGTGCTGCTGGGCGGCCGTCGGGGCACCGCCGCCCTGCGGATCGAGGGCCGACCCTACACCACCATCGAGCGGGTGCTGGTTCAGCGGATGGTCGAGGTGGTGCTGAACGACGCCCGCCAGGCGTTCGAGCCGCTGACACCGGTGCATTTCAACCTGGACCGGCTGGAGACCAACCCCCGCTTCGCCGCCATCGCGCGCCCCGCCAATGCGGCCATTCTGATCAAGCTGCGGATCGATATGGAGGATCGCGGCGGGCGGATCGAATTGCTGCTGCCCTATGCGACGCTGGAGCCGATCCGCAAGATGCTGCTGCAGCAGTTCATGGGCGAGAAGTTCGGCCGCGACAACATCTGGGAAGGCCACTTGGCCACCGAGATGTGGACCACCGAAATGGAGGTGCGCGCCGTTCTGGATGAGCAGCAGATGCCGCTGTCCAGCGTGCTGAACCTCAAGGTCGGCGACACCCTGATGCTGAACGCCACGCCGGATTCGGAGGTTTCGATCCGCGCCGGCGTCATCCCGCTGACCACCGGCCGCATGGGTCGCAAGGGTCAGCATATCGCCGTGCGCGTGGAAGGGCCGGTCAATCCCGAGACCGCCGCCCGTTTGGAAGGAACCTTCTGATGGCCGGAATGATCATGGACGCGGTGCTGATGCTGCTGCTGGTCGCGGCGGTCGGGTACGGTGTCAAGCTGGAACGCAAGCTGTCGGCCCTGCGCGCCGGTCAGCTGGCCTTCGCCCAGGCGGTGACGGACCTGAACGCCGCCGCCGGCCGAGCCGAGAACGCCCTGGCGACCCTGCGCGCCTCGGGCCAGGAGACGGATCTGCTGCATGACCGCATCATCAAGGCGCGCGAGGTCAAGGCGCAGCTGGAATCCCTGATCGCCCGCGCTCCCGCGACAGCCGCCGCGCCGCCCCGCCATGCTGAGGAGGCCCTGACGCTGCGGGCGGAACCGGCTCGACGCGCCCCTGCGCCGATCCAGACCGCCGCCGCCCCGGCCTCCGAGGACGAGGCGCGCGCCGAGCGGATGGCGGCCCTGGCCGAGCGCATCCAGGGCCTGACCGGCCCGGCGACCACCCGCCGCGCCGCCGCCGCCGCGCCGACCGGGCGGGATAATGTCGCCGCCATCGTCCAGGCGTTGACGGCCGGCCGCTCCGCTAACCATTCCGCCAAACAAAGCCTCAACGCCGCGCGTCGTAATCTCGACGACGACCTGTTCGCCGCCTGAGTTCGGAACCCCATTAAATGGCCCGCATCCCCCGCCTTCTGCCCCTGATCGCCATCGCCATCGGCGGGGTGGTCGCCGTGCGCGCCGTGGGCGTGGCGCCGGGCCTGTTCGACGGGGCCAAGGCCTGGGCGGAGGAGGCCGCGCCCGCCGTGACCGGCGCCGCCAAACCCGCCTTGCCGGGGACCTGCGCCGCCCTGTCGCCGGAACAGCTGGCCCAGCAGGCCGGGATTTCGCCGGCCGAGCTGAAGATCATCCAGTCCCTGTCGCAGCGCCGCGCCGCCCTGGACGCCCGCGATCAGGACTTCGCCACCACCCTGCCGTTGATGGTCGCCGCCGAACAGAAGCTGGACGCCAAGATTCAGGCCATGACCGCCCTGAAGGCCGAGATGAAGCAGATGCTGGGCCAGGTGGACGAGCGTGAGAAGGCCGAGATCGACCGTCTGGTCCAGGTCTATTCCGCCATGCGGCCCAAGGAGGCTGCGCCCGTCATGGCCACGCTGGAGGACCGCGTGCGCCTGCCCGTCGCCGCCGCCATGCGTCCGCGCACCCTGGCCGCCATCATGGCCCAGATGACGCCTGCCCAGGCGCGTGAACTGACCGAGAAACTGGCCGCCCGCTTCCAGGCCCAGCAGATGGCCGCCCGCGCCGCCGCCGCCGAGGCCGCGACCCCGCCCGCCGCCGCGCCGACCGCCGCGCCAGCCCCGACTCCGGCCGCCGCCGCTCCCGCCGCAGCCCCGTCCGCCACGCCGGCCGTTCGCCCCGCGACGACCCCGGCGGCCCGTCCGACGCCGCGTCCGGCCGCATCGCGTCCCGCCCAGCGCCCGGCGACCCCGCCCGCGCGTCGTCCCGCCGCCACGACGCCGCCCGCCGCGACCGGGCCTCAGGCCTATCAGCCCTCGAACGCCGCCAACGCCCAGCCGCGTCAGACGGTGCAGTAGGTCGGGCGCCGACCACGCTTTCGGTTGGCATCCGCGCCGGGCGCCGCTATCACCGCGCCTTTCCGAGACCCCAGGCTTCCCGAGACCTCAGGCCCGCATCATGACCGACACGCCCCCCGACCGTCTCTCGGTCGATCCGTCCAGCCCCCATCACGACGCCGAGGTGCTTCAGCGCGGCGTGGGCATCCGCTTCAAGGGCGAGGAAAAGACCAACGTCGAGGAATATTGCGTGTCCGAGGGCTGGGTGCGTCTGGCGCTGGGCAACCGCGTGGACCGCAAGGGCAAGGCCCTGACCGTCAAATTGCAGGGGCCGGTCGAACCCTATTTCCAGAACGGCTGACACTGAATAGGCTCCGGGCCTTCGCGTCCAGGAGCCTGTCGCCATGTCCCGTCGTCTGATGTCCGCCAGCGCGTTCGCGCTGGGCCTCGTCGCCTTTGCGCCCCTGGCGCACGCCCAGGACGCCGCGACCGTTCAGCAGGCTGTCGTGGTGCGCGATGCGGCGATGCGCTCCAATATCGCCCTGGACTACGTCACCCAGCTGACCACCCGGTTCGGCGCGCGCCCGGCGGGATCGACGTCCGAACAGACCGCCGCCGCCTGGGCCGCCGACTATCTGCGCGCCAACGGCTTCCAGAACGTGCGGATCGAGGAATTCCCGCTGGTCGGATGGGAGCGGGGCGAAAGCTCGGCCGCCATCGTCGGCGACAACGCCCAGGCCCTGGTCGCGGCCGCCCTCGGCCATTCGCCCGCCACGCCGCGCGGCGGCGTCGAGGCCGAAGTCGTGCGCTTCGTCTCCATGGAAGATCTCCAGGCCGCCCCGGACGCGGCCGTGCGCGGCAAGATCGTCTATGTCGATCTGGGCCAGATGCACGCCATGCAGGATGGATCGGGCTATGGGCCCCAGACCCGCGTGCGCGGCGCCGGGCCCGGCGTGGCGGGGGCCAAGGGGGCGGCGGCCTTCGTCATGCGGTCCGTCGGCTCCGACGAGAACCGCATCCCCCACACCGGAACCACCCGCTATGTGGATGGCAAGCCGACCATTCCCGCCTTCGCCCTGGCCGCGCCCGACGCCGATCAGGTCAGTCGTCTGGTCGCCCTGGGCCAGCCGGTGCGGATGCGCCTGACCTCGAGCGCCCACACCTATGAGACCCACAGCCAGAATGTGATCGGCGACCTGCCGGGCGCGACCCGGCCCGACGAGATCATCGTTCTGGGCTCGCACATGGACAGCTGGGATCTGGGGACCGGGGCCATCGACGACGCGGCCGGGGGCGCCATCACCGTCGCCGCCGCCAAGGCCATCGCCGACAGCGGCCGTCGCCCCGCGCGCACCCTGCGGGTCATCTTCTACGGTTCGGAAGAGGTGTCGCAACCTACGCCCGAAACCGGCAACGGGGGCGCCGTCTATGCCCGCGCTCAAGGCGCGGCTCTGGACAAGCACATCATCGCCGGCGAGAGCGATTTCGGCGCCGACCGTGTCTATGCCCTGCGTCTGCCCGCCGGCGCCCAAGGCTCCGATTTCCAGAAGGCGGCGGCGCGCGTTCTTTATCCCATCGGCGTCCTGGCCTCGGATCGGGTCGAGACCGAAGGCGGCGTCGATGTCGGTCCCATGGGACCTCTAGGCGTGCCCTTCTTCGGCCTGGCCCAGGACGGAACCCGCTATTTCGACCTGCACCACACCGCCAACGACACCCTGGACAAGATCGACCCGGCTCAACTGAGCCAGAACGTCGCCGCCTGGGCCGGCCTGCTGTGGCTGATCGCCGATTCCGACGTCGATTTCCGCGCCATGAAGCCGGCTGCGCCCGCCGCCGCACACTAAATCGCTTGGAGACCCGGTCCGCTTCTGTCGATACGAGCCGGACCAATATGCCCCCTGAACACCAAGGTGCGTGGCCAGCGCGCTTCGGTTCGGCGCGTCTCGATTGGCGCGTTTGACCCCGAAATCACCGAGGCTCCGGCGGGATGCCATGTCGCTGACCGGTTGGGAGGGGCGTTTCTGTGGTCAAAAGAGCGTGGGCCGTCTTGGCGAAGACACGAACGCGGCTATAAAGTCCGCTCGGCTGGCGGGCGTGGCGAAATTGGTAGACGCAACGGACTTAAGCTGAGGATTGAGTGCGCTGGGGGAAACCCCGGACGTAGAACCGCTCAAAGTCGGGGAACCCTGTCAAATGGCGATCCCGAGCCAAGCCTGACTTCGGTCGGGAAGGTGTAGAGACTAGACGGGCGGCGTCTAAGGCTTTCGGGCTACGACGAAGGGATAGTCCAGACCACGAACGCCATCAGGCGGCGGCGAAAGTCGAAGTGGTACGAAAATCCGTCGGGCATTGCCCGTGCCGGTTCGACCCCGGCCGCCCGCACCACCGCAAGCCGTGGACGACATTGGCCGGCCACTATCTTCGGCTGATGAGATGCCGATGCGCCTTCACGCACGCCGCCCAACATGGGCGAGAGGCGCGATCGCGCACCGATTTACGGCCGGTCTTGATCATGGGCGCAGGGCGGCCGCTCGTGGACGCCCAACATCGCCTGCAGATTGACAACGACTTGGCGCATCGCTGAAGGCCCAACCGTTTTTTCAAGATCAGATCGTTCAATGCCGGCTCGTCGAGCATGGCGTCGATGAGAAACGGACGTTCGGCGGTCTGGTCGACTTAAGGCGTCAGTACCTCTTACCCTGTTGCGCGACCTGACGGCGCAGGTCAGTGTGTGACGGCTCAACCCTGGCGGAGGCTCGGCGGAGTGGAGTGTTTCATCTGTGACTGGCCGTAGAAGACTGAATGACGCACTATTCGCCCGCTGGCGGCGTGAGGGACCGGGCCAAGACGCGGATCCGCAATGAGATCGTTTCGGTCAGCCTGAGATTGTTCGCCGAACGGGGCTATGAGGCCGTTACGACCCAGGAAATCGCGGACGCCGTCGGCGTCACCCAGCGCACCCTGTTTCGCTATTTCGCCCGCAAGGACATGATCCTGTTCCAGGCGGACCACGACTATGTCGAACGGTTCGAACGCTATCTGGACGAAACCATTATTTCCGCCCCTACGCCGTTTGAAGCCGTGGCTTCGGCGTTTCAGTCGCTGGCCGCCTATTATGACGACAATCGCGGCCGGGTCAGCCTGATCTACGGCCTGATTCAGGGTTCGGAGCATCTGCGCCTGATCGAGCAACGGCGTCAGCAGAAGATCGACCTCCTGGCCGCCTACGCCATGGACGGACCGGACGCCTACAGGACGCGCGAAACCCCGCCCAGCCTGCCGTCCAGAATTATCGCCGCCGTCCTGTTCGGCGCGATCCGCCCGATTCAGCGCGCCTGGATCAGGGGCGAACTGACCGGGTCGCTGGCGGACTATGCCGCCGAAGGCTGGGCGCCCCTTGGACCCATCCATGACGCCGCCCGAAGCTATGCGGAAAAATTCACCGCATCATCCCAGGACTGATACGCGACTGTCATGAGATAAAATTAGTCAGCCGCTGACACGTTTTCGACTGGAAGACGTCAGTTGGGGGTTAATTTCATGAAACGTCAGCTTGCGGCATGCACGTCGCTCATCGCCCTGTGCTGGACCGGCCAGGCCCTGGCCCAGCAGACGCCGGCAGCACACGAGGCGACGACGGTCGACGAGATCGTGGTCACAGGCGAGAAGTTCGGGCGGAACCTGCAGGAGACCGCCACAAGCGTCGGCTATGTCGGGGGGCGCGACATCGCGGAATCGCCGATGATCAACGGGCGCGACGTGTTCGAGCGCCTGGTCAACGTCAACATCGCCGCCGCCGACGGCCGGTTCGCCATCCGGGGCGTGTCCTTTGACAACACCACCGGCGCGGGCTTCGGCGCCCTGGGGGTGATCTACATCGACAATGTGCGCCAGAGCGACAAGGCCACCCGTTTCGGCGGCGACCTGTTGTGGGACGTGCAGTCAGTCGAGGTGCTGCGCGGCGCCCAGTCGACGCTTCAGGGGCGCAACGCCCTGGCCGGCGCCATCTACATCAAGTCGCAGGACCCCACGTTCGACTGGCAGGCCAAGGGCCGCGTGATCGCCTCGCAGGGAAACGGCCGCGACTACGCCATCGCGCTGGGCGGCCCGCTGATCGACGACCGGCTGGCCTTCCGTCTGACTGCGGAAAAGCGCCAGTTCGACGGATTCGTGTCTAACCCCGTGCTGAACACCGATAAGGCTGGTTACGCCGATGATCTGATGATCCGGGGCAAGCTGCTGTTCCAGCCGACCGATGACATCACGGTCAGACTGGCCGTCAGTCACGCCGACGTCGAACGCCGCGACGCCCCGTCCGACACGCGCGTCCTGGGATCCGACGGTTATCTGGCGGGTGCGGCCGGCCGCGTAGGCTTCGAGACCGGCGTGCCCGGTCAGGCGTCGGCCAACCGGCGCGTCACCTATGTCGACATACCGGAGTATGACCGAAACAAGATCACCGCGGGCGCCCTGACGGCCGAATGGCGGCTTTCGGATGCGCTGACCCTGACGGCGGAAACCACCGCCTCATATTCGGACAATTACAAGCAGCGGGACGGTGACGGCGGCGCCTTCCTGTACAGCTTCCCCAGCAAGACCCTGACGGTCCAGAACCCTTATGGCATCGACGATTTCGACCGTATCCGAGACGGCGTCGTGCCGATGTCGCCCGTCGACATGCAGCATGAGCAGTTCCGCATCTTCAGCCAGGAAGTGCGCGCCAAATACGACGCCGGGGGCCGCCTGCGCGCCCTGGGCGGCGCCTACTACACCAAGGAACATGAGAGCGAGGACAACTTCAGCCTGCTGGTTTTCCGGGGTATGCAGGGGCTGGTGAAATCCAGCGTGCCTTCGGCCTACGCCGCCTACGCCCCGCTGCTGGCCAGCTTCTATTCAGCGGACGCCCCCCTCTACACGTTCAACGCCCAGCCGGTGGATGTCGAGAACTACGCGGTCTATGGCGAGGGCGAGTTCGATCTGACGACCCGACTGACCCTGAACCTGGGCCTGCGCTACGATCATGAGACCAATACCTCCGCCGTGATCAACTCCGGTGAAGTGCTGGGTCTGCCCGATCCGAAGGTGCTTGGCGCGATCAATCCAGGACTGGGCCAGTTGGCGGCGGGCGTGAACGTCGCCCTGGACCCCTTTGTCGAGGCGACCAGCCAGGCCGACCAGAGCTTCCAGGCCTGGCTGCCCAAGGCGGGCCTGCGCTATCAATTCAATGACAATACAGCCGTGGGTCTGGTGGTCCAGCGCGCCTATCGGGCCGGCGGGGTCAGCGTCAATGTGGTGCGCCAGTTGGTGACGCCGCTGCGGCCGGAATACACCTGGAACTATGAGCTTTATCTGCGCTCGGAACTCTTCGACAGTCGCGCACGCTTGAACGCCAACGTCTATTATGTGGACTGGACCGATCAGCAGGTCACCATCGACCTGTCTCAGCGCAACACCGACAGCATCGGCGCCAACGCCGGCAAGTCCCAGCTTTACGGCGGCGAAATCCAGTTTGACGGCGATCTGACCGACACCGTCTCACTGTATGGCGGCCTGGGCTACAGCCATACGGAGTTCACCGATTTCAACGTGAGCCTGCCAGACGCCGCGGCCACGCTTGGCGTCAAGATCGACCCCGACAGCCTGGCTTGGCTGGAAGGCAAGGCCTTCCCCAACGCCCCGCAATGGAGCGCAGTCTTGGGCGGCAGGTGGCGCGGCGCCGACGGCGCATTCGCCAACTTCAACATCAACTATACAAGCCACAGCTACGCCGACGCCGCCAATACGCGGCGGAACGACGCCCGCACGCTGGTGAACGTCCGGGCCGGGCGCGACTTCGGCCGCTTCAGCGCCTCGGTCTTCGCCCGCAACCTGTTCGACGTCGACTATGTCCGCGACGCCAATAACGCCCGTCCCCTGCTGGGCGACCCCAGGGTGATCGGCGTGGCGTTCGACGTGCGGTACTGAGCCGATGATGACGTTCCTCGTCGCCGCGTGCGCCCTGCTGCTGCTTGCAGCGGCCGGGGCCTGGACCTGGCGTCGCCTGTCGCGGCGTCCAGGCGGCGAGGGGCGTTTCGGCGCCGCCGTCTTCACGGTCTCAGCCCTCTCGCTGTCAGGCCTGTTTGTGTTCCTGACCGTCTTCTTCTGGGTGACGCGATGAAGCGTCTGATCCTGATGCTCTCCGTTCTTTTGGCGCTGCTGCCGATGCGGGCGTCCAGTTGGGACGGCGTGACGCACCGACACATCACGGATCTGGCCATCGCCGAGGTCCGTGACCCGGAACTGAAGGCCTTCCTCATGGCCCATCGCGACGCCCTGCTGTCCGGCGCGGACTTTCCCGACTGGGGCCACGCCCTGAAGCCGCACGGGGAACAGACCCATGCGGCCTTTCTGGACGCGGGTCTCAAGGACCTGATGCGCTCAGGGCGCGCCGAGAGCGATCGAGGACGGTGGCTGGCCTATTATCTTGGGGCCTACGCCCATGTGGTCGAGGATCGACTGCTGGACGCCACGCTGAAGCGCCGGGCGCCCGAGATCGGCGAAGCCCATCGCGACGATATGGAGAACGGCGTCCTGATGATCGCCGACCAGCGTCTGTTCGTGCGTGACCACAACCCCGTCACCCCGGCCGCCGACCTGACGCGCGTCTATGCCGCCTCGGGCTTCTTTGGTGAAACGCGCCTGAACGCAGGCAATCTGGCCGACCAGATGCGAATGGCCGAGGCGCATGAGAACAAGGTCACGCAACAGCTCAAACTGCTGTCCTTCCTGGCGGCGGGCGAATTGCGCCGGGTCTATCCCTGGGGCGCCGCGCACCTGATCGACGCCCCAGGCGGGGTTCAGTCCAACGCCCGCGCGGTGGCGGCGGGGTGGGAGGCGCTGTGGGCGCAACTGCACGGTCGTCCGTCAGCCTTCTTCACCTATGTCACGCCTGAGGCGGGCAGCGCCTTGCCCGTGCTGGACAATGGATCCCCCTATGGGCGGATCACGGTGATCACACGCCAGCGGATGGATGTCCGCAAGCTGGACGCCGAGCAGGTGACGCTGCGCGACAGCCAGGGCCGCCGCATCCCCGTCTCGGTCCATCCCTATATCGACGAACCCGATCATGAGGTGGACATCGCCTTCCAGATCGAAGCAACGCAGCCCTGGCGACCGGGCGAAATCTACAGTCTGGAGATCGCCCCCGGTCCCTATGCCGAAATCGATGCGGGCGCGATCGAACCCCTACGTCTCCGCTTCGGCGCCACCGCCCATCCCGCCTATGCCAACAGGCTGAATGCGCCCCGGCCATGGGCGATGGGGCTGTTCCTGTTCGTGCTGATCGGCGGGGGCGCCGGCCTGGTGTTCGGGGTGCCCGATCTGTTGAAAATCTTTCCAGGCCGGCATGCAGAAAGTCTGTGGTGCAAGGGCCTGAACGTCAGCCTGAAGATTATCGGCCTGTCCGGGTTCGCCCTGGCGCTGTGGCTATTGTGGACGAATGGGGCGGCTGTTGTCTCCTGGCTTCATTTTAATCACTGACCGTCCGCGCGGCGAAAGAGGATGACGCCAGGCTTCAGGTGCTGGGGTCGGTCAAAACGGCTACGGGGGGGCGCCTCATTCGGCAGGGTCTGCGCCGCCCGATGACCCAAGTCCCTGTCTCTCCGCCCGCACCAGCTCAGCGCGATGCAGATGGTCGCCGTGTCAGCCGATATGCGGCCACGGCGCCGAAGAGGAGGGCGAGGGCGGCGAGGGTCAGGAGTTCGGGGGCGACTTCGGGGATCGTTGCGCCGGCGGCGTTCAGCTTGACGAAGGCGGGGATGGCCGAGGTCGAGGGCGACAGTTTCGCCAGCCAGACCAGGGGCTGGGGCATCAGGAACGGGGGCCAGGCCGCGCCGCCCAGGAAGAACAGCGGCACCGAGGTTCCGACCAGGATCTGCATGGCGCGTTCGTGCCGGTCGAACAGGCTGCCGATGGCCAGGCCGAGCGCCGATACGCCCGCCGCGAAGATCGGCAGGGCGACCAGCACGCCCGCCAGATCGCCCATGCGCGGATAGTCCTGGAACCAGAAGACGAAGCCGAAATAGAACAGACCGGCCATGCAGCCGATCAGGGTCAGGGCCGACCACAGGCCCGCAAACCCGGCCAGCCCCAGCGGAGCCGACCTGGCCTCGCGTCGCAAACCCGCGAACAGGGCCGCGCCGAGCAGCAGCGTCTGTTGCAGGATGATGGCGCTGACGGCGGGCACAGCATAGCTGCCATACCCTTCGGCGGTGTTGTAGAGCGGCCGCTGGACGACGGTTGGCGCGCGTTCGGCGAGGCGTGTCGCCTCGGCCAGGGGCGACAGGGTGTGTTCGGCCGCTGCGGCCGCCGCGCCGGCCAGGGCCTTGCCCATGGCGGTGGCCCGGACCAGATAGGCGCCGTTCAGATAAAGACCCACCCCCTTGGGGTCGCCATGGATCAGGCTGGCCTGGAAGTCGTGGGGAATGTTCAGGACGGCGTCGACCCGGCCGTTGCGCATCATCCGCTCGGCCTCGTGGGGGGAGCGGACGACGACCACGGCGTCCAGGGCCTGGGTGGCGTCGATCTCGCGCACAAGACGGCGGCTGAGCGGCGAATCGTCCTGATCCGCGACCGCCAGCGGCAGTTTGACCGGCGTCTGTCCCGCATAGGCCAGCGGATAATAGAAGGCGTAGGCGACCACCGCCAGCAGCAGGGTGCTGGACAGCGGGCGATGCCTGAATATCCCCGCGAAGGCCCCCAGAAACGCGCCGCCGAAAGATTGGGGCGGCAGGTCCAGGCGGATGGGCTCCGGCTTGGGGTCGCGTCCGGCCAGTCGGTGCGCCAGCGGAACGGACAGGGCGAAGGCGCCGACGGCGACGCCCGACAGGATCAGCAGGGACGGCAGGGAGGCGGACAGGTCGGACCCCAGAACCATCTGCTGGCTTTGCAGCCGCAGATAGTGGGTGAAGGGCAGGACGGCGCTCCAGATCTGCGAAAAGGCGGGGCCGTGGTTCAGCGGCAGTGTGCCGTTGGAAAAGGCGATGGCCGCGCCGGCGTAGATGGCCGTGGCCGAATAGCTGACATCCATATCCCCGGTCAGGGCGATCAGCAGGGCCGACAGGGCGGCGGTCGCGGCCATCAGGGCGATCAGGCCGGCGGTCAGCATCGGCAGGCTGCCCTCTATCCCCCAACCGCGCCAGCCGCACAGCCAGGCGATCCAGGCCAGACCCCACAGGGTGAAGACCAGGACATAGGGCGTCAGCTTGCCGGCCAGGGCGGCGATCAAACGGCCATCCATCCGCGCCGACCAGGCTTTCAGCGAGCCGCCGCGCAACTCGCGCCCCACGCCCATCACCGCCGCGCACGCCATCAGCAGATGCAGCACGCCCGGCGCGATCAGACCGCCCAGGAACAGTTCGAAACTGAGCTGTGGATTGCCCAGCAGCGTCACCTGGACGGCGGGCGGTTTCAGGTCGGCGGCGGGCAGGCCGGCGGCGCGGGCGCGCGCCAGGATCATCGGCGCGGCGGCGTTCGCCAGGGCCAGCGTCTGGGCGCCGGACGCCAGCGACCCGACGGTCTGGAAGGCGCCGTTGTAATAGACGATCACGGCGTCGGACTGGCGAAAGGCGTTCCGTTCGACCCCCTTGGGAATATAGGCGACGCTGTAGATCCGGCCCGACCGCATCAGGGACCAGGCGGCTTCCAGATCGGTCGGCTGGGCCACGACGCGGATGCCCGCGCTGGCCTGCATGTCGCGGATGGCGGCGCGGCTGAAGCTGGAATGGTCCTGGTCCACCACGGCGACCGGGACGTCGCGCATCACCCCCTGGAACAGCATGGCCGCGATCACCGCCAGAAGAACCAGCGGCATGACGATCAGCAGGATCAGGTCCCAGCGGCTGCGGGCCAGATGCGCGACCTCGGCGTGAAAGGCGCGGGCGAAGACCCCGCCCGAGCGCCGGCCGGTCCGCCCGCCCGCCGGCGTCGTCACCGGGCCGGCCAGTCGAGCAGCACGCTCATGCCCGGGCGCAGGCCCTCGACAGGCGAGACGGGCTGGGCGTGGATTTCGAAGCTGCGCACATCATAGCCGCGCGACTGGCGCGTGGCGCGCCAGGTGGCGAAGTCGCCCTGGGGGCTGATGAAGGTGACGCGGAACGGCACGGCCTTGCGGTTCAGGGCGGGGATGTCGCCGCGCACGGTCTGGCCGATCTTCAACCCGGCGAAGGCGTCTTCCTTCAGGTTGAACGAGACCCAGACGTGGCTCAGATCGACCACGGTGAAGACCGGCACGCCGATCAGGACCAGTTCGCCCGGATTGGCGAAACGCTCGGCGATCTCGCCCGCGACGGGGGCGACCAGGCGGGTTTCGGTTTGCAGGGACTGGGTCTCGCTGACGCCGGCGCGGGCGGCGGCGACCTGGGCGTCGGCGATGGCCTTGTCCTGTTGGCGGGTTCCGGCGACGGCCTTCAGATACTGCTGACGGGCGGCCTCGGACTGGGCGGCGGAGGCGGCGCGGGCGGCGACGGCCTCGTCGCGCCGCTGGGCCGAGATGACGCCCTCGGCGAACAGGTTCTCGGCCCGCCGGGCGGTCTGGGCCGCCAGTTGCGCCGCCGCCTGGGCGCCGCGCCAGACGGATTCCAGCGACCGCACATCCTCGGCCCTCGCGCCCAGGCGGCTGAGCTGCTGCACCGCCTCGGCGCCTTGCAGGACGGCGGCGGCCTGCTGGTCGCGCGCCTCTATCTCGGGGCTGGACAGGACCGCCAGCGCCTGGCCCTCGACCACCCGGTCGCCGGCTGAGGCCAGCAGCCGTTCGACGCGGGCGGGGGCCTTGGTGGCGACGGTGAAGGTCTCGGCCTCGACCATGCCCTGGACCTGGGGCGCGGCCGGGCGGGCGGCGAGATACAGGCCGACGGCGATGAAGACGACGACGGCCAGCACGGCGACCCCGATCGCTACGGTCCTGATCGTCGGGCGCGGGCGGCGGCGCGGGGCGGGCGTGACGTCCATGGGGGCAGGGTCGGTCATGGGGCGATCACCCGGTCGGCGCGGTTGAGATAGTCGGCGAACTGTCCGCTGCGATGGCTGGCGGCCAGAAGGGCGGCCAGGGACAGTTCGTATTCATAGGCGGCGGCCGCGCGTTGCAGCCGGGCCGTTCCCAAGAGATTGCGCGCGTCGATCACCGCCGAGGCCGGCGCCTCGCCCTCGCGGAACGACAGGTCCTGGATGCGCAGGTTCTCGGTCGCGGCGGCCAGGCTCGAATCCAGCGACAGGAACTGGCGGCGCGACAGTTCGACCAGATTATAGGCGCGGATCACCAGCAGGCGCACCTCGTCGCGGACGCCGCGCTCGACCTGTTCGGCGGCCTGGGCCCTGGCCTGGGCGGCGCCCAGCATCCGGCCGCGATCCAGCGACGACAGCAGGGTCAGGCGCGCACCCACGCCCACGGCCCAGTCGGGCTCGGTCGGCAGGGCGTGGTCCGGGTTCAGATTATAGGTCCCGAAGGCGAAGACGGACGGCTTGAACCGCGACCGGGCCAGATCGACGCCCGCCTCGGCCAGATCGCGGCCCGCCTGGGCCTGGGCGATGCGGGGATGGTTGGCGGCCCCTGAGGCGATGAAATCGTCGACCGGCGGGGCGGGCGAGGCGTTGACGAACAGGGGGCTGGTGGGGCGCACCCGACCCTGTACGTCCATCAGGCGCGACAGGCTCTGGACCGCCGTATCATGCTCCAGTTCGGCGCGGTCGACCTGGCGCTGGGCGGCGTCGCGGGCGACCTGGACCTGAAGCCTCTGACCGGCGCTGAGCACGCCTTCGCGCTCCATCACCTGGGCGTTGCGAAGGTGCAGGTCGAACCCGTCGCGGGTGTCGCGCGCGATGGTCAGGGCTTCGCGCGTCAGGGTCTGGCCGAAATAGGCGCGGACCAGATTGACGCTTTCGATGTCGCCCGCCTCGGCCTGGCGGGCGCGGGCCAGTTCGACATTGGCCCCGGCCGCGTCGCGCAGCGCCGGGATGGCGCCGCCGGTGTAGAGGGGGGCGACCGCCGTGGCGACGGGGCGGAAGACGGTGTCGGCGGTCCTGAGACGCACACTGCCGGGCAGGCTGGCGAAGAACTCGGGCAGGGCCTGTTGCAGCCGGTCGTTGATGGACTGAAGCACGTCGCCCGGCACGCCGGGCAGGTCGCCGATCAGCCCCGGCAGCAGCTGGCCGGCGACATCCTGGGCCTGGCCCAGGGCGTCGCCCAAATCGATGTCGAACGTCTTCTGATAGCGCAGCAGCTGGGCGTCCAGCGACACGGTGGGGCGGTTCAGATGCGCGACCGCGCCGGCCTGGGCCTCGGCCGCCAGGACATTGGCGTCGGCGGCGCGGCGCACGCTGGACACCCCGTCCAGCCGGGCCGCGGCCGCCTGGAACGACAGGGCCACGCCGTCCGCCTCGGCCGCATCCTGCGCCCAGGACGGCGCCGTCGCCGACAGGACCAGCACGCCCGCCAGGATCGACAGGCGAAGCCCGCGTCGCCCGACCGTGGTCCAATCCTTCGCCATCCGCCGTCGTCCCCTTCGCCTCTGCCGCGAAAAGACGACATCGCCCGCGCGTCGTCCGAAGTCCAGACGCAGCCCGCCGACGGTCACAGATTGGTGCGCGCCAGCTCCAGAACCTCGTCCCCGCGCCCGTTCATGATGGCCTTGAGCATGAATAGGCTGAAGCCCTTGGCCTGTTCCATCTTGATTTTGGGCGGCATGACCAGCTCCTGGCCCGCCGTGACCACATCGACCAGGACGGGACCGGGGTGGGCCAGGGCCTGGGCGATTGCATCCTCGACCTGATCCGACGCCTCGACGCGGAAGGCCCTGATTCCCATGGCCTGGGCCATGGCGGCGAAGTCGGGGTTCTTCAGATCGGTGCCGACGTCCAGGAAGCCGGACGCCTTCATCTCCATGGCCACGAAGCCCAGCGAACCGTTGTTGAACACCACGACCTTCAGCGGCAGCCCCAGTTGCGACAGGCTGATGAAGTCGCCCATCATCATGGTGAAACCGCCGTCGCCGGACAGGGAGATCACCTGGCGGTCGGGCGCGGCGGCCTGGGCGCCGATGCCCTGCAACATCGCATTGGCCATGGAGCCGTGATTGAACGATCCCAGCAAACGACGCCGCCCGTTCATGGTCAGATAGCGGGCGGCCCAGACGGTCGGGGTGCCGACGTCGGCGGTGAAGACGGCGTCCTGGGCGGCCAGCCGGTCGATCACGGCGGCCAGATATTGCGGATGGATGGGTCGGCCGGCCGGCGCGGGCCGGGCCAGTTCGTCCAGACCCTTTCGCGCCTCGGCATAGTGTTTGCGGGCGGCTTCCAGGAAGCGCGGCGAGCGATCCGCC
Organism: Candidatus Brevundimonas colombiensis; assembly: GCA_029202665.1. Classification (NCBI taxonomy): domain Bacteria; kingdom Pseudomonadati; phylum Pseudomonadota; class Alphaproteobacteria; order Caulobacterales; family Caulobacteraceae; genus Brevundimonas; species Candidatus Brevundimonas colombiensis. The sequence continues at coordinate 1,977,884 of CP119326.1, forward strand.
TTCAGGTGCGGGATCAGGGCGGGAACCGTCTCGGCCACGTCGCCCACGATCCCCTGCGCCAGATGGGCGCGCTTGCCCAGGGACGACGGGTCGCGGTCGATCTGGATGATCTTGGCGTCGGACGGGTAGAAGTTGCGATAGGGGAAGTCGGTCCCCAGCATGACCAGGGCGTCGCAGTTCATCAG